>NZ_JBFAQX010000089.1:0-1010 GCF_040678995.1 Amycolatopsis sp. NPDC049253 | reverse complement strand
CACAACTCATCCGGCACCAGCCGCCGAGACAGATCATCCACAACCCAAGATCATCCACCAAGACCAGCCACACCCCTACTGAGACACGCTCTTAGGATCGACTCGATTGTCCCGGAAGTCGCTTATACCGGATGGACGAAGAGTGACGCCGGAGACAAGAAGGTTCGCAAGGAACTGCGATCTGCCCTGAAGAACTTCGGACTCCCGGTGACAGGTGAGTTGTTCGACAAGACGTATGAGTACCTGCGGGAGAACTACTAACGGGCGTATCGACCCTTGCCGCCGGGCCGCAGGCCGGCAACCGTACGGACTGATCAAGGACAAAGCGGCCGCACGAGCAGTCGGGCCCACGAAACGATGCCGTTCTCGTCGACCGGGGCCCAATCACCAGAAGAACGGAGCCACCAAGTCGTCATCGAGCCACGGGGGTAGTGACCTGGCATTGTGAGCGGGCCCAGGTCGCGGTGTCGCGGTTCCGAGTGATTGTCACACCCGTATTGATCCCGATGTAGCTGCAGCGCTGCAGGCGTCATGAGGTGTGCGAGGTATCGGGGAGCCGACTGGAGTTCGACCATTCGAGGTCTTGCCTCGGCGCCCTACGGGCGCTGCCAGGCCGCTGACGGACTCAAGGCGATCGACACTGGAGCTTGGGAAGGTCCAGCCGCTACCGCGTTCCACGACAAGTTCAGTTACGAACCCAACAAGTGGTTCGACGCCTCCGATGCTTGCGTCGGGGCGGGTCGTTGCTGACCGACTACGCGCAGACGCTCCGCTGGGCCCAAGCACAAGCTGGTGAAGCCATCGCTCAGTGGAACAAGGCGCAAGCAGCCACTCAGCAAGGAAAAGCACAGCACGCTGCCGCTTCAGCCGAAGCTCAGGCGAACAACCAGCCGCTGCCGTCGTTCAACGATCCAGTGACGTGACCCCGTTGGCTTGGTCCAGGGTGAGTGTGAGTCTTGCGGCCCACGTTGTGGGCGGGAAGGCTCGAACCGATGAGCACCAGGAAACGA
>NZ_JBFAQX010000088.1:0-1115 GCF_040678995.1 Amycolatopsis sp. NPDC049253 | reverse complement strand
CCTAGGTGTTCTGTCCTGTGAGGTTGGGGACGCGGGTGGCGGGTGGTTTGCCGCCGAGTGCGGTGTGGCCGCGGTGGTGATTGTAGGTGTGCAACCACTCCGGGTAGGCGTCGCGTCGCTCGCGTTCTGAGCGGTAGGGGCGTGCGTAGGCCCATTCCTCGAGCAAGGTGCGGTTGAACCGCTCGACCTTCCCGTTGGTCTGCGGCCGGTAGGGGCGCGTGCGTCTGTGGACGATGTGCGCGTCGCGCAGCGTGTCGCGCCAGAGATAAGACTTGTAGCAGGACCCGTTGTCGGTCAGCACCCGCGCGACGGTGATCCCGGCGGCGGTGAAGAACGCGTGCGCTCGTGCCCAGAACGCGACAGCGGTTTCCTTGGTCTCATCATGCAGGATCTCGCTGTAAGCCAGCCGGGAATGGTCATCCACGGCGTTGTGCAAATAGCTGGAGCCGATCTTGGGTTTGCCGTAGCGGTAGCGAGCTGCGGTGGTGGCTTTCCTGTTCTGCAGACCGGTGGCGCGGTCGGTGACACGGTGGCCTCCGCCGTCCGGGATGTTGCCCAGCTTCTTGATGTCGACATGCACCAGATCGCCGGGCGCGTCGTGCTCGTAACGGCGGACCGGCCGGCCGGTGACCCGATCGAGATGAGCCAGTCGGGAACACCGGTAGCGAGTCAGGACGCGGTGCACCGTGGAAGGGTTCAGCCCGAGCAGATAGGCGATGCGGGCCGGTCCCCACCGGCGGATCACCCGGACCTTGATGATCCGCCGCTCGAGTCGGGTGGGTGTCCGGTGCGGGCAGGTCCGGGGCCGCGAGGAGCGGTCGGTCATGCCGACGGCGCCCTCGGCGCGGTAGCGGTCGGCCCAGCGTTTCGCAGTGGTGACCGCGACCTGGAACCGCTCGGCGGCTCGCCGCAGCGGCCATTGCTCGTCCACAACACACCGGGCCAGACGGAGCCTGCCGGTTTCGGACAACGGGGCATTACGGTGGGACACGAGGGCCTCCTGGCAGCCGGTGCAGATGTCGCAATCCACACCGAACCCGGAGGCCCTCCCTCACTCCAAGATCATCCGATCACGTGTCGCCCCGTACCCAACCACCATGGTCAGTACACCTAGG
>NZ_JBFAQX010000087.1:0-1122 GCF_040678995.1 Amycolatopsis sp. NPDC049253 | reverse complement strand
GCTAGCTGTATGAGGCCTTGACGTTGGTGACGCCTGCGTGGAGCCGGGTGGCCGGGGGCCGGTTTCCGGCGGCGGTGTGTGGTCGATGGTAGTTGTAGTGCACGTTCCAGACGGTTAAGGCTGTGGTGCGTTGCTGCTCGCTGGTCCAGGCTCGGGCGTAGAGGAATTCCTCGGCCAGGATCCGGTTGTAGCGTTCGATCTTGCCGTTGTGGCGTGGGGTGTAGGGCGTGATCCGTTGGTGGCGGGCGCCGCGCAGGACGGTGGTGAAGTCGTTGGCGCGGTAGCAGGCGCCGTTGTCGGTGACCAGGCGGTGGATGTGGGTGATGCCGTGGCGGGCGAAGAACGCGCGGGCGCGGTGGACGAACCCGATCGCGGTGCGAGCGGTTTCGTCGGCGAGGGCTTCGGTGTAGGCGAGGCGGGAGTAGCCGTCGATCGCGGAGTGCAGGTAGGTGTAGCGGGCCCGGCCGCCGCGGGTCTTGCCGCGGGCGACCATCCGGTCCTGGTCGCTGCCTTTGCCGTGGATCCGCCAGCCGCCGCCGTCAGGGATCTGGCCGGTCTTCTTCACGTCCAGGTGAACCATGTGCCCGGGCCAGCGGGCGATGATCCGCCGTGGTTGTCGGTTGGTGGCGCCGGTGGGATCAAGGAACCGACGCCGGTTGAGGCCCAGCGCAAGCAGGTGCCGCCCGACGGTGCGGGCGGAGATCGTGATGCCCTCGCCGGTCAGTTCGGTGGCAATTCGGCGAGCGGAGTGCTTGCGCTGCCGGCGCAGCTGCTCGATCCGGGCCACCACCTCGGCGGGAGTGGCGCTCGGCTGGTGGTGCGGGACGCTGGGCCGGTCGAGCAGGCCGGTCTCGCCGTGGAGCCGATAGCGGTTGACCCACTTGCTGGCGCATTGGCGGGAGATGCCCATCTCGGCCGCGACGTGCGCGATCGGACGATGCTGGCAGCGCGCGACGAGCCGGCGGCGGCCTTCGACAGATAGCGGGGCATTACGGTGAGACACGGACGGGTCTTTCTGCTCGACGGACGAGTGGGTCGCACTTCTCATCCTGCCGCCGAAAGACCCGTCCCCATCCTCAGACCCCGTCAGCCGACACCAACGTCACGACCCGCAACAGCTAG
>NZ_JBFAQX010000086.1:0-1171 GCF_040678995.1 Amycolatopsis sp. NPDC049253 | reverse complement strand
GGGTCTGCCCAGGGTCTGGTTGACACCTCACCTGTGAGGCTTCAGCCTCGCCTGGAAGGATGTCACCGTGCCCAAGCCCTACCCCCGTGAGTTCCGTGACGACGTCGTCGCTGTGGCCCGTCGCGGCGAGACCACGTTGAAGCAGGTCGCGAAAGACTTCGGGATCTCCGAGTCGTGCCTGGCCAACTGGCTGCGCGCCGCCGAGGTCGAGGACGGCACTCGGTCCGGAGTGACGCGCGAGGAGTCTGCTGAGCTGCGGGAGTTGCGTAAGCGCAACCGGCTGCTGGAGCAGGAGAACGAGGTCCTGCGCAAGGCCGCGGCCTACCTGGCCCAGGGCAATCTGCCGGGAAAATAGCGTTCCCGCTCGTCCGTGAACTGGCCGCGGCCGGCGCCTCTGTGCGGGTGTCGGTCGCGGTGACGTGCAGGGTGCTCGGCCTGTCCCGGCAGGCCTACTACCAATGGTGTGCAGCCCCGTTCTCGCAGCGGGATTGGGATGACGCGCAGCTGATCAACGCCGCGCTCGAGGTCCACGCCGACGACCCGGCCGACGGGTACCGGTTCATCGCCGACGAACTCGGCCGCCGGGGTTTCACCGCCTCGGAGAACCGGGTGTGGCGGATCTGCTCGATGCAGCAGATCTTCTCGCTGCACGCCAAGAAGAAAGGACGTTCCCGCAAGGCCAGGCCGCCTGTGCACGACGACCTCATCCGCCGCGACTTCACTGCCACCGCGCCGAATACCAAGTGGCTGACCGATATCACCGAGCATCCCACCGGTGAGGGCAAGCTGTACTTGTGCGCGGTCAAGGACTGCTACTCCAACAAGATCGTCGGATACTCCATCGCCTCGCACATGCGGGCCTCACTCGCCGTCAGCGCGCTGCGCAACGCGATCGCACTGCGCGACCCGCGCGAGGTCGTGGTCCACTCCGACCGAGGAGCCCAATTCCGGTCGGGAGCCTACCGGCGTCTGTTGCGCAGCCATGGGCTGACCGGGTCGATGGGCCGGGTCGGTGCCTGCGGGGACAACGCCGCGATGGAATCGTTCTTTTCGTTGCTGCAAAAGAACGTTCTCGACACAAGACGGTGGCGCACCCGCGAGGAGCTGAGGCTAGCGATCGTGTCCTGGATCGAGACGAAGTACCACCGCAAACGCCGCCAACGCGCCCTGG
>NZ_JBFAQX010000085.1:0-1234 GCF_040678995.1 Amycolatopsis sp. NPDC049253 | reverse complement strand
TGGCGGGACCCCGTTGATTGACCCAGGTTCTGTGTGAGTCGGTTATTGGTGGGTGCAGGCGGCAGCGTAACCGGCTGGGGTCTGGTAGCCCAGGCTGGAGTGCCTGCGATGGTGGTTGTACTCGTCTTTCCAGTCGCTGATCACGACCCTGGCCTGGGTCAGTGACCAGAACAGGGTGATGTTGAGGCATTCGTCGCGCAGCCGGCCGTTGAACGACTCGATGTAGCCATTGCGCCAGGGCTCGCCGGGTGGGATGAACGCCAGGCCGACGCGTTCGCCAGCCCACTCACGCAGGGTCGCGCAGGCGAACTCCGGACCGTTGTCGCTGCGCAGGACGCCCGGATAGCCACGCTCGACTGTGAGCAGGTCCAGTTCCTCGATGAGTGCCTGGGCGGTGATCGAGCGCTCGACCAGGCCACCGAGGCACTCCCGGGTGTGTTCGTCCACGATCGACACGATCTTGACCGGTCGGCCATCGGTGGTGGCGTCGAACTGGAAATCCACCGCCCACACCTTGTTCGGTGCGTCCGCGACCGGGACCAGGCCCGTAGTGGAAACACCGAGGCGTTTGCGACGATGGCGTTGCGGGACCCGTAAGCCCTCCTGACGCCACAGTCTCTGGATCTTCTTGTGGTTGACCAGCCAGCCCTCACCACGGGCGTCGTGATAGGCCCGGCGGAAGCCCCATCGTGGATGCGCCCGCGCGTAATCCCGTAACCATGTCCGCAGTGCGGCGTCCGGGTCGGCGATCGTCTGGGCCTGCCGTGGCCGGCGCTGGGTTCCCCGGTTCTGCCCGGTAACGCGGCAGGCGAACCGCTCACTCACCCCGAGAACCCGCATGAGGTGGTGCACGGCCGCCCGGCGGCGTTCCGGGCTCAGAAGTTTCCCTTGGCAATCTCTTTCAACGCCGCCTTCTCCAGCTCCGCGTCAGCCAGCAGGCGTTTGAGGGTGGCGTTCTCCCGCTCCAGGTCCTTCAACCGCTTCGCGTCGTCGGCCTTCAACCCACCGAACTGGTTGCGCCACCGGTAGTAGGTGGCCTCGGTGACCTGCAACTCCCGGCACACGACCGCGACGTCCTTGCCCTCGGCCAGCAGCTGATCGGCCTGGGTCAGTTTCCGGACGACCTGTTCGGGGGTATGTCGTTTCCTGGTGCTCATCGGTTCGAGCCTTCCCGCCCACAACGTGGGCCGCAAGACTCACACTCACCCTGGACCAAGCCAACGGGGTCACGTCA
>NZ_JBFAQX010000084.1:0-1242 GCF_040678995.1 Amycolatopsis sp. NPDC049253 | reverse complement strand
TGCACCGGGAAGCGGAACGCCGCATCGAGGTGCCCGTGCGCGACGGGCACGGTTTCGAGGTGTTCCAGCAGGGTCGGGCCGTCGTACCAGGGGGTGTTCGGGGATGGCTCTGCGACGTTGTCGCCTTCCAGGGCGGAGACGGGGATGGTGACGACGGAGCCGTGGGTGTAGCCCAGGGATTCGGCGTGGGCGCTGAATTCCTTGGCGATCACGGAGAAGGTTTCCTCGTCGTAGTCGACGAGGTCGATCTTGTTCACCGCCAAGACCAGCCGCGGCACCCCGAGCAGGGCGAGCACGGCGGCGTGGCGGCGGGTCTGCTCCACGACTCCCTTGCGCGCGTCGACCAGCAACACCGCCAGCTGCGCGGTCGACGCACCGGTCACCGTGTTACGCGTGTACTGCACATGCCCCGGAGTGTCGGCCAGCACGAACGAGCGGCGCGGGGTGGCGAAGTAGCGGTAGGCCACATCGATGGTGATGCCCTGCTCCCGCTCCGAGCGCAACCCGTCCACCAGCAACGACAGGTCCGGCGTGGACAGCCCCTTGTCCACCGACGCACGAGTCACCGCGTCGAGCTGATCGGCCAGCACCGACTTCGTGTCATACAACAGGCGCCCGACCAGGGTCGACTTGCCGTCATCGACGCTGCCCGCCGTGGCGAGCCTCAGCAGCGAACTCATCAGAAGTAGCCCTCCCGCTTGCGGTCTTCCATGGCCGCTTCCGACATCCGGTCATCCGCCCGCGTCGCCCCACGCTCGGTCAGCCGCGACGCCGACACCTCCGCGATCACCTCGTCCACCGTCACCGCCGTCGACTCGATCGCACCAGTGCACGACCCGTCACCCACCGTCCGGTAACGCACCGACAGCTCCCGCACCTGCTCACCCGGCCGCGGACCGCCCCACGGGCCTTCGGCCAGCCACATGCCATCACGCTGATACACCTCACGCCGGTGGGCGTAGTAGATCGCAGGCAGCTCGACCTTTTCCCGCGCGATGTAGTGCCACACGTCCGCTTCGGTCCAGTTCGACAACGGGAACACCCGCACCTGCTCACCCGGGCGGTGACGGCCGTTGTAGAGATTCCACAACTCCGGGCGCTGCCGCCGCGGCTCCCACTGCCCGAACGCGTTCCGCAAACTGAAAATCCGTTCCTTCGCCCGCGCGCGTTCCTCGTCCCGGCGGCCGCCGCCGAACACCGCGTCGAACCTGTGCTCCGCGATCGTGTCCAGCAACGGCGTGG
>NZ_JBFAQX010000083.1:0-1259 GCF_040678995.1 Amycolatopsis sp. NPDC049253 | reverse complement strand
TGGGGTGTGTCAAGGTTCTTGGACGGTCCTCGGTGGGTTGCCTCAGGCCGCGCTCGCGGTGAGGTGATCACGGTAGGCCTCGACCGGGGTGCGGTAGCCGAGGCCGCTGTGGAGTCGTTTCCGGTTGTAAAACACTTCGATGTAGTCAGCGACAGCGAACCGCGCACGGACCCGGGTCGGGAACATTTCGCGGTGATACATCTCGGTTTTTAGCGATGCGAAGAACGACTCGGCCGCCGCGTTGTCCCAACACACCCCGGTTCGCCCGACACTGGTTCGAACCTGATTGTCCTTGCAGAATCGGAAAAACTCGGCCGAGGTGTACTGCGTTCCGCGGTCGGAGTGGAACACCGCGCCCGGGCTGACATGGCCGTGGGTGATCGCCATGTCCAGGGCGTCGGTGATCAACGATGTTCGCATGTGATCAGCCAGCTGCCAGCCGACGACCATCCGGGTGGCCAGATCGATCACGGTCGCGAGATACAGCCAGCCCTCACTGGTTCTCAAGTAGGTGATGTCGCCGACCAGCCGTTGACCAGGCATGTCCGCGGTGAACTCCCGGCCGATCAGATCGGGACTGTGCACGGGTTGTTCCCCAGGCAGGGTGGTGCGTTTGTATGCCCGGGGCTGGCAGCCGGCCAGCCCGAGTTCGCGCATGAGATCGGCGACCAGCCCGACGCTGCACGGGTGGCCTTCGCGGTTGAGCTGGGCCGTGACCCGTCGGCGGCCGTAGGCACCGCGTCCCTCGGTGAACACCCGGGACACATGTTCCCTGAGTAGGCGGCGCCGGGCTTGGGTGGCTGTCTCGGTGGAAACCCGGTGCCTCCAAGCGTAAAACGACGACCGCGGCACCCGTAGTAACCGGCACATCCAGGTGATCGGATAGTGGGCCTTCTCCGCATCGATGACCGCGCAGCGCTCGGCTACTGCGAGGTCCGCGCGAAGAAGGCCGCGGCTTTTTTCAGGAACTCGTTTTCCATCCGCAGCCGGCGGATCTCGTCTTCCATCTCCGCGACCCGGGCATGCTCGGACGGGCTCACCGGTCGCGCAGGTCCAGGGTTCTCGCACCGCCACGCATTGACCCAGTTGGCCAGTGTGCCGGCGTTGATGTCGAGATCCCGGGCGACCTCGGCGACAGGTTTACCGGTCTCGATCACCATCTGCACAGCCTCGGCCTTGAACTGAGCGCTGAATCTCCGACGCTGCTCGGGCATACACCCATCCTCTCAGACAGGAGGCCCTGTCCAAGATCCTTGGTA
>NZ_JBFAQX010000082.1:0-1279 GCF_040678995.1 Amycolatopsis sp. NPDC049253 | reverse complement strand
TTGCGCTCGGCGACGGGTGCGCCGTTGAACGTGTAGAACCGGGTACCGACCGTGCTCGAGGTTCCGGTCGCGCGGAACAGCTCCAGGTCGTTGAGCGTCAGGGTGGTGCCGGTCGGATCCTTGGTGAACAGGAGGTTGCCGTCGGCGTCGTAGGTGTAGCGCCTGTCGCTGACGCTGTCATCAGCTATTGCCGTCGTCACCGGATGGAAGGATGGCGCGCCGCTCGTCGCTCCATCCACGCGGCGTCACAAGCGACGGGTGCTCCTGGGACACTTCGACGCGAGAATCCAATTCCTCGTCGGCTTCTACGAACCGCACACTAAACCTGCGGTGTGGGTAGCCGACGCTTAGCCTGGCACTCCACGACTGAACCAAGATCATTCCTAGCTCACGGTTAGCTCTGTCAACTATTTCCGCGGTACCTCTATTTTGCCTAAAAATGTGGGCAACTTCAAAAATATTGAAACTATCGACAGCCGTTGTCCACGACAAGGGCGCCCATTCACTGCTCGGCGCAGGGATTCGAATACGATCATTAATGTAATCGTAGTCACCTCCCCAGAGGGCCACAAATACAGCTCCCTCGATTTCCAATAGTTCAGGCCAAAAGAGCCGGGAGTATATCAATGCCTGTACGGAATCGCCCACCTCGCTAACGTACGACACCGGATCGAGAGAATTCACTTCTGGATACGAGTACTGCAGAATCTGACCTACTGCAGCACTATCACGTATCGACTTCTCATCATTCATCAAAGGTACCCCGGTGGAATATTTTCAGGAACTTGGGCTCCCGGGAAGGCCTTCCCGTTGCCCTTAGGATAGTACAATGGTGGCTTCATGTTCGCATGGATGCCTCCCGTCCCTCGGAACCTCGGCCCCTTCTGCCACCCGTCATTGGCCCTATCGTTCTTGATCCAAGTTTGATAGCGCGTAACCACGCCGTCGGCATTCCGTTCAAAAACGGTATGATCGCCCGTCGCAGCAGCGTCCGGAGACAGGCCCTCAGCTCGTCCACGCTTTGCAACTACGGCTTCACTTTCAGCGGCGAAGGCACGACCTTCTGCGGTAGCCGCGCCCTCGAGCAGGTGACCACCGGCGTCGACGGCGAGTTCGGCGCCTCTGACCTCGGCACCGCCGGGCACGAACCACACTCCGACCTCGGCAACGCCCTTGACGCATCCGGGTCTGCCCAGGGTCTGGTTGACACCTCACCTGTGAGGCTTCAGCCTCGCCTGGAAGGATGTCACCGTGCCCAAGCCCTACCCCCGTGAGTTCC
>NZ_JBFAQX010000081.1:0-1295 GCF_040678995.1 Amycolatopsis sp. NPDC049253 | reverse complement strand
ATGGATCAGCTGGATCGGGTGCATGAGCGGATCGGGGGCCGGTTCGCGCGGTCGGAGCCGCGGGCTCGGGCTCGGGAGTATGTGTCCGGGCTGGTCGCTGGCTTGGAGCGGAAGAACGGCTGGACGCTGGCCGAGCAGGCCGGCGAAGTGTCGCCGGATGGGATGCAGCGGCTGCTGCGCTGGGCGGACTGGGACATCGACGGCGTCCGCGATGACGTGCGCGACTACGTGGTCGAGCATCTCGGTGATCCGGGCGGGGTGTTGATCGTGGACGACACCGGGTTCCTGAAGAAAGGCAGGATGTCGGCCGGGGTGCAGCGGCAGTACTCGGGGACCGCCGGCCGGATCGAGAACTGCCAGATCGGCACGTTCCTGGCTTATGCCTCGCCTCGTGGGCATGCGCTGATCGATCGGGAGCTGTATCTGCCCGAGCCCTGGATCGCCGACCGGGACCGGTGCCGGCGGGTGGGGATCCCGGCGGGTATCGAGTTCGAGACCAAGCCGCGCCAAGCCATGGCGATGCTGGCACGGGCGTTCGCCGCGAAAGTGCCGTTCGCGTGGGTGACCGCCGATGAGGCATACGGGCAGGTCAAGTACCTGCGGTTGTGGCTGGAGGCCCACGATGCCGCGCATGTGCTGGCCACCAAGGTCAACGACACCCTGGTCACCACCGGAGGTCGCGAAGCCCGCGCCGACGAGCTGATCGCGGACCTGCCGGCCCGGTCGTGGCGGCGGCTGTCAGTCGGTGCCGGGGCCCACGGGCCGCGGGAGTACGACTGGGCGCGGGTGCCGATCCGGATCGGCTGGCAGGCCGGGCGAGGCCACTGGGTGCTTGCCCGCCGCTCGATCACCGATCCGACGGAGATCGCCTACTACGTCTGCTACGGGCCCCGCCGCTCGACGCTGCTGGACCTGGCCTGGGTCGCCGGTAGTCGGTGGCGGATCGAGGAGTGCTTTCAGCAGGCCAAGAACGAGGCCGGGCTGGATCAGTATCAGGTTCGGTCGTGGCGGGCATGGTATGCCCACATCACGCTGTCGATGCTTGCCCACGCCTGGCTCGCCGTCTCACGATCCCTTGTCACAAAAGGGGAACCGACGCCGTCAAGGCGGGCATGATCGGATTCACGCTACCGGAGATCCGGCGCCTACTCACCAAGCTGGTGTTGCGTGTCGCCGACGCCGTCGAACACATCTGGGCCTGGTCTCACTTCCGCCGCCGACGACAACACCAAGCCCGCCTCAGCCACTACAAACGACGCGGCTACCCACTCACCTAACTGCCGTTGCAGTACTAG
>NZ_JBFAQX010000080.1:0-1499 GCF_040678995.1 Amycolatopsis sp. NPDC049253 | reverse complement strand
CGGATTCCTGCACCACTACAACCACCACCGCGCCCACACCGCCCTCAACGGCCACCCACCCATCACCCGGGTCAACAACCTCACAGGGCACTACACCTAGCGGAGCCTCGCGGGAGCGGTCACCCCGGCAAGGCTCAAGCGGACGCTCACGCCGCCTCGCCGCGTGAAGTGCCTCCCGAAGACGGCCGTCAGGGCACCTCGCCGGGTCCTCCACCCCCGATGCGCCCCCAAAGCGCCGTCTTCACCAGCTCATACGCAGGTCAGAGGGCAATTCCGGGCTGGATTCAAAACCCGTCCAGTGTGAGTTCGAATCTCACCGGGGGCACCACGGCCCACCAGCACAAATCAGCTCCTGACCAGGCACAACCCAGTCAGGGGCCGATCTTGCGTCAACCGGTGGCGCGCGACGGCGACCGGCAAAGACCGGCTACGCGCGGTCTATTCGCGGTCCACATTTCGGGTGCTTGTCTGGCCGGGCCGGGTGCTGCCGACCTTCTTCCCCGGCTCAAAGCTGCTTGGAGACGACCTCAACTGCGCGAGGCAACCGAGGTCACGCACCCGACGGTCGACGAGAAGGGCGAGCCAGCCAGCCAGTTCGGGCGTGCCGCAACCGCGGCGCCCGCCAAAGCAAGGTGGGGCGTCACGCCGGGCGGACGCGCGGAGGTCTGATCACCAAGTCGTGGGGAACGTCATGGAGGTAGTCGGAGTCCGCTGTTTGCAGCTCACCCAGCCGGAGGAGCCGGGTATTCCAGCCTGCTGGCTGGAACTGCCGCAAACGTCGATAAGGAACCCTTCCATAGCCGCACGGGAAGATCGTCCGGCGGAGCGGGTGGCCACACGTCCCCCGCTGGCCAGCCCTCAGGCCCGACGCCAGCGGGACGTCCGGATAGCCCGTTGCCGTACGTCGGAACTCCTTCCATCTCAGGGAAATCTCGGCGAGCAAAGGCCCCCGGGTCGCCGTATTGCACGACAGGTTGGTCTCGACGCGCGTCGTCGTGTCGCCCGCCCAGTCATGGATGCCGGGGGAGTAGTCGACGTTCATGAAGCCGTTGCACGTCGCGGACGCGGCCGTGGTCGTGGCGGCGGCGCTAGCGGCCGGCGCGGCGCACACGAGGCACACGGCGGCAGCGGTGAGGGCGAGGGCGGTACGGCGCAAGAGGGTTGTCTCCCTGGTCAGCTCGCGGTCTTGAGATGGCTGTAGACCCACAGCGCCAGGCGCGCGATCGAGACATCCAACTCCGATGCGATCCGCACGATGGCTTCCAGCTCGGTGCGGTACTGGTGCCTGCGCTCGACATAGGCGGCGACGGCGTGCTCGATGCGGCCAGGGAGCTGCTGATCGCGCTCAATACCGGCTACTAGCGGCCGGGCACGCGGCGGCCCTGAGATCTCAATGGTTCAGGCTTAGACCATGTCTCAGTAGGTGAGTTTCTTGTAGCAGGTGAGGGTGGCGGCGAGGGTGAGGAAGGCGCAGAAGTGGTTGGCGTAGCGGTCGTATC
>NZ_JBFAQX010000078.1:0-1768 GCF_040678995.1 Amycolatopsis sp. NPDC049253 | reverse complement strand
GAGTGGGTCGCACTTCTCATCCTGCCGCCGAAAGACCCGTCCCCATCCTCAGACCCCGTCAGCCGACACCAACGTCACGACCCGCAACAGCTAGCGGCCGAACTTGGGCATTGCAACCGTGATCTCGGGCGCCCGGTCGACGCCACAACGTATGCGGCTCAGTCCCTCGGCCCGACTGCAAGCGGGTACGTGCGAAGTGACTTCTTCGCAACCATGGTCCTAGCGGACTCTTACCTCGACCAGGGTGAAGCAGAAAAGGCTTGCGAAGTCGCGTTGCAAGCCTTGCACATTGGCGAATCTCTGAAATCGGCTCGGTGCGGCGCGTACGTCGACGAGTTCCGCACACGCCTCACCCGAGTTGGCCGATCGGCCACAACCGTTGACTTTATCGAGCAAGCCTCAGCGACTCGACTCTGGACACCCCAAGACTCTAAAAAGGCGCCCAGTCACGACGGTCCCCGCCATTTCTAATAGCCTCCACACGTTTCCGCACCTCGTCGGCAGCCCCGGCATCTTGGCCAGCCTTTCCGCACAGCCAGAGGGTCATCGACACCTCACGATAGTCGGCGAGCACAGAATAACCAGCCCAAGACATGACGTCGAATCCGTAGACGTCGACAAATTTGCGGTACTCATCCTCAGTATGCCACCCGAAGCGCTCGTAGAAGAGCGCCGTCTGCACGAGATCCCACTCGCGCGGGCCGATACTGAAACTATCCAGGTCTATGAGTACCGGGTTGCCCGCGCGATCCAGGATTACATTTCCGACGTTGGCGTCTCCGTGAATGACACCCGGCTTCAGGGCGAATTCAAGCGACTCATACCGTGAACGAAGGTCACCAATACGACATCGCAGGAAGTCCGCGTCCGCACGATCTAGATTGTCTAGCGTAGACATGCGCTCCTGTAGCTCATCAAACGGGCGCTTGTCCGGCAGGTGCAGTTCTGCGGGGGCATCGAGTTTATGCAGGTCGCGAATGACCCGGGCAACATCTGCGATCGGGGCGTAACGCTCATCTTCCGCGACTGATTCCCAGAACGTCGCAACGTGCCCGCTAACGTTCACCGGCTGGTCAACGTCTAGCGCACGGTTTGCCGGATAGTCCTTACTCGCCAGCCAGCGCGCGACCGCGACCTGTGTAGCCACCTCGTCCACAGCTGCCGCGTCGCGGGTGATCCGCACAATGACGGGAGTCACAAGACGAAACACCGCGTTGGAGCCCAGCCGAATCAACTCAGCCCCCGACGAGTCGAGCCCTACCTTCTCGCACGCCGCGCCGAGGGCTTCGTGCGCAGCTTCCTCAGTCAATGCCACTGCTTGGCCCAATCTGCTGCCCTTCGTAGATCATGAACGCGGGCCGCCTGTACATGCGCGGCCAGGTTTACTCCCGGCCGCCTCGACCAGGAGGTTCGACGATCTGGCCACGCGAGGTGTTCACGGTGACGGAGCCTCGACAGGCCCGCGCCGGCCGCAAGCACGCTCGACCCCGGCCATCTGCCGTTTCAGGCGAGTTGCGCGCCACGTGATGTCCTCGTCTGCCATGCGACGATGCTACTGGCCTCGCCCTCACTCCTGCCGGACCTGAGTGCACCCCTGCCGGGGTGGTCGCAAGAGCTGGCCGCCGTCGCTCTGGGCGTCACTCCAGACAAGCCCTCAGATCGCCGTAGCGCCCCTAGCTGTAGTGACCATGGACGTTGTTGACGTATGAGCGGCGCGTCGGGTTGATCATGACGAAGACCTCCGTGTGGGGTGGTGGTGTCTGACGCC
>NZ_JBFAQX010000077.1:0-1945 GCF_040678995.1 Amycolatopsis sp. NPDC049253 | reverse complement strand
CACGGCCGGCGACCTCCCGGCGCGCAGCGTCGAACGCCAGCTCGGCGGCCCGGACATCCCCCACCGCCCAGGCCCGCTCGGCCTCCAACCACCGCAACAGATGCAGGAAGTTGTCCGGCGCATCGGCTACACGGCCGACCAGCCACCGCACCACCTCATGCAGCTCGGCCAGGAGATCGCCGCGCTCCGCACTGTCCGCGGAGCGGGCCTGCTCGGCAAGGGCCAGCCCGCGCAGCACGCGGGCCACGGCGGTCGCGTATTGGCCCTGGGCGGCCGGGAGCAGCGGCATGGCCGCCACGGTGTGTCGCGTCAGGTCGGCCGCGTCGCCGAAGATGGCGGCGGCGATCGCCCGGTTGAGATGCGCGATGAGAAGTGCGAGCGGGTTGTCGGCGTACCGGTCGGCGGGAACCGCCTTACCAGCCGCGGCGGAGCTTTCGCCGCGTAGCACGCGGGCCAGCCACCGGTGCTCGTCGAGCATCTGGCCGGTCTGTTCGTTGCCCGTTCGGCGCAGGAAGGCCAGCCCTGCCTCCAC
The DNA here is from genome assembly GCF_040678995.1 of Amycolatopsis sp. NPDC049253. NCBI lineage: Bacteria > Bacillati > Actinomycetota > Actinomycetes > Pseudonocardiales > Pseudonocardiaceae > Amycolatopsis > Amycolatopsis sp. NPDC049253. The sequence continues at coordinate 1,413 of NZ_JBFAQX010000077.1, read as the reverse complement.
CTGGTCGACAAGCTGGTCGAGAGATGGCGCGCAGTCCAGCAGCAAGTACACGATCAAGTGGTAACTGTAGCCGGGGTATGCCAGGTCCCCACCCGCGATCAGCCCCGCGCGGGCACGCAGAGTGGCGTGGACACCGTGCTCGATGGGCTCGAACCAGCAACTGAGGATGGCGAAGAAAAGGCGCGCGTGTGAGGTCTCGGGCTCGTAGCCGCGGGCTTCGCCCAGCGCCAGGAGCCGTCGCAACGCCCGGTACCCCGCCCTGTCGCCGCGCTGTGCCACGGCCTGGTAGGCGGCGAAGTTCACGGGGCCGACCAAGGCTTGTCCCGGGCCGTGCTCGAGCCAGATCCGGAGCGCTTCCAGGCCCAGCCACGCCTGTGTGGCGTGGTCGGCGAGGAAGTAGCCGGCCGGCAGGATCGCGTTGATCAGGCGGGTCGCGGCGAGCAGCGTGGGGTCGGTGATCTCCGGCCGAACCAGATCCTCGGCGGTGTCGGTGTCCAGCCACCGGTACAGGTACTCGTACTGGTGGTCGAGATCGGCGGCGAGCCGGTCGGCGGGCGGCATGACGATGCCGCACTCGTACAGCGACTTCAGGCCCAGATCGATCGCCTCGGTGAAGCGTTTGCGGTGGGTCAGGCTGCGCACCTGCACCGCGGTCGCGTCGGCACGTCGGATCGCGTCGGGACACAGCCGCTCGATCGTGTGGTACTCCGCGTCCGCCTCGTCCAGTCGCCCGAGGCTGTAGAGGGCGGCCTGGCGGCCGGTGTGCACCTCGATCAGTGTGGCGGTCTCCCCCGGGCCGATCAGCCGTAGCGCGGCGACCAGCAGCGCGTTCACCAGCGTGTACTCGCCGATCAACACCGCTTGGTCGGCGGCGCGGCGCAGCAGCCCCACCACCAGCCGGCGCTCCGCCGCATCGACGACGGCGTCGATCACCGGCAGGTACTGCTCGGCCGCCACCGCGAACAACTCCGGTACCCCGGCCAGCCGCCGCGCGATCGCCAGCTGCAGGGTGCGTCGCCGACCCGGCGCCAGCCCACTCAGGACGACCTCGCGAGTCCGATCGTGGCGGAACCGCACCGACTCACGCGGCCCCGGCTCGACCACCAGGACGCCCTCGTCCAACGCGGGCGCCAGCTGCTTCTCCGCCACGCTCGCCGATACGGCGGCGGCGGTGTACAGCAGGCTTGCCTCGACCCGCCCGCCCAAGCACGCCATCGCCTCGATCAGCGCCCGCGAGGTCGCCGGCATCGCCGCGACCCGCGCCGCCAACAGCTCGCCCACCTCGGACTCGCCCAGCCGAGCCCGCGCCGCCGCGTCGTCCCACCGCCACCCGGCGGCGGTCGGGGCAAGCACGCCCTCCCGCTGCAGCGCGTTGAGCAGCTCCACCGTCTCGTACGGGTTGCCGGACGTGCG
>NZ_JBFAQX010000076.1:0-2020 GCF_040678995.1 Amycolatopsis sp. NPDC049253 | reverse complement strand
AGTTCGGCGGCGTCCTACTCTCCCACAACCCTTCGGTTGCAGTACCATCGGCGCTACCAGGCTTAGCTTCCGGGTTCGGAATGGGACCGGGCGTTTCCCTGGCGCTATAACCACCGAAACACTGCGAAACAACACGCAACCAGCGTGGTGTTTCAGAACCGTAGAGTGGATGCGTAACATCTTTGTAGGCAAGTCCTCGGCCTATTAGTACCAGTCAACTCAACAACACATTACTGTGCTTCCATTTCTGGCCTATCAACCCAATCGTCTCTTGGGGGCCTTAACCCACACGGGGTGGGATACCTCATCTTGGAACAGGCTTCCCGCTTAGATGCCTTCAGCGGTTATCCCTTCCGAACGTGGCCAACCAGCCATGCCCCTGGCGGGACAACTGGCACACCAGAGGTTCGTCCGTCCCGGTCCTCTCGTACTAGGGACAGCCTTCCTCAAGTATCCTACGCGCGCGGCGGATAGGGACCGAACTGTCTCACGACGTTCTAAACCCAGCTCGCGTGCCGCTTTAATGGGCGAACAGCCCAACCCTTGGGACCTACTCCGGCCCCAGGATGCGACGAGCCGACATCGAGGTGCCAAACCATGCCGTCGATATGGACTCTTGGGCAAGATCAGCCTGTTATCCCCGGGGTACCTTTTATCCGTTGAGCGACACCCCTTCCACCAGGTGGTGCCGGATCACTAGTCCCGACTTTCGTCCCTGCTCGACATGTCTGTCTCACAGTCAAGCTCCCTTGTGCACTTGCACTCAACACCTGATTGCCAACCAGGCTGAGGGAACCTTTGGGCGCCTCCGTTACTCTTTAGGAGGCAACCGCCCCAGTTAAACTACCCATCAGGCACTGTCCCTGAACCAGATCATGGCCCGAGGTTCAGATTCCCAATTCGACCAGAGTGGTATTTCAACAACGACTCCACAGTAACTAGCGTCACCGCTTCACAGTCTCCCACCTATCCTACACAAGCCGAACCGAAAACCAATACCAAACTATAGTAAAGGTCCCGGGGTCTTTCCGTCCTGCCGCGCGTAACGAGCATCTTTACTCGTAGTGCAATTTCGCCGGGCCTGTGGTTGAGACAGCCGGAAAGTCGTTACGCCATTCGTGCAGGTCGGAACTTACCCGACAAGGAATTTCGCTACCTTAGGATGGTTATAGTTACCACCGCCGTTTACTGGCGCTTAAATTCTCAGCTTCGCCCCCGAAAGAGCTAACCGGTCCTCTTAACGTTCCAGCACCGGGCAGGCGTCAGTCCATATACATCGTCTTGCGACTTCGCATGGACCTGTGTTTTTAGTAAACAGTCGCTTTCCGCTGGTCTCTGCGGCCACCCACCCCTAGCCTGTAAAAGGCCTCAAGGTGTTTGGCCCCCCTTCTCCCGAAGTTACGGGGGCATTTTGCCGAGTTCCTTAACCACAGTTCACCCGATCGCCTTGGTATTCTCTACCTGACCACCTGTGTTGGTTTGGGGTACGGGCCGTGCATGCACTCACTAGAGGCTTTTCTCGGCAGCATAGGATCACCCTCTTCGCCTCAAACGGCTACGCATCACGTCTCAGCCACATGGAACACGGATTTACCTATGTTCCGGCCTACACGCTTACACCAGGACAACCATCGCCTGGCGGAGCTACCTTCCTGCGTCACCCCATCGCTTGACTACTACGAAATCAGGTCCCACGCTCCACAACGCCGGCTCCACCCGAAGGCTTCACCAACATGCTTTGGGTGGTTAGTATCAAACGCCTCGTCATGGGCGCACATGCTCGGGTACGGGAATATCAACCCGTTGTCCATCGACTACGCCTGTCGGCCTCGCCTTAGGTCCCGACTTACCCTGGGCGGATTAGCCTGGCCCAGGAACCCTTGGTCATCCGGCGGCAGAGTTTCTCACTCTGCATTCGCTACTCATGCCTGCATTCTCACTCCCACACCCTCCACGACTCGTTTACACGGCCGCTTCCCTGGATGCAGGACGCTCCCCTACCCATCAACACGACTACACA
>NZ_JBFAQX010000075.1:0-2097 GCF_040678995.1 Amycolatopsis sp. NPDC049253 | reverse complement strand
TCCGCTCATGCACCCGATCCAGCTGATCCATCACCACATCGACCACCACCAGGATGATCTACCACAACACCACCAACTGCCGTTGCAGTACTAGGCATACTCGGTTGTCTCGCGACGATGTCACCCATGATCAGTCTCAAACTCGCGGCATTTCCTCGTATTACCTGCGGGAGCGACGCGGACTGACTCCGCTGGTTGCGTTTCAGTCACAGCAGCTGGATCGCACGCATGAAGTCGAGCGAAGCGAAAGAGGCGGTCTGCATGACCGAACAGTGCCGAACGACGACGGCAGGAAGTCCATCCGCACCATCGCCCACGCCACCAAGGGGTCCATCGGCACGCCGTCGGCGTGCCGAGCGAGGATGATACGGCGTTTGTCGGCGTCGACGACGCGGGGGCGGCCGCCGGTGCGGCCGCGGGCACGGGCGGAGCCGAGGCCCGTTGCGGGTTTTGCGGACGATGTCGCAGCGGCGGTCCTCTGCCAGCGCGAGCGCCAGGTCGAGGATGAGGTTGCGTTCGGTGTGCTCGCCGGCGGCGCGTCCTTCGAGGACCTTGACCGCGATGCGCGGAGTGTCCGCGCGGGAGGAGCCGGAGTCGCGTCCTGGCTGGTTGCGAGCGTACGAGCCGAAGCTAGATGGCTGGCGTGCGGTGCTGTTCACCGAAATGGGCCTAGTACTGCAACGGCAGTTAGTGGTGTTGTGGTAGATCATTCTGGTGGTGGTCGATGTGGTGATGGATCAGCTGGACCGGGTGTATGAGCGGATCGGGGGCCGGTTCGCGCGGTCGGAGCCGCGGGCCCGGGCTCGGGAGTATGTGTCCGGGCTGGTCGCGGGGTTGGAGCGGAAGAACGGGTGGACGCTGGCCGAGCAGGCCGGTGAAGTCTCGCCGGACGGGATGCAGCGGTTGCTGCGGTGGGCGGACTGGGACATCGACGGCGTCCGTGATGACGTGCGGGACTATGTGATCGAGCATCTCGGTGAACCGGGCGGAGTGCTGATCGTGGATGACACCGGGTTCCTGAAGAAAGGCACGATGTCGGCGGGGGTGCAGCGGCAGTATTCGGGAACTGCGGGGCGGATCGAGAACTGCCAGATCGGAACCTTCCTGGCCTATGCCGGTGGCGGCGGGCATGCACTGATCGACCGGGAGTTGTATCTGCCCGAGCCGTGGATCGCTGCCCCCGCCCGGTGCCGGCGGGCGGGGATCCCGCAGGGGACCGAGTTCGAGACCAAGCCGTGCCAGGCCATGGCGATGCTGGCGCGGGCGTTCGCCGCGAAGGTGCCGTTCGCGTGGGTCACCGCCGATGAGGCCTATGGGCAGGTCAAGTACCTGAGATTGTGGCTGGAGGCCTGCGACGCGGCGCATGTGCTGGCCACCAAGGTCAACGACACCCTGGTCACCGCCGGCGGCCGCGAAGCCCGCGCCGACGAGCTCATCGCAGACCTGCCTGCCCGGTCATGGCGGCGGTTGTCGGTCGGGGCCGGTGCCCACGGGCCGCGGGAGTACGACTGGGCGCGGGTGCCGATCCGGATCGGCTGGCAGTCTGGGCGCGGGCACTGGCTGCTGGCCCGCCGCTCGCTCTCGGATCCGGCCGAGATTGCTTACTACGTCTGCTACGGGCCCCGTCGCTCGACGCTGCTGGATCTGGCCTGGATCGCCGGCACCCGCTGGCGGATCGAGGAGTGCTTCCAGCAGGCCAAGAACGAAGCCGGACTCGATCAGTATCAGGTCCGATCCTGGCGAGCGTGGTACGCCCACATCACCCTGTCCATGCTCGCCCACGCCTGGCTCGCAGTGTCGCGATCCCTTGCCATAAAAGGGGAACCAGTGCCGCCGAACCAGGCATGATCGGATTCACGCTGCCGGAGATCCGGCGCCTGCTCACCAAACTCGCCCTGCGTGTCACCGACACAGCCGACCACATCTGGGCCTGTTCCCCCTTCCGCCGCCGACGACAACACCAAGCCCGCCTCAGCCACTACAAAGACGCGGCTACCCACTCTGGGGTGTACCAAGGATCTTGGACAGGGCCTCCTGTCTGAGAGGATGGGTGTATGCCCGAGCAGCGTCGGAGATTCAGCGCTCAGTTCAAGGCCG
>NZ_JBFAQX010000074.1:0-2197 GCF_040678995.1 Amycolatopsis sp. NPDC049253 | reverse complement strand
CTCGGGTTCCACATCATCCTGGTGCCGCTCGGGGTGTCGTGGGCGTTCATGGTCCTGATCGCGAACTACCGGGCGGTGCGCCATCACGACCGGGCCGCGCTGGTGCTCGCGCAGCGCTGGTCGAAGTACATGGCCGTGACGTTCGCGGTGGGCGCGGTGACCGGGACCGTGCTGAGTTTCGAGTTCGGTCTGCTCTGGCCGCATTTCATGGGGACTTGGGGTGAGGCCTTCGGTGTCCCGTTCGCGTTCGAGGGGATCTTCTTCTTCACCGAGGCGATTTTTGTCGCCATCTACATCTTCGGCTGGCGGCGGCTGAAACCGTGGACGCACTTCTGGACCGGGGTGCCGATCGTCCTCGCCGGGGTGTTCGGCTCGGTGTCCGTGGTCGCGGCGAACGCGTGGATGAACGCTCCGTCCGGGTTCACGGCGAACGCGCGGGGCGAGATCGTCGATGTGGATCCGCTCGGGGTGATTTTCAACGACGCGATGCCGCTGCAGGCGGCGCACATGGTCGTGGCCGCCTACCTGGTCGGCGGGTTTTTGGTCGCGTCGGTGTACGCGGTCGGGATGCTGCGTGGCCGGACCGATCGCTACCACAAGCTCGGGTTCGTCATCCCGTTCAGTGTTGCCGCGGTGGCGACACCGGTCCAGATCGGTGTGGGTGACAGCCTGGCGCGCTGGGTCTACAACGATCAGCCGGTCAAGTTCGCCGCGATCGAGCTGGTGCCGACGACCAGTTCGGATGTGCCCGAGACTCTGCTGGGTCATCTCAACGAGGACGGCACGGTCACCGGGGGCATCCCGATTCCGGGGCTGGCGTCGTGGTTGTCGGACCCGAGCACGGGCCGCTCGACCGTCGTCCAGGGTCTCGACTCCGTGCCGGCCGACGCGCGGCCGACGATTCTGGAGGCCAATGTCGTGCACCTGGCCTGGGACGTGATGGTCGGTCTCGGGACGGTGCTGCTCCTGCTGTCGCTGTGGTACGGCGCGGTCTGGTTGTTCCGCCGGCACATGCCGCGTGGTAAATGGTTCCTGCGGGCCGCGGCGTGCGCGGGGGTGCTCGCGGTCGTCACGATGGAGGCCGGTTGGGTGGTCACCGAGGTCGGCCGCCAGCCGTGGATCGTTTACAACCTGATGAAGGTCGAGGCCGCGGCGACCGGGAACACCGGCGTGTGGATCACCTTCATCGCCGTGATCGTTCTCTACCTCGCGCTCGGTGTCACGACGATCCTGGTGCTTCGCTCGATGAGCAGGCGCTTCCGCCGGGCCGGCGGGTTCACCGAGCTCGACGGGCCGTACGGGCCGGTGAAAGAACCCGAGCCGGCCAAAACCGCCGGGTCCGAGTCGTGAGTACGGCTGTCGCCGCTGTGCTGCTGGTCGCGATCGCGACGTACGCGGTCTTCGGTGGAGCGGACTTCGGCGCCGGTTTCTGGGACCTGACCGCCGGCGGGCCCGAGCGGGGTGCCGCACCACGGGGCGTGGTGGAGCGGTCGATCGGCCCGGTGTGGGAGGCCAACCACGTCTGGTTGATTTTCATCTTCGTCGTCACGTGGTCCGCTTTCCCGTCGGCGTACCAGTCGATCACCTTGACGATGTTCATCCCGCTGACCATCGCGGCACTCGGCATCGTGTTACGGGGTGCGAGCTTCGCGTTCCGCAAGGCTGTGCTCACCGTTCGCGTCCGTCGCGTCTTCGGTGGCGCATTCGCACTTTCGTCCGTGCTCGTGCCGTTCTGCTTCGGTGCGATCGCGGGCGGTATCGCCTCGGGTCAGGTGCCGGCCGGCGGTAAGGTCGGTGACCCCGTCGGCAGCTGGCTGAACCCGACATCACTCGTGACCGGTGTCCTGGCGGTCGTGCTGGCGGCGTACCTGGCCGCGGTGTACCTGGTGTGGGACGCACGGCGAGAAGGCGACACCGGCATGGCGGCCTACTTTCGCCGCCGTGCCGTGGTGAGCGCCGTGGTCGCGGCCGTGGTTGCCGTGGTTGGCTTCGTCGTGCTGAGTTTCTCGGCCTCGTACGTCTTCGACCGGTTGATCTCGTGGGCGTTGCCACTGGTCGTGCTCAGTGTCCTGAGCGGATTCGGCGCCCTGGTACTGCTGGTTCGCGACGCCGCCCGCGGTGCGCGGGTGCTCGCCGTGGTCGCGGTGGCCTGCATCATTTTCAGCTGGGGCGTGGCCCAGTGGCCGTACCTGCTGCC
>NZ_JBFAQX010000073.1:0-2406 GCF_040678995.1 Amycolatopsis sp. NPDC049253 | reverse complement strand
GGCCTTGAACTGAGCGCTGAATCTCCGACGCTGCTCGGGCATACACCCATCCTCTCAGACAGGAGGCCCTGTCCAAGATCCTTGGTACACCCCAGCCGCTTCGGGCAAGTAGATGTTCTTTGGGTGCTCAGCGAGTGCCGGCGAACCAGGAACAAGCGTGCGTGCAGCGCAGCGGTAGTAGGTCCGACTGCCTCGCGGTGTTCCTTCCATCTTGCGCTGGCAGCGCGTAACACCGCACCCGGCCGCGAAACGCGTACGTCCACTTCGCCGGTATGGGGTGTCGTCTGGTGCTGGATGGTCCGCACCTTCAGACAGATCTTCGGTAGATGCGAATCAAGGCGTCGAGTGTTTCGGCGATGTGTTCGCGGAGTTCGGCCGGGGCGAGGATCTCGGCGTCGGCACCGAGTTTGAGGCATTCGGTAAGGGCTTGTTCAACGGACTCGATCGGGATCGTCACCCGAGTCCAGCCGTCGGGATCTGGGGGAGTAGCTGTCCGGTGCGCCGCGTCGATCATGGCGGAGTCCCACAAGTGTGGCAACTGGTCGACGATCCTTGGAGACAGACGGAGAGTCGCCTGGTCCTGGTAGCGGCGCGCGTCGAAGGATTGCAGGTAGTGGCGCCAGTAGCCGGCCAGGTCGAACCCGCTGGGCCGGTCGAAGTGCTCGTCGAGGACACGGAGATCCACGATCCGCGCGACGCGGTAGGTGCGGACTTGCTCGCCGGCACCCGCCACGAGATACCAGTGCCCGGCTTTCAGCACGAGCCCGTACGGTTCCACGGTCCGGGTGATCTCGCGGGGTTCGGCCCAGCGCAGGTAGCGCATTCGCACGGCGCTGCCCTTCCACACCGCGTCCGCGACTGCGCTCAGGTGCAGCGGGCGGTCGCCATCGCGGTACCACGCGGGGGCGTCGAGGTGGAACCGCTCGGCGATCCGGCCGGCCCGGTCGCGTAGTTCGGCGGGCAACGAGGCCATGAGTTTGAGCTGGGCGGCGGCCACGACGGTGGCCATGCCGAGGTCGGCCGCGGCTGTGGGCAGCCCGGTCAGGAACAGCGAGTCGGCCTCATCGGCGGTCAGCCCGGTCAGCCGCGTACGGAAACCTCCGAGCAGCCGATACCCGCCGTCGTGACCCGGTTCGCCGTACAGCGGCACACCCGCCGCGCTGAGGGACTCCACATCGCGGTAAACGGTGCGTACAGACACCTCCAGCGCATCGGCCAGCTCTTGTGCCGTCATCCGTTCCCGGGTCTGCAGGAGCAGGAGGATGGACACCAGCCGGCTCGCGCGCATGCGGTGAAGTCTGCCTCAATCCACTGACACAGGCTGTCAGTGGAGCCGCACTAGCGTCCCACCCATGGACATGGACATCGACAAGTTCGTCGAGCGGTACGTCGCAGTGTGGAATGAGCCCGACCCGATCGCGCGCCGACGTGCCATCTCTCAACTGTGGGACCCGGACGGCGTCGAGACCACCGACTCCGCGCGATACCACGGTCACGCCGCCCTCGATGCCCGGATCACCGAAGCTCATACCGATCTGGTGCGGGACGCCGGATTCGTCTTCCGGTCCGCAAACGACGCGACCGGCCACCACGACACGGTCACCTTCACCACCCACATGATCCCCGCGGCCGGAGGGGACATCGCCTGGTCCGGCCGCATCTTTCTCACTCTCGGCGAGAACGGGCTGATCCGGCACGAATACCAGTTCGCCATGGACACCCCGACCGAATCGAAAGCAAGCACTCGTGCCACGACGGAGAAGTTCCTTCGCCGGCTGGGCGAGGGCGACCCAGACGAGATCGCCGAACTGTTCGCCGAGCGGGTCGACTGGCAGTTGGACTGGCCGGGCGGCGGCCACCCGGCGGTGCCGTGGATCCGTCCTCGCTTCACCCGCGCCGACGTCGCCGACCACTTCCGGGAGATAGCGGCTTTCCACGTCCCCGAAAAATCGGCCGGAACAGTGTCCCGCGTCCTCATCGATGGAACGGAGGCAGTGGTACTCGGCGACATCCGGCAGACGGTGAAAGCCACGGGTAAGCCGTACACGGCCCTGTGCGCGCTCCACCTCACCATCCTGGACGGACTGATCACCCGCTACAGTGTCTACGAAGACAGCCTCACCGTCGCCGAATCCCTCTCCGACCAGCCGGTACTACCTGCCCTCACCCATCGCCAGGCTCCGCTACCGGTATTCGAGCGTTAGGCACGGCGAGCACCGGTCATGGGTTCGCGGAGGGTGCAGCACGCGGCGCTTCGGCACGCCCAGCACAGAGATGAGCCTTGGCATGCCAGCGACCAAGGATATTCCGTCTTAGAGATCAGTTCGGAATGAGTTTGCGTAGGCAGATGACTGAGCAGGCCAGACTCATGATGGCTTGGTGGACATCGGCTCGGCGTTCGGTGCG
>NZ_JBFAQX010000072.1:0-3185 GCF_040678995.1 Amycolatopsis sp. NPDC049253 | reverse complement strand
CCACAACTCATCCGGCACCAGCCGCCGAGACAGATCATCCACAACCCAAGATCATCCACCAAGACCAGCCACACCCCTACTGAGACACGCTCTTAGTACTTGAAGGCCTGCTATCTGACACATGTGGCGGCCAATCGGGGTCAGAAATAAGTGGAACGCACGGCTTCTACACGGCTGGAGACGTATCAGCGAACAAAGCAGCTTTCTGGGAGCCAAACGGATACAACAGCTACTGGGGGAATGGCGCCTGCAAGTCTCAGTGGAACCAGTTCAGCTTTTATATTCCGCAATACCCGGACACGAATATCTGGCTTATCGTCAAGAGTCCCGTGGTCTACAGTCTCGATGGTGATCCGCTGTACCGCTTCCACAGCGCACAAACCAATGATTTACCTGACACACCTCTGTCGGGCGACTGATCAGCTCCACTTTCACCCCGGACGGGCGCGGCCCGCGGGCAGTAGGATGCAGCGGTGAACAGTCACGAAGCGCCTCGTCAGCGGTTCTTCCGAGAAGAGCAACGGGGTGGTGCCTGCACGCCGCTGAGCCCCGGTGCGGCACGCGCCGGCATGCCACCAGATGGTTCTGACCGTCGGGCACGTGTAGCTGGGTGCGTGATTATCCTGCCGCCAGGCTGGCGTAGGTCGTGGACCGCAGCTTGGTCCGAGCAGCCCGACGGTGAATTTCTGGACATGTTCGATGCCGACACGCTCGAAGAGGCGTTGGCATGGTCGTTCGGTCAAACAGCTGAGGTGTTCATCCGGCAAGCGACGGGTGAACTCGTCCGGGCAGAACGACCTGACGCTACCGAACAGTAAGAAGGAACGCGCTGCAAGACGCGCTTTGACCCTGCGTGGGGCCGTGAACTGAGGTCGTTCACGGCCCCACGCGGCGTCGGCGATCGTGTCGAAGGTGTCGCTGAGTTTGGCCGGGCGGAGCGGGCTCAGAGCAGGCCGCCGCCGAGGCGCGGCTGGCAGACTGTAGACCGCAGGAGGCTTCAACACCCATCAACTCCAGGGCCGTGACGGCCAACCGAACGGAGCGACCCAAGTCATCGCACTGAGCGTTGCTGCAGTCTATTCATCCTCGGCCAGGTTGAGGATCATGGCGATCTTCGCCAGGGATACCTCCTCCAGCCCTGCGAGCACCTTGGCGTACACCTCGTGCAGCACCGCAACCGAGTGTCCGGCCCACGCGGCGGCCTGGGCGGACTGTACGCCGGCCGCCAGCCACGTCGACACACACGCGTGCCGCAGGTCGTACGGCCGACGCGCCAGCGGCGATCGGTACTCGTCCTCGGACAGCGCTGCTTGGCGAGCCTTGTCCCAGACCCGGGCGAGCGTCGACTCCGCGACGTCACCGCCGTCGAGGCTCCGGAACAGGCGGCGGTCGTCGGCGACGCCGTACTGCTCGACGTGGCGGTGCAGCATCGCGGTCAGCGGCGGCGGGCACGGCACCGGCCGCACTTCGCCCTTGGCCCGCTCCTTGAGCTGACGGCGGTCGCGGCGCTCGCCGCTGTCCGTCCACGCCGCACCCGCGACCGGAGCAGTCTCGGACAGCAGCAGCTCGCCCCGAAGCCGTGCCGACGGTCTTCAGGTGATCGTGCAGGATCGCCGTCAGCGGCGGCGATCACGCCGCTCCCCCGAGTCTGCCCAGGCAGCTCCAGCGATCGGCGCGGGAGTCGAGAGCAACAGCTCCAGGTTCGGAAGTTCGGGATTCAGGCCGCGGCCAGAGTCGCGGCGGCGGCCAGCCGGGACGCTTTTTCGACGGCGAGCACCGTGGAGGACATGCCCGCCGGGCGCTCATCGAGTTTCTTCGAACAGATCCGGCCGGCCTCCTCGGGGGGACGGCTCGGAATGAAGCTGTCCGACGGGACCTGTTCAAGGCCTGGGCGCAAGCGACACTGCCTGGTGCGCGGATGTCTTACAACGCCGGCATCCACGGGATGGCCCCGCGCTACTTCATCCAGGCCCTGCGCATCGCTGAGTCGACGGGCGATCGACTTCTCGGCGCCAGCATCCTCGACGCTATGAGCCATCAAGCAGCGTTCCTTGGGCGGCATCGAAAAGCTGCCAATCTCGCCCGCTCAGCACGCATGGGCACAGCGAACGCAGGCTCGGCGAGCGCGGCGGCTCATCTCTACGCCATGGAAGCTCGCTCGCCGGCCCGGCTTGGCGATGCCGCCGAGTGCGACCGTGCCATGAGCGCGACCCAGCGAACGACCCGCCGATTGGTTCGGATATTTCAATGAGTCCGAGCCACCGGCCGAAATTGGGCATTGCAACCGCGATCTCGGGCGCCCGGTCGACGCCGCCGATTCGGCCGATCGGCCACAATCGTCGACTTTATCGAACAAGCCTCAGCGACTCGACTCTGGACACCCCCGGACTCCAAAAAGGCGCCCAGTCACGACGGTTCGCGCCATTCCCAACGGCCCCCCGCACCTCGTCGGCAGCCCCGGCATCTTGGCCAGCTTTCCCGCAGAGCCAGAGGGTCATCGACACCTCACGGTAGTCGGCGAGCATGGGATAACCAGCCCAAGACATCACATGGAATCCGTAGAAGTCGGCACATTGGTGATACTCATCCTCGGTATGCCACCCGAAGCGCTCATAGAAGAGCGCCGTCTGCACGAGGTCCCACTCACGCGCTTTCGCGATGACGTCCTGAACGCGTAGTGATCTTGAGGGGCGGGGCAGCAGCCAATGCTGCTCCGCCATTCGAGTTCGTACGGACCGAGTCGTTGAGCGGCGCGGACACTTCCACTGCCGCTCGGGCTGGATCCGAGGTACTTCGAGATCGCCTTCTCCTTCACCAATGTCCGAGGTCGCCGTGAGCGACGAGCCAACGGCGAGCTCGGGCGCATCCTCGAGTGAGCGTTTGCGACGAGACACGCCACCTCATCATGCGACGTCAGCGACGTCGCGGTTTGGTCGTCGTGTGCGCGACAGTTTTCACCTGGTACGCATGGTTTCTGTCACCGCCCAGCGTGCCGAACGCGGGCTCGACGCCGACAGCGGCCGATGACCACGAGGCGCGTCATCAATGCTGCGCGTCTGCATTCCCAGCTGGGTCGGGCGCACGTCGAACGGCGACTGCCCGCTCGGCGTCGTGGTGCTTGGCGACGGCGAGAACCCCCCACCGTGCGGTTCAGGTCATCTTCGGGGGTCCCGGGCTTTGTGGGC
>NZ_JBFAQX010000071.1:0-3986 GCF_040678995.1 Amycolatopsis sp. NPDC049253 | reverse complement strand
CCGGTGTGCTGACCGTGCGGATCCCGGTCGCCGAAACGGCGCGGCCGCGGCGGATCGCGGTCTCCACCGGAATGTCCGCGCGCCGTCAGGAGATCACTTCCTGACGAGTTCCGGACAACATTTCCGACGACGGAGGGCCAGGCCTGCGCGGCCGGGTCCTCCCCACGCCTGAAAGGACACCGGCTCCCGTGACCGCATCGATCGACATCCCGACCGGCCACCCCGCCGCCCCCGCGTTGACGCCCTACTTGCGGGCCGTGACGGCCGAGCTCGGCATCGGGCTCGAGTCGTGCACGGTGGATCACGCCTCGCCGCTGTCGGCCTACGTCGCTCTCGACCAGCAGCACCCGGCCTACCCCGGCCGCGATTTCGCGCTGCTGTGGGACGAAGAGCGCGGCTGGGCAGCCGCGATCGAAACCCACTCCGGCGAGGACCTCATCGTCGTCCGCTACCTCGGCGGCTCAGTCGCACCGAGGCCCCGGCAGGTGGTCCGGTTCGTCGAAGCCGTGCTGGCCGACGACCACACCCTCGGCACCCCACACCCGACCCGCTTCCGGAACGCGGGCGGTATCAACGAACTGACGGCCCTGCTCACCGGGAGGGCGCGACCGTGACCACGCTGCCCCTGCCCGAAAGCTTCGCACTCACGATCCGCGGCTACGACCGCGACCAGGTCGACGAACGCCTCGCCGAACTCCACGAGGAACTGCACCTGCTCACGCTCGATCGCGACGCCGCGCAGTCGCAGGCCGAGCTCCTGGCCGGGCGGCTCGCCCAAGCGCGCACCGAGATCACCGCGCTGCGCGGGCAGCTCGACCGGCTCTGCCAGACCCCCGCCGATCCGGCCGCGGTCGGTACGCGGGTGAGCCGACTGCTCGCGCTGGCCCGCTCGGAAGCCGACGACCTCGTCCTGACGGCACACCAGCGGGCGGCGGCCCTGCGCGCGGAGGCCGAGGACGCCGTCCGCAGGACCCAGGTCCAGCTCCGCGCGATCGACGAAGTGCTCGCCGACGCCGAGTCCGTGTTGAACGAAAGGACCGCGTTCCCCGTGGCTACTGCCGCATAACCGGCGATGAGTCGAGTCAGCGCTCGTCGAGCTGGGCGCGCAGGTCGTGGATCGTGGTTTCGGCATCCGCGAGCTGGTCTTGCAGGCCGATAATGCGGGCAGCGGCGGCGAGGTTGTGGCCTTCATCGAGTTGTTCGCGCAGCCGGACCACGAGGGTGAGCTGGCGGCGGGAGTAGCGACGATGGCCGCCGTCCGAGCGCTGGGGGTGCACCAGATCCGCGGCGTCCAGGCTACGCAGGAACGCTTCCTGCACACCCAGCATCTTCGCGGCCTGCCCGGTGGTGAAGGACGGGTAGTCCGGGTCGTCGAGGTTACCCAGACCAGCCACGCACACCTCCTTCGCCGATTGTCAGGGCGCGCCAGCCGCTCCAGATTATCTACTCCGAATGCTTGACACAACTTGCAGTGCGCGCTATAGAAATGGATAGGCGGTACATGACCTGGTGTCGAACACGACGATGTTGCCGGGGAGTGATCGACGATGCCGGACACCACTCGCCACACGGCGGTGACCAGCGGATTCGCCGAGCTGGTCTGCGCCGACGAAGCCTGGCTGCGCGCAGAGTTCGACGCGATCATCACCGCCAACTTCGGAGTTCTCCCTCCACCCCCTGCACGGTCGCGGCCCGGATCCACGGGCCCTCGGCAACCCAGCCGCATGCCCCGCACGACCGCCGCCGGTGACCGGTCGCCCGGCGTGGTGCCGGCGACGCGAGGCGGTCGGCGGCAGCGTTCCCCTCCGGCGACCGGCGTGCCCTGTGGCCAGCGAACGCGACCGTGACTCGGAAAGGCAGGTGAGGCCCGTACACCTCCGGAGCCCGCCCATGGTGCTTTCGCCGGGCCGGGATGCTTGCTTCAACACGGCCGAAGAGACCTGCAACGGTCCCGGCCCGCGCCTCGCGGCGATTCTTCGCGGCCCCCGGCCCGGCGGCGCGGCAACCCGGACAGGCACCGCAGTGAGGTGACTGCACACGCAGCAATCTCGGACAACGTTTCCTACCGAACTGGTTCCGGCCGCCGCCACCGGTGGCGGCGGCCGGAGTACGACGAGCACACCTGAGCAGCAATACAGGTTGACCAGCCGCCGCCGGCCACCAGCACGCCGGTGGCGGAACACAAGGGAAGGAGCAAAGGAGGCGAAAGGTCATGTTGATGCGGACTGACCCGTTCCGGGAGCTGGACCGGCTGACCCAGCAGTTCTTCGGTGCCAACGGCACCACGGCGCGCCCGGCGGTCATGCCGATGGACGCTTACCGGTCCGGCAATGAGTATGTGGTGGAGTTCGACCTGCCCGGGGTCGCGCCGGATTCCATCGACCTGGACGTGGAGCGCCACGTGCTCACCGTCAAGGCCGAACGCAGGCCGGGCTTCGACGAGGGCGTCGAAGTGCAGGTGTCCGAGCGGCCCCGCGGGGTGTTCTCCCGCCAGCTGTTCCTGGGCGACACCCTCGACGCGGACAACATCGCAGCACACTACGACGCGGGCGTGCTGACGCTGCGGGTACCGATCGCCGAGCAGGCCAAGCCACGCAAGATCGCCATCAGCGGTGGGGGCGAGGCCAAGCAGATCAACGCCTGAGCGCCCCGAACCCCGGCTCGGCCGACACGCGGCCCCGCCCCGCGCGGCCTCGACCGCTGCGGGCGGGGCCGGCGTCGTCTTCGATCAACGTAACGGAGAACCGGTCATGCTCGACGAAGCCCCGGCCTATGATGTCGCCGACCAGCAGCGCCCGGCCAGGCCCGACCCTGCCGACGACGAGCAGGTTCTGCGCGGCCTCGGGGAATCGCTGGACGCCGATCCGGCTGATGTCGCCGACCAACACCGCGAGGTACCGGTAATCGACGACGGCGAAGCCTGGCCCTGACCCGGTTTGCCCCGCGCTGGGTCGAACACAGCAGGAGGATGAGGGGAAGCGATGGGCACCACTCGACGCCGACCGGCCACGATCGCGACAACCTTGGCCGCGACGGCCCGCGACCTTCGGCTCGTGGTCCGCGCGGCCGACGCGGGCCAGCCGCCCGGCCTGCCGCAGCTGCGGGATGTCGGCTGGCAACTGACGCAGCTCACCGGCGAGCTGACCGATCTGGTGGCCCTGCTGGCCGACCACACCGGCCACCACACCCGACGCCCGGAGCATCTCCGCCAGGTCGAGGGCGCACCGGCCACCGCACATCTGGCCGCCGCTTGCCGGGAGCTGGCCACCCTTCGGCGCACCCTCGACACCGCCCACACCGCAGCGCGCGATTACTACACCGAACTCAGCCGGCTCACCACGGCGGCGCCCGGTCCGCTTCGGCCCGCGCCATGAACACCTCTCACCCACCGGCGCTGCCCGATCCGTACACGGTGCTCGGCTTGTGCCCCGGCGCCAGCGCCGCCGAGATCACCACCGCCTACCGGCGCGCGGCCCGTGACTGCCACCCCGACCCTCCGCACGCGGACCGCGACCAGTTCGCGGCCGTGCTCGCCGCCTACCGTCACCTCCGCGACCACCACCCACGGCAGTCCACCGAAGCACACCGGCACCCCGCACACGGCCGCGATATTCCTGTGCGCGTGCACCCCCGCACCACACCGCCGGCGCCAGACGTGCGCGCTGGCCCCGGTCCAACGCCGCCGATCGAACTTGATCGTGGCTGCGTGGTCTTGCTCTCCCCGTAGACAGGGCATGACCGTTCCGGCTGCAAGGCGTCTCGGAAACGATCGTTCGCGAGACACACGTGGCTGATCGGCGTTCCGCAGGAGCGATCTGTAAAGGTTGCCGCGTCCGCGCCAATGTCACGTTCTCGGGGTTCACGGCTTGGACCATGCGGATCGGCTACGGGCCGTCGTCTGGCCCGCAGTCCCGGCCACCACCAGCACACTCAACCAAGGGATTGTGACTTGTCCATGCGCTTTGTCCTGCTCACTGTCATGGCGG
>NZ_JBFAQX010000070.1:0-4085 GCF_040678995.1 Amycolatopsis sp. NPDC049253 | reverse complement strand
AGAGTAGGACGCCGCCGAACTTTACGTGACAGTCAGGCCCCGGTCGAGAACGCGCAAGCGGTTCTCCCGGGGCCTGACCGCATTTCCAGACCTTTTTCTTTGATGTCAGCCGACCCAACCCACCACTCCCGGGCCACCATTCCATCGAGCGCCCCCTGACGGTGCGCCGCGGCATCCAGCCGCCAGCTCGGCCGCCCCAGCCCGCACTCACGACCCAGCTTCCACACCGTCGCCACCGAGGCGGCCGGCGGCATCCACGCCGTGGTGGTGAAGCGTGCCCTCGGCGCCCGCGCCGCCGCGGTGATCCACCCCGAGGAGGTCTGCCGGCCTATCGAGGCTGCGGTCTGCGCGCCCTGGCCGCCCGCACCGAGGTGCGCCCGCGCAAGGTCGAGGGCCTGGCGGAGCTCGAGGTACAAGTGCACCGCCCCCACCTGACCGAACACGCCCTGCTCGTACCCGGAATGGACTGCCGCGACGGCTGCACCCCGTCTGCCCGGCCCCGACTTCCCGACGGCCTGCAACGTCACAGAGCCCGTCGCCGTCCTCGGTGCCCTCCGACCGGGCTCGACCTCATCGGAAGCATCACCCGGTCGCCGACTCCGCGTGCGCACCGCCCGGACCGGATGGCCGGTCCAGACCAGGCCGAAAACGCAGCTGCCTCACAGCCCGCACAACAAGATCCCAGCACAAGCCAACGCACCAACCCTGACGCGAGAGGCGCCGAAGTACCAATTCGATACCCGCTGCGTGGCGGCGGGCAAATCGACCCAACCGGGCAATCAGGGGCGGGAACGTAACTCCACGCCGGCCTTCGCGCGACAATTCCCGGCCCGAAGCCCACACGGCACACCCGGACACGAGAAAGGCGCCGGAGCGACAATCGCTCCGGCGCCTTCCGCCAGTCCATCACCCGCGAGGCTCACTCCAGGACGGAGTGAAGGCTCAGAGAGCCGAGCCCTTCTGCCAGTCCGTCCAGGACTTGGACCAGTCGCCGTACAGGTCCCACACCGGGAGCTGCGGGCCGCCCGAGTTGGTGACCTCCACGACGTCGCCGAGGCCGAAGTTCTGGAAGAACCATTCGGCGTTGGCGGCGTTCAGGTTGATGCAGCCGTGGGACACGTTGGAGCTGCCCTGCTGGCCGACGCTGTTCGGGTTCTCGTGCACGAACTCGCCGTCGTTCGAGATGCGTTCGGACCACTTCTCGTTGGAGCGGTAGGCCTTCGGGTCGGGCGGGCAGACGCCGTATGTGCAGGAGTCCATCGTGTAGTTGGCCTGCTTGTCCGAGATCACGTGGGCGCCCAGGTGGGTGGGCGTGGAGTCCTTGCCCATGGAGATCGGCATGGACTTCACCATGGCGCCGTTGTGGAAGATCTGCATCTGCTCGCTGTTGCCGTCCGCCTTGGCGATCCAGGAGTCGTGCACCTTGTACGTCTCGGTGCGGTCCTCGGCGCCGAACACGCCGTTGCCGAAGTCGACGCCGTAGATCTTCGCCGTGACGGTCAGCGTGGTGTTCGGCTGCCAGTACTCCTTCGGCCGGTAGTGGACGTTCTTGTCGTCCATCCAGTACCAGCTGCCGTCCTGCTTCGGCGACGACTGCACCGACAGCGCCTTCTCCACGGCGGCCTTGTTCTTCACCGCGACGCCGAAGCTGAACACGATCGGCTGTCCCACGCCGACACCGGTCGACTTCACGGCCGACGGCGCCGGGATCAGGTTCGCGTTCGCCTGCTTCTTCGGCGACACCGTGGTGACGTCACCGTCCTTCTCCACCTGCTTGCCGTCGGCGCCCTGGGCGTGCGCGACGACCTTGTAGGTGCCGCCGTAGCCGAGCACCTCGGTGTTGGTCCAGCTCGAGCCGTCCGTCGCGAGCTTGCCGGCGACCGACTTCCCCTTGGAGTTGGTCACCGTCACGTCGGTCAGCTTGCCGTTGGCGGCCTTCACGACGATCGGGGTGGTCGGGCTGATCCCGGAGGCGTCGGCCGGGTCGATCGACACCGTCGCCGACGTGGCGGCGGTGGCCGCACTCGTGCCACCCGGGGTGACGGGCGCGGCGCTGCCCCCGGTGTCCCCACCGGAGGAGCAGGCCGAAACCAGCAGGGTTGCCGCGAGAATTCCGGCAACCGAAAGGAAAGTCTTCTTCGGGAACATTTTGTCTCTTTTGCGGGGTATCGCGGGCCGGCAGGCTTCTTCCATTCCAAAACTACGCGATCAGGAAGACGCCCCACGCAGCGGATAGGTGCATCGCAGTGGCGTGGATCACGCCGTGACGAGCCCTGGTGCGCCGTAGAGACCGGGGCCGTCGACGACCAGTTCTTTGAGGTAGTCACGGGCCGAGTGATACGCCTCGTCGGCGAGCTGGTCCGTCTTCGTGAAATCCAGCGGACTGACCCGCACGGGCGCCGGCCCGGGCAGGTAGACCACGGGCGCCCGCCGCGCCGCCGCGGGAGCCTCCAGCGCCGCCTGGTTGCGCATGCTGATCAACGCGGTGAACATCATCACCTCGGCGAACGTGTGCGGCGCACCGGGCATCTTGCCGGGAAACGCGCAGTCCAGCACCACCAACGACTTCGCGCCCATCAACAGCGCCTGGCGCATCGGCACGTTGGCCACGAGGCCGCCGTCGTAGAGCAGCCGGCCGTCGTAGTCCACCGGCGGGTAGATCCCCGGAATCGCGCAGCTGGCCAGCAACGGCTCACGCACCGGGCCCGTGCGGAACAGCACCGGCTCGGCCGTGTCGACGTCTGTGGTCACCACGCCGAGCGGGAGCTCCAGGTCCTCGAAGCGCCGGCCGGGGCCGAGGTGGTCGTCGATGATCTTCGTGAGACCCGTGTTGGGGAACAGGTTCGTCTTGCTGTGCCGAAGCGTGCGCACCTGGCTGAACACCCCGCCGGGGAACGCTTCGTGCTTCGTCATGTGCTTCCAGATGTCGTGCAGCCGCCCGAGCCGGTCGGTACCGGGCAACGCGAGCACGGCCGCGTTGAGCGAACCCACCGACGTGCCGACCACGAGGTCGGGCGTCACACCGGCTTCGTCCAGCGCGCGCAGCATCCCGACCTGCAGCGCGCCCAGGCTCCCTCCGCCGCCGAGCACGAACGCCACCGGTCCGGGGAGATCGAGTGGGGTCATACCGCCGAATGTAGTAAGAGTGAGCGTTCACGGAGGTGTCACGGACGTGTGATGCCGCACCGAATCACTCCGTGACGCGGACGGGTTCCTCGGTCTTCTCCGGCGCCAGCGCCTTGCGCTTCTTCAGGCGTACCAGGAAGAACACCAGCACCCCGACGACCACGGCGGCCGCCGCGAGGAAGCCCGTGCTGAGCGCGCCCTCCACCTGCTTCGCCGCCTCCCCGAGCGCCGCGCCGAGGCTGATGTGCACGAGTGACCAGCACAGCGCCCCCGCGGCCGTCGCGGGCAGGAACTTCCGGAACGGCAGCCGCGACGCACCCGCGGCGGCCGGCGTCAACGTGCGCAGCACCGGCAGGAACCGCGCGAAGAACACCGCCCACGCGCCGCGCCGCTCCAGCACGCCGGCGGCCTTGTCCCACGCGTCGAGGCCGTACTTGCGGATCAGCCTCGTCTCGCGCAGCCGTGGTCCGAACCGGCGGCCGAGCCCGTAGCCGACGGAGTCGCCGAGCGCCGCGCACACCGTGACCACGGCCCACAGCGTGAGGAACCTCGGGGTCGTGGTCGCCGTCGTGGCCGCGATGAGCAGCGCCGACTCGCCGGGGGCGATGAACCCCAGACCGATGGTGCACTCGGCGAACACGAGCCCGCCGGCCGCGGCGACAAGGCCCGGTTCCGGGAGTCCTTGCAGCCAGTTCAGGAGATCCGTTACCAAAGCCACAAGGTCACTTTACGGATTTTTGGGAATCCGTCACGGCGTTCGGCCCGACCTGGGGGACTTCCCAGGGACAGCCCGTAGGGGGCCGGGAACGACGAAGGGCCCGCTCGAAATGAGCGGGCCCTTCCCGAAGCGAACGCGGTCAGCGCGCGAGCAGCGAGCTGGCTTCCTGCGCGGCCGGACCCTGCTCGGCCAGGTGCGCCAGGTTGTCCGGCAGCTCCTCGCCGCGGTGGGCCTTGGTCTG
>NZ_JBFAQX010000069.1:0-4170 GCF_040678995.1 Amycolatopsis sp. NPDC049253 | reverse complement strand
ACTCGGCGGCCGACTCGTGGTCCACAGCGCCCCCGGCGCAGGCACCACCCTGCACGCCGAACTCCCCCTGCCACCCGCCCACAAAGCCCGGGACCCCCGAAGATGACCTGAACCGCACGGTGGGGGGTTCTCGCCGTCGCCAAGCACCACGACGCCGAGCGGGCAGTCGCCCTTCGACGTGCGCCCGACCCAGCTGGGAATGCAGACGCGCAGCATTGATGACGCGCCTCGTGGTCATCGGCCGCTGTCGGCCTCGAGCCGCGATTGGCACGCTGGGCGGTGACAGAAACCATGCGCACCAGGTGAAAACTGTCGCACACACGACGACCAAACCGCGACGTCGCTGACGTCGGAGTGATTGGCTGGGAAAGTTGGGCGAGGCGAGCGACTTTCCGGTGCCCTGGCTGATCAAGGGGATATCACGGCGCGAGGCGGGGTGCTGTGCCCATCCGCGATAGGCGGTGAGACCGCAGTCGGTCCGTGCCGTCGCTATCCCGCGGATGACCGCTTGTCGGTCCAGTCGATGACCAGCTTCCGCTCCTCGAACAGCCAGCGGCCCTCGTACCGCGCGAAGGTGTCAAGGTATCGAATGGACATGACCATCAGGGTGCGCTGACCGTTTTCGAGGAAAAGGTGGTGTGCCAGGCAATAGCTTTCGCCGGTGGCGCGGTCGCCGTTGAGGGTGATGGTGCTCTGCCCGTTGAAATGAGTGGTCACATCATAGTTGTCGAGGGCGGCGAAGGCTTCGGCGAGTTCAGCGTGCCCCCGTAGACGTTGGACCGGTTCGGATGTCGTGAGGTCCCCCTGGTAAACCTCCACGGTCCCATCGGGAACGAGAAGCGCCGCCTGATCTTTCGGTTTGCGGCGGTCGGCACAGTGTGCCCATGCGTCGACCAGGTCGCGGATGGCGAGCCTGTCGGCTGCTTCGCCCGTGGGAACGTCGGGATCAGTCATCGGGATAGTCCTTTTCTGCCGGCGTCACCGGCGTGATTCTGTGGCCCCGCCTGCGCGGTGCATCCGCCGTCAACGGGCAAACGTGGTCTGGCGACGAAGCTCGGCTGGGCAAGCACAGCCAGCCGACCGCGTTTCGGCGGCTCTCGGACACCGAGTATCCGCCTGGCCGGGCTAACCGGCAGGCCGGCGCCGGAGGAGATGTCGACGACCGAGCCGAATCCCTGAGCGGCCATCTGTCGCGGTTCGTGCTCCACCGAGAACAACATGCCACCGACCCGCGGTCGGCCGGAGGCCTCCCGGTACCCGGGCCTCCGGCCGGCGCGATGTGCGTGCCGGGCGTGAGCGAATTACAGTGTCCTCGGTGCCGGCAGGGGCACTAGATCTTGGTGTCGGTGAGCTGCTCGCTCAGCTCCCACAGGCGTGCGGCGGCGTGTGGGTCGATGGAGTGCTGCACCACACCGGGAGGCGTCTGGGTCCGTCCGGTCATCAGGGCGGCATCCTCTGGGCTGGGCGAGACCAGCGGTGACACTTCGTTGTTCTCGCAGTAGACGCCGCCCATGTCGTCGAGTTGCGGGCTGGTCGCGCACCAGACGGTGGTCGACGCTCCCTGCTGCGGTGTCTTGCGGTCGCTCTCCGGGTCGATGACGGGTGCGCTGTGCTCGTCGATGAGGCCCATCGATCGCAGTTGTTCCTGCGTCATCCAGGGGCTGAGGTTGGTGCCGACGATGAGGCCCGGGTGCAGGGCGAAAGCGCGTATACCCTCGCCCGCGCCGTGTTCGTCCAGCGCCACCGAGAAAAGGCAGTTGGCCGTCTTCGACTGGCCGTAGGCCTGCAGGCCGTCGTAATCGCGCCGTTCGAAGTGGATGTCGTCGAAGACAAGCGGTGCAATCCGGTTGATCCATGCCGAGACGTTGACCACCCGTGCACCGCCGGCCCGGCGCAGGGCGGGCCAAAGCCGTGTGGTGAGCTGGAAATGCCCCAGGTGGTTCGTCGCGAAATGCGCCTCGCAGCCGCGCGCGTCACGTGACAGGGGTACGCCCTGGATCCCGGCGTTGTTGATGAGCATGTGCACGGGCCGTCCGGATGCGACGAACCCCTCGGCGAACCTGTCCACCGAAGCCGGATCTGCCAGATCCAGCCGGTCGATCTCGACGCCGTCGATTCCGTCGAGAGCGGTCCGGGCCCGCTCTGGCGAGCGCACCGGGACGACGACCGTCGCGCCTGCGGAACACAGCGCACGTGTGGTCTCCAGGCCAATGCCGGAGTGGCCGCCGGTGACAATGGCGACCTTCCCGGACAGGTCGATACCCCGGACGACATCGGCGGCGGTGGACGCGGCGTCGAAGGCGGACCCGATCGGTTGTTGTGGGCTGGGCATGAATCTCTCCCCGTCTAACGAAGGTTTTCTCCAGCCTGCCACCGCAACCTAGGACTATGAATACTTGAGAGTCCGCATAACTTGCTCCATAGTACGGCTATGGCTGCTGACCCCTTGTCTGATGCGCTTGCACACATCGACGCACGCTGCGTCATCTCGGGCGGGTTCTCGATCGGCGGTGCCTGGGGTTTGAGCGTCTGGCCGCAGGCCCGCTTGAAGCTGATCGCCGTCGTACTCGGATCCTGCTGGCTCACTGCGGACGGAGTGCAGAATCCGCTCCGGCTTGAGGAGGGCGACGTGGCCGTGTTGAACGACCGGCAGGTGGTCGCGCTCGCCAGCGATCCGGCGCTCGAGCCGACAGACAGGACAGATCTCTTCGAGGACAACCCCGGTGCTGTGGTGCGCATCGGTGATGATCAAGAGGTCCTCGTCCTCGGTGGCCACATCGATGTCAACCGGGGCGGCGAAGACCTGCTGCTCACCGCCCTTCCGCCCGCGATGCACATCCGCGCGAGCGGGGCCGAAGCGCCCGCCGTGCGCTGGCTGCTCGACCGGCTCGCCCAGGAAATGGCGAGTCTCCGACCCGGTGCCACCGCCGCCGCGCAGCAATACGCTCAACTGTTGTTCGTCGAGGTTCTGCGCAGCCACCTGGCCGAGTCCGTCGCTCTCCCCCCTGGGTGGATCCGGGTCCTTGCCGACGAACGCCTCGCACCGGCGCTTCGATTGATGCACGCAGATCCGGGCCGACCCTGGCACCTGGACGACCTCGCACGGTCGGCGGCGATGTCCCGGACCACATTCGCCGCGCGTTTCAAGTCGACGGCGGGCGTACCGCCCCTGACCTACCTGCACCAGTGGCGCATGCGCCTGGCCATGCGCGCGTTGCGCGAGGAGGACGTACAGGTGAGTTCGCTTGCCGCCTCGCTCGGCTACTCCTCGGAGAGCGCCTTCAGCCACGCTTTCAAACGTACGACCGGGATCGCTCCCAGGCGCTACCGAGTGTTGTCGACGACGCCTGAGAGCTGAATCCTTGTCGGCGGGCGAAAAACCCGAGGGCTCGAGGCGGAGGCCGGGGGGATCCGCCGACTGCATCGGGCGGTCGAAGATGCCGACCAAGGTGATCGTCCGCAAGCTCGGGGCTTGGGCGTGTCTGGCAGGGCTTTGGCCCAGTTGATGGCTGGAGTCACACTCCCGGCCGCCGCGTGCCGCAGCCCGGGTGGAACAGCGATACAACGGGGAAGCCCCTCGGCGGTGAGGACCTCGAGCGGCCGCTCGGCGACGCGGCAGCGCCCGACCCCACCGTGGTACCGCCGGGGCCGCAGCGCCCGTACTCCTTCAGCGCCGTGGCCAGCGCGTTCAGCCGCCCGGACGCCGAGGAGCCTGCCCGCCAGCGACGCGTTGGCGTGCCCGAACTCCAACGACCCTGCCACACGGAGCAGGTCGTCGTAGTGCTCTGCGATCAGGTCGGTGTTGAGCTTGCGAGTCAGCGGCGGCCCGGTATGCGGACGCTTCCCCCTGCTCAAGCCGCAACGCCGTGCAGCCCACACCGGCCCCGCCCGTGAGGCGTCAGCGACGATCCTCGAGGGGAACCTCACAAACGTGTCGCAAGATCGGCTCATAGTACGTGGATATAGTCACTACGTGTCGGGGGTGCCCAGTCCGCTCTTTCCACAGGCATGTGCGTTGGCGGCTACTTTCGGCTGCCAGTAAGGGGCGCAAGCCAGTGCGAGAGGTGCGGCAGTGGGGTCTGCCCAGGGTCTGGTTGACACCTCACCTGTGAGGCTTCAGCCTCGCCTGGAAGGATGTCACCGTGCCCAAGCCCTACCCCCGTGAGTTCC
>NZ_JBFAQX010000068.1:0-4725 GCF_040678995.1 Amycolatopsis sp. NPDC049253 | reverse complement strand
ACTCTTCAATAGTATTACCCATAACGCGGAGAAGTCCAAACGGGACCCTCGGTTTTTCCGTTGGCGTGTCTGCGGTCCGCCCTTTCGAAGAGCTCGGGAACAGTCGGAATATCCGCCACTTTATTCGCTCTTGTGTTCGATTGTTCGCGCAGAGTGGGGCTCTACCAGCGGTTTTGACCCCGCAAACACTGCCACCCCGTGCTTCTCCAGTGGCGGAAGGCGATCTTGCCCCGGGCCTGGGAGTGTCCTTTGCGGACTGACGAACGACGGCCCGACGATCGTCGGAAATCCGGTGCCCGACGGCCCGGCGAAGGCGGGCAGCGCACCCCTGGGGAGGGTCGGAACCCCTGCCGCGGCGGGGTTCGGCGGCCCCGCGGCGGCGACGGGCGTTGGGCGGCAAAGGAGTCGGCGGGCGGCCCGGAGCCGGCCGCGAAACCCGACAAAGCAGAACCCCCAAGAGCGGCAACAGGTGCGCGGGCACGGGTCCGGTCGCGTGACGACTCGGCCAAGAGTGTGACCGGCGAGGGCCCGGACCGGCGTTCCGTGTGACGCAAGGGCAGGCGCCACTCGGCCGAGCGGGTGGCGCCGCGGTGAACGACGGTTCGGCCACCCGAAGCCGTGCCAGGGATGGGTACCGGGCCCGCGCACGATCCCCCGAGTGACCGAAGCACCCGACTCACCCAGTGAGGCAACGGCCGCTCGGCACGGAACACGAGACCCCGGACAGGGTCCGCCAGCACAGAAAAAAGCGCCCCGGCCACAAGCGCGGAACAGCCCGCGCCGGCCGGAGCGCCGTCAGGGATCAGCAGGTCAGGAGCAAGATGATATGTCTACTCAGGACCGTCAGGCGGGCGCCGTGGTCCGGGCGAGCGCAAAGTACCGCTCGTCGCTGTAAGGCCCGGGCGTGCCGGTGGCCGGGTCCCAGATCGTCCGCGACAGCTGGAAGAGATCCCCCAAGTACACGTGCAGCGCCACGGACCGGTCGGCGGTCCGGTTGGCCACCGAATGGATCACGCGCTCGTCCATCGGCAGCACGGACCCCGCCGCCGTGTCGATCTCCCCCACGCCGGTGAGGCCCGAGCCGTCCGCGCGGTAGAAGGTGTTGGTCTCCCGGCCCTCGAGCACGGCGATGCACGCCGGGATGAGGTGGTCGTGCGGCGGGTACTCCGTGCGCGGCCCGATCTCGACCCGAAGCAACGTCAGCGTCGGTTCGGCGTGGAGCACGTGCTCGTCGACGCCGGCGCCGGGCAGCCAGCCGAGGACCTCGGCGGCGGACGCGGCGACCTCCCGCTGCAGCCGCAGCAGCGCGGCTACCGGGTCCGAGGCGCCGCCGGCGCGTCGGGCGGCGAGGATCAGGTCGGTGAGTTCGGTCATGGGGGCTCCGTCCACCTGGGAGGGTCGCGGCCGGTCGGGCCGCGAAGTGGGGACAGGGTGCCATCGGCGGGTGTCGTGCGCTCGTGAAGGCGGCGGCCGGATTCTCAGCCGGCTCAGATGATCGGCACAGGTTCGGGCGCCGAACAGCCGTTTGGTGAACGGCCGTTCGGCGCCCAGCCGACAAAGAAGGCCGCCTCCCCCGGAGGAGAGGCGGCCTAAGATGGAGAGTGGTGGGAGTCAGCGGGGGCGGAGCGTCAAAGCCGTTCCTGGAGCGCGTCCGCCGCGGCGAGCAGATCGGCGGCCCAGCGCGCGCCCGGTTTGCGCCCGATGCGTTCGATGGGCCCGGAAACCGACACCGCCGCGACGACCGTGCCCGACGAATCCCGCACGGGCGCCGAGACGCTCGCCACGCCGGGTTCGCGTTCGGCGACGCTCTGCGCCCAGCCGCGGCGGCGCACTTCCAGCAAAGTGCGTTCGCCGTACACGGCTTCGGCGAGAATGGTGCGCTGCGTGTGCGGATCCGACCACGCGGCGAGGACCTTCGCGCCCGAGCCTGCCGTCATCGGCAGGCGTGAGCCGACCGGCACGGTGTCGCGCAGGCCACTCGGCGGCTCGGCCGTCGAGACGCACACGCGCTGCACGCCGTCCCTCCGGTACAGCTGCACGCTTTCGCCCGTGATGTCGCGCAGCTTCGGCAGCACCGAGCTCGCCGCGTCGAGCAACGGGTCGGTCGAGCCGCCCGCCAGCTCGGCGAGCGCGGTGCCCGGGCGCCAGCGGCCGTCCGGTCCCCGGCGCAGCAACCGATGCACCTCGAGACCGACGGCGAGACGGTGCGCCGTCGCCCTCGGTAGTCCCGTGCGTGTGCAGAGTTCCGCCAGCCCACAGGGGTCTTCGGCGACGGCCTGCAGCACCGCCACGGCTTTGTCCAGTACTCCGATACCGCTATGCTGTCCCACGACGCGATACTAACTTCCCGAAGTTTGGGAAGTCCAGAATCTGGGAAAAACGAACTCGAGCTGCGCACGTGACGTGGCTCGCCCCGCCTTCGGACGTCGCCCGAGTTCCTTGCTCCCGGCCAACCCCTTGGAAGGAGCCGGAGATGACCAGCCCGACCGGCAAGGCTCGCACGCTGGCGGAGAAGGTGTGGGACAGCCACCTCGTGCGCCGAGGCGAAGGTGCCGAACCGGACCTGCTCTACATCGACCTCCACCTGGTGCACGAAGTCACGAGCCCGCAGGCGTTCGACGGCCTCCGGCTGGCCGGGCGGCCCGTGCGCCGCCCCGACCTCACCATCGCGACCGAGGACCACAACGTCCCCACCGTCGACATCGACCTCCCGATCGCGGACCCGGTGTCGCGCACCCAGGTCGACACCCTTCGCCGCAACTGCAAGGAGTTCGGTATCCGGCTGCACCCGATGGGTGACGCCGAGCAGGGCATCGTGCACGTCATCGGCCCGCAGCTGGGGCTCACGCAGCCCGGCACGACCGTGGTGTGCGGCGACAGTCACACCTCCACCCACGGTGCGTTCGGCGCGATGGCCTTCGGCATCGGCACTTCGGAGGTCGAGCACGTGCTCGCCACCCAGACGCTGCCGCTGCGCAAGTTCAAGACGATGGCGATCACCGTCGACGGCGAGCTGAAGCCGGGCGTGACGGCGAAGGACATCATCCTCGCCGTCATCGCCAAGATCGGCACCGGCGGCGGGCAGGGTTACGTCCTCGAGTACCGCGGCAAGGCCATCGAGGCGCTGTCGATGGAAGCGCGCATGACGGTGTGCAACATGTCGATCGAGGCGGGCGCCCGCGCCGGCATGATCGCGCCGGACGAGACGACGTTCGAGTACCTGAAGGGCCGTCCGCACGCGCCGCAGGGCGCCGACTGGGACGCCGCCGTGGCCGCGTGGCGCGAGCTGCGCACCGACGAGGGGGCCGAGTTCGACGCCGAGGTGCACCTCGACGCCGACGAGCTCACCCCGTTCGTGACCTGGGGCACCAACCCGGGCCAGGGCCTGCCGCTGGGCGCCTCGGTGCCCGACCCGGCCCAGATCGTCGACGAGAACGAGCGCGCCTCGGCCGAGAAGGCCCTGTCCTATATGGACCTGACCCCGGGCACGCCGCTGCGCGAGATCGCGGTGGACACCGTCTTCCTCGGTTCGTGCACCAACGGCCGCATCGAGGACCTGCGTGCGGCCGCCGAGGTGCTGCGCGGGCGCAAGGTCGCCGAGTCCGTGCGGATGCTCGTGGTCCCCGGCTCCATGCGCGTGCGCCAGGCGGCCATCGAGGAGGGCCTGGACAAGGTCTTCACCGAGGCCGGCGCCGAGTGGCGGCAGGCGGGCTGCTCGATGTGCCTGGGCATGAACCCGGACCAGCTCGCCCCCGGCGAGCGCAGCGCGTCGACCTCCAACCGCAACTTCGAGGGCCGGCAGGGCAAGGGCGGGCGCACGCACCTGGTGTCGCCGCTCGTGGCCGCCGCCACGGCCGTGCGGGGGACGCTCTCGTCCCCGGCCGACCTGGCCACCGTCTGACCTTTCCCGAGACAGGAGCTCCCACCATGGAACCGTTCACCCAGCACACCGGCATCGGGGTGCCGCTGCGCAGGTCCAACGTGGACACTGACCAGATCATCCCCGCCGTCTACCTCAAGCGCGTGACCCGCTCCGGCTTCGAGGACGGCCTGTTCGCCGCATGGCGCACCCAGGACGACTTCATCCTCAACCAGGAGCCGTTCGACCGAGGCAGCGTCCTCGTCGCCGGCCCCGACTTCGGCACCGGCTCGTCCCGCGAGCACGCCGTCTGGGCGCTCATGGACTACGGCTTCCGCGCCGTGATCGCCTCCCGCTTCGCCGACATCTTCCGCGGCAACTCCGGCAAGGGCGGCCTGGTCGCCGCCCAGTGCGAACAGTCGGACGTCGAACTGCTGTGGAAGCTGCTCGAGAACGAGCCCGGCACGGAGGTCACGGTCGACCTCGAGACCAAGACCGTGCGGGCCAAGGACTTCACCGCGCCGTTCCAGATCGACGACTACGTGCGCTGGCGGCTGCTCGAAGGGCTCGACGACATCGGCCTCACCCTGCGCCACGCCGAAGAGATCACCGAGTTCGAATCGGACCGCCCCTCCTGGAAGCCGGTGACCACGCCGATCACGGCCTCCTAGCCCCCGTCGGGGGCACGGATTCCCTGCTCGGAAAGGGAATCCGTGCCCCCGCGGCAGGCCTCTTCACCCACGCCGAACGGCACCTCCCCCGGCCCCGGAAGGGTCCCTCGGGAGGCGGAACCACTCCCCGAGCAAGGGAAAATTCCGCGTGCCGTTTGGAATTTGTGCTGCGTTGGTAATACCGTGTGCGCTAAG
>NZ_JBFAQX010000067.1:0-4756 GCF_040678995.1 Amycolatopsis sp. NPDC049253 | reverse complement strand
CTGCGCGACCCCGTCGACACCGCGCAGCCGCTCCAGAATCGCTACCTCGTGCCGCAGCCGTGGCTGCGCATCAAGACCGAGCGGCTCCTTGCGGATGGCTGCGACGCCCCCCGGCAGCAGCACTCGGGTCACCCGAGTGCGCGCGCTCTGCTGCAGAAGGACTCCGTCTTTCATCAGGTCGACCTGGGTGGTGCCGTCGGCGAGGTAGGCGGCGTCGGCGCGCTCCGATGCCGCCAGCGCGTCGCCTACTTCGGACGTCCGGACGTACTCAAACGCGCGCATCGGTACCTCCGATGTCCGCCACTTCCCGGATCGCGGCCACGATGTTGGGGTACGCGGCGCAGCGGCAGAGGTTCCCGCTCATGAACTCGCGGATGTCCTCGTCGGTCTTCGCGCGGCGTTCGGCGAGCAGCGCCACGGCCGACATGATCTGGGCGGGTGTGCAGTAGCCGCACTGGAAAGCGTCGTGCCGGACGAACGCCTCCTGCATCGGGTGCGCGCGCCCGTCGCGGGAGATCACGACGAGTGCCGTGGTGATCTCGGTGGCGTCCGGGGCGAGAGTCCGCGACGCCGTGCGTAGCTCTGGCGTTGAGGTCATCCCTTCACAGTCGACCGAGCGGCTCGGGCCCGAACCCGGGTGACACCCTGGATGGCCCGGGGAGGCACCCGGGTTCCGCTGGCCGCGGCAGAGCGCGCAGCTGCTTGCGCGATGTGACGCCGAGCTTGCCGAACACCTTGCCCAGGTGCCATTCCACCGTGCGTGGGCTGAGGAACAGCCGGGTCCCGATCTCGGCGTTCGACAGCCCTTCCCGCACCAGCCAGGCGATCTGTGCCTCCTGTGCGGTGAGCTCGTGACCGCCTTCGGCGACGGGCCGGCGCGGCAAGTGCCCGCCCGGGAGCAGCTCACGCTCGGCCCGGCGAGCAAATGCGGTCATCCCCATCTCCGTGAACAGCTCGTGTGCGGTTCGCAGCTGGTCGTGGGCTGCTCGTCGCCGCCGATCGCGGCGCAGCCACTCGCCATACAGCAAGTGGGCTCGCGCCAGTTCGCCGCGCACACGCGTCCGGCCAAGGCGTTGGATCGCCTCCCGGTAGTTGTCCTCCGCGACCGAGCCGTCGGTGACCAGGGCCCGGCACCGGGCCTCGATACCGAGCGCCCAATCTGTGCCGCTCACCCGCGTGTGCGCGGAAAGCCGCCGCAACGCCTCGGCGGCCTCCCTCGGCTGCCCGTTCCGGACAGTCGCTTCGATGCGTTCGGCCATCATCCACAGACCCGCGCCGACCAGCAGCCCCTCGCGTTCCACGAGGTCGGTCGCGGCCACCGCGTCGGAGTAGCGGCCCAGGCTGTTGCCCAGCAACGCCTCCGCCCACGCGTAGATCTGCGCCCCGGCGCCCTCACCGCGAGCCAGCACCTCACCGCGGGTGGCGGCGACCAACCTTGCGGTCTCCTCTGCGCGGCCCTGCCACGCGGCGAGCATGACCGCACCGTAGGGCGCGAGTCCGACGCCGATCGCCTCGGCCAGGACGTCGACCTCGCCCACCAGCGGAGCCGCCTCGGCCAGCTCGCCCAGGACCACGTGCACCGCCACCCGCGACGTCACGGCCAGCGGCAGCGTGGTGAGCGCGCCGGCCGCACGGGCCTGCTCGAGGTGGTGGGTCGCGAGCCGCTCCCAGCTGCGGTAGTCCCACAGATCGGGTGCCGTCGTGCCGGCGAGCCAGAGCCAGCGCAAGTCGTCCGCGCCGGCGTCGGCCTCGTCGCAGAACCCACGCAGTGCCCGCTTCAGGAGGTGACTGCCGGCGGCGAGCTCTCCCGTGTCACGCGCGGCGAGGCCGTCGAGGAGCAGGTCCGCCGGGACGGGCGGTTCCGGTGCCGCGGGGGCGCGACGGGCCGCCTCCGCCACTTCCACCACATCGCCGCCGACGGCGAGGTGCAGCGCGAACCGGGCCGCGGACAGCGCTTCCAAGTAGGTGTCCCTCGCCAGGCGCGCGTCGAACGACTCCAGCTGCTGAGCAGTCTTCAGCAGCAGCATCGGCGCTTCCGCCCCGCGGCGTACTGCGAACGCCACCTCCGCCCGGAGCAGGTTGACCTTCGCTTGATGCAGGTCCCCGAGGTGTCCGGCTTGCGCCACCGACAACAGGCCAAGCGCCGTTTCGGGGGCGCCCGCGGCGAGTGCTGCCCGCGCGGAGGCGAGCGCGCGCTCAGCCCGTCTCGCCGGGTCGTGGGTGAGTTCGACCGCGCGAGCCAGGAACGCCGCGGTGGCGGGAAGTCCGCCACGCGCCTGCGCGCGGCTCGCCGACCGTTCCAGCTCCGCCGCGACCTCGTCGTCCGGCCCGGTGACGGCCCGAGCGCGGTGCCAGGCCCTGCGATCCGGATCGGAGGCGGGGTCCGTGCACTCGGCCAGCGCTCGGTGCGCCCGCCGCCGTTGCCGCTCGGTGGCGCCGTCGTAGACCGCCGAACGCACGAGCGGATGCCGGAAGGAGACCCGCGCGCCGAACTCGACGAGCCCGGCTGACACGGCCGGGACCGCCGCGTCCGCACCCACCCCGAGCCGTGCGGCGGCGTCCCACACCAGGACGGCGTCGCCGAGCGGGTCGGCCGCCGCGACCAGCAGCAGCCGGCGCGACGCTTCCGGCAGCTGCGCGACCCGATGACGGAATCCCAGCTCGATCCCGCCCTGCAACCCCCGGCTGGCCGGCAGGCCGAACCCCCCGGCCAGCTGCGTCGGCGGAACGCTCCGCGGCAGCTCGAGCAACGCCAAGGGATTTCCGCCCGTGTCCGCCACGATTTGATCTACGACGCGCTCGTCCACTGGTCCTGGCAGCGCTGCCAGCAGGAGCGCCCGCGCTTCGCCGGCGGGTAACCCCTGGACCGGCAGTTCGGGAAGCCCCGTCAGCGCGGTGCTCGAATCCCTGTTTCGCGTCGCGAAGACCAGGCCCACGGAATCCGCGAACAGACGGCGTGCCGCGACCGCCAGCGCGTGGGTCGATGCGCGATCCAGCCACTGCACGTCGTCGACCAGGCACACCAGCGGGCGCTCGGCGCCGGCCTCTGCCAGCAGCCCCAGCACGGCCAGCCCAACGAGGAGCCGGTCCGGCGCCGGACCTTCGGCCAAGCCGAAGGCGGTGCTCAGCGCCTGACGCTGCGGGGCCGGCAGGCGACCGAGCCCGTCCAGCAGCGGCACACACAGCTGGTGCAGGCCGGCGAACGGCAGCTCCATCTCGGCCTGCGCCCCGGCCGTGCGCAGCACTCGGCACTCCGCGGCGTGTGCGGCCACGTGCTGCAGCAGCGCCGTCTTGCCCGCGCCGGGTTCGCCAACCACCAGGAGCGCGCGACCCTGCCCCGCTCGCACGGCTTCGACCAGCCTGTCGAGTGTTGCGCACTCCCTGTGCCGGCCCAGCAGCACCTGATCGCCTCCGTCCACCAGATCCCGGCCGTCGCCGGGTCGCTCCCGCGGAGAACCCAGTTTATGGCGCTTCCAGCCGCGCCCGGGGAGTTTTCCGCCGGTAAGGGGGTCGGCTGATTGCTTCCGGTGCGGCGCGGACGGATGCTGAACGGCATGACCAAAATGGCAGAGAACGAGTGGAAGGCGTTCATCGCGCAAGGTACCCGCACCGGCGAGCTGGCCACCGTACGGGCGGCCCCCATATCGCACCCGTGTGGTTCCTCCTCGACGGCGACGACCTCGTCTTCACCACGGAGAACGTGACCGCGAAAGCCCACGACCTCGCCCGCAACGGACGCGCTGCGATGTGCATCGACGACGAGGTGCCCCCGTACCCCACGCGGTGCTGTGGGGACACGCGGAATCTCCGACGACTCGGGACAGTTGCGTAACGGGGCGACGAACATCGCCGCGCGGTACATGGGTCAAGAGCGTGCCGCCGAGTTCGGCGAACGCAACAGCGTTCCGGGCATGCTGCTCGTGCGGATGCACGTTGA
Organism: Amycolatopsis sp. NPDC049253; assembly: GCF_040678995.1. Classification (NCBI taxonomy): domain Bacteria; kingdom Bacillati; phylum Actinomycetota; class Actinomycetes; order Pseudonocardiales; family Pseudonocardiaceae; genus Amycolatopsis; species Amycolatopsis sp. NPDC049253. Next base: position 819 of record NZ_JBFAQX010000067.1, on the reverse strand, counting down.
GCACGTCAGCGCCTACGCGGCCATCGCCTGAGGCGGCCTCCGCCGAGCACACGACTTCTCCAGTGGAACGCACTCGCACGACTGTCCACAATGGCTTCGGCGCACGCCTCGGCTCGCTGCCCTGCGTAAACCTTCGCGTCGAGGGCCAGTCGGCCGTACCGAACCATCTGATCGTGGGCTTCGCTTTATGCGCAGAGCATGCCGACTGCCGGCAGCAGTGGCAGCTGCGGGGGGGACCGTGCGTCATTTCAGTTTGGCCGACCGCTTGCTGAGCAGCGTCTGGCACAATGAGTTCAAGCGCGCAAAATACCGGCGTGTTATTGAATTGCCGTGGCAGCAGCACCATCCCAGATAACCGGCCTGACGACTCACTACCGCGGGCGCAACACTCCACCCACCGCATCGGGGCGTCGCCGCACGGCGGGCGTGAAGGCCAGTTCTCGCGGGTCGAGGCACGACGCGAGGTAGTCCTCCGGCTGCCCGGCGGCGCCTAAGGCGAATTCAGCGAAGGCTTCGCGCACGGTCCAGCCGATGTGAGGGGTGAGCACTACATTGGACAGGGTGCGCAGTGGAGAGTCCTCGGGCAGCGGTTCGGTGGTGAACACGTCCAGCCCGGCGGACTGAAGCGGGCCCTCCGGCAGCGCGGGTGGCAGGTCTGCGGGAGGGGTGTCCGGGCCGGTCACGGTCGGCGTGCTCATGGACGGCGTGCTCATGGACACAGTCCACACCTCAGTACGAATAAAGTCGAACTGGCGCGGGTTGCAGAGTCACACCCGCATAGTTCGACTTCATTCGTACTGGAGTTCCCATGGTCGTCGT
>NZ_JBFAQX010000066.1:0-5161 GCF_040678995.1 Amycolatopsis sp. NPDC049253 | reverse complement strand
ACACCGGCCTGCTCGCGCCACCGGGACAGCAACGCGGACAACGGATGCGCCGCGTCCACCTCGACGTCGCGGTAGGCGCCGACCAGCAACAGGCCTTCGACCGGTTCCTCGGACAGCACGAGATCGACGAAGCCGAGCGGGGTGCGCCCACCCCACTGCAGGTCATCGAGGAACACCACCACCGGCCGGTTCCGCGACGCGACCGCCCGCAGCCCCTGCACACCTGCTTGCTGCATGCGCGCCTGCGCGGTCAGCGGATCCCCCGCATCCGGCGCCACCCCCAGCAGCACGGCGAACTCCGGCACCACCGCGCTCAACAGACCCGCGGTCGCCCCGACCGAATCGACGATCCGTTCACGAATCGCGGCGAGCACATCCTCCGGCTCGGCCAGCAACAGCCGACCCAACGCCCGGAACGCCTGATATCCCGCGTTGAACTCGATATCCCGTCGGTACTGGTCGAACTTGCCGGCGACGAACCAGCCGTCCCGGCCCGTCACCGCCGGCCGCAGCTGATCGACCAACGCGGTCTTGCCCACCCCCGGCACGCCGCTGATCAGCACACCCTGACAGCGGCCGGCCAGCGCCTCCTCGAACGTCGCCTCCAGCGCTGCCACCTCGGCTTCGCGTTCGACCAGCCGCGAGGGCGGTAGCAACCGCTGCGGAACGTCGTGCTCGCCGATGCGCACCCGAGCCGCCGCCGGATGCGCCTGGACGCCGCGGACCTGGTGCAGGTCGTAGGCCAGGCCCGCCGCTGACTGGTAGCGGTGGTCGGGTTCCTTTTCCAGCAGCCGCATCACGATCTCGGACAGCGGAGCGGGTACTGCCGGGTTCAGCTGGGCCGGCGGTACCGGCACCCGGGCCAGGTGATCGTGGGTCAGGCGCAGTGGGTCGCCGGAGCCGAACGGCGGCCGGCCCGTGGCCAGCTCGTAGAGCGTCGCACCCAACGCGTAGAGGTCGGCGCGCTGGTCCACCGACCGGCCGGTGCGCCCGGTCTGCTCGGGGGCAAGGTAGGCGAGCGACCCGACGATCTCGCTGTGGTGGGTGAACTCGGGATGAATCTCGGCGAACGACGTCGCCAGCGCGAAATCCACCAGACACGGATCCCCGCCCCCGGAGACGACGATGTTGGCCGGAGTGATATCACGGTGCAGCACTCCGCGGCGGTGCATTCCCGCGACCGCCTGGGCCAGTTTGCCGGCCAACCGGACCAGCTCATCGATCGCCAGCGGCTCGGCCGGCCCGGCCAGGGTGGTGTCACCGGCGTCCACCAGCACGATCGACCCCGGGTACCGCCGCGCATCCGACAACTGCGCGACCCCGTCGACACCGCGCAGCCGCTCCAGAATCGCCACCTCGTGCCGCAGCCGTGCCTGCGCATCAAGACCGAGCGGCTCCTTGCGGATGGCTGCGACGCCCCCCGGCAGCGGCACTCGGGTCACCCGAGTGCGCACGCTCTGCTGCAGAAGGACCGCGTCGGGCGGATCCCGGCCCTGCAGGGCCCCGCCTGTCCACATGCACAGTGTCTACGCTGCACCGCCTGCTTGCACAAGTTCCTGCCCATCGCGGCACGTCCCCCAGGACAAGTGCCAAGCCGGTGACGGATACCGCTCACCAGTGACAGATAAAGATCACCGTCACCAGCATCGGGCCCGGCGAGCGCGCTGGCAGACCTGATTCAATGTTTAGAACATAAGTTCGACTCCGGTAAGCCGATGGCGCACACTGCGAGACATGGCCGCCCCACCTAACCGATTCGAGCAACTGCACCCACCTAGACCAGCGCGGATAGACATCAAGCACCGACGGTGCCTGTACGGTCACGTCCTCGCACTGACGGGCCAGGCTGGCAGCATCGACCACTCGCTTGGACCAGGCCCGAGCGGCTGCACGCTCTGTTGTGAGCTCCGGTTGCCGCGGCCAAGGTGGGCCGTGATCGATCATCGGCGGCTGCTACACGAGCCCCCGCCACCCCCGGCGCACCTGGTGCTGGTGGCGCGCCCGCAGCCGGCGCCCGCGGGCGTCGGGCAGATTGAACTCGCTTCTGGGACGAGGTGATCGGCGACGTCGACGCGCGCCTGGGCGGTGTCGACCAGCGGGGCGTGATCGAGCAGGTGCGCGTGGACGAGACACACGGCCGGCGCGGATTCGGCACGGTGCTCGTGGCCGCGGCGCCGGCGCGCGGGCCCGGCTACCGGTGGTCCGCGACGGAGGTGGAGAGCACGGTGCGGGCACGGGCGTTCCGGGCTGCGCTCGAACGCGCGGTCCGCGCGCGCCTCGACCACCACACCAGGCTCGACCGGCCAGAAGCTGAAGACTTCGCTGCCGGGCAGGCCAGCGATGATCCCGGACGCCCGCTGCGGGCCGCCCTCGGCAAGCCGGAGCTTCCCGGCCAGCGGCGTGAGCGCCGACCGCGACAGCGTCGTCGACAGCCCCACCTCACGCACCCGCCCTTGGCGGTCAGCCTGGCCGAGCACGAGCGCCGTCGGCCGGGACGGGCTACCGGTCACGCCGAGCACGAGGGCGTCGACGTCGTCGTAGTACCTGACCTTGTTGCTGTGCTCACAGAAGCGATACACCGAGGCACCGACAGTACCGACCCTCGCAGACGGCCCGACTCTCGTTTCCCACCCGTTCGGCCCAGCCAACGTGTGCTCGAGCGACCCTGCCACCCCAACACGCCCCCAGACTCACGCCGATCAGGCCACGACCCCGACCTACGTTCACCCTCTCCCACATGGGGACTGCCGGATGGCAGGACTGGTGGGGCCCCGGACCGCGATAATGGCCAGGTGACCGCACACGTCGAACTACGTGAAATCACCGACGACAACCGCGACGAGATATGCGCCGTGCGTGTCCGGCCGGACCAGAAGAAGTTCGTCGCATCGGTGAAGAAGTCACTGAAGGAAGCACGCAAGAAACCACAGTTGTCGCCCTGGTATCGCGCTGTGTACGCGGACGACGTGCCCGTCGGTTTCGTCATGCTGAACTGGGCGGTGCCACCGGGTACGCGCGGCGTGGTCGGCTCATACGTCCTGTGGCGGCTGCTCGTCGGAGCGCAGTTCCAACGCCGCGGCTACGGGCGCGCCGCGCTGGCCAAAGTCATCGAACTGGTCAGGGCGGACGGTGGCACCGAACTGTTCACCAGCTACCAACCAGGAAAAGACGAACCATGGCCGTTCTACCGGGGCTTCGGCTTCCAGCCGACCGGTGAGATCGACGACGGCGAGATCGTCCTGCGGTGCGCGCTGACCTGATCGGCCAACCGCGATGACACCCGCGCCAGGCACGTCGCGGCAACGTTGCGAGATATAGGAAGACTGATCATCTGCGACCGCACCGGACGGCGGCTGGAGCTTGACCAGAACATCGAACAGCGGACGAACGGGCCCCGGTTGACGCCCGAGCAGGTGAACTGGGCACTGAACATGACCGCCGTCTGATGGCCGGCCCCGCTCCTGCCTCAGTCTCGGGGCGATCGTCGGTGTTGTCGGCTCGCCACTATCCCGCAGAATCGACACATGCCGAGCGTCGGATCTGTTGTGCTGGGTGCCTCGGATGTGCCGCGTGCGGCTGCGTTCTGGACGGAGGCCCTGGGGTACGCCCCGCGAGAAGAGAGGGAAGACGATTGGGTAGTACTGGCCCCGGCGGAAAGCACCGGGGTCCAGTTGTCGCTCGGCCTGACTGAGGCGCCCCTTCAAGAGCACCCGCGGATCCACCTGGACCTGTATGCGGGTGACTCAGCCGACCAGGCCGCCGAAGTCGAGCGGCTGGTGTCCTTGGGCGCCCAGATCGTCGACTGGGACCTCTATCCGGACGACGCCGACTTCGTTGTGCTCGCCGATCCGAGGGTAACCGCTTTTGCGTTATCGACACCGGGCGCCACTGAAGAAGTCGGGACGAAACCGCGCCCTGCTCGCAATCCCCTCAGCTGTCTACGCGCATATGACAGTGCGGTCGCGCTCAAGCGCCCAGGTGCTACACGCCTGCCCTCCGGGCGGGCACGTTCCATATCCGGTCCACCCAACCGGGGATTTTGCTGCCGCGCAGGTCAGGCACCGTTTCCCGGCTGGATTCAAACCCGTCCAGTGTGAGTTCGAATCTCACCGGAGGCACAGACGACGTCAACAGAATTCGGCGCTCTCGGCGAGCGCCGACTGTGCGTCGGGTCATCTGGTCGGTGATTTCTTCCGCTGCACCGAACCTGGTCTCCCCCGTCCAGGCCGCGGGCGTCGCGAGGCACCGCAGGGGACGCCGGTGGACGAGCCCCTCAAACCCGAGTCACTGCGGGCCACCTTCGATCAAAGCGTTGTGCCCCGAGCGACCCGCGGCAGTCCCTCGACACCGTCGCTCAGCACCGGGGTCCCGTCAGGAATTCTTCCGAAGCAGGGCCACGCTTGCGGCAAGAGTCGACCCGGCCGTGGCGGTGTCGGGCGGCCGCCCGGCCGAGCGAAGAACACTGAGCCTCGGTCGTCCGGCCCGGTGTTCTCGCTGTCGCGGCCGTCAGTCGCGGAGGAAGTCCAGGACCTGCTGGACGAACAGCTGCGGGTACTGGAAAAGCGCGCCGTGCCCGGCGTCCGGGTAGATGGCCAGCTGAGCGTCCGGCAGTGCGTGCGCGAGGTTGAACGAGCTGACGGTCGGAATCATGATGTCTTCGTCACCGTTGATCACCAGAACGGGCTGGGAGACGTTCGCGAGGCCGGTCGGCAAACTGCTCTGCTCCCACTTGGCCAAAGCTGTGGCCTGGGCCCCGATGGTCTCGTTGGTGACGGCGGCGTCCCGGTCGGCCGTGCGCTCGTCGAGCCGGGCGAGGAACGCGTCGGCCGCGGCCTGGCTGGCCGAGGTCTGGGAGAAGAACAGGACGTGCTTCGGGTGCTTGCCCGCGGCGGTGGCCTTTTCGACCGAACTCTGCAGTACGCCGAAGGCGTTGGCCGGTCCCGCATCGCCCGCCGGCGATGTGCCGGCCAGGATCAGGCGGCGGACCAGGCCCGGCTCCTGCTGGACGAAGGCCTGCGCGACCATGCCGCCCAGCGAGAAGCCCAGCAGGTCGACGCTCGTCAGCCCTAGTACTGCAACGGCAGTTAGTGGTGTTGTGGTAGATCATCCTGGTGGTGGTCGATGTGGTGATGGATCAGCTGGATCGGGTGCATGAGCGGAT
>NZ_JBFAQX010000065.1:2978-6746 GCF_040678995.1 Amycolatopsis sp. NPDC049253 | reverse complement strand
GCTTGTTCGGGCTCCAGCTCATGGACGAAGACCTCGGGCCGGCGAGCCATGGACACCACCTCCACCAGGCAGCCTGCCAGGCCTGATCAGCCAGCGGATCCGGAGGCCATTACCTCGCCAACCTTCTGAGGTGCGGCACTAGCGTTAGGGAGCGTCGCCGAGTTGGCGGGCTTCGCGATTGAGCTTCGCGGCACGGTCAGGCCTGCAGATGCCGCGCAGTGGCGAGGGCGCTGCTCGTGCAGGGAAGCAGGGCTGGGTTGATCTCGCCGTTTGGTGGCGACACCGAAGCGGGCGTCGGCGCGGTACACGCCGCTGTCGGGTGGCGATGTGGTGGGGCGTGGATCGATCTCGTCGTTGTGTGTTGATGGCGGAGTGATCGTGCCTGAGGCGTTGCGGAGCCGGCAGGGGCAGAGACGGGAGTGCCGCCACGCTCGTGGTGCGTGGCGGCACTTCGGTTCTGGACTTTCAGGGGCCAGGCGTTGTATCGCTCGAACCAGTCGGTTGGGCGCGGACATGTTGTGTGGCTCGGCGGACGCCGCGTGACCGTCGGACCCGGTCGACTATTTCTTGCCGGCCGGTTCCATCGGGCGCCGGGCGAAGGCCGGGGCGTGCTCGGGACGGAAACCCAGGCCCAGTAGGCGCGCGGGGATGTAGGCGAGTTTGGGGAAGCGCGCGAAGAGGGCGATGAGCTGGGGTGGCGGGCCGTCGCGGCGGCCGGACATGACGGGGCGCATCACGGCGCGGTGGAGGAGCCGTTGCAGGGACTGGACGGCGATCGTCGGGAGTAGGCGGCGGGTGCGGACCTTCGCGAGGTCGTCCTGTGAGGCGCGGCCGCGGCGGAGGGGGTCGGCCAGGAGGGTCGCGGCGGCGACCGCGTCCTGGACGGCGAGGTTGATGCCGACGCCGCCGACGGGCGACATCGCGTGGGCCGCGTCGCCGATGCAGAGGAGCCCGTCGGCGTGCCAGCGGTGCAGGCGGTTGAGGCGGACGTCGAGGAACTTGATGTCGTCCATCGTCTCCAGTTCGTGCACGCGGTCGGCGAACTCGGGGCAGACCTCGACGACGTTGCGGCGGAAAGCCTCGATGCCGGCGGCGCGCAGGTCTTCGCCCTTCGGTGCGAGGTAGGCGATTTGGTAGTAGCCGTTGCGGGGCAGCGGCACGGCGAACCGTCGGTGGTTCATGCGCGGCATGAGCATCCAGCCGACTTCGTCCTCGTGGCGGGAAAGGCGGAACCACCAGACGTCGAAGGGGCAGTCGAACTCCCGCGGCTCCAGGCCGGCCGTGCGGCGCGCGAGCGACCAGCGCCCGTCGGCGGCGATGACGAGGTCGGACTCCAGGTCGCCTTCGGTGCCGTCGGCCGTCCGGTAGCGCACGCCCGTGACGCGGCCGCGCGAGTGGAGCAGGCCGGTCATCTCCGTCTCCAGGCGGAGGGTGAACGTCGGTTCCTTCTGAGCTGATTCGGCGAGCAAGTTGAGCAGGTCCCACTGCGGGACCATCGCGATGTAGGGATGTGGAACGTTCAACAGCGACAGATCGGCGAGCTTCATGAGGCCGCCGTCCTGAGTGGGGAAGCCGGCTTCCCTCAGCTCGCTGTGCGGGATCGCGTCGAATTTCTCGCCGAGGCCGAGCTCGTCGAGCAGGGTGAGGGTGGACGGGTGGACCGTGTCGCCGCGGAAGTCGCGCAGGAAATCGACGTGCTTCTCCAGCACGGTCACCTCGACCCCCGCCCTCGCCAGGATCAAGCCGGCGACCATGCCCGCAGGTCCGCCGCCGACGACCACGCAACGCGTGTGCTCGGTCATCTGACTCATCTCCCTCTTTTCATCACCCGTTGAATAACCTCAGGATGCACCCGTGACAGCCCTTGCGTCAAGAGGGCGTTGTGTCACGTGGCTGACTGTCCACAACGGACTTACGCGTCCCGAGGGGGCGGTACTTTCGCGCACGGTTTCGTGGCAAGGTGGCCGCTTGAACCGTTTCACTGGCATCGCACGAATCGGTTCACTCACCCGGTTGGCCGGATTCCCGCGTCGTAACCGGATCAACACTTTCCACGCACTGGGAGTAGACGCCTTGCGCCGGATCAGCGGAGCGGCAATCACCTTTTTGGCCGCGTTGCGAACGCGGCGGGTGCCCTAGCCTCACTGGGTGGATTTCGCCGTGGCACCCCCGACCCCTTCGCGAACCGCCCCTCCGGCACCTGTCGGATCCGAACCGTGGGCGCCTCCGGAACTGCGTCTGGTCTGCCTCGACATCGATGACACGTTGATCGACTGCACTGCCGCGATCCGCGTCAGCCTCCACGCGCTCACCGGCCGCAGCGATCTCTGGCCGTTGTGGGACTTGATCACCGAGGAGCACGTGGCGCTGGTCGTCGCCGGAAAACTCGGGTACGACGTGATGCACCACCGTCGCACCGAATGCTTCCTCGCCGAGCTCGGTATCTCCGCGGATTCCGCGCAGGTGACCGCGTTCGAGGCGCGTCGGCGGGACATCCTCGCCACGTCGTGGCAACTGTTCGACGACGTCCTGCCGTGCCTTGAGTGGCTGCGCGCGGCGGGCCTGCTGCTCGCGGCCGTGACGAACGCCTCGGGTGCACACCAGCGTCGCAAGATCGCGGACCTCGGGCTGGCGCCGTTCTTCGACCACGTGGCGATCGCCGGCGAGATCGGCGTCGCCAAGCCTGACCCTGTGATGTTCCACTCGGTGTGCCTCGGCCTGGGCTGCGACCCGGCGCAGACGGTGCACGTCGGCGACAAGCTCGACACCGACGCGATCGGCGCGTACGACGCCGGCCTCGGCGCCGTCTGGCTCGATCGCGACGGGACCGGTCGCACCGGCGAGCGCGCACCCGTCGGTGTACACACGGTCACAACCCTCGACGAGCTGCCTGAGCTGCTGGTTTCCGAGTACGCGACCGTCGGCGTCCCCGCCCAGCGCGCGGCGGGGACCCCCGCTGCGCAGCTGCGCGGCAGCGTGCTCTAGTATTTCTCTCCGTGCGGTGCTGAACCGGCCGAGCCGGGAAAGTGCCTCACTGGGGTATGGTGTAATTGGCAGCACGACTGGTTCTGGTCCAGTTAGTCTAGGTTCGAGTCCTGGTACCCCAGCTGCGGAGAGTGACCCCCCTGCAGAGCGAGAAATCGCCTCTGGTAAGTTCTCTCCAGCAAGAAAAACAGAATAGCTCCCCGGAAACGGGGAAAGATCCTAAGCCCCCGTCGTCTAGCGGCCTAGGACGCCGGCCTCTCACGCCGGTAGCGTGGGTTCGAATCCCATCGGGGGTACAGATAGTCGCCACCCAGGTTCCGCAGTTGCGGACCTGGGTTTTTGGCATTTCTGAGGTTGGTTTGTTTTCGGGCGCTGAGTAGGGCCGCTGGCCTGTGTTGGTGGGTGTCTACACGGGACTGTTCGTGGTGGTGGGGTGGCGGCTCGGGTCTTTTGCCTCGGAGGGGCTGTCGGGGAGCGGGCAGTGGGGGAGTTGGTGATGTGTGTGGTGGTTCGTGTGCGGGTCGGGCTGTGCCGGCCATGACTGCAGCAGCTCGTTCTCGGTTGGGATGCGGTGGCCGGCTCGGGAGCGGGTGGGTGGCCGGAGCATCAGGATTGATGCGGGGCGGGCTTGGGGACCGCCGTTGTCTTTGGTGAGGGGTACTGGTTGGTTTTCGCCAGAGTCAGAGCCAGAGCCAGAGCCAGAGCCAGAGCCAGAGCCAGAGCCAGAGCCAGAGCCAGAGCCAGAGCCAGAGCCAGAGCCAGAGCCAGAGCCAGAGCCAGAGC
>NZ_JBFAQX010000065.1:0-2880 GCF_040678995.1 Amycolatopsis sp. NPDC049253 | reverse complement strand
GCCAGCAACTGTGGTGGCCAGGCTGGTGGGAGTCCGATCGGCTGAGGGTGGGTTCCTCGCGCAGGTCGGCCGGAGGGGCGTGAGTGTGGCCGGAAAGCGGGGTTGGTTGGGGACGGATGCTGGGACCGAAGGCGGCCTGGCGCCCGTGACGCGGATTCGTGCGGGGCGAGGCCTCTGCTCGGTACGGCGATGATCTCGGCGAGCGCGGGGACCTTCACGGCATCGGTGGTGGCGGCTTTGCCGCGCGGGGCCGGAGGGCGGTCTGCACCGATGGGTGGGCGCGGGCTCGTAGAGGTTGTGTTGCCCGCTCAACGGCGATGGTGGCGTTGCCGCTGCCTTGTGAGCAGGCGGCTTGCGGGGGCGTCGATGCATCGAGCAGGGGGGTGGTGCTGCGGGTGAGGGTGATGGCGCTGCCGGAGCCTTCGGGTGGATGCGTGCCGGTGGGGCAGGTCGGTGCTGTGTGGCAGCGCGTGGGCGGGGGACTCGAGTAGGGGTGTCGCCGGTGCGTAGCAGGGGCTTCTTGCGAGGCGGGTGGGTTGATGTTGCGCCGGCGTCAGGCGGGGGCGCGGGGTGAGTGGTGTCGCGGGTGAGTGGCAGGGGCGTCGTGCCTGGGAGGCGCCGTCGGTGGACGGGGTGATGCTGCGCCGGTGGGGGTGGGAGCTCGGGGTGGGTGGTGTCGCCGGTGACTGGCGGGGTGCCTTGAGTAGGGAGCGAGGTCGGTGGGCCGGTTGATGTTGTGACTGCCCGTGTGGCGGGGACTCGGGATAGGCGGCGTGTCTGGTGTGCGTGACCTGGATGTGAGGCGTGCCGGTGGGGTCGGTCGAAGCTGGACGCGGAAGGGGTGCGCGGAGGTGGCGTTACCGGGGTGGTGGGGGCTGCGGTTCGGGTGCGCTGTGTGCAGAGCGGGCTGGGCGGGGAGCAGTTGATGCTGTGCGCTGACGTGTGGGAGATGGCTTCTGGGAGGCGTGCCGCGGGGAGCTGTGATGGTGCTGGGCTTGTGGGCCGCAGAGGAGTCTCGATGGTGAGCCGAGGGCGGGGTCGGTCCGGTGTTGTCGGTGAGTGGTGATGGGTGGTCCGGGCGTGTTGCGCAGCCAAGGCTGCGGAGCGGGCCGATGCGGTAGTAGGCACGGGACAGGCGGTCCTGCAAGTGGGGGTCATGGTGACTGGGCGGGCTTTTGTGCGCGAAGCGAGCTATGGAAAGCGGTCGATGCTGTGTGGCGCTGGGCGCTGCGGGGAGAAGCCGGTGCTTCGGGTGAATGGTGATCGGTGTGAGGGCTGGGGAGATCGTTTTGCCGATGGTGGGCGGATGGTGTTTGCGGAGCCTTGCGGTAATGGCCGATGCCTCGCTGAGTGGAACCAATTGGCGTATCGAGCCAATGCGAGCGAAGTCGATTTGGATTCGCTGATACGACGCCCCGAAGAGAACTGGATCGGGGCGGGGGATTGAGTGCGGAGTGAGTGATGGGGGAGCCCGGGTCGGATCGCTGTTGAGGGGCTGAGAGAAGCGTGCCGAGGCGCGGATGAGCGAGGCTCGCAGCGGGGGGAGTATTCGTCGCCGAGGCAGGGATGTCGGTGAGGTTTGGGGCTTCGCCGGTAAGGCAGAGGGCGGGGGCCGTGATGCTGCGCTGTGCAGGCGATGTGAGCCGATGCCGATCCCGGCGGTGAGGTGAGGAATCCGCGGCCATGATGCCGCACGGCAGGGCGAAGCCAGTGATGGCGGGGCCGATGTGGCGGCGAGGCGGGGCGATTCCATCCGCGGCTGCCGTGGGGCGGGCCCGCATGAGGTTTGGCGGCGTCGATGCTGGCGGGTGCGGTGCAGCGATCTCGTTCGGCGCGATGCTGTGCGGCCGGCCGACGTGGAGCTAGGTCGGGTCGACGCTAGCGGCGCGGAGAAGCGATCTCTTCCGGGGACTGCCGTGGGGCGGGCCGATGCGAGGTTTGGTGCGGTCGACGCTGGCGGTGTGGTGCAGCGATCTCTTCCGGCGCGATGCTGAGCGGCAGGCAGGTGCGTGGCTGGGTGGGGTTGATGCTGGTGGTGGGGAGAAGCGATTCCGTCTGGGGGTTGCGGTGGGGCGGGCCGATGTGTGGCTGGGTGGGGTTGATGCTGGTGGTGGGGAGAAGCGATTCCATCCGGGGACTGCGCTGCGACCGGCCGATGTGTGGCTAGGCGGCGCCTACGCTGCCGGCTAGGTGGAGCGATCTCCTCCGGCGGCGCGATGCGGTGCGGCGGGCCGATGTCAGCCAAGGTGGGGCCGACGCCGGCGGCGAGAGGGGGAGTCCAGTACAGGGCCGCGTTGTCGGGAACTGGAGTGACTTCAGGGCAGTTCGGTGGTTGGGTCCGTTGCCGGACAGACGGTTCCGGACGAAACCACCGGCGAAGCAAAATACCCCGGTCGTGCGGCAGGGCCCCGTCCCGAGGGGGGAGGGGGCCCTGCCGTGAAGTGCACGTCTCGGCGTGAACGCCGGGGTGTGTTACTTCTTCTTCGCAGCGCTGGTGCGCTTGGCGGCCGGCTTGGCAGCGGCCTTCCTCGCGGCCGGCTTGGCGGCGGCCTTCGTAGTGGTGGCCTTGGCAGCCGTGGCCTTGGCGGCGGGCTTGGCGGCAGCCTTGGTGGTGGCGGCCTTCGCGCGCGTCGCGGCGGGCTTGGCGGCGGTCTTGGTGGTGGCGGCGGGCTTCGCGGCCGTCGCGCGGGTGCGGGTGGTGGTGGAGCGCGTCGCCGCCGGGCGGGTGGCCGTGGTGCGCGAGGCGGCCGCCCGCGTCGTCGTGGTGGCGCGCGAGGCGGTCGCCGTGGTGGTGCGCTTGACGGCGGTGGCCTTCGGCAGCTTCTTCGTGCCGGAGATGACGTCCTTGAACGTCGTGCCCGCACGGAAGGCCGGCACGTT
>NZ_JBFAQX010000064.1:0-8073 GCF_040678995.1 Amycolatopsis sp. NPDC049253 | reverse complement strand
AGAATCATCGAGACGGACAGATGCGTGACAACGCTCAACAAGCTGCCGCCGACGTACGTGCCCGGCCACGCCCACACCGGGCAGATCGCGTTCGCCACGCCGTACAAGACCGGCAAGGTCCAGGTGACCCAGAGCTCCGGCTACTTCCAGAACGGCGCCGTCGGGTGGGAATGGTCGTACTGACCACCTTCTGACCGGCGGCAGGAAGCCCCGGCACCCGTCTGCAGCGGTCGGGACGTCCTCGTGTTCGACGCCCAGTTCGCGGTCCCGGCGCCGACGCGAAGCCCGAGGACATCACCCCGGAAGGGTTCCAGTGCGGTCGGGGCACGGTGTTTCGCTGACCTCAACGCGCGGACGGTGCCCGGGGACACCGTGATCGATCTCCAGGCACGATACATGCGTCAAAATGGCGATGGCTCATGCTCGATCCGGCGCTGGCGCACCACGCCATGTCGGTGACCTCCGTCGAGCCGGCCCGGGGACCGCCGGCAGCGATGTATGTCCTCAATGGACTTCAGGTGCGGCCGGCGGGGTGGTGGTAGACAGCGGTGGCGGGCCCCAGCCGGCTCCAGTGCCGTCCGTGTGCGCGACCCGGTCCTCCCACGGCAGCCGGTAGTGCCCTTCGGTGAGGTCGCGCATAAAGGTGTAGGGGCAGTCGGTCGCGCCGCCGGGAACGGCGCTGTAACCGCGATGGCCGAGCTGGTAGATGTTGTTCTCGACGCCCCACCCAGTGCGGGCGTCGTCCGCGCGGGAGGGCACGACCTCGGCGGTGACGATCCGATCGGGCAGGCCGTCGCCCTGGACGAGCACGGTGCCGTCGATGTCGCACACCATGGCCTCGCCCTGGGACCGGATTCCGTCCGCGTCGGGTCCGGCCAGGCACACCGACGCGGTGTAGGCCAGGTTGTGGAAAGCGTTCGCCTGGTTGGTGATCTGCCAGGCGTGCCGGAGGGGGTAGGTGTACCCGGCGGTGCGCAGGATGACGTTCGCCCCTCGGTAGGCAGCCTCGCGGGCCATTTCGGGCAGCATGCCGTCGTGGCAGATGATCAGGGCCAGACGCGAACCTGCCGGTCCCTCGCACACGGGGACGCCGAGATCGCCCGGCTGCCAGGGTTCGGCCGGCACCCAGGGGTGCATCTTGCGGTAGTAGAGCTTGATCTCCCCGGCGGCGTCGACGATGATCCCGCTGTTCCACGGGGCACCGCCGGGGTTGCGTTCCATCAGCGAGAAGCAGCCCCACACACCGGCTTCGGCGCAGGCTTTGGCCAGCAGCGTGATCTCGGGGCCGTCGAGATCACACAACAGGCGCTCGTCCAGCCACGTGCCGGGGTCGAGCCCGTTGAGGCTGTACTCGGGGAAAACGAGCAGGTCCAGCGACGGCATGGCCTTCTTGGCCTTGCGCAGTTGCGTGGCCAGGCGCTGCGCCGTCGAGGTCAGGTCCGCGGGCTCGGTGATGACGGGCACCCGCGCCTGGACCAGGCCGAGAACCAGGGCACCGGGTGAGGGGTTGAGCCCATCCAGGCCGCTCATCACGCCTCCCCGATTGCCGGCGCGGCGTCGACGCAAGCCGGCCACGCGCTCGCCCACGGTGCCGCGGCTTCGAAAGCGGCGGAGGCGGTGAGCACACTCGCGTCCGCCAGGTGGCGGCCGACGATCTGCAGGCCGACCGGGAGGCCGTGTTCGGTGAATCCGGCCGGGACGGAAGCCGCCGGCTGCCCGGTCATGTTGAACGGGTTGAGGAATCCCAGCCAGGACCCGGGGCTGGTCAGCCGGTCGTCGATCAGGTCGGGCCCTTGGAACCCGATGGGGAACGCCGGCACCGCGAGGGTGGGCGTCAGCAGGAGGTCGTAGTCGCTCATGAATCGCCACATCTGGTTGACCAGCCGCTTGCGAGCCGTCTGGGCGCGGGAGAAGTCTTCCGCGGTCCAGGGCCGCATCACGAGCTCGACGAGGTGCGGGGACATCCGCGTGCCGTGTTCGGCGACCATGGCGCGCATTCCGTCCAGGTCGCTGTCGTTGAGCACCATCGCCCAGAAGTGCGCCTGGGGGTCGGTGAAGCCGGGATCGACTTCTTCCACCGCGCACCCCAGCCGGTCGGCGAAAACCCGGGCAGCGGCGTCGACCACGCGCCGGACCGCGGGGTCGACGGGAAGGTAGCCGAAGTCGGCTGTGTAGGCGACGCGCAGCCCCGTGAGGTCCGGGCCCACCGTGGTGGCGAGCCAGTCGACGTCGGCGGTCGGGATCGAGTGCCGGTCGCGGGGATCCGGACCGGCGATGACCGACATCAGCAGGGCGGCGTCGTCGACGGTGCGGGTCATCGGTCCGATGTGTTCCAGCGACTCCCAGCTGGACATGCCGGGGTAGCGCTCGTCGCGGCAGCCCGGGTAGAGCGGTACGCGGCCCATGGAGGCTTTGAGCCCGTAGACACCGCACAACGACGCCGGGATCCGGACCGAACCGCCGCCGTCGGAACCGAGCGCGAGCGGGGCCATGCCGGTGGCGACGGCGACGCCGGAGCCGGCCGACGAGCCTCCGGGCGTGCGAGTGGGATCCCACGGGTTGCGGGCGGTGGGAGACACGGGGTTCTGCGCGACGGCGCTGAACCCGAGTTCCGGGACCGTTGTCTTGCCAAGGATCACGGCGTCGGCGGCGCGCAGGCGCTCGACCACGATGTCGTCTTCGTCGGGCACGAAGGTGGCGTAGGCGGGCGAGCCCGATCGGGTGGGGATGCCGCGGGTGGCGATCAAGTCCTTGATCGCCACCGGCACCCCGGCCAGCACACCGACTTCCTCGCCGCGAGCGAGGGCGGCGTCGATCTCGGCGGCCCGGGAGCGTGCCTCGGCCGCGGTCAGCTCGACGAACGCGTGCAGGTCGCCGTCGAGGACCCGCACCCGATCGAGGGCGGCGGCCGTCACCTCGGCCGCGGACACTTCGCGGTCTCGGATCAGCCGGGCGAGAACCGTGGCCGGAAGCGCGGTGAGCTCGGTTCCGGTCCGGCCGGTGGGGTGCGCGGGGGAAGGGGGAACGAGAGTCATGGGTGACTTCTTTCAGGACGGTCAGACGCCGGGTTCGGTGGCCGGCGCGGGTTCCGTGCCCCGAGCCGCCGACGGGGCCAGTGCTTCGATGGCCGCGTAGGCGATCGCGGTGACGACGATGCCGGCACCGGCCTCGCACCAGGCGGGGACGTATTCGTGAACCGCGAAGGCACCCGCCGAGCCCAGCGCCCAGGCGATGAACGGTTCGGCGCGCACCGACCGGATCGCCCGGTTGCGGTGGCGGCGGGCGATGAGCTGGTCGCAGATGAGGACCGCGCCGATGGGCGGGACGAAGATCCCCAGCAGGTTCAGCCAGGTCGAGAAGTAGCTCCACACACCCGCCAGCGCGGCGACCAGCCCGATGACACCGAGGATGACGGTGAGCAGGCGCATCTTGGAGCCGGTCAGCTGACTCCAGCCGACGGCTCCGTTGTAGAGGCAGTGGGTGCACACGGAGCCGAGGTTCACGAAGACGAAGATCACCGCGAGGGTCGAAAGCAGCGGGCCGTGCGAGGTGAGGATGGGCAGGAAGTCGCCGCCGTCGGTGGCCGGGCTGGCGGCGGCGCCGGCCGCGACGATCAGGCCGCCCACGAGCAAGGCGATGAAGTTCGCGACCGGGAACGCCGTGAACGCGGCGACGACGGCTTCCTTGCCGGTGCGGGACCAGCGGGTGAAGTCGGCCGTCATGGTGCCGGAGTCGGCGAAGCCGGCGATGACGATCGTGACGGCCGCGCCCACGCTGAGCACGGTGGCATTGCTGCCACCACCCGAGTAGGAGGCGAACTCGGCCAGATGCCCATCCTTGGCGGCGAACACGAGCGCGACGACGGCGAGGATGACGAACAGCGGCGCGGCGATGATCCCGATGACGGTCAGCGCGCGGATGCCGATGAAGGTGATGGCGATGAAGAGCACCCCGGCGAGGAGGATCATCGCCGGTTCGTTCCACCCCAGCGAGGTGTTGAGTGTCGCTCCGGTGAGTCCGGTTTGGAAGGCGAACCAGCCGATCACCACCGTGGCAAGGAACCCCGCGGCGATCTTGGCGCCGGTCCGGCCGAAGGTCTCGGCGGCGGTGAGGGCGAAGTTCTTTCCCGAGTTGCCCGCGATGTAGGACAGGCAGCCGACGTAGGCGAGCAGGACGACGTTGCCGGCGACGATCGCCAGCATGCCCTTCCAGAAACCCAGTCCGTAGACGATGGTGCCGCCGAAGACGGCGTTGGTCAGAACCATCGGGAATCCGAACCAGACCGCGGACACCGAGGCGAGGCTGCGCCGGTGGGTGCGGGGGACGGGTTCGTGCTCGAACTCCGATTCGAGGTGGTGCTCGGACGCGCTGGGGGCGTTGGTCGTCATGGCAAAGCCTCACTCCTGGTGGGGACCGGTGGACGCACGCGGTGACGAGGGGCGCGAAACGTCGTCGTGCCGCTCGGGCCGCGTGGCGGTTCGGGTGGGTCAGGACGCCGGCAATGCCGAAGCCCTCAGCCCGGTGTCGGGTGTTGCCGGGGTCTGCCCGGGCGCGCGCGGCGAAAAGCCGGCCGTCGCCAGGTGCTGCCGCAGGACGCGCAGGTAGCGCGGAGCCTCGACGGTGTCGCTGTGGACGCAGACGGTGCCGATCCCGCCGAGCGCGGCGAACTCGGGACCGGCGAGCGCGGCCAGGGTCCGGGCGGCCGCCTGTTCCGGGGTGCCGAGGTCCTCGGCCGAGCGCCGGTACATCTGCACTTCGGTGCCGGTGTAGGGCCGGTCGGCGAAGTACTCCCCCACCAGCCGCAGGCCCGCGGCGCCCGTGGCCTCGGCCAGCGCCGAGCCCGGCAGCGCGTACACGGTCAGCGAGCTGTCGAAGTCGAGCACCGCCCGGCACGTCGCCGTGGCCAGGTCGGGGTCGCGGTTGGCCATCACGTACAGCGACCCGTGCAGCTTCAGGTGCCGCAGCCGCGCACCGGCAGCCCGCACGAACGCGTCGAGCGCGCCGAGCTGGGCCAGGCACAGGTCGTAGAGTTCTCCGGCGCTGGTCGGGATTTCGCGCCGCCCGAACCCCCACCGGTCGGGCAGCCCGACGTGTGCCCCCATCGCGACGCCGTGCTCCAGCGCGGCCCGTACGCTGCGGCGCATGGTGGCCGGGTCGCCGGCGTGGGCACCACAGGCGATGTTGGCCGACGTGATCAGCGGCATCATCTCGGCGTCGGCACCGTAGTGGTAGACCCCGTAGCTCTCGCCGAGGTCGCAGTTGAGGTCCAGGAATCGTGTCATCGTCGTGTCCATCGGGGCTCAGGCCGGTGCCGAGGTCAGCAGGGGCGACGGCCGACGTGGGGTGGCCGCGAGCTCCCAAGCGCGGGCGAACCGGAGCAGAGCTCGCTCGGCCAGTGGTTTGCCCAGCACTTCCAGCCCGACCGGAAGGCCGGTGGAGGTGAACCCGCAGGGAATGCTCATGGCGGGCAGCGACGACTGGGAGGCGAGCACCGTGTTGGTCGGGAAATCCAGCGCGGTCCAGCGTCTCGCCGCGAGTGCCTCGCGCGTGGGCGGGGGTACCTGGACGGTGGGGTAGACCAGGAAATCGGCGCCCGAGCGGGCCATCAGGTCGAGCAGCCGCCGGCGGAGGTCCTCCTGCCGCAGCCGCCGGGCGTAGTACGCCGGATCGTCGGCCGGATCGGCCGGGCCGGCCGCGATGTCGGGCAGCAGGTCGGTGAGCTCGTGGAAGACACCGCTGGCGTGGACCTGTTCGACGGAACGCGCCGGCGCGGCCGGCCGGGCGGCCAGGAACGCGTCGATGTCGTGCTTCGAGACGGTGGTGTAGAGCGACGTGGCCGCCACCCAGCCGGGCAGGTCCAGCTCCCCGTCCCCGAGCTCGACGCCGTCGACCACGTGAACGCCCCAGCCCGCGAGGTGCTTGACCGCGGTCGTGACCACCGTGTTGGTTTCGCCGGATTCCGGCTGCGTGCCGAAAGCGTCGGCGAGGACGCCGATGCTGAAGCCGGCGAGTGTCCCGGGTGTCACGTCGTCGAGAGCTTCCCGGTAGCGGCCGACTTCCGGGCTGCTCGCGGCGAGGGAGGTGTAGGCGTCGGCGGGGTCGTAGCCGACGACGACGTCGAGCGTGGCGGCGAGATCCGGCACGGTGCGCGCCATCGGCCCCGGAGTGTCCTGGAAGTGGACCAGCGGCGAGAAGCCGGTGCGCGGGATCAGCCCGGTGGTCACCCGCAGGCCGAAGAGGTTCGTGAACGACGAGGGCAGCCGGATGGACCCGCCCGTGTCTTCGCCGATCCCGACCAGCGCGAGGTTCGCGGCGACGGCCGCCGCGGTGCCGGCGCTGGAGCCGCCGGTCTCGCGGTCGAGGTCGTAGGGGTTCTTCGTGAAGCCGCTGCGCGAGGAGAAGGAGAACCAGCCGGCCGCGAAGTCGCACATGGTGGACTTGCCCAGGATCACCGCTCCGGCCGCTTTCAGGCGCGCGACCACCGTGGCGTCGTGGGTGGGCACGTAGTCGGCGAACAACCCGGATCCGAAGGATGTCGCGATCCCCGCGGTCTCGGCCTGGTCCTTGAGCACGACCGGGACACCGTGCAGCGGCCCGGTCAGCTCGCCGGTGGCGGCGTAGCGCTCGTCCAGGGCCGCCGCTTCGGCCAGGGCCCGGGGATTCAGCGTCACGTACGAGCCCAGCCGCGGGCCGTCCGGTGACTGGTCGAGCGCCGCGATGCGGTCCAGGTACCACCGCGTGAGGTCCGCGCTCGTGGTGGCTCCCGAGGCGAGCGCGGCGTGGAAGGACTCGATGGTGAGCTCGTCGTGGATCATGGCGTGGTCCCCTTCGAGGGCGGCGCCGGAAGCACCGGCGAGAGCTGCTACGACGGTGGTGGCGGTGTGTTCGAGGTGCTCGGCGGTCGTCGCGAGCAGCGCCGGGAGGTCCTTGGCGGCGAACAGGTGCAGGATCTGCTGGTGCTGGCGGTGGGCTTCGCCGAAGTCCTCCACCGCGGTCGCGTAGATCGCCATCGACGGGGCGACGCGATCCCAGATGTTGCGGATCAGGTCGAGCAGGTGCGGACTGCGCGAGCAGCTGTAGAGCCGTTCGTGGAAGCGGCGGTTCAGGCCGCGCCAGACCACGGGGTCCAGGTTGGCGTCGGCCATTTCGTCGAGGATGGCGCGCAGGTCGCGCAGATCCTCCTCCGTCGCCTGCTCGGCGGCCCACTCGGTGGCGAGGGCCTCCAGCCGCTGCCTGATCTCGAAGATCTGCCGGACCTGGTCCGCGCCGAGGTTCGCCACCGTCACGCTGCGGCGGCCGAAGACGACCAGGCCCTCCACGCCCAGCCGCTTGAGCGACTCGCGCGCCGGCATCGTGGAAACGCCGAGCTCGTCGGCCAGGGTGCGCAGCGAGAGACGGGTGCCCGGCGGATAGGTGCCGTCGAGGATGGCGTCGCGGATCCGCCCGTACACCTCGTCGGCGACACTCGTCAGCGCGATCTGGTCGCCGAGCCGGCCGGCTTCCCGTTCGCTCGCGCGGCGTGCACCGGTCGTCAATCGAGGCTCCTCTCGTCCGCGCTCGAACGCTGCGAGCCGGATGTGATCTCAGATCACAATCGCTCCCGATCGGGGAACGCGGGTTACCGGGAGGACCTCGGTTTGTGAACTCTGCGCCGGGCGCGCGTAACATCGCGCCCGCACCGGCGCGGTCCGCGCGGACGGACCGCCGGGCCAGCCAGCAGTCGTCCTCGGCCAGCCGGGACGCCCCTTTCGCCACGCTGCCTTGACGGTGGCGCGTGCGTGCTGCGCCCCATCGAGGGGAGCGGGATACACGCTGTCGAGCAGCAAGCGACCCTTGACGAGGCACTGCTCAACGCCGGCGGCGCGCAACGCGCATGGGCGATGCTGACCGTTGACGAGCTCGGCGCCGCCGTCGTCCCATTCGATCGACTCGGCGATCAACGTGTGCAGCCACTTCTTCTCATCCGTGGTGAGCTGCTCTGGGGTGTGTCAAGGTTCTTGGACGGTCCTCGGTGGGTTGCCTCAGGCCGCGCTCGCGGTGAGGTGATCACGGTAGGCCTCGACCGGGGTGCGG
>NZ_JBFAQX010000063.1:0-10541 GCF_040678995.1 Amycolatopsis sp. NPDC049253 | reverse complement strand
CCCACCTTCCGTTCCCCGGTTCGCGCGAGGACGATCATCGGACTGCTGCTCTTCGGCGCGGCCGTGTATGTGCTGCTGCCCCAGCTGTCCGGCCTCCACGAGGTGGTGGGCTCGCTGCGGGACGCCCGCTGGGGATGGCTGATCGCGTCCGTGGTCACCGGTCTGCTGGCGATCGTGATGTCGTCCGTGTCGATCCTCGGTTCCAGCGTGACGCCCCTGCCGTTCTGGCGCACCACCGCGGTGCAGCTCGCGGCGGCGTTCACCGGGCGCACCACGCCCGGCGGCGTCGGGTTCTTCGGCATCAACATCGCGTTCATGGAACGCCTGGGCATCCGCCGCGCCCACGCCGTCGGTGTCACCCTGCTGAACCTCGCCGCCACGGGCGCCGTCTCGGCGCTCTGGTGCGTGATCGGCGTGTTCGCGCTCGGTGGTTCGGGAGTGCTTCGCGGGGTGTCCATCCCGCACGGGTGGCCGGTCCTGGCGGGTGCGGCCGGCGCGCTGGTCATCGCGGGTGTCGTGGTCGGCTCCCCGCTGGGCCGTCGCCGGCTGGTCCGGCCCTCGGTGGCGATGGCTCGCGATCTGCTGCCCGTCCTGCGCGATCCGATCCGCGCGCTCGAGTTGTTCGGCGGCGCGGGCGCCTATCTGCTGTTCTCCGGTCTCGGGCTCGCCACCAGCCTGGCCGCCTTCGGCGTTCGAGTTCCCGTGGCCGCGGTGCTCGTGGTGTTCGTGGTCGCCCAGTCCCTGGGGCACCTCGCGCCGATTCCCGGCGGTCTGGGCGCTGTGGAGAGCCTGATGGTCGCCGGGCTGAGCGCGGTGGGTGTCCCGCCGGCAACGTCGGTGGCGGCGGTCCTCACTTCGCGGCTGCTGACCTACTGGCTGCCCGTCCTACCGGGGATCGCGACCTTCCGATACCTCCAGCACCACGGCACCATCTGACCGCGAAGGCGCTGCGGTCGAGCCGCCTTCGGATTCCCAGCGGTGGACGTCGGTTTCGGCCGGCGGAGGGGCCAGGCCCGCGCCGTCGAGGATCGCCTCCGGGCGGGTTGCGTCGTTCCGGTCCGCGGCGGCCGACATCGCGCGCTCGACGATGGCCGGCGTCGTTGCCGCGGGGACGACGAGCAGGGTCAGGCGGCGCATCAGGCTGCCGGTTACGTGCACGATGTGCCGGTCCTGCGACCGGAACCCCTCCAGCCGGATGATCATGCCGCGGCTCACCATCCTGGTTGCGGTCACCGTCCACGCCGGCGAGGGGAACGCCACGCGCCACACCGGTCCGATCCGCTCGGCGAGCGCGGCCGCGAGTTCCGGGACCTCGGCTGCCAGATCCGTCGACCGCGGCCACCAGGCGCCGTCGACGAAGCCGGTGACGGAAAGCGTGGGCTTGAGCCGCACCCGGGGGTGGCTAGCCGGTGCGTCGGACACGGGACCTCCGATCGCGCTCAGGACGGCCCGGCGGATACCTCGGGGCCGGGTGGGGTCAGACCGGGCCGAGGACACCGGTGTCGCTCAGGATGAACTCGGCGGAGCCGGTGCTGTCCGGCGCGGACGTCGCGATCAATGCGCGTTCCGCGGCGGCCGGGTCTGCGTCCGGCGGGATCACCAGAAGAGTCAGGTGGTGGAGGTACGGTCCGACGACCACCACGGTGTGCTGCTGAAGCCCAAAGAATCCCGCCAGCCGCACCAGATCGGGGCCGTGGGCGAGCCGGGCGGGCGCGAGGTCCCACGCAGCCGGGTTGAAGCCGATGCGGTCCACTCGCCCCCGCCGGGCGGCGACCGCGGCGACGAGGGCGCTGAACTCCCTCACCGGATCCCGCGACCTTGGCCACCAGGCGCCGTCGAAACAGCCCTTGGCCGCGCCCGGTTCCTTCAGTCGCAGCCGATTCCCGGTCTCGAGCGAGCCGATCACCGTTCCCGCCGCACCACGGTCCGATTCGAACTTCATGGTCGCACTCCTGTCCGGCTCGCGTCGTGCGATGGCCGCTGCCGCGGATTCCGGGCGGTGCGCCGTCCTCGGCCGACAGAATCGAATCGGTGATTTCGCGAGCCAGTAAGTCCAGCGTACGCCGATTGCACCGGCGTCCGGGGTAGCGTGGTGACACCAGGGGCGAAGCAGCATCCGGCCGTTCGCCGGTGCCACCTCTGGCGCACGAACAGTCCCCGGCCCGTCGAGGGCCGGAGGTAGGAGCGCCGGAATGGCGACCGCGATTCAGCCGGAAAACGAACAACTCCACGAGGCCCGGCTGCGGGTGAAAAAGACCGGCTCCGAACGCGGCCACGTCGACGGCGGCTGGTGGCCGCGATCGACGGACCTGGAAGCGGAACTGCCCTCGCTGGTGGCCGCCCTCGAGCAGTGGGTGGGACCGGTCACGCGGGTGTCCTACCACCTGGACACCTGGGGCCCGGCGACCCGGAAGGTCTACGTCGGCGACCGGATCGTGCCGTTGGAGGGCTTCCGATTCACGAACCCGCACACGATCACGGCGATCGGCTCGAACGCACGCCAGGTCGTCCTGCTGGTGGTGCCGCCGGAGACTCCCCCGGAAGCGGCCGACGCCGCACTGCGCTCGGCCGCCGGTGAAGAGTCCTCCACCGCCACCGCGGAAATCCTGGCCGGCGAGGGAGTTCCCGCGTAGGTCCGCGAAGCTGCGCTGGTTCGGGGCACTCGGAAGCAGAAACCGGCCTGAGCTTGCCCAGCATCGGCGATCGGACTGCGCGGGAGCACCCCCGAAATCGCGCAGTCCTGTCCGCCGATTACCCCGCCCCCGGCCCGGCGAAACCCCTTGCGCCGGGCTTTGGGACGGCGTGCGCGGGGGTAACCGGTGAGCGCAAGGAACCCTGAGCGCCACAGGAGGAGCGCATGCCCGACGAACAGCGTCCGCCCCAGCAACAGGAGCCGCCCGGCGTCACCGAGGAGATGGAGCCGCGCCCGCGTGACACGATGGACGACTACGAGGGCCGCGGGCTGCTGGCGGGCCGGCGCGCACTGGTCACCGGCGGCGACTCGGGGATCGGCCGGGCCGTGGCGATCGCGTTCGCCAAGGAGGGCGCGGACGTCGCCATCGCCTACCTCGAAGAGGACGACGACGCGAAGTACACCGCCAGCCGCGTCGAAGCCGAAGGACGCAAGTGCGTGCTGCTGCCCGGCGATCTGGCCTCCGCGCGGCACTGTCGCGCCGTGGTGGCCCGCACCGTCGAGAAGCTCGGCGGTCTCGATCTGCTCGTGAACAACGCCGCCGTGCAGTGGCCCGTCGACGCGCCGGAGGACCTCACCGACGAGCAGTGGCTGCGCACGTTCGACGTCAACATGCACAGCTACTTCCGGGTGACCGCCGCCGCCCTGCCGCACCTGGGCGCGGGCTCGTCCATCATCAACACCGGTTCGGTCAACGGCCTGCGCGGCAACAAATCCCTCATCGACTACTCGGCCACCAAGGGCGCGATCCACGCGTGGACCTACTCGATGGCCCAGGCGCTGGCCGACCGCGGCGTGCGCGTGAACTGCGTCGCGCCGGGTCCGGTGTGGACACCGCTGATCCCGTCGACGTTCCCGCCGGAGAAGGTGCGGAAGTTCGGTTCGCAGGCGCCGTTCGGCCGCGCCGCGCACCCCGACGAACTCGCCCCGTCCTACGTGTTCCTCGCCGCCGACCGGCTTTCCTCGTACTACAGCGGCGAAGTCCTCGCCGCGCTGGGCGGCGAGACGACCCCCGGCTGAGCCGGACCCGACCGATCGGCAGACAGGACCTCGTGATGACTTCATTGCTGAGCGCCGAGCCGCCCGCGGAACCGCTCCCGGTACCCCGGACCGTCGAGGGGGTGGCCGCCGGACTGCGCGCGCTGCTGGCGAACGGCGCGCTGGAGTTGCCCCTGCCCGGCCACGGCGGCCTCGCGCGGCGCTGGACGGCTCTCGCCGCGTACGGGCGGCGCGACCTCGCCTTGGCGCGGTTGGCCGAAGGGCACACCGACGCCGTCGCGATCCTCGACGAGGCGGGACGCAAGCCGGAACCCGGTTCGCTGTACGGGGTCTGGGCCGCGAAGTCCGGAGGAACCGGGGCGGTGCTCGACGACGGCCGGCTCTCCGGGACGGTCCGGTTCTGTTCCGGGCTGACCACACTCGACCGGGCGCTCGTCGCCGCCGGGGACCGGCTCGTGGAGGTCGACCTCAGCGCGGCAGGCGTGCAGCGCCACCCGGAAGTGTGGCAGGCACTGGGAATGGACGCCTCCGACAGCGGCGATGTCGTCTTCGACTCCGTTCGGGTCGCGGCCGACTCGGTCATCGGTCCCCCGGGCTGGTACGTGGAGCGGCCCGGGTTCGTCTTCGGTGGCACAGGCGTCGCCGCCGTGTGGCTGGGCGGTGTCGCAGGGGTCCTCGACGTGGTCCGGGAAGTGCTGCGGGAGAAGGCCGACGAACACCAGCTGGCGCATTTCGGCGCGCTGCACACCGCGATCGCGGCCGCCGACGCCCTGCTCGCGGCGACCGCCGGTGTGCTCGAGGACGCGCCGGATCCCGCGGTGCTCAACGACACCTGCCGCGCGAGCGTGGAGCACGCCGCCCGCGAGGTGCTCGATCGCGCGCCCCGCATCACCGGCCCCGCGCCGCTGTGCCACGACCGCGGGTTCGCCCAGCGCCTGGCCGATTTGCAGGTCTTCGTCCGCCAGCACCACGGCGAGCGGGACCTCGCCGCGCTGGGCCGCCGCGTGCTGGAGGTGACGCCGTGAAGCCGTTCGTACCGGAGAGCGAGTGGACGCGGGAGTACGAGCCGTGGCCGGACGACGACTTCCGCCGCGTGCTCGTGGTCGCCGCCCACCCCGACGACGAAACGCTCGGCGCCGGTGGGCTGGTGCAGCACCTGCACACCGCCGGCGCGGCGGTGAGGCTCGTAGTCGCCACCGACGGCGAAGCCGCGTTCCCCACCGCCGACGCCGCCGAACGCCGCCGCCTGGCCGACACCCGGCGCGTGGAACTGGGGCGCGCGCTCACGGCACAGGGACTGTCCGAAGTGAAACCGATCTGGCTCGGCCTCCCGGACTCGGGTCTCGCCGGACACACCGCGGAGCTCACGGACGCGCTGCGCGAGCACGCCGCCGACAGTGATCTGTGCCTGATGCCGTGGCCGGACGACCCGCACCCGGACCACCGGGCGGCGGGGCGGGCGGCGGTGGCCGCCGCACCCGTGACCGCGCACTGCTGGGCCTACCCGATTTGGCTGTGGCACTGGGGCCGGCCGGACTCGCCGGACGTCCCGTGGCACCTCGCCCGCGCGTACTCGCTCAGCGCCGCCGAGCGGGCGGCCAAGGCCGCGGCCGTCCGCGAGTTCGCGTCACAGCTGAAACCCGGCCCCCGTGGCGAAGATCCCATCCTGCCGCCCGAGGTGCTCGCCCATTTCGACCGGCCGCACGAGACGCTCTTGCGCGTGCCACCGACCCGCTCGGCGCCCGTCGGCCGGTTCGCCGAGCTCTACGACCGGGCGGCCGACCCGTGGCAGGTCGCCACCAGCTGGTACGAACGCCGCAAACGCGGGCTGCTGCTCGCCGCGCTGCCCCGCGAGCACTACGGCACCGTCGTCGAACCGGCCTGCGGCACCGGCGCCCTGACGCGCGAACTCGCGGCCCGGTGCGACCGGCTGCTGGCCTCCGATCCGGTACCGGAAGCCGTGCGGCGCGCACGGGAGGCCACGGCCGGACTGTCCACAGCGGACGTCCACGAGGGAGCCGTGCCGGACGTGCTGCCCACGGGACCGGTCGACCTCGTCGTGTTCGGCGAGTTGCTGTACTACCTCGACGACGCCGACCTCACTGCCACGATCGACCGCACCGTGGCCTCGCTCGCGCCCCGCGGCGAGATCGCGGCTGTGCACTGGCGACGCTGGGCGCCGGAAGCGCCGCGCGACGGCCGGGAGGCCCACCGGCGGCTGGCGGCGCACCCGGGGCTCGAGACCGTGGTGGAGCACGTCGACGAAGAGTTCCTGCTGCACGTGCTGAGGCGCCGGTGATCGACGCCGTCGCCGTGGTCGTCCCCGCCCGGGACGAAGCCACGACCCTGCCGCGCTGCCTCGACGCCGTCCACCGGGCCCTGGCGCACCTGCCGGCCGGGACGGCCCGCACCGTGGTCGTCGTCGCCGACCGCTGCACCGACGCCACCGCGGCGCTCGCCCGCCGCCACGGCGCGCACGTCACCACGAACACGCGGCTCACCACCATCGGCGCCGTGCGCGACCTCGGCTGCCGAACGGCGCTGCGAGCACTGCCCGGGTACCCGGCTTCCGAAGTGCTGCTGCTCAACACCGATGCCGACACCGAGGTGACCCCGCCGTGGGCGGCCCGCCACCTCGACCGCGCCCGCCTCGGCTGGCACGCGTGCGCGGGCCCGGCGCACCTGTTCGCGCCGTTTCCCGGCAGCAGCGCGGCGGCGACTCGCTACCGCGACGTCGTGGCCGCCGGCGAACCCAACGTCTACGGCGCCAACCTGGCCGTGCGCGCCGACGCCTACCGCGGCGTCGGCGGCTTCGGCCCGATCGCCACCGGCGAGGACCACGCGTTGTGGCGCCGCCTCGGAGCGGCCGGCTACCGGCGGTGCCACGAACCGGCCGCGCGCGTGTTCACCAGCCCCCGGTTGCACGGCCGCGCGCCTGGCGGGCTGGCCGCATTGCTCCGCGAGCTCGCGCACGACACCGATCGTCAGGCGCCGTGAAGACCCGGCGCACCACCGGGGCTCAGCGCTGATCGTGCGGGTAGTCCGGTGACCGGTGCTGGAAGGACAGGATCGCGGGGTTCTCTACCGTGCCGTCGCGGATCTCGACGGCACGCCGGACCGTGGGGTGGTCGGCCCACGCGGTGGGGCCCGAAAGGACGGACCGCAGGTGCGGCAGTAGGGCTTCGCTGATCTCCCAGGTCGCCGAGTTCCACAGGTAGGACGGGCTGTGGTCGACGGCGTAGTAGGTGATGCCGTCACCGACCGGGAAGGTCGGCGCGGCGAACGTCGTGGGCCGTGCCCAGCTGAAGCCCATGCCTTCGTCGCACGAGACGTCGACGATGAGGCTGCCCGCGGTGAACGCGGCGAGATCGTCGTCGATGAGGAAGGTCAGCGGCGCGGCGGTGTCCTGCAGGACGCAGTTGACGACGATGTCGTGCTCGGCGAGGAATCCGGCGAGCGGTACCCGGCCCCTCGGCGTGAGCGCGTGGCTGCGCCGGAGATCTCCCGGGTTGGTCACGTCGTGGTCGATGTGCACCATCGTCGCGGAGTGGATCGGCGAGCCGACCGCGCTGAGGCCACGAGCGGTGAGGACGTCGACGTCGTGGATCCCGTGGGCGTTCAGCGCCGTCACCGAGCCGCGCGCCGTCGCGCCGAAACCGATCACGACGGCCCGCAGCCGCCGGCCGAAGTCGCCGGTCGACCCGATCAGCTGCAGGCCGTGCACCACCGAGCAGTACCCGGCCAGCTCGTTGTTCTTGTGGAACACGTGCAGGCCGAACGAGCCGTCGCGGCGCCAGTGGTTCATCGCCTCGAAAGCGATCACCGTCAGCCGCCGGTCGATGGCCAGCTGGGTCAGCTCGGCGTCCTGCACGCAGTGGGGCCAGCCCCACAGCACCTGGCCGTCCCGCAGTTCGGCGACGTCGCCGGCCAGCGGCTTGGCCAGCAGCACGACGTCGCACTCGGCGATGAGCTGCTCGCGCGAGCGCAGCCCCGCGACGCTGCCCGCCAGGCGCTCGTCGGGCACGCCGAAGGGTTCGCCGTAGCCGTGTTCGAGGTAGATGGTCTTCCGGAGATCGGCGTCGATCCGGTCGAGGTGGTGCGGGTGGATCGGCAGCCGCCGTTCGTTCTCTTTCCGTGAACGCGCGACGACGCCGAGACTGAGCTGGTGCACCTGGAGCCCCTTTGCTAGGACCCAGTCCTAACACACTCGGCGCACTCGCCGTAGTGCGTCAGGCTCGGTCGAGGCGCGGGTACAGGATTTCGCGGACGATGAGCAGGGCCGCGGCGGCGACGGGAATGGCGACGAGCGCACCGACTATGCCCAGCAGCGCGCCCCCGACGATCACGGCGACCACGGTCACGAGTGCGGGGACCTTCACCGCGCCACCGATGATGCGGGGCACCAGGAGATAGTCCTCGACGAGGCGGTAGCCGACGAAAAACCCGATCGTGGCCAGGCAGACCGGCAGGGACACCGTCAGCGCGACGAGGCTCACCAGCACGCCGCCGACGACCGAGCCGACCACCGGGATCAGGTCGAGGATGGCGACGGTGATCGCGAGCAGCGCCGCGTAGGGGACGCCGAAGATCAGCAGCCACGCCAGCGTCAGCACCCCGGCGATCACGGAGATGGCCAGGTTGCCGAGCACGTAGCCGCCGACCTTGGTGGAGATCTCGTCGCCGAGGAGGATGGCCCGCGGCCGGCGCGAGTGCGGGATCAGCCGGTAGCCGCCCGCGCGGATGCGGGGCAGGTCGGCGAGGAAGTACACCGTGAGCACGATCAGGATCAGCACGTTGGTCACCGCGCTGAACACGGCCTGGCCGGCGCCGAGCAGACCGGTGCCGAGGCCGGGGCCGCTGAGCAGCCCTTCGAGCTGCTGCTGCAGGTGGAAGCGGTCGTTGAGCTGCCCGAGGACGGTGTTGTGGTTCTGGGCGTGGTGCAACCAGCCGGGCGCCTTGGCGACGAGCTGCGTGCCCTGCTCGACGACCACCGGGATCGCCGCGGTGAGGAAGCCGCCCAGGGCCAGGAGCCCCACGACGAACACGGTCGTCACCGCGAGCCAGCGGGGCAACCGGCGCCGCGTCAGCCACGAGACCGCGGGTTCGAGGCCGATGGAGAGGAACAGCGCGAGCCCGATGAGCACCAGGATGTCCTGGAGCCCGACCACGACCCGCACCAGCCCGTAGATCACCGCCACGCCCGCCGCACCCGCCATGCCGAGCAGGAACGGCGACCGGCGGTTGAGCGGTTTTCCCTTGGTCCCCAACGGTTGTGCGGTGGTGCTGAGCTCGGCCGCGGCGGCTTCGGCGTCGGCGAACGAACCCTTTTCGGGCTCCTGGGATTCAGGCACGGCTGGGCCTCCGGAGGTGCGGGTGTTCGAAATCGTGGAGGCTGTGAGGTCAACCCGAGCTGATCGAACCAGGGTGGGGTCCGGCGCGCAGTGTCATCGGGGATCGGGCGCCCTGCGTTCGAGCCCCGGCGCGTAGCCGGGGTTGAGCTTGCGGTCCAGGCGTTCGGGCTTCGGCCAGCGGACGTCGGTGGCCCAGCCGGCCTTCTCGAACAGCCAGATGATCCGGGCCGAGATGTCGATCTGGCCGCGGCGGACACCGTGGCGGGCGCCGGTCGGGTCGGCGTGGTGGGAGTTGTGCCACGACTCGCCCATGGACGCGATGGCCAACGGCCAGAAGTTCGCCGACTTGTCGCGCGCGGCGTAGGGCCGGTCGCCGATCAGGTGGCACAGCGAGTTCACCGACCAGGTCACGTGGTGCAGCACCGCGACGCGTACGAGGCTCGCCCAGAAGAACGCCGTCAGCGCGCCCCACCAGGACATCGTGGCGAGACCGCCGATGAGGGCGGGCGCGAGGAGCGTGAGCACGGTCAGTGCCGGGAACCAACGGTCCACGCGGACGAGGTCGCGGTCGGCGAGCAGGTCGGGGGCGAACCGCCGGGCGTTGGTCCGCTGGCGGTCGAACAACCAGCCCATGTGCGCGTACCAGAATCCCTTGGCCAGCGCGGCCGGTGAGGTGCCGTAGCGCCACGGGGAGTGCGGATCGCCTTCGCGGTCGGCGTAGGCGTGGTGGCGGCGGTGGTCGGCGACCCAGCCGATCACCGGTCCCTGCATCGCCATGCTCCCGGCCACCGCGAGCGCGATCCGCAGGCCGCGGCCGGCCTTGAACGCCCCGTGCGTGAAGTACCGGTGGAACCCGATCGTCACGCCGAGACAGGTGAGCACGTAGAACCCGGCGGCCAGGCCGAGGTCGACCCAGCCCAGGCCCCACCCCCACGCGAAGGGCACCGCCGCGGCCAGCGCCAGCAGCGGCACGACGGCGAACAGCTTCACCAGGGAGTTCTCGGTCCGGGTCTTTTCGCCCGACAGCATCGGCTCTGCCGGTTTTCGCGTGTCGGGGCCGGGCCGGGTGAGAGTTTGTGTCATGCGATCGCTCGTTTCTCGGAGACGGAAATGGTCGCCGAGGTTCCGGGGCGATTACCAGCGGGATATCCCGGGTGGAGCGGCGCGAAACCGTCGGGTGGGTCACACGTGCGTCACAGGCCGGGCAATCCGGCGGCTTGTCCACATCGGATCGGCCGGGAGGAAGCGGTACCGGAGCTGTCGGCCACGATCTCCGACGAGGAACACCCCGCCGGACCGTCTGTCCGCCCGACTGTCCACTATGAACGGATCACTATCGGGGAATCCGTTCGTATCGCAGGGTGTACGCGCTGGGCCGAGGCCCGCTCTCGGACAACGCCGCGGCCTAGGTGTACTGACCATGGTGGTTGGGTACGGGGCGACACGTGATCGGATGATCTTGGAGTGAGGGAGGGCCTCCGGGTTCGGTGTGGATTGCG
>NZ_JBFAQX010000062.1:0-10911 GCF_040678995.1 Amycolatopsis sp. NPDC049253 | reverse complement strand
CGGCGGCGGCTGGGTTCGCGTGCCCGCCGTGCCGCGCGCCCACCGCAAGCACGTCGCGCTCGGCATCGCGGTCTTCGCGCCCGGCATCACCTCGACCTCGTTCGTCCTCTCGCTCGGCCCGGCCCTGCTGGCCGACGTGCTCGGCACCGCCAGCCGGCTGCTTGCCGGTGTCACCGCGTTCGTCATGTTCGGAACCGCTACCGCCGTGCAGTTCGCGGCGAAACGGCTCGGCATCCGCGCCGTCCTGCTCACCGGCGCCATCAGCGCCCTGGCCTGCATGGGCTCGCTCCTGGCGGCCGTGCACGCCGGCTGGATCGCGGCCATCGTCGTCACCGCGATCTTCGCGGGTGCCGCGCAAGGCCTCGGCCAGCTCGGCGGGTTGACGATGATCAGCACCCACATCGCCGCCCACCGGCGCGCGGAAGCCAACGCACTGCTCAACTTCGGCGGCTACATCCCCGCCGCGTTGCTCCCGGTGGCCACCGGCTACGTCAGCGACAGCCTCGGCCTCGCCACGGGAACGACCCTCTTCGCCGTCGTGCTCTCCCTCGCCGCACTGGCCGCCGGGGCGCTCGTGTGGCAGCGCACCAGTACCACGCGGACGGACAGTCCCGCCGAATCAGTTCGCCGCCGGCGGAGTCGAGGCCCCGTCCGAGAGGGCCCAGCTGCCCAGCAGGTTCAGCGCTCGCTGTGACGGCGAATCGGGTTCCGCGGTGTAGACGTGGAGCGTGGTGTCCGGCTCCGCGGCCGGCGTGAAGGTCTCGCAGTCGACGGTCAGGTCACCGACGAGGGGGTGCCGCAGGCGGATCGCCCGGTAGGCGCGGTGGTGCAGCCGGCGTTCGTCCTGGCCGAACTCGGCGCTCCGCTCACGCAGATCGGTGATCAGCGCGGCCGTGCCCCGGTCGCTCGGCTGGAGGGACGGCCTCGAAGTCGGCGAACAGTGCCCGCGCCATCACGTTGGCGGCCAGCACGTCGGTGCTCCGGCCCAGGAGGAGGGCCGGTTGGCGGCCGAACGCGGCCAGGAGCCAGTCGCGGCGGGGCGCACGCGCTGCACCGAGGGCCGGGCCCGGTTGCCCGGGCCGGCCGGCCCGACGAGGTCCTCGAGGTGGACCCGCGCCGCCGCGTCGAGGTTCAGCGCCCGGGCGAGCCCCTCGAGCACCGCCGGCGAGGGCACGGTGCCTGTTCCAGCCGTGTGTAGTAGCCGGTGGAAATCCCGGCCAGGGCGCCACTTCCTCGCGGCGCAGGCCGGGCACGCACCGGTTCCGGGAATCCGTCGGCAATCCGGCCCGGGCCGGGTCGCACCGGCTGCGCGCGCGGCGCAGGAAATCGGCGAGTGCCCGGTTCTTCTCAGGCAGGTGTCCATTGTGCACGGAAATCGCCGCCCCGCCTGGTCCTCTGAGTCCTAGGCAACAGTGTCCCTGCCCTCTCAGGGCACGAGATAGCGGTCCACAACGCCCTTTCGGTTGCCAGGCTGGGAATCGCACTGGACAACCGGCAACGGTCCCACGACCGATCCACTGCTCAAGGAGAAGAAGACCACCGTGAGCTACGCCGTCTACCGGCCCGCGACTTGGTTCGTCACCGGCGCTTCCCGACGTCTCGGCCTCGAACTCGTTGCCCAGCTTCTCGAACGCGGGGACAACGTCACCGCGTTCGAGAAGCTCCACCGAGCGGCTCACCGCCGCCTTGCGCGACCGGGTCAACACCGAGCGGCTCCTCGCATTTGACGTCGACCTGCGCGACGGCAGCGACGTCGACCGTGTGATGCGGGAGACCATTGCCCGACTCGGCGCGTTCGACGTCGTCGTGAACAACGCGGCTACGGTTTCCTCGCCGCGGTCGAGGAGACCAGTGCCGACGACGTCCACGACATGCTTGACATCCGAGTGAGCGGTGTGTGGAACGTCCTCCGCTCGACTCTGGGGGTTCTGCGCTCCTAGGGGCAGCGGCCACGTCGTGAACGTGTCCTTCATCCTCGGCCTGACCACCATGCCGGAGTGGGCGCTCTACTGCACGGGCACGTTCGTGCTGGAGGGCCTCAGCGAAGCCCTGGCCGCGGAGCTCGCCGGCTTCAAGGTGAAGATCACCTTCGTCGAACCCGGGGCACTTCCGCACCGACTTCCTGACCGCCGACTCTCTCGCCCTGCCGGCCACGACGACCCGAGCTTCGCTCGAACACCACGGTCTTGTACAGGCGGCTCAGCCAGCGTTCGCCAGCCGCTTCTCCTCCGAGGCGACAATCTCCGTCAGCGACTTCTCGGCGACCGCGTCCGCCGGTGCGCCCAGTTGCGCGGAGATCGCCGCAGCAGTCCGCGACATCGCGGCGAGCACCTGCGGAAGCCGGTCAGGAGCGAGCCGACCGCGCGGCGCCGAGACGTGGACGGCGGCTTCGATGGCGCCGGAGGCAACTGCGACTGGAGTGGCCAGGCCGATGATGCCCTCGACGCTTTCGCCGTCGCTCACGCTGTAGCCACGGGCCCGGATGATCTCCAGTTCCTTCCGGAGCTCGGTGCGGTTGGTGAGGGTGAACGGAGTGAGCTGGTCCAGCTGCGGGGTTCCGAGCACCAGCTTCTCGAGGTCGGCGTTGTAGGCGGTGATCAGCTTCCCGATGCTCGAGCCGTGCAGCGGACGCGGGCCACCGAGTTTCATGACGACCGAGAGCGTCTGCCCTGCCTCATAGCGGTCCGCATAGGTGACCGTGTTGCCGCTGCGCAGAGCGAGGTACGTGTTTTCGTTGAGCTCTTCACACAGCTCGGCCAGGTATGGCCGGCTGATCTGCCGGAGGTCGACGGCGTCGACGATGGACAGCGCGAGCACGAGGGACCGCGGGCCGAGGTAGTACGTGCGCTGGTTCGCGATCCGCACCGCGCCGATCTCCTCCAGCGCGCGCAGTAGGTCGTGCGCGCTGCTCATCGGCATCGACAGGTCGCCGCAGATTCGCTTGAGCGTCGCCCCCTCCTGGTGGTGCCCCAGGTACTGCAGGATCTTGAGCGCCCGGTCGATGCGGGCTGAGTTCATTTCTTCTCGCAACCTCTCACGTACACGCCGAGCCCCATGGTACTACCGAGAGTCACTTCGCGTATCCGCAGCACACTTCGCATTTTCGAAGCACACCCTTGACACGTAGAGGCAATAGAACATAGCTTCGCATTCACGAAGTCGACACCGCATCTGCGAAGTCGCGTCGTGCAGTCGCCCCGGCGCAGTGGCGTCACCTCAAGGAGCCTGAATGTCCCCCCACCTCGTCGCGATACTCGTGCTCGCCGGGATCTTCCTGGTGGGCACGCTTCGTTCGATCAACCTCGGCGCGTTGGCCCTTGTGGCCTCGTTCCTCGTCGGAACCTGGGTGTTCGGCAAGAGCGCCGCCAACGTCCTGAGCGGATTTCCCGCCAGCTTGTTCGTGATCCTCGTCGGCGTGACCTACCTTTTCGCCATCGCGAAGAACAACGGCACAGTCGACTGGCTGGTGCAATGGTCCGTGCGGGCCGTGCGCGGCCACGTCGCCGCGATCCCCTGGGTCATGTTCGTCTTGAGCGGCGCGCTGGTCGCGCTCGGAGCACTCAGCCCGGCCGCCGTCGCGATCATCGCCCCGATCGGCATGGCGCTCGGCGCGCAGTACGGCATCAACCCGATGCTGATGGGCCTGATGGTGGTGCAGGGGTCGTCAGCGGGGAATTTCTCCCCACTCGGCGTGCTCGGCGTGATCACCAACGGGATCGTCGGAAAGAGCCACCTGCCGGGCAGCCCGGCCGTGCTGTTCCTCAGCAACGTGGTCTTCAACCTCCTCCTCGCCATCGGCGTCTACTTCGCGTTCGGAGGGCGCAAGCTCATCCGGCAAGGACGCCGTGCTGTCGAGAACGCCGAGCCGACGGATACGACGCCTTCGGGCGGAGTGGCGCTGCAGACGGCCACGGTGACCGAGACCGAGACCGAGACCGAGACCGTGAAGCTCAACCGCGAACGCACGATCACCGTCCTCGGGTTGACCGCGCTCGTCGTCGGGTCGCTGGTCTTCGACCTCGACATCGGCCTCCTGTCTCTCTCGGTGGCCGTGGTCGTGACGCTGCTCGCACCAGCCGGCGCAAAAGGCGCACTCAGCCATGTCAGCTGGAACGTGGTCCTGCTGATTTGCGGGATCGTCACCTACGTCGGGTTGCTCGAATCCGTCGGCACGGTGCGCTACCTCGGCGACGGGATCGCCTCCATCTCCGCACCGGCGCTGGCGGCTCTGGTGATCTGCTTCGTGGGAGCGATCGTCTCGGCGTTCGCCTCGACGACCGGCATCCTCGGCGCGCTCATCCCGCTTGCCGTGCCGCTGCTCGCTTCCGGCCAAGTCGGAGCGATCGGACTCGTGGCCGCGCTGTCGATCTCGGCATCCGTCGTCGACTCCAGCCCATTCTCGACCAATGGTGCGCTAGTGGTCGCCAACTCCCCCGAAGACCAACAAGCCGTGG
Source organism: Amycolatopsis sp. NPDC049253 (assembly GCF_040678995.1). NCBI lineage: Bacteria > Bacillati > Actinomycetota > Actinomycetes > Pseudonocardiales > Pseudonocardiaceae > Amycolatopsis > Amycolatopsis sp. NPDC049253. The sequence goes on along the minus strand of NZ_JBFAQX010000062.1, from coordinate 6,457 downwards.
TCTACAAGCGACTCACGTTGTGGGGTCTCGGCTTGGTCCTGGTGGCACCGATCGTGACCTGGACACTTCTCGTTCTGACAGGCTGGTGGTGAACGTGCCGGAAATCCCGACGAACCCAGGCCCGCTGGACGGAGTCCGGGTCATCGACCTCACGACGTGGCTGGGCGCCTACACAGGCCGGCTTCTCGCTGACCTCGGCGCCGAGGTGATCCGCGTCGAACCCGACGGCGGCGTCCCCGAACGCCGCCGACCGCCCTTCACCGCCGATGGCATGTCGCTGAGCTTCGTGTTCACCGAAGTGGGCAAGACCAGCGTCTCCGAGTCCGAAGTGGACCTGGAAGAGCTCCTCGGCACGGGGCAGATCCTGCTGACCAGTAAGGGGCCGGCGGCGTTGCGCGCGAAAGGCCTCCACCCGGACGACGTCACACGGCGGCACCCCTCGCTCGTACACGTCTCGATCAGCCCCTACGGCCTGACCGGCCCGCACGCCGACCGGCCCGCCAGCGACCTCACCCTGCTGGCCGCCGGTGGACTCTTGAGCTTGGCCGGAGACCCCGACCGCGAACCGGTGCGGCCGTGGGGCAGCCAGTCGGCCGTCGTCGGCGGGGTGCACGCGGCGGCCGCCACCTTGATCGCGCTGCTCGCCCTGGAAACTTCCGGCTGCGGCCAGACTGTCGATGTCTCCGTGCAGGAGGCTGTGGCGCACTCACTCGAGAACGCAGTTCAGTACTTGGATCTGGAAGGGCTGGTCCGCAAACGGGCCGGCGCGGGGCCGATGGAGGCCGGCACCGGCCTGTTCCGGTGCGCCGACGGCTGGGTCTACCTGGTGGGCGGGCTCGGTGGTCGCCCGCTCGCGTGGTCGGCGATCGTCAACTGGCTCGAGGAAGGTGGCATCGGCGAAGCCGCGAAGCTGCGTGAGGACCGCTGGCGGCAAGCCGAGTGGCGCCGCAGCGCCGAGGCCCGTGCGGACTTCCGCGCGATGTTCGAGCGCTTTGCGCTCAACCGGACCAAGGAAGACCTCTACGAGAGGGGGCAGCGCTGCGGCATCAGCATCGCTCCGGTGTCCACTCCGGACGATCTGCTCAACAGCCCGCAACTCAACGCGCAGAGCTACTTCCGCCGGATCACCGTGGGCACCGTCGAGTTGATGCTCCCCGGTCCGCCGTACCGGTTCAGCCACGCGAACGTCGGCCCTGGAGCCGGCCTTCCAGAGCGGGCAACGAGCTCAGTTCTTCGCCACGAAAGGATCACCGCATGACGGACGCTTTACCGCTCGAAGGCGTCCGGATCGCCGACTTCACATGGGTCGGCGCCGGGCCCTTTCTCACCAAACCGCTGGCCGACCACGGCGCGGATGTCATCAAGGTCGAATCCAGGACGCGTACCGATCCGATTCGCTCAATGGCGCCGTTCCGCGACGGTGAACCCGGGCCTGACCGCAGCGGGTACTTCGCCAACCGCAACACCAGCAAGCGCTCCGTGTGCATCGACCTCAAGCACCCCGAAGGACGCGAGATCGCTTTGGAGCTCATCGCCCGCAGCGACGTCGTGGCCGACAACTTCACCCCGGGGACCATGCACCGGCTCGGCCTCGGCTACGACACGGTCAAGAAGATCCGGCCGGACATCATCTACATCGAAATGCCCATGCAGGGCAACGCCGGCCCGCATCGTGACTTCGGCGGCTACGGGCTCGCGATCGCCGCGGCGGGCGGCCTGCTGGGACTTTCCGGCTACCCAGATCGGCCGCCCGTCGGCACCGGCACCAACTACCCCGACCACGTCCCGAACCCGCTGCACGCCGCGATCGCCGTCCTTGCCGCCCTGCGCAACCGGCGCCGCACCGGACGTGGGGAGTACATCGAACTCGCCCAGCTCGAGTCCACGGTCAACGTCGTCGGGCCGGCCCTGCTCGCGGCATCGGCCGGACACCGCGTCGAACGAGCGGGCAACGACGACCCCGTCGCGGCGCCGCACGGCGTCTACCCCTGCAGGGACGAGGACTCGTGGTGCGCGATCGGCGTGTTCGACGACCGCCAGTGGCAGGCGCTGACCAGAGTTCTGGGCGCTCCGGCGTGGACGGCCCGGCCCGACTTCACCGACGCGGCGGCCCGCCACCGGGCCCGACGAGAGCTCGACAAGGTGCTCTCAGCCGAGACCAGCGCGTGGGATGCGACCAAGCTCGCCGACGCACTCGCCGACGCCGGCGTCCCAGCATCGCCCGTGCGCAACACCGACGACCTGCTGCACCGCGACCCGCAGCTGAGAGCGCGCGAGCACTGGGTGCAGCTCGACCACCCGGTAATGGGTCCGAGCGTCTACGACGGAATCCCGTATCGGTTGTCTCGAACCCCAGGCCGGCTGCGGGCTCCGGCACCGCTGCTCGGCGCTGACAGCCGGTCCGTGTGCCTCGACCTGCTCGGCATCGACGAGAAGACATACGCGCGCCTGGCGCGGGAAGGAGTCGTGGGCTGACATGGCCATCGAAACCGAACGCAGAGATCGCGTCTTCCTCATCCACCTGAACCGCCCCGAGGCACTCAACGCCCTCGACATCGCGTCGATGCGCGAGCTCAACGAGCGGCTGCGGGAGTTTCGCGACGACCCCGAACTGCTCGTCGCCGTCCTGACCGGGGCCGGCGAGCGCGCGTTCTGCACCGGCGCCGATCTGAAGAAGACACTGCCCCCGCAAACGTCCTTCGCCGAAGCGTACTTCGCGCCGTACGAGCAGAGCGTCGACGAGGGACTCTACGTCCGCGCGATCACGATCAGTGAGTTGCGCATCAACAAGCCCCTCATCGCCGCGGTGAACGGCCACGCACTCGGCGGAGGCATGGAGATTGCGCTGGACTGTGACGTGCGCATCGCCAGCGACAACGCCACCTTCGGCCTGCCCGAGGCTCGGTGGGCCAGCGTCCCCGCGGTCGGCGGGGTGTCCAAACTCTTGCGCGCGGTCCCCCGGGCGGTGGCCATGAAGATGATCCTCACCGGTGACCGGATCGACGCGGCCGAAGCGCACCGGATCGGCCTGGTCAGCGACGTCGTACCGCCCGACCGTCTGGTCGACCACGCGCTGGCGGTCGCGAACCGGATCGCGGGCAATGGACCGCTCGCGGTCAAGAGCCTCAAGACGCTCTCCCAGCGCACTGGTGATCTGCCGCTGACCGAATCCGTGCAGCTCGAGCAGCTGCTGTGGGGCCTGCTTCGGGACACCGAAGACCGAGTGGAAGGTCGCACCGCTTTCGCTGAACGCCGCACGCCCGAGTACCGAGGCCGCTGACCGGAGAGGAACGCCATGAACACACCACCAACCACTACCGCCCGCGTCGTCGGGCAGAGCTGGATCCGCGACCGCGGAGATCGCGTCGCGCTTGCCATCACGCACTGCACCCGCTGCGACAGCACTTGGTTCCCGCCGCGGGATGTGTGCTCCGCCTGCGCGTCCCCCGACGTAGAGCACACCACCAGCGACGACCACGGCGTCGCCTACGCCTCCACCGTCGTGCGCATCGGTCCGGCGAAATTCCGCCCACCGTACGTACTGGCCTACGTCGACGTCTCGGGCGTCAGGGTCCTCGCGCACGTCGCCGGAGACGAAGCACTCGAGCCCGGCACGCCGGTCGACCTCCGCATCGGGCCGATCGGCGCTGACGACGACGGGGAGTTCTCGTCCTACGTCGTCACCCCGACCACAGGAGGTACACGATGAAGCCGGTTTTCGTAGCGGGTGCGGCCGTGCATCCGTTCGGCAAGCAACGGGAACTGAGCGCGGCCGAGCTCGGCTACCGCGCGGTGCGCGATCTCATCCAGAGCACCGGGATCACACCGGACCGGGTCGACACCGGCTTCGGTGGCTCCTCCTACGGAGGTTCGCTGCTGGCCCAGCGCGTGCTGCAACGAGTGGGCGTGTCCGGCCAGCCGGTGTACTCGGTTGAGAACGCCTGTGCCAGCGGCGCTTCCGCAGTGCACCTCGGGTGGCAAGCGATCGCTGCCGGGACCGCAGACTGCGTCATCGCCTTCGGCGCGGAGAACCTCTCGGCGTTCGGCGGCGGCACCCTGCCGCTGACCACTGCGGACCTCGAAATCGACCAGGGCATGGTCATGCCTGGTGCGTACGCGATGCGCGCCCAGCGGTACCTGCACGACTTCGGCGCCACGCCCGACGACCTGGGCCGCGTCTCCGTGAAGAATCGCCGCAATGGCGCGGACAACCCACGGGCCCACTTCCAGAAGGCAGTCACGGCCGGTGACGTCGCCGAATCACGGCCGGTCGCCGATCCCCTTCGCTTGCTGCACTGCTGTCCCAACAGCGACGGAGCAGCAGCGGTCCTGTTGTGCTCCGAGGATGTGGCCCGAGAGCTCGGCTCGCCGACCGTTCGCATCCGTGGAAGCGCGGTCCGCTCTGGGCTGTTCCACACCTCCTACCGCGACATGACCTGGCCCGACATCACCGCCCGAACCGCCCGCGCGGCCTACGACATGGCCGAGCTGGGTCCGGCGGATCTCGACCTGGTCGAGTTGCACGACGCCTTCAGCATCGCGGAGCTGCTGCACTCCGAAGCGCTCGGGCTCGCCGAACGCGGACAGGCTTTCAAGGCCGTCTCAGCGGGCGAGTTCGATCGCGATGGTCGGGTCGCGGTCAGTCCCAGCGGCGGGCTGCTCTCGCGCGGACATCCGGTCGGCGCCACGGGCGTGACGCAGATCTGCGAGGCGTACTGGCAACTCACCGGACAGGCCGGCGCCCTCCAGGTTCCCGGCGCCGAGGTCGCGCTCACCCACGTCACGGGCGGCGGCATCTTCGGTGTCGACAACGGCGCCTGCGCCGTCCACATCCTCACCACGACCTGACCGAAAGCTCGAACATGACTGAAACTCAGCAGGGCAGCGGCGCAGTCGCCGTCGTCGCCGGATCCGGCTCCCTCGTCACTTCCGCACTCGCCGGCCGGCTTCAGCAAGCCGGCTGGACGGTCGCACACGACGTCGGTACCGCCCAAAGCGAACAGCCGATCGCCGCGCTCGTCTACGCACCCGACCTGTTCAGCGGCGACGACGAGGTGCACACCGCCTCGGTGATCGACGATCTGACGAGCCTGGTCGACCGCGCATTGCCCCGGATGCGTTCCCGCGAGGGTGGCGGCGCCAAGATCGTCGTCGTCACCAGCCGAGACGGCTTGGGCTGGCCGAACCGGCCACGCACGGCCGCGACCTCTGGCGCGCTCGTGGCCTTCGCCCGGAGCCTCGCATTGCAGCTCGGGCCACGCGGGGTCACCGTGAACGTCGTCGCCAGCCTTCCCGTGGAAGGCAGTGCGCTGCACGGTGCCGACGGACCCGATGGGAGCCATCTGCGCGAACCGCAGCCCTTGCTGCCTCAGCCTGTGACCGCCGAGGACATCGCCCACACCACGGCGTTCTTCCTCGACGACCGGAGCGGATACATCACCGGGCAGGTGCTCTACTGCTGCGGCGGCGCAAGCCTGCTGTCGAGCCTTTCCGTCTAAGCAATTTCTATCATCCACAAAGGAAATATCATGAGCATTTCCGGGCAGGTGGCCGTCATCACGGGGGCCGCCAGCGGGATCGGGAACGCGATCGCCGAAGAGTTCGCCTCCTGCGGCGCCAAGGTGGTGATCGCCGACCTCGCGCGGGACAAGGCCGATGAAGCGGCCGAGCGGATCCGCTCCGCGGGCGGAACTGCAGTCGGGCTCCCCGTCGACGTCGCGGACCGCGAGGCGGTCGAGAAGCTCTTCGCCCGCGCCGAGGCGGAGCTCGGTCCGGTCGACATCCTCGTCAACAACGCCGGCATCAGCATCGACCGCGGCGTACGACGCATCACCGACGACGAGTGGAACCGCACTGTCGCGATCAACCAGACCGGCGTGTTCCTGTGTTCGCAGGCAGCGGTGACGAGCATGACCAAGAGGCGCCGTGGCAGGGTCATCAACGTCGCCTCCCGCGCCTGGCTCGGCTGGTTCGGGCAGCTCGCATACGCCTCGTCCAAGGGCGGCACGGTGTCGGCCACCCGCTCGCTGGCGATCGAGATGGCGAAATACGGCATCACCGTGAATTGCCTGGCGCCGGGCTTGATCGACACCCCGCTCCTGCGGCGCGAACCGCCGGAGGTGATGGAACGACTGCTGCAAGCGCAGCCCATGGGCACGCTCGGCGACGCTCGCGACGTCGCGTGGGCCGCACGGTTCTTCGCATCGCCCGAAGCACAGTCGATCACCGGGCAGGTGCTCTACGTCTGCGGCGGCAAGAGCCTGTTCGCTCAACCGGCTGGCTGAGTGTTTGCGGAGGGCGCTGGTCGGCTGGTGTGCCTGTTTCGACGCTCTCGAGGGCCGCACACCGTCCGACCAGCGACTGACGCCGCCGGTCGTTTCGGTCTGCGAAACGGAGCACGGCTCGCCGCTGCTGGTGCGCCGGCAGGTCGAGGGCCGCCGCTTGACGGAAATGGGTT
>NZ_JBFAQX010000061.1:0-11969 GCF_040678995.1 Amycolatopsis sp. NPDC049253 | reverse complement strand
TGTGTGGTCATCCGTCCCACATTCGTCCCATGATCTTGCTTCCCAAGCTGGTCAGAGCGTTTTGCGAGCAGAGGTCGGGGCTGCTCCCCCGGTTCCGTTTACATCCGGGGGAGCAGCCCGGCGCCGCAAAACCGGTGTGCTCAGCGCTGATGGGGTGCGTTGATCCCGACAACCGGTGCCCTGGGGTGCCTGAGGCTGGGGTGGGTCGAACCGGCGGGAGCAAGAGGCGGCCTGCGGGGGAGACGCGCGGTCCGCGTCCTGGGCAGCCCCACCGGACCCGAGGAACACGAGGCAAAAAAGAACTCGGGCGCCCGGGTCCGAGACCCAGGCGCCCGAGCTTCGGGAGCTACGTCAGTGGCCGAAGGCCGAGCGCGCGGCGAGGTCCGCGAGGAGGGCGCGGCCCTTTTCGGCGTTGCGGGGCTGCGACAGGACGTCGTAGCGCTGGGCGACGAGCTGGCTTTGCGAGACGAAGCCGCGCTTGTTGCGGTTGGCCGCGTAGCCCAGGGCGCCGAACAGCAGGTTGAAGGCGACGCCCGCGACGAGGCCGATGACGATGGACAGCAGGCCCGCGGCGGGGTTGAGCAGGCTGAGCACCAGGCCCAGGAACAGGCCGAACACCGCGCCGGACATGGCGGCGCTGCTGAGGACCTTGCTCCAGCTCATGCGGCCCGCGATGCGCTCCACGAGCATCGGCTGGATGCCGACGATGGTGACGTCGCTGATGGGGAAGTCGGTGCCCGCGAGGTGGTCGACCGCCTTCTGTGCCTGCTCGTAGGACTCGTAGGAGCCGATCGGCCAGCCTGTGGGCATGGTCGGGAGCTGCGGCCGCGCCTGCTGCCGGCTGATCGTGGACTGCGTGAATGCTTCTGTCATCCCTCTCACCTCTCTTGTCCCGTCCAACGCCCGAGACGGCGCGTTTGGTCCCGCACCCCTACGATTCACAGATTCTTCTCAGCCGGGCAAGCCGGACATACGAGGCTCTTACGCGGTACTTACTCAAAGGGCTCCGAGACTACCTTTGACCGGATTGACCCCGCGAGCACCGGCCGGTAGGAAGAACCCGCAAAGGATCCCATCCAAACCTTTGGGGCGGTGCCATGGTTGGCAGGCGAGGGTTACTCACGCTCGACGCGCTCCGTGAGCACGTCAAGGCGGGCACGATCGACACGGTGTTGGTCGCGATCACCGACATGCAGGGCCGGCTCCAGGGCAAACGCTGCTCGGCCGAGTACTTCCTGGAAGAGGTCGTGGGCCACGCCACCGAGGCGTGCAACTACCTGCTGGCCGTCGACGTCGACATGAACACCGTGGACGGCTACGCGATCTCTTCGTGGGACGCGGGCTACGGCGACTTCGTGCTGCGCCCCGACTTCACCACCCTGCGCCTCGTCCCGTGGCAGGAGGGCACGGCTCTGGTGCTCGCGGACGTCGAGCGCGTGGACGACGGCGGTCCCGTCGCGGTGTCGCCGCGGCAGGTGCTGCGGCGGCAGCTGGAACGGCTGGCCGAGAAGAAGCTGCAGGCGTTCGTCGGCACGGAACTCGAGTTCATCGTGTTCGACGACAGCTACGAAGCCGCCTGGGACAAGCGTTACCAGGGCATCAAGCCGTCGAACCAGTACAACGTCGACTACTCGATGCTCGGCACCGCGCGCGTCGAGCCCCTGCTGCGCCGCATCCGCAACGAGATGGCGGGCGCCGGCCTGTACCCCGAGTCGGCCAAGGGCGAGTGCAACCCCGGCCAGCACGAGATCGCGTTCCGCTTCGCCGAGGCGCTCGCCACGTGCGACAACCACAGCGTCTACAAGAACGGCGCCAAGGAGATCGCCGCGCAGGAGGGCAAGAGCCTCACGTTCATGGCGAAGTACAACGAACGCGAGGGCAACTCCTGCCACATCCACCTCAGCCTGCGCGGCACCGACGGGTCGGCGGTCCTGCCCGGAGACGGCGACCACGGCTTCTCGCCGCTCATGGAGCACTTCCTCGCCGGCCAGCTGGCCGCGCTGCGCGAGCTGACCTACTTCTTCGCGCCGAACATCAACTCCTACAAACGGTACGTGCGCGGCAGTTTCGCGCCGACGGCCGTCGCTTGGGGCACCGACAACCGCACGTGTGCCCTGCGCGTGGTGGGCCACGGCGATTCGCTGCGCGTGGAGAACCGCGTGCCGGGCGGGGATGTGAACCCGTACCTCGCCGTCGCCGCGCTGATCGCCGCCGGCCTGCACGGCATCGAGAACGAGCTGCCGCTGGAGCCGGAGTTCACGGGCAACGCGTACGGCTCCGACAAGCCGACCGTGCCCACCACTTTGGGTGAGGCCGCGGACGTGCTGGCGGGCAGCCGCATCGCGCGCGAGGCCTTCGGCGACGATGTGGTGGACCACTACCTCAACGCCGCTCGCGTGGAGCGGGAGGCGTTCGAGAAGGCCGTGACCGATTGGGAGCTCATCCGTGGCTTCGAACGTCTCTGAGCACAAACCCGTCATCGGGCTCACCACCTACGTCGAGCAGGCCAAGTTCCTCGCGTGGGACACGGAAGCCACGCTGCTGCACCGCGTTTACACCGACTGCGTGGTGGCCGCCGGCGGGATTCCCGTGCTGCTGCCGCCGTTGACGGACGCGTACGCGAGCCTCGTCGACCGCGTGGACGGGCTCGTGCTCACCGGCGGCGCGGACGTCGAGCCGGAAAAGTACGGCGCCGAACCACATCCCGCCACGTACACGCGCCCGGACCGCGACGCCTTCGAGTTCGGCCTGTTCGAGGCGGCCCGCGAGGCGCGCAAACCCGTGCTCGGCGTGTGCCGCGGGCTGCAGGTGATCAGCGTCGCCCTCGGCGGCACGCTCACCCAGCACCTGCCCGAGTCTCTCGGCGACACCGCGCACCAGCCGGCGCCCGCGACGTTCGGCACCAGCAGCATCACCCTCGTCGACGGCACACGCGCCGCCGCGTTGCTCGGGCCCGAGACGAAGGGCCACTGCTACCACCACCAGGCCATCGACCGGCTCGGCGAAGGCCTGGTCGCATCCGGGCACGCCGCCGACGGCACCGTCGAGGCGGCCGAGCTGCCCGGCGACGAGTTCGTGCTCGGCGTGCAGTGGCATCCCGAGCAGGACACCGAGGACGTCCGCCTGTTCCGGGCCCTGGTCGAGGCCGCAGTCCCAGCAGCAGAGGAGCGCAAGTGACCCAGACGTTCGACGTGATCAACCCCGCCACCGAACAGGTGGTGCGGTCGGTCGCGCTCGCGAGCGCCGAAGAGACCGACGCGGCGATCGCCCGCGCGCACGCCGCGTTCGGAGCCTGGCGAGCCGTCGCCCCCGGCGATCGCGCGCGGCTGCTGCGCCGCTTCGCCGACGCCGTCGAGGCCGACCTCGAGAACCTCGCGCGCCTGGAGGTGACCAACTCCGGCCACACCATCGGCAACGCGCGGTGGGAAGCGGGCAACGTCCGCGACGTCCTGAACTACTACTCCGCGGCCCCGGAACGTCTGATCGGGCACCAGATCCCGGTGCCGGGCGGGGTGAACGTGACCTTCCACGAGCCGCTCGGCGTGGTCGGCGTGATCGTGCCGTGGAACTTCCCGATGCCCATCGCGGGCTGGGGCTTCGCGCCGGCGCTCGCGGCCGGCAACACCGTGGTGCTCAAGCCCGCGGAGCTCACCCCGCTCACCGCGATCCGCCTCGGCGAGCTCGCGCGCGAGGCCGGCATCCCCGAGGACGTGTTCCAGGTCCTGCCGGGCAAGGGTTCGGTGGTGGGGCAGCGGTTCGTGGACCACGCGCTGGTGCGCAAGGTCGTCTTCACCGGCTCCACCGAGGTCGGCAAGCAGATCATGGCCGGCTGCGCGGCGCAGGTGAAGCGCGTGACGCTGGAGCTGGGCGGCAAGAACGCCAACGTCGTCTTCGCCGACGCCGACCTGGAGAAGGCCGCCGCGACGGCGCCGTACGGCGTGTTCGACAACGCCGGCCAGGATTGCTGCGCGCGTTCGCTGATCCTCGTGCAGCGCAGCGTCCACGAGCGGTTCATGGAGCTGCTGGAGCCCGCCGTGCAGGGCGTGGTCGTCGGTGATCCCGGTGCGGACGCGACGGAGATGGGCCCGCTGATCTCCGCGGCGCACCACGCGAAGGTGTCGTCGTATGTCACTGACGCGACACCTGTTGCGTTTCGCGGCAGCGCGCCCGAAGGGCCGGGCTACTGGTTCGCGCCCACCGTCGTCACCCCGGCGAGCCTGGCCGACCCGCTGGCCGCCGACGAGATCTTCGGCCCGGTCGTGGCGGTGGTGTCGTTCGACGACGAGGCCGACGCCATCCGCATGGCCAACCACACCGACTACGGCCTGTCCGGGTCGATCTGGACGCGCGACGTCGGGCGGGCGTTCCGCGTCGCGCGCGGGGTGGAGTCGGGGAACCTTTCGGTGAACTCGCACTCGTCGGTGCGGTACTGGACACCGTTCGGCGGGTTCAAGCAGTCGGGCCTCGGCCGCGAGCTGGGCCCCGACGCGCCGACGGCCTTCACCGAGACGAAGAACGTTTTCCTGAGCACGGAGGATTGAGAGAGATGGTGCAGCGTTTCGAGGGCCGCGTCGCCGTGATCACGGGCGGGGCCAGCGGCATCGGCCTCGCGTCGGCGCGCCGCCTGGCGAGCGAGGGTGCGAAGGTCGTGATCGGCGACCTCACGCCCGAGGGGGGCAAGGCGGCGGCCGACGAGGTCGGGGGCCTGTTCGTGCAGGCCGACGTGACCGATCCCGAGCAGGTGGAAGCCCTTTTCCAGACCGCCGTGGACCAGTTCGGCGCGGTCGACGTGGCGTTCAACAACGCCGGCATCTCGCCACCCGAGGACGACTCCATCCTCACCACCGGCTTCGAGGCGTGGGAGCGCGTGCAGCGCGTGAACCTCACCTCGGTCTACCTGTGCTGCAAGGCCGCGCTGCCGCACATGCAGCGCCAGGGCAAGGGCTCGATCATCAACACGGCGTCGTTCGTGGCCGTGATGGGCGCCGCGACCTCGCAGATCTCCTACACCGCGTCGAAGGGCGGGGTGCTCGCGATGAGCCGGGAGCTGGGGGTGCAGTTCGCGCGGGAGAACATCCGCGTCAACGCGCTGTGCCCGGGACCGGTGAACACGCCGCTGCTGAAGGAGCTCTTCGCGAAGGACCCGGAACGCGCGGCGCGGCGGCTGGTGCACGTGCCCGTCGGCCGGTTCGCCGAGCCGGAGGAGATCGCGGCCGCGGTGGCCTTCCTGGCCAGCGACGACGCCAGCTTCATCACGGCCTCGCAGTTCCTCGTGGACGGTGGCATCTCCGGCGCGTACGTCACTCCGCTGTAGACAGCCGCAGCCGACCGGCATTTTCACCGCTGAACGACGTCACCGGGACGGGTTGATCTTCCGCCTGTTCCGGTGGCGACGCCCCCTGTCCGGTTTCGCGGTGGGTAGACCGGAACAGTGGCGACCGGCCGGGTCGCCCGGTCCGGGAGGGTGCCATGCCGATCCGCGAAGCGTCTCCGATGCTGCAGGAGGTCGCCGACCTCTGCGAACTGTGCCGGGTGCGGTGCGAACGGGCGTTCGCGCGGCCGGCCGAGCCCGGCAGCGAGCTCGCCACGATGGGACCGGTCATGCTCGCGGCTGCGTCGATGTCGCGCCTGTGCGCGGACACACTGGATCGGTGTTCGGGCATGGCCGCCGAGGTCGCGATGGTGCGCATGTCCGTGAAGGCGATGTGCGGCGAGGCCGCGCGGCTGCTGTCGCTGTGCGCGCAGTCCTGCCTCGCGACCGACGACGAGGAGCTGCGCGACCTCGCCGTGCTGCTCACGCGCTGTGCCGATCTGTGCGCGTTGCTGGCCGGTCCGCCGAAGATCACGAAGGTCCCCGTGACGCTCCCCGCCCAGAGCCGTCACCTGCGCACCTTCAGCCGTGGCTCGGTGGGTGTGGCGTGAACCGTCCGAGGTAGACTGACGCGCAAAGCGGCAGGTACGGTGGCCGTCAACAGCATCCAATTCAATACCGGGCCGTTCGAGCAGGAGCGGGAGAGCCCCCATGAGACCGGTGGGGCACCGAAGGAGCAAACTCCCCGGAATCTCTCAGGTACCCACTACCGCTTCGCGCGAGGCCACTCTGGAAAGCAGGCGCACCCGCGCCTCACCCAAGGTGAAAGCCGCGCTGCGCGGTGAAACTCTCAGGTGCCCATGACAGAGGGGGAGTTCCCAGCGCACCGCTGCGCCCGGTGCCCGGCCCGAGGAGCTCCCATCACCTCCACACCGTTCGACGCCCGCCACATCGGCCCCGCCGAGGCCGAGCGGGCCAAGATGCTCGCCGAATGCGGTCACCGAAGCCTGGACGCCCTCGTGGAAGCGGCCGTCCCGTCCGCCATCCGCACCACCCGTGACCTGAACCTGCCCGCGGCCGCGTCCGAAGAGGAAGCCACCGCCGAGCTGCGCGCGCTCGCGGCGCTCAACCGCCCGATGACGCAGATGATCGGCCTCGGCTACTCCGACACCGTCACGCCGGGCGTGATCCGCCGCAACGTGCTCGAGAACCCCGCGTGGTACACCGCCTACACGCCGTACCAGCCGGAGATCTCGCAGGGCCGGCTCGAAGCGCTGCTGAACTTCCAGACGATGGTCGCCGACCTCACCGGCCTGACCACCGCCAACGCGTCGATGCTCGACGAGTCGACCGCCGTCGCCGAGGCGATGACGCTGATGCGGCGCTCCTCGAAGTCGAAGTCCAACGTGATCGTGCTCGACGCCGAGTGCCTGCCGCAGACGATCGCGGTCGTGCGCACGCGCGCCGCGGCGCTGGGCATCGACGTGCAGGTGCGCGACCTGCTCACCGGGCTGCCGGAGGAGTTCTTCGGCGTCGTCGTGCAGTACCCCGGCGCGTCGGGCGTGCTGCGGGGGCGCGGCTTCTACCACGCCATCTCCGAAGCCGCGAAGGCCGCGGGCGCCCTGTACACGGTGGCCGCCGACCTGCTCGCCCTCACGCTGATCACCTCGCCGGCTGAGTTCGGCGCGGACGTCGCCGCGGGTTCGACGCAGCGCTTCGGTGTGCCGCTGGGCTACGGCGGTCCGCACGCCGGGTACCTGGCCGTGCGCGCCGGGCTCGAGCGTTCGCTGCCGGGCCGGCTGGTGGGCGTGTCCGTGGACGCCGACGGCAACATGGCGTACCGGCTCGCGCTGCAGACCCGTGAGCAGCACATTCGCCGCGAGAAGGCGACGTCGAACATCTGCACCGCGCAGGTGCTGCCGGCCGTGCTCGCCGCCATGTACGCCGTGTACCACGGCCCGGACGGCCTGAAGGCCATCGCGACCCGCGTGCACCAGCTGGCGGCGGGCTTCGCCGCGGCCCTGCGCGAGGGTGGCGTGGAGGTCGTGCACGAATCGTTCTTCGACACCGTCGTCGCGCACGTTCCCGGCCGCGCCGCCGAGATCCACGCGGCCGCGCGCGAGGCGGGCATCAACCTCGGGCACGTCGACGCCGACCACGTGCGCGTGGCCTGTGACGAGGTCACCCGGCCGGACATCCTCGCGCAGGTGCTGCGCGCGTTCGGCGTGGACGCCGAGTGGGCCACCGCCACCGCACTGCCGAGCGGCATCGTGCGCGAGAGCGGCTTCATGGCCCACGAGGTGTTCAGCACGCACCGCTCCGAGACGTCGATGCTGCGCTACCTGCGCAAGCTCGCCGACCTGGACTACGCGCTCGACCGCGGCATGATCCCGCTGGGCTCCTGCACGATGAAGCTCAACGCCACCACCGAGATGGAGCCGATCAGCTGGCGCGAGTTCGCGGGCATCCACCCGTTCGCGCCGGCCGAGGACGCCGAGGGCTACCACCGGCTCGTGGCGCAGCTGTCCGGCTGGCTCGCCGAGGTGACGGGCTACGACCAGGTTTCGTTGCAGCCCAACGCCGGCAGCCAGGGTGAACTCGCGGGCCTGCTCGCCATCCGCGGCTACCACCACGCCAACGGCCAGCCCGAGCGCGACGTCTGCCTGATCCCGTCGTCCGCGCACGGCACCAACGCGGCTTCGGCGGTGCTCGCCGGCATGCGAGTCGTCGTCGTGAAGTGCACCGACGAGGGCAACGTCGACCTCGAGGACCTGCAGGCCAAGGTGGACGCGAACCGCGAGACGCTCGCGGCGATCATGGTCACCTACCCGTCCACCCACGGCGTCTACGAGCACGGCATCGAGCGGCTCGCCAAGATCGTGCACGACGGCGGTGGCCAGGTGTACGTGGACGGCGCGAACCTCAACGCGTTGCTGGGCCTGGCGAAGCCGGGTGAGTTCGGCGGCGACGTGTCGCACCTGAACCTGCACAAGACGTTCTGCATCCCCCACGGCGGGGGCGGCCCCGGCGTCGGCCCGGTCGCGGTGCGCGCGCACCTCGCGCCGTACCTGCCGAACCACCCGCTGCTCGACGCCGCGGGCCCGGCCACCGGCGTCGGCCCGATCAGCGGCGCGCCCTACGGCTCGGCGTCGATCCTGCCGATCTCGTGGGCGTACGTGCGCATGATGGGCGCGCCCGGCCTCACGGCGGCCACGAAGGTCGCGGTGCTCGCCGCCAACTACGTCGCCGCCCGGCTGTCGCCGCACTACCCGGTGCTCTACACCGGGCAGGACGGCCTGGTCGCGCACGAGTGCATCCTCGACCTGCGCGGCATCACCAAGGACACCGGCGTGACCGTCGACGACGTCGCGAAGCGGCTCATCGACTACGGCTTCCACGCGCCGACGATGTCGTTCCCGGTCGCGGGCACGCTCATGGTGGAGCCCACCGAGAGCGAGGACCTCGGCGAGATCGACCGCTTCTGCGACGCGATGATCGCCATCCGGCACGAGATCGACCAGGTCGCTTCCGGGCGCTGGACCGCGGAGACGAGCCCGCTGCGCGCCGCCCCGCACACGGCGGAGACGCTGGTGGGCGAGTGGACGGCCGACTACGACCGTGAGCTCGCGGTGTACCCGGCGGGTGTGTCGCGCAAGAACAAGTACTGGCCGCCGGTGCGGCGGATCGACGGGGCGCGCGGAGACCGCAACCTCGTCTGCTCCTGCCCGCCGCTCAACGCGTACGAAGGCTGAGTTTCTCCGTGGTTGAAACGAACGCAGCGAAAGAGACTTCCCTGCACGCGGTCCACAAGGGACTGGGTGCGCTGTTCACCGACTTCGCGGGCTGGTCGATGCCGGTCCGCTACGCCAGTGAGCTGGCCGAGCACAAGGCCGTGCGCGAGGCGGCCGGGCTGTTCGACCTGTCGCACATGGCCGAGATCCACGTCCGCGGCGCGCAGGCCGCCGACGTGCTCGACCACGCGCTGGTCGGCAACCTGACCGGCGTGAAGCCGGGCCGGGCCCGTTACACGATGATCTGCGACGCCGACGGTGGCGTGCTCGACGACCTCGTCGTGTACCGGCTCGCCGACGAGGAGTACCTGGTCGTGGCCAACGCCGGCAACGCCGACGTGGTCGCCGAAGCGCTGGCCGAGCGCGTGGCCGGGTTCGACGCCGTGGTGGAGAACCGGTCCGCGGACACGGCGCTGATCGCCGTGCAGGGCCCGCGCGCGGTCGACGTGCTGGCCGCGGTGACCGACGCGGACCTGGGCGCGCTGAAGTACTACGCGAGCGTGCCTGCGGTGGTGAAGGGGCACGAGGTGCTCCTGGCCCGCACCGGCTACACGGGTGAGGACGGCTTCGAGCTGTTCGTGCCCGCCGCCGAGGCGCCCGCGTTGTGGCGCATCCTGAGCGAGGCCGGCGAGCCGCACGGGCTCGTGCCGTGCGGCCTGGCGTGCCGCGACACGCTGCGGCTCGAGGCGGGGATGCCGTTGTACGGCAACGAGCTCACGCGGGAGCTCAACCCGTTCGCCGCCGGTCTGGGGCGCGTGGTGAAGTTCGAGAAGCCGGGTGACTTCGTGGGCCGCGCCGCGCTGGAGGAGCTGGCGAAGGCCGACGTTCCGCGCGTGCGGGTCGGGCTGCGGGCCACCGGTCGCCGGGCGCCGCGGCACGGTTACGCCGTGGTCTCCGGCGACGCGTCGGCGGGCTCCCAGAACATCGGCACTGTGACCAGTGGTGCGCTTTCGCCGACGCTGGGTTACCCCATCGCGATGGCCTACGTCGATCGGGCGTACGCCGAGCCTGGTACGAAGCTTTCCGTCGACATCAGGGGCAGGATCGAGCCCGTCGAGGTCGTCGCCCTGCCCTTCTACTCCCGAGCCTAAAGGACCCAGATTCCGTGAGTATCCCCCAGAACCTGTCCTACACCAAGGAACACGAGTGGCTGTCCGTCGTCGACGGCGTCGCGACCGTGGGCATCACCGCCTTCGCCGCCGAGTCGCTCGGTGACATCGTGTTCGTGCAGCTGCCCGCCGTGGGCGGCACGGTGACCGCGGGCGAGGTGTTCGGCGAGGTCGAGTCGACGAAGTCCGTGAGCGAGCTGTACTCGCCGGTGAGCGGCGAGGTCGTCGAGGTGAACGAGACCACATCGGACACCCCCGAGATCGTGAACTCCGACCCGTACACCGAAGGATGGCTCCTGAAGGTGCGGCTCACGGGCGACGTCCCGGAGCTGCTCGACGCCGCCGCGTACGCCGCGCTCACCCAGGAGAACTGAATGACGACGTTCGACGCCCACCTGTCCGATGTGGACCCGGAGGTCGCCGCGGCCGTCGCGGCTGAGCTCGACCGCCAGCAGTCGACGCTGGAGATGATCGCGTCGGAGAACTTCGCGCCCGTCGGCGTGCTCGAGGCGCAGGGCTCGGTGCTGACCAACAAGTACGCGGAGGGCTACCCCGGCCGCCGCTACTACGGAGGTTGCGAGTACGTCGACGTGGTCGAGCAGCTGGCCATCGACCGGGCGAAGGCGCTGTTCGGCGCCGAGCACGCGAACGTGCAGCCGCACTCGGGCGCGCAGGCCAACGCCGCGGCGATGTTCGCCGTGCTGAAGCCGGGCGACACGATCCTCGGCCTCGACCTGGCCCACGGTGGCCACCTGACGCACGGGATGAAGATCAACTTCTCGGGCAAGCTCTACAACGTCGTGGCCTACCACGTCGACAAAGAGACCGGGATCGTCGACCTCGCCGAGATCGAGCGGCTGGCCGTGGAGCACAAGCCTAAGCTGATCATCGCGGGCTGGTCGGCCTACCCGCGTCAGCTCGACTTCGCGGAGTTCCGCCGCATCGCGGACCTGGTCGACGCTCGCCTGATGGTGGACATGGCCCACTTCGCGGGCCTGGTGGCCGCGGGGCTGCACCCGTCGCCGGTGCCGCACGCGGACATCGTCACCACGACCACGCACAAGACGCTGGGCGGCCCGCGCGGCGGCCTGATCCTGTGCCGCGAGGAGCTGGCGAAGAAGATCAACTCGGCGGTGTTCCCCGGTCAGCAGGGCGGGCCGCTGGAGCACGTGATCGCGGCCAAGGCCGTGGCGCTGAAGATCGCGGCGAGCGACGAGTTCCGCGAGCGGCAGGAGCGCACGCTCGAAGGTTCGCGGATCCTGGCCGACCGGCTGTCGCGTTCGGACTGCGCCGAGGCGGGTGTGCGCGTGCTGACCGGTGGCACCGACGTGCACCTGGTGCTCGTGGACCTCGTGCAGTCCGCGTTGGACGGTCAGCAGGCCGAGGACCGGCTGCACTCCGTGGGGATCACGGTGAACCGCAACGCGGTGCCGTTCGACCCGCGGCCGCCGATGGTCACCTCCGGCCTGCGCATCGGCACGCCGGCGCTGGCCACGCGCGGGTTCGGCGCGGAGGACTTCGCCGAGGTCGCCGACGTGATCGCCGAGGCGCTGAAGCCGGACTTCGACGACGCCGTGGCGCAGACGCTGCGCGGGCGCGTGGAGCTGCTGGCGAAGAAGCACCCGCTGTACTCGGACCTGTCGCGATGAGCGCGCAGCCCGAGGGGCGGAAGTTGCTGCGGCTGGAGGTCCGCAACAGCGAGACGCCGATTGAGAAGAAGCCGTCGTGGATCAGGACGAAGGTGCGGATGGGGCCGGA
>NZ_JBFAQX010000060.1:0-12168 GCF_040678995.1 Amycolatopsis sp. NPDC049253 | reverse complement strand
CGAGGCCGGCTGAGCCGGACCGCAATCACCCCCGAAAGGTGATTGCCGCGCCGCCCGGTCCATCGATCGTCGAAGCAGGCCCGCGACTTCGCGCGGCCGGATCATCCTGTCCGACTTCCGAGCGGAGCTGTCACTGTGACCGAGCCAAACGAGAGCCAGAACGTCGTGGTGCTGGGCGGCGGGCTCGCCGGAGTCGGCTGTGCCCACCGGCTCGGTGACGAGGGCATCGGCGTGACGCTGGTCGATCGCAACGACTACCACCAGTTCCAGCCGTTGCTCTACCAGGTCGCCACTTCGCAGCTGCCCGCGGAAGACATCGCCCGCCCGCACCGGGTGATCTTCCATGACTACCCGACGGTCGAGGTTCGCACCGCGCGCGTCACGGACCTCGACGTCGCGGGCCTTGGGCTGACCCTGTCCGGCGGCGAGAAGATCAGCGGATCGCACCTGGTGATCGCGGCCGGTGCGCAGCCCGAGTACTTCGGCGTCCCGGGCGCTGCCGAGCACGCGTTCCCGCTCTACTCGGTCGCGGACGCCGAGCGGCTCCGGCTGCACGTGCAGGAGCTGGTGCGGGAGGTCTCGGAAGGACAGCTCGACCAGGACGCCCTCGACATCGTCGTCGTGGGCGGCGGCCCCACCGGCGTCGAGATCACCGGCGCGCTCACCGAGCTGATGACCGCCCTCGCGGCCATGGAGCGGATACCGAAGTCCGGCCGGATCTTCCTGATCGACCGCGGCAGCACGCTGCTCGGCGCGTTCTCCGAGCGCTCGCACAAGTACGCGCACAAGCGGCTCACCGAGCACGGCGCCGAGCCCCGCCTCGACACCGGTGTCGCGGCGGTGCACGCCGACCGGGTGGAGCTCGACGACGGCACCACGATCCCCACCCGCACCGTCATCTGGGGCGGCGGCGAGTCGGCGGCGCCCGTGGTGCAGGCCGCCGCCGGGCTCAACACCGGCCGGGGCGGGCGGATCGACGTGCAGCCCGACCTAACGGTCGCCGGACACCCGGGCGTGTACGCGATCGGAGACGCCGCCAACATCCCGGCGAAGCACGGGCCCACGCTGCCGCAACTGGGCTCGGTGGCCCAGCAGTCCGGCGACTGGGCCGCCGGCAACATCCTGCGCGAGCGCAACGGACAGCCGACAAAGCCGTTCCACTACAAGGACAAAGGCATCATGGCCATGATCGGCCGCAACGCCGCCGTCGCCGAGGTCGGCAAGCACCGCCACCAGGTCGACGGGCCCCTCGCGTTCGCCGCCTGGCTCGGCGTCCACGCGATGCTGCTGAGCGGCGCGCACAGCAAGGCCGACGCCTTCATGTCCTGGGCGTGGGACTACTTCGAACGCGACCACGCCGCGACGGTCGAGTGGTCCGCGACGCCCCACCGCATCGCCTGGGGAGACGACGCCGCGGACGTCCCGCACATCTCGGTGCACCCAGGCCGCTCTGCGACGAAAGCCGATAGCTCCTGAGGAGGACGGCATGGAAGAGCACTACGACGTCATCATCGTGGGATCGGGTGCCGGTGGCGGCACTCTCGCGCACCGGCTCGCGCCGTCGGGAAAGCGTGTGCTGATCCTCGAACGAGGCGACTGGCTGCCCCGCGAGGCGGAGAACTGGGACGCCGAGGCCGTCTTCGTCGACAACCGTTATGTGTCGACCGACAAGTGGTTGGACGACAAGGGAAAGCCGTTCCAGCCTCAGGTTCACTATTTCGTGGGTGGTGCGACGAAGTTCTACGGCGCTGCGCTGTACCGGCTGCGCGAGCGGGACTTCGGCGAGCTCAAGCACCACGGCGGCATCTCGCCCGCGTGGCCCATCGGGTACGACGAGATGGAGCCGTACTACACCCAGGCCGAACAGCTCTACCAGGTGCACGGCATCCGTGGCGAGGACTCGACCGATCCGCCGGCGTCCGCGCCGTACCCCTTCCCGCCGGTTTCGCACGAGCCGCGCATCCAGCGGTTGTTCGACGACCTGGCCGCCGTCGGGCTGCACCCCTTCCACGCGCCGGCGGGCGTCATGCTCGACGAGGCCAGGCCCGCGTTCAGCGCGTGCATCCGCTGCGCCACGTGCGACGGGTTCCCGTGTCTGGTCCATGCGAAGTCCGACGCGGACGTCATCGCCGTGCGACCGGCCATCGAGCACGACAACGTGACGCTGATCCGCAACGCGCTGGTGCGCCGCCTGGAGACCGACGATTCCGGGCGGACGGTGGCATCCGTCGTCGCTGACGTGGACGGTGCGGAGCAGCGGTTCGCGGGCGACGTGGTCGTCGTGTCGGCAGGCGCGGTCAACTCGGCCCGGATCCTGCTCGCGAGCGCCAACGACCGTCATCCGGGCGGCCTCGCCAACGGGTCGGACCAGGTCGGCCGCAATTACGTGTTCCACAACAGCCGCGCGTTCCTCGCGATCTCGACCGAAAAGAACGACACCCGGTTCCAGAAGACGCTGGGCCTCAACGACTACTACTTCGGCGACGCCGATTTCGACTACCCGATGGGCAACCTGCAGATGGTCGGCAAGTCGTCAGCGCCGATGTATCGCGGCGAGAAACCCGTCGAGACGATACTGGCGCCGACGTTCGCCCTCCACGACGTCGCCGAACACGCGGTCGACTTCTGGCTCTCGGCCGAAGACCTCCCCGTCCCCGACAACCGGGTGACGCTCGACCGCGACGGGAACGTGGTGCTCAGCTACACACCGAACAACCGTGAGCCGATGGAGCAGCTGTACCACCGGGTGAAAAAGCACCTGAGCCGGCTCGGGATGCATCCGCACCATCTGATCCCGCGGGACGTTTACATGAAAAACGACATCCCGGTCGCGGGCTGCGCGCACCAAGCCGGCACTGTGCGGTTCGGGCGCGATCCCGCGACGTCCGTCCTCGACACGGACTGCAAGGCGCACGAGGTCGACAACCTCTACGTCGTCGACACGAGCTTCTTCCCGAGCATCGGTGCGGTCAACCCGGCACTGACGGCGATAGCCAACGCACTGCGTGTGGGAGACCACCTGCTGCAGCGACTCGGCTGACCCCGATCAGCGGGACGTCCAGGGCGTGCGCCAGCCGCCGAACCCGGCCGGGATCTCGTCGGCCGCTGCGGGACCCCAGCTGCCGGGCCGGTAGGAGTGCACGGGCGGCGGCGCGTCGAGCAACGGCTGCATGATCCGCCAGGTCTCCTCGACGCTGTCCTGCCGGGAGAATCGCGTGCTCTTGCCGGTCATCGCCGCGTGCAGCAGGACCTCGTACGGCGTCGGGCCCTCGCCGCCCTCTTCGGCGAATTCCATGTCGAGCTCGATCGGTGCGATCCGGGCCACGTCGGCACGATGCGCGTCGACTTGGATCCGGACCCCGGTCGACGGGTCGAGCTTCAGGACGAGCTGGTTCGGCTGCGACGCATGCCCGACCAGTCCGAAACCCAGCTTGGGCGGGCGCTTGAACACCAGCCGCAGCTCGGTCTGCGTCACCGGCAGCCGCTTGCCGGTCCGGATGAAAAACGGCACACCGGCCCAGCGCCAGTTCTCGATGTCGAGCCGCAATGCCGCATACGTCTCGGTGGCCGAGTCGCGCGCAACACCGTCGATGTCGAGGTAACCGTCGTACTGGCCGCGCACGTAGTGGGCCGGGTCGGCCTCCTCGATCGCTCGGAACAGCCCGACCTGCGACTCCTTGAGCGTCACGGGGTCGCCCCGCGATGGTGGCTCCATCGCGGCGGCCGCGACCACCTGCATCAGGTGGTTGACGACGACGTCGCGCAGCGCGCCGACCGGGTCGTAGAAATGACCGCGGTCCTCGACGCCGAAGCTTTCCGCCATCGTGATCTGCACGCACTCGAGGTAGTTGCGGCTCCACAACGGTTCGAGGATGGCATTCGCGAAGCGCAGGTGAAGAATCTCCTCCAGCCCCATCTTCCCCAGGTAGTGGTCGATCCGGAACAGCTGCGATTCGTCGATGTATTGATGCAGCTCGTCGGCCAGGTCACGCGCGGACTGGCGGTCGTGTCCGAACGGCTTCTCGACGACGAGCCGGGCGCCGGCGGTCAGACCGGCCTCCGACAGGCCCTTCACGACTCGTCCGAACAGGAACGGCGGTATTTCCAGGTAGAACACCGGAGTCCCGGCGCCCTTGACGGCGGCTCCCACCCTCTCGTAGGTGCCGGGGTCGGTGAAATCGCCGCTGACGTAGGACAGCTTTGCAGCGAAGCGCTTGAAGACCGTCTCGTCGAGCTCTCCGCTCGCCTCGATCGACGACCGGGCCCGTTCGATGAGCTGATCGAGCCCCCAGTCGTCGGACGCCACCCCCACAATGGGACACGTGAGCAGGCCGCGGGCCTCGAGCCGGTAGAGCGAACGGAAGGTCATCACCTTCGCCAGGTCGCCGGTAATACCGAAAATCACGAGTACGTCCGCCGGATGTGTGCCCGGCTCCGGTGCTGTCGCCATCATCCCTGCCTCCTCCTCGGCCACGACCGCGTCCGGTCGACACGATCGCGCGCGCAAGCCCGGCGCGCGTCGCCCGATCCGGATGACTCCGACCGCACCAGGCCGGATCTCGTTGAGCAGAGCCGACTTGCCGGGCTACCTCACCCCTGGCCCCGCAGTGTCATGACGCAAGGATCTTGGCCTTCTCGGACTCGAACTCGGCGTCGGTGAGGATCCCCTGTGTCTTGAGCTCGGCAAGCTCCTTGAGCTGGGTTACGGCGTCGCGAGCGGGCGCCGCGTCTGGCTGTGGTGGCGGAGGGTCCTGCTGTTGTTGCTGGGCGTACTGTTCGTCCTCTTGCCTGGCCCAGCGCCGGCCCTGGCGGCGCGAAACTCGATTCGACACGGCGGTCGCCGTCCCTGCGATCGCGGCAGTTCGGGCGATACCTCGGAGGAGTCCCGGCATGGTTGTCGTCCTTTCTCCGGCGGATCAGACGTCGGCTGCTTCGGCGGCATCCAGCGATGCCGCGACGGCATCGAGCGGGACGTAACCGGCGGCCACCACCTCGGCTCCGCCACGACGCAGGGCCTGGGTGAACGAACGTGCCCACCGGTTCTCGAACAGCACGATCGCCGCGGACGATCCAGGTTCGATCGCGGACGCGGCATCGGCCAGGTCGCCCTCGTCGAGCAGGCCCGAGGACGCGCCTTCGAAGATCGCCACGTCGAGCCGGCCGTCAAGGTCCAAGTCCTGCAACTCGACCGCGCGCACTGACCCATCGGCGTCCCGGGTGACGAACAGGAGATCGAGGATTCGGATCAAGCGCTGGTCGACCAGGTCCACGAAGATCGGCAAGCCGTGGCCGGTTATCTTGCTGCCCGGGAACTCGACGATCAGGAAACTGATCGGCCCCATCGCCTCGACGTCATCGGTCATCACAAGCCTCCTGGCTGCTTCACGGCAGGGGAGTAGGGCGCGCCAGCGCGGACGCGCACATCACCCCTCGACTCTCGAGCGGATGGCCCGCGCTGTCCTCATCCCAAGGAGGTGACGTCGCACCCGCACGACTGGGCTGGCGCAGACTCGACGGGCAAGCGTAAACCGTTTGAGAGGCAGCATCCCATCGGAGCGATACGAGGTGGACATCAGTCCGGGATGAGGCTGTCTTCATGCATCGAGAATGACTTACCCGGACACGGGATTGCGTGTGAGGACCTTATCCCCTTTTTCCGGTCGGGTGTCTTCCAGAGAATGGCTGCGAGCAGTCGGACGGAGAGCCGGGGAGGACGGGGGCCGTCCGACTGCTCGATCGTCCGCGAGGTTTCGCCGCGTGGCGTTAGCCCGGTCCTTGCCGGTGCCCCATTCGGCGGCAGAGGTTCGTGTGCGGGCTCACCGGGGACTTTCCACCAGCACCGCTCGCTCTACCGACGTCAGCACGCAGACGTGAGCGCTGGGATGTGGCCGAGGACGAACAGCCGTCGGCGAAGTGCTTCCGGCGCCGGAAGTCCGAGCTCGGGCCGGGTGGTGTGCTTTCCGGACTGAGACGGAACGTCCTTGATCACTGATGCCCGGGTTCGTCACTGCGGCGTGTCGGTGAGGGCACGTGGGTTCCATGGTCCGCCAGTCGGCGCGGATCTTCCTTCGGCGGGGCGCACCGGTACCCGTTTTGTAGGGGCGGCCGGTTTAGCCGGCCCCGCCAACGACACTGCTTCACGCCTGCCGAGCCCCCGTCAGGGTCGCCGCTTCCGTGCTGCCCGGTATTCCCGTCCGCGCTCGTCCGACTGTTTGTAGACCACGTCGGGTGCTTCCGGTGCCGGCCACACGGAAAGCAGGTAGTTCTCGACGGGTTCCTGGACGTTGAGATGGGGGGCGATGTCGCGGCCGCGGGCGTGCAGGCGTATCCGGTAGGTGCCGGGTCCCGCCTGGGCCAGCTCGGGGAAACCCGGCGGATCGTCCATGATGCCGTGCACGATGAGTTCTCCGTACTCCGACTCGACCGAGATTTCGGCGACTTCGTCCCAGCCGTCGAGGTCGACCGAGTCGGGTGCGGTGTCGAGCAGTTGCACGGTCACGTTGACCAGACCCGTGTGGATGCCGGTGAGGACAACCGCGCCGTTGACGAGATCCGTCCCCACGAAACCGTTGACGCGGGCGAGGCGTGGCGCGGGCAAGTCCGCACTCACGTCCCTGATGACGAAGTGCCCGTAACTCATGTGCAGGTCAGCGGTCGTTGTCCTCGCCGGTTTGTTCACGCGTCTCCCTCGCTCGGCTACGTGATCGTTACCCAGAACGGGTCGTTGTCGATCACGTGTTCGTCGTTGTAGCACCGGCCCAACTCACTGCCGCCGTCCTGGTTCTGCTCCGAGTCGATGGCTTTGCTGCTCCAGCGTCTTGTGCAGTGTTCCCGAAGTACGGGGCGAGGCCTGACCGTGTGCCGAGTGATGGTGATCCTCGTCCATGCGGCAGGTCGTGGGGTATCACTGCGGGTGGCTCGACGAGCGCGGGAATCCCTGTGACGTGAGGCGGGGCAAGATGATCCGCCCTGCGCGGACGCTGCCGGCCGCAGCGGCGGTCGTGCGGCCGCTCCGAGGACGCGCTGCCGGCTGCGGTGGCCGGCGTCCCCACGGCGGTTCTGGCCGGATGCGCTGCCGGCGCCGGCGCTGCGCGTGCGGCGGGAGTGCGCAAACGGGGCCGGAGGCCAGATCTTGTGTCACCGTTTGCAGTGGACTTCTTCGTTTACCCGCGCAGAGTGGTCAACGGCGCACCCGATAGCGCAGGTGAAGCACCCGGTTGCCCTGAATCACCTCGTCGGGTTCCGCCAACAGGTGCTGCGCGTGGACCGACCCGAAATAGCGCTTGCCGGATCCGAACACCACGGGTACAACGTCCATGCGCACCTCGTCGATCAGGCCCGCGGCAAACACCTGGCCACCGATGTCGCCTGCGGCGACCTCGACCACGCGGTCACCCGCAAGCTCCTGCGCCTTGGCCACGGCTGCCTCGACACCGTCGACGAAGTGAAACGGCGCCTCGGGGTCCCAGCCCTCGGGCTCCGGCCGGTGCGTCACGACGACCACATGGTCGATCCCGCCCGGCGGCTTCCCGTCCCAGCCGTCCGTCATGTCGAAGACGTGGCGGCCGACGATGGTCACCCCGATCCGATCCCAGTACGGCCGGGTGTAGTCGTAGGACGTCTGCGACACCTTGAGCTCTCCACTCTCGTCCAACGGGACGTCACCGCTGGACAACCAGTCGAACAGCGGCCCGGGCTGGTCGTTCTCGTCCGCGACGAAGCCGTCCACCGACACCGAGCTGTACATGACCACTGTGCCCACGGGGCTCTCCTCAATTCGGCGTGTCCCCAAATTAGCGCGTCGTGAGCTGTCGCTGTGGTAAGAAGCCAATCGGCCGGCCCCGGCCAGGTCGCGCCAGTCGATCGGTCCGGCGGGGTTGATCGCGAACACGATGGCGGTTAAGCGGCAAGTGACTGTGAACCGCGCCGCCGGCCGACCTGATCGCACTGCTCCACCAGTTGCGCACAGACTTCGGGGCGCACTTGCACTGTGCTGACCAGGACCTGGCGCACGTACTGGTTGGCCGACGCGCACCAAGCGGCCCCCGTCCCCGAGATCGTCGCCCACGGCCCACGGCCCACGGCCCACGGCCCACGGCCCACGGCCCACGCCGCCGCGCTGGGACCTGTCGGCGTCGCCTAGGCCAACGACGGAGACATCGTGCGAGCAGGCACCGACGGCACAAGCGCGGGTCGCCACTGGCTACGGCGTGCATCGGCCACCACATTCAGCTCATCGGCGGAAGGATCTCGTCGGAGTGCCGTGGCGGGTTGTGTGCTCGTTGCAGGAGCGCGGTTGGTTCCTGCGGAGCGCGGTGGTGTGGGAGAACCCGAATGCGCGGCCGGAGAGTGTGCGCGATCGGCTTGTCCGGCGCTACGAGATGGTGTTTCTGGATCTGTGGCGTGTGGCGGCGCTGGAGCACGGGTGTTCGTTCGTCGGCATCGACCTGGACCCTGCGTGCGAGGCCATGGCGCGCAGCCGGATCGCTGATTTTGGAGCCGCCGTATGAGACCGGGGGAGTCTACGGCGGATGTGATGAGGGGAAAGATGTCGAAGATGGCTGAGGGATCGGTGTACAAACGCTGCTCCTGCAAAGGCAACAACGGCCGGAGCCTGGGCAAGGAGTGCCCGAGGCTGGGGCAAAGCAGACACGGTCAGTGGTGCTGACGCATGGAGTCGCCCAAGGACCGTGCCGGGCATCGACGGCCGAGGCGGCGTGGTGGATTTCCGACCGCCACGAAGCTCAGGACAAGCTGGCTCACGTGGATGACTTGCTGCGATTACCGGGAAGGACGACGAGGACATGCTGCGCAAGATCGATCGTCGCGGCGATTTCCAAGAAGGAGAAGCTGCCGAAGGCCGAGAGCCGTAACACGTACCGCTCTTGTGAGTCACATGTATGCCTTTACTTGCGTCCGCATCTGGCGCACATCCGGCGGGACAAGTTGAGTGTGGCGCATCCGGACGGGATGTTCGATGCGATCGTCGAACACAACGACCTGATCGCCGAGTACCGCGCTAGCGGTGATCCGTGCAAGGTTGCCGCGGTGAAGTGACGGCGACCAGGGGGCCGACCTCGATCCGGCGGATCCGGGAGACCTTGCGGGCGATGTTGAGCCCGGCAGTCAAGGAGGGTTTGCCGGCGGTGAATGTGGCGTCGTTGGTGGAGCTGCCGCCGAGGGTTCGTCCGAAGGTGAAGGTGTGGAATAAGGAGCCGGTGGCGTGATGGCGGCGGACGGGGGAGGTCCCGTCGCCGGTGATGGTGTGGACCCCGCAGCAGACGGGCCGATTTTCGCATTACGCGGTCAACGATCCGCTGTACGCGTTGTTCCACTTGATCGCGCCCGTGGGTCTCCGGCGTGGTGAGGCGTGTCGGCAGCGGCAGACGGATGCGTATCTGGATGCGGCGATGCTTGATGTGACGAATCAAATCGTGCAGTACGGCTGGGAGTCCCGTTAGTCGGCTCCGAAGACTGGTCGTCGGAAGGTCTCGTCGCGTTGGATGCCGGTCATGGTCCCGCGTGTGCACCTCGCCGGCCAGGATGAGGCTCGGGCCCGGCTCGGCTCCGCGTGGGTCGAGACCGGGCTGTTGTTCACTGAGCCGGACGGCAGCCCCCTGCACCCGGCTGACGTGACTGCCCGGTTCCAGGAGCTCACCCGTCGGGCTGGGTTGCCGCCGATCCGGCTGCACGATCTACGTCACGCGGCGGCGAGCTTGGCGCTCGCGGCGGGAGCCGACATGAAGGTCGTGCAGAACATGCTTCGGCATTCGTCGATCGCGGTGACCATGGATACCTACACGACCGTGCTTCCCGAAGTTGCCCTCGCGGCCGCCGAAGCCACAGCCAAGATCATCCCGCGGACGGCAACGCGACAGCTCGGGCACGACTCGGGCACTGCACCAACCACTGTGGACGGTGAGCAAGCGGAACAATCTCTTCCACATAACACAAATCCCCAGGTCGGAAGTGATCCGAACCTGGGGAGTGAGGGTGCGCCATCAGGGACTCGAACCCCGAACCCGCTGGTTAAGAGTTCGCGGCCTGATCTGTCGGACGGTGCCGAATGATTCCGAAGAGGGTCGTCTTCCTGGGCCGCCGAATGGCTGGGGTGTCGGCCTGTGTCGCCGTCTGCTGTCGTGTGCGCGCCCTCTCGGGCTCTTCTCGGGCTCGCGCGTGCCGGATTCTGTCGAGGTGTTTGTGCAGGTCGGTCGTGGTGCGCGGTGCGGACTTCAGGGCAGGAGGGTTGCTGTGATGAGCCCAGCCGCGGGGCGGGATCCGGTGCTCTCGGGGGTCACGCTGATCGTGGGAGTCATCGTGGCTTTGACCTTCCTCTTCGGTTTCGGGAACGTGTTCACGTTGGCGCTTCGGCTGGGAGTGCCGGCCTAGGTCGCGCCACTGGTGGCAGCGGGTCCGTTGCTGCTGATCGGCTGGGCGGAGGTCGGGCCGGCTATGCTGCAGGCGCTGGCCGCCGTAACAGCTTCCGAGCGTCCAGCAGGCGATGCCCAGACCACCGACTCAGGCAGCACTTCGGCCGAGCCGCCAAAATCGTGGGCGCTGATTTACTGGACCGGGCTCGGCATGAGGATCAGCGGCATCGTGAGCTGCTTCAGCGTCCGGTCTCTGCCGAAAACCTCCGGAAGACGCTGGGGTAGGCGCACACCGGTCGCGCGCCCTGGTGAAGTTGGTACGAGCAGAGCGGAGCATCTCCGCGTAGGGCATATTCAGCAGGCGGTCCCCAGACCGCAACACTCGCCCGTGTTCGCGAGTTGATCGAGTTGCGGGGACCGCGATCCCTGGTCGTCGCGTTCGTGCGGCCGTCGGGGTGTGGGCCGGGCGTTGTGCTCGGTCTCGTGCTACCGCTTCGGCCTGTGTGCTCGTCCGGGACGGGGAATACGTCGGGTCATCCGTTCGAGTGGGAACAAGCGGCATCTGGGTTGGGTACTGCTTCTCGATCCACCGGCGTGTTGTCGTACAGAAGCTGCTGCAGGGTCTGGCCGCGGCTGTCGAAGATCAGGCAAGCCGCGCGGTGCGCACCTGTCTGGATCTTTTTGGCTGTCAGGTAACGCGTCAGGTACTCGGCTGCTTCAGCCGGTTGTTCGCGGCGCCCGATGCAGGCCCGGACGAGCAACATGTGCCGTCCGGTGTCGTCTCCCAGCGGCGTCGTCGTGGAGTGGTGTTGTCCATCTTGACGGACGACCTTTGCGAGATCCTTGGCGAGGCGGCCGAACTTTCTCTGTGCCCCGCCGTTCAGGCTGAGCAGCGCGGTGCAGGTCGCCAGCCAGCCAGTCTCGGCGGCTTCGGTGATGGCATCAACCAAGCGGATGCGGGTGTCGTTGGCGTTGTAGCGACGCTTGGCTGCGTTGGTGCCGTCTTCTTCGGCGTAGTACCAGGCGTCGAGCGGCTGGGTCTTGCTCTCGACCACGTGAGGGACCTGCTCCCGATGTCGTCGCTGCTCTCCGGTCATGGTGCGAGCGACCACGGTAGGTCCGCGATGAGGCGTTCAGGATCTTCGAAACCTGATTCGTCAGGCGAGCGGCGGCCCCGGCCTTCGGGAAGCCGCCCCAGCTGTAGCGACCATGATCACATCGGAGACGCCGATCGGCTTCACCTGCGCGACCACGTAGTCCACCGCGTCCTGGAGCCGCAGCCCCTCGGGATTGTCGCCGTCGTTCAGGCCGGGGAGTGTCAAGGCGACCGCCCGGTGCCCGGCAGCACGCAGCCGCTGAGCCACCGGATGCCACGCCCATCCGCCGTGCCAAGCGCCCGGGATCAGCACGTAAGCGCTCTTCGTATTTCTGTTGCCGTTCTCCGCTGTCGCTTCCGTCCGAGGTGCCGCCGAGGCGGCCGTGGCCCCCAGGAGCGGAACTGCGGCCCCGGAACCCATCAGGCCCAGAGCGCCACGACGGGAGATCCCGCCCGATCTGTCCTGGGATCCGTTCGACCTGTCAAAGTATTTCCTAATGCATTTCGGCGGCTGACAGCGCCAACGGTTGTTGTGACGTGATCAGCGCAAGTGCTCATCGACCGCGTCGTCTTCCGAACTACTGGCACACGAGCGGGCGTCGTCCGTCGGGTCTGCCCAGACTTCGGTTGACACCGGAGCGGACTGTTTCTCAGGCCGCTGCTGCGGTGTTGTAGATGGTCTCAAACTCGACCGGGGTGAGC
>NZ_JBFAQX010000059.1:0-12343 GCF_040678995.1 Amycolatopsis sp. NPDC049253 | reverse complement strand
GCCCGGTCGTGATGGCGCACCGCCCGGTAGTTCGCGATCAGGACCATGAACGCCCACGACACCCCGAGCGGCACCAGGATGATGTGGAACCCGAGAGTGAACGCCATCTGCGAACGCGCCCACGGCACGGGGTTCACCGCAGCCATCGTCGCCAGGCCGGTCAACGTCTCGCCCACGATCACCCCTGCGCGCTTGCCCGTGGCCACTCGAAGAGCCCACCGTTTGTGGGTAACGTCCCGACCCTGTCCGGCCCCGAGTCCGATGGGCATCACCCCGCGGGGATGACGTCGGCCGCGGACCGGGCCGCGGTTTCACCTCCACCACCAGACGATCGTGTGCTCTCCTTGACCACCCGGGTCAGGACTTGTGACGGTGGGCCGAGGCGTGGTCGAAGCTCGCCGCCTCGACACCGCGGGCGGGCGTGGTCTGGCGCGCCAGCCTCGGCAGCAGGTGGTCGAGGTCGTCGAGGAGCAAGTCGGCGATCTCCCGGCCGGTCCCGTTGCGGACCACCACGCGCATGGCGGCGAGGTCCTGCCGATCGGCGGGGAACGTGTAGGCCGGAACCTGCCAGCCCCGCTCACGCAGGCCGGCCGAGACGTCGAAGACGTTGAAGTTGGTGACATCGTCGTTCAACGCGAACGCGAACACCGGCAGCTCGTCGCCGCGGGTCAGCAGCCGGAACGGTCCCAGCTCGGCGACCCTGCCCGCGGTGTACATGGCAACGTCGCGGCATTCCTGCTGCACCTGCCGGAATCCTTCGTGTCCCAGCCGCAGGAACGTGTAGTACTGCGCGATGACCTGGCTGCCCGGGCGGGAGAAGTTCAGCGCGAGCGTCGCCATCTCGCCGCCGAGGTAGTTGACCCGGAAGATGAGTTCCTCGGGCAACGCGTCGGCGTCGCGCCAGAGCACCCAGCCCACTCCGGGGTAGACCAGGCCGTACTTGTGGCCCGAGGTGTTGATCGACGCGACGCGCGGCACCCGGAAGTCCCACTCCAGGTCCGGGTCGACGAACGGCGCCACCATGCCACCCGACGCTCCGTCGACGTGCACCGGCACGTCCAGCCCGGTCCGGGCCTGCAGGTCGTCGAGGGCGGCGGCGATCTCGCGCACCGGTTCGTAGCTGCCGTCGAACGTGGAACCGAGGATCGCCACGACGCCGATCGTGTTCTCATCGCACAGGCGCACCGCCTGCTCGGCGTCGAGGTGGAACCGCTCGCCCGCCATCGGCGCGAAGCGGGGTTCGACCTCGAAGTAGTTGCAGAACTTGTCCCAGCACACCTGGACGTTGATCCCCATCACGAGATTCGGCCGTGCGGTATCCGCCCCACTGCTGCGGCGCCTGCGCTGCCACCGCCGCTTCAACGCCAGCCCGGCGAACATGGCCGCCTCGCTCGACCCGATCGTCGAGCACCCCAGCGCCTGCTCCGAGTCCGGCGCGTGCCACAACCCGGCGAGCATGTTGACACAGCGTGTCTCCAGCTCGGCGGTCTGCGGATACTCGTCCTTGTCGATCATGTTCTTGTCGAAGCACTCCGCCATCAGCAGATCGGCCTGCGGCTCCATCCACGTCGTGACGAACGTGGCCAGGTTGAGCCGCGCGTTCCCGTCGAGCATGAGATGGTCGTGCACAATCTGATAGGCGGTCGAGGGATCCATCGGCGCGTCCGGCAGTCGATGCTTCGGCACGCTCGTCGCCTCACCGGCCCGTGCGAACATCGGGTTCACCGCCAGCGATCCACTGCCCTGCGCGGTTTGGGTGTGTACTGTCATCCTGCGCTCCACCTCCCGGTCGGCTGCGCGTCCGATCGTCGTGACGAGCCCCCGCCCGAACCTCCCCCCGAACAGATGAGAAGCCCCACCGTAACGGCGTCCGAGCCGATCTCACGACTCCTGCGTACCGGGCCGTTTCGCTTGACGGTAAAGGTCAAGTCGAACGCCGACGAGCGGTGCGGGGTTTGGCGCTGGCGCCGCCAGCGAGTGCTGACTCCGCGGAAGGCCTCTCCGGTGACGCAGCGGCCGCAGACAGCCTGCGATCTGAGCGCGACGTGCTGGCCGTCCAAGTAGTCACGAGTGCCGAGTGGTCGGTGCTGATCGAGTCAAGCTCGTTCAGGGTGCAGACCCGGCACGGCTGGCGCTGCTGTCTCGTCGCGGTAGCCGTTTTATGCACCGCGAAAGGGATTGGCGCGTTCTGCCACGCCGCCGGGGGCATTGTGGTGACCGCGTTCGCGCCGGCAATCCCGACCGCTCGTTTCCGGTCCGGAGTCCGACAGCTTGGTCGACGACATGCGGGCCGCGGACCTGGATTCCAATGGCGGCCCCGGCTCGAGCGGCGCAGAATTGGCGCTCGTTGCACGACTCACTGGGGGGCCGACCTCGGACCAGCCGATGAGCAGAAGCGGCACGACCGCATCGAACGCTGCTTTCCCGCACTGACCGGTCGTCAACGGTTCGGCCACATTGAGTGTCAGGGTGACCACGCTGGTGAAGATCAGCAACCGCCGCGCCGGCCGAAGTGCGGCGCTCGGCGCACCGGCGAGCACCGGGTGTCGCGTTCCGAGCAGGAGCCCGAATATGGAGAGGCGCGGTGCGCCGCGTCTTCACGTCGCGACTGGTCCAAGAAGACCGCTAACTCATCGTCGTCCTTTTCGCGACGACGAGCTCGCCCGTCAGACAGGCCCGCCCGGAGCCCGGCGCGTCCGGAAGACGTCGCTCAACCGGCGCGTGACCAGGCGACACACTCCCGCACGTACGAGCCCGAGACGCGCCCGAGAAGTCGGAAACACGACAGCAGAAGCCGACACAGGCCGACACCCCAGCCACCCGACAACCCAGGAAAATGGCCCTCTCCGCAATCACTCGACACCGTCCGACAGGTCAGGCTGCGAACTCTTAACCAGCGGGTTCGGGGTTCGAGTCCCTGATGGCGCACCCTCACTCCCCAGGTTCGGATAATCTCCGACCTGGGGATTTGTGTTATGTGGACACATTTCTTCCGGTTGGTCACTGTCCACAGTGGTCGGTGCGGTGCCCGAGTCGTGCCCGAGCTGTCGCGTTGCCGTCCGCGGGATGATCTTGGCTGTGGCTTCGGCGGCCGCGAGGGCAACTTCGGGAAGCACGGTCGTGTAGGTATCCATGGTCACCGCGATCGACGAATGCCGAAGCATGTTCTGCACGACCTTCATGTCCGCCCCTGCCGCCAGCGCCAAGCTCGCCGCCGTGTGGCGCAGGTCATGCAGCCGGATCGGCGGCAACCCGGCCCGACGGGTGAGCTCCTGGAACCGGGCTGTCACATCAGCCGGATGCAGGGGGCTGCCATCGGGCTGGGTGAACAACAACCCGCTCTCGACCCAAACAACGCCGAGCCGGACGCGCGCCTCATCTTGGCCGGCGAGATGCGCACGCAGCACCATGACCGTGCCAGCGTCGATCGCGACCAGCCCCTCCGACGACGTGGTCTTGGGAGCTTGCTCGCCGGTCTCCCAGCCGTACTGCACGATCTGATTCGCCACCTCGAGCATCGCCGAATCCAGATACGTATCCGTACGACGCTGCCCACACGCCTCGCCACGCCGAAGCCCCACGTGCGCGATCACATGGAACAGCGCATACAGCGGGTCATTGACCGCGTAATCCAAGAACCGGCCAGTCTGCTGCGGGGTCCACACCATCACCGGCGACGGGACCTCCCCCGTCTGGCGCCACCACGCCACCCGCTCCTCAGTCCACACCTTCGCCTTTGGACGAACGGCCGGCGGCAACTCCACCAACGACGCCACGTTCACCACCAGCAAGCCCTCTGAGCTTCCCCCAGGATCACCGCTGCCGCCGTTGGTCGCCGCGCACATGGCGCCGCCGATCAGGCCGCCGGCCGCCGCCCCGGTGGCGACGGCGCTGCCACCCGCGAGCGCGCGACCCCGCCCACCGCAGCGACGCCGCCGGCGCCCAGCGCATCACCGCCTTCGACGAGGCCACACGGCTCGGCGATGATGCAGGGCTCGCGAGGCGGTCGGGTCACAGGCTCGGCGCGTGTGCCTGCGCGAGCGTGGCGAGTGCCGCGTTCGTGATCGTGGTGGCCGCGGACTGCGGAGAAGGGGCCTCCTCGGGCAGGCGGAGCACGGGGAGGATGACGGCGCCGATGGCCGCGGACGCCTGTATCTTGCGCTCTTGATCAGGGGCCGGACCGGCGAGGAGGTCCCCGACGCGGTCCAGCAGGTCGTGGGTACGTTGCTTGACAGGGTGGCCCTGCACCGAGCGGTCGAAGCACAGCAGCATGACCAGCTCGCGCTTGGCCAGCAGGTGTTCGACAAAGGCGAGCAGCAGCGTCTCAGGGGTCTGCGAGGTTCGGGGCCGGGTCTCTTCACGGACGACGATGAGCTCAAAGCCGTCCAGGAACGGACCGCTGACCTCCTCCAGCAGCTCGTCCTTGGTCTTGAAGTAGTAGTAGAGAGCGGCTTTGGTGAGGCCCAGCTTGTCGGCGATGTCCTGCAGGGTAGTGGTGCCGTAGCTCTGCGTGCTAAACAGCTCGAGGGCGGCTGCCTTGATGCGGTCGCGCGTGGGGACCTTGCTTGTGGGCACGGGCGCACCTCCTTTCGATTTGCGATGGTCGCGCCGAGGGCTGCGTGCCTTTTCTACTGACTGGCCGGTAATAAATCCAGCCGGCGGGCGGTGACGGGCCCGGCCGTCACCGCCGCAAGTCGGTGGTCAGTAGCGCGTGGTGCTGGCCCGGAGGCTGGGATTGGCGCGCGTGGTGTGCCCGTCGATGGTGGCTCCGGCGAACTGGAGCGTGGGAGCCAGGGTCTTGTTGTTGTCGGCGGGGAAGTTGAGCTTGGGGGCGGACACCTCGTCCAGGGTGGCGCGCTGGGTGTCGGCGAGCGTCACCTCCAGGGCGTGGAGGTTGGCCTCCAGCTGGTCGAGACGGCGTGCGCCGAGGAGGGCGGAGGTGATGCCGGGGCGGCCCAGGACCCAGGCAAGGGCCACCGCGGCGGAGGTGTCGCCGGCCTCCTGAGCCACGGCGTTGAGCGCGTCGATCACCACGTAGTCGGACTCGGAGGGACCGCCGACGAGCCCCGCACGGGTGGTGTCGACCGGGCCGGTGGTGGAGCTGGAGTACTTGCCGGACAGGAATCCGCTGTGCAGGGGGCTCCAGGGCAGCACGCCCATACCCATCGACTGGGCCATGGGGATCAACTCCCCTTCGGAGGTGCGCTCCAGCAGCGAGTACTGCAGTTGCAGCGCAACGATGGGCGACCATCCGCGCAGGCGCGCGATGGTGGCCGCCTCGGCCGTCGCCCACGCCGGCACGTCGGAGAACCCGACGTAGCGGATCTTGCCCGCGCACACCTGGTCATCCAGCGCCCGCAGCGTCTCCTCGACGGGTGTGGAGGGGTCGAAGTTGTGCAGCCAGTAGATGTCGACGTAGTCGGTCTGCAGGCGGCGCAGCGAATTCTCCAGCTGCTGCACGATCGCCTTGCGGCCGGGGCCGCCGCCGTTGGGATCGTTCTCGTAGAGGTTCCCGAAGAACTTGGTGCCGATCACCACCCGGTCGCGCCGACCTGGCCGCGCCGCGAAGTAGTCGCCGATGATCTTCTCGGAGTGGCCGTTGGTGTAGATGTTCGCCGTGTCGACGGAGTTGCCGCCACGGTCCAGGTAGGCCGCGAGGATGTTCGCGGACTCCTCCGGGCTGCTGCCCCATCCCAGATCGTCGCCGAAGGTCATCGTGCCCAGGGTGAAGGGGCTGACGCGCAGGCCCGAGCGGCCGAGGGTGCGGTAGGAATCGAGGGACATCGGAACTCCTTGGTTTGGTGACCGTGTGACGTGAGGCCCACGTCCGGGTGCGTCGACCACGTCATAGGACGAAGGCTGCGTGGCCCGTCCGCAACGTCGCTTCGACTAGCCAGCCAGTAGATTTCTACCGGCTGGCTAGTAGACTAGCGCCAGAAATTTCTACTTGCCAATCAGTAGAAGAGTGACCTGTGCCACGCCTTTCTCGACTAGTGCGCCAGGGGTGACCGCTGCTAACTTCCTAGCCAGCCGGTAGAAATCTACTTGCTGACTAGTAGGGAATTCCGGGTCGAAAGGGTAACCACCATGTCTGCCAACCCGCAGCGTCACCACGATGGTCCGGGTCCGTCCGCGGCCACTGGCAAGCGTCAGGCGGCGCTGGCCCGCGCGGCGGCGGCCGCTGTGGGTCGCGCTTGGCGTCTGCCGGCCGGGCGCAACGGGGTCCGTGTTGCGCGCGCCGTGCCCGTTTCGATGCGTGACGGGACCGTGCTGCTGGCCGACCACTACGCCCCCGTGACAGCCCAGGCGTGTCCGACTCTGCTCATCCGCTGTCCTTACGGGCGCGGACCGATGTTCGGGTACATGAACGCCCAGTGGTACGCCGAGCGCGGCTACCACGTGATCGTCCAGAGCGTGCGGGGCACTTTCGGCTCGAAGGGCGTGTTCAGTCCGGGGACGGCGGAGGCCGCCGACGCGCAGGACACCGTGGCCTGGCTCAGGCGGCAGGCGTGGTTCGACGGCAGGCTCGCCGCGCTGGGCGCCAGCTACCTCGGTTACACGGCGTGGAGCCTGGCCATGGATCCGCCGCCGGAACTGAAGGCATTGGTGGTGACCAAGGCGGTGCACGACCTGCACGCCGCCGCGCACGCGCAGGGGCCCTTCCACCTGGCCGACATGCTGATGTGGGCCGACCTCTTCGCCCACCAGGAATCCTTGGGCACGTTGCGGAACCTGCGCCACATGTACACCGCCGAGCGCCGGCTCACCTCGTCTTTCGCGCGGCTGCCGCTGGCCGCCACCGGTGACACCCTGGGCGGGGTGGACATCCCCTGGTACAGGGAATGGATCGACCACCCCGATGCGGGCGACGCCCTGTGGCGCGAGCGGATGGCGACTTCCGCGCTGGAGACGGTGGACGTGCCCACTATGATCTTCGGCGGACTCCACGACGTGTTCCTGGAACAGACGCTCGAGCAGTACCACTGCCTGCGCCGGCGCGGCGTCGAGGTGGCCCTGACCCTCGGCCCCTGGACCCACTACCAGCTCGACCAGGCACTCGCGGTCACCGAGACCCTCGCCTGGCTCGACCACTACGTCTGCGGCCGAGGTGAACTCGCCCGCGAACACCCGGTGCGGGTGCAGGTCGGCGGGACCGGGCAGTGGGAAGGCTTCACCCAGTGGCCCCCCACCAGCACTGCCTCGCACACGCTGTACCTGCGCGCGCCCGGCCGGCTGGAGCAGTCACCCAGCGAGGAGGGCGAGGCAGCCTCCACCGCCTTCACCTACGACCCGGCGGACCCGACCCCCTCCCCAGGCGGGGCCACGCTGTCCCCCGGTGCCGGCCCTCGGGACAACGCCGCGGTGGAGGCCCGGCCCGATGTCCTGACCTTCACCACCGCGCCACTGCCCGCCCCGCTCGTCGTCTACGGCGCCCCCACTGCCGTACTCCACGTCAGCAGCGACTCCCCTTACACCGACTACTTCGTCCGCCTGTGCGACGTCGACGCAAAGGGGCGCTCCCGCAACGTGGCCGACCGCATCATCCGCCCCACCCCCGAGCAGACCACGCCCGGCGCCCCCCGGTCGCTCACGCTCACCCTGCCCGATGTCGCCCACAGCTTCGCCGCCGGCCATCGCGTCCGCATCCAGATCTCCGGCGGCGCCCACCCGCGCTACGCCCGCAATACCGGCGCTCCCGACCAGACCGACACCACCAACCTCACCGCCACCACCCGCCACGTCCACCACAGCCCCGCACTGCCCTCGACGTTCACAGTCCCCACGGCCATCCCCCACCCCTGACCCGCACAACAACAGCAGCAGCGGCAAAAGCAAGAGCAAGAGCAAGAGCAAAGGAAACGGACATGACCCAGCAGTTCGCAGGCAAGTCAGCGCTCGTCACCGGCGGCGGGAGCGGCATCGGGCGGGCATCCGCCCTCGCGCTGGCTACCGAGGGGGCACTGGTGACGGTCGCCGGCCGGACGGCCGACACCCTGAAGGAGACCGTCCGCCTGATCGAGGCCTCCGGCGGTACGGCCCGCTACGTGGTGGCCGACATGACCGACGAGTCCCAGATCGAGCACGCCGTCCAGGCCGCGACCGCCGACACCGGCCGCTTGGACCTCGCCCTCAACAACGCCGGCTACGACGGCGAGTACCAGCTCACCACGGACTACTCCACCGAGTTGCTCGACCACATGATCGCCGTCAACGTACGCGGGGTGTTCCTGTCGATGAAGTACGAGCTGAGGCACATGACCGCGCAGGGATCCGGTGCGATCGTCAACATGTCCTCGGCCGCGGGCCTCGTGGGCGTCGCCGGCTTCTCCGGCTACAACGCCACCAAGGCCGCCGAGATCTCCATGACCAAGAGCTCGGCACTGGAGGTCGCACCTCAGGGCATCCGCATCAACGCCGTATGCCCCGGCCTGGTCGACACCCCCATGATCGCCGCACTGGACGAACAACAGCGCGCCTCCCTCAGCGCCTCCCACCCCCTGGGACGCATCGCCCGCCCCGAGGAGATCGCCGACGCCGTCGTCTGGCTGTGCTCCGACAAGTCCAGCTTCGTCACCGGCGTCGCCCTCCCCGTCGACGGCGGCTACACCCTGCCCTGACTCCGGCACAGCAAGTGCCTCCCGTGGGCCGCTCGAAGGAGAGGAGCGTGACCCCAAGAGTAAAACTGACCACTCAGCCCACTCTCAGGGATGTCGCAGCAAGCCGCGTTATGATTTGCCAGCAACCGAGATCAGATTCCGAATAGCCCCAAGGGGATTTCGATGCCGCTTTTCACCGTCACCATACGCTCCGGGAGAACAACGGAGGAAAAGGACGCGATATCCGCCGCCATCCATGAAGCAAGCGTCAGCGCTGGCTACCCCGAGGACGACCAATTCCAGAGGTTCATCTCTTTGGACAACGCCGACCTTCGCATCAGCCCCCGCTATCCTGATCTGCAGAAGCCTCGCAGTGAGAACGTTCTGATGATCGAGGCAGTGCTCTCGTCGGGGACAGACGAGGAGAGGAAGCGGTTGCTCCTGTCGGCGATCGTGGCTCGCCTGCAGGCAACAGGAGCGGACCCCAATGACATCATTGTCCTCTTCGGCGAGATCGACCGTGCCAATAGTTCCTTCAGCGGCGGCCGCCCCGCGTTGCCTGTCGACGTGCGGTAAAGACGACCAGCGGGACAGCGCTAGGTGTACTGCCTCAGTGGCGTGACCACCGTCGCGGACTGGCCCACAATTTGGGCTCTCTCGCTGACCTCGACGCCAACCTCCGCGCACTCGACGACAGCGGGATCCGCGTGTCCGGACGGGCCTCAGTCGAACGACAATGCGGCAGCGTCTCCCGGCAGAGCAATGCCTGCACACCACGCCGGCCGCGGGCGCGACCGGATTCCTCGCCTGGAATCGTCACCCCCGGAGCCCTGAACGACCTTTCATCTTGACACGAGGACCGGACTGTCCATATAGGACAAGGTCCGGTCCTCTGCTCAAAGCGGCGAGCGGGTGGTCCGAACGACGTCTGAGACCAGCTCGTCCGCTTCAGGCATAATGCATGCCAGGCTGCGGCTATCCGGCCCGGCCAAGGGTTTCACCGGCCGGCTGCCCTGCGGCCAGCGGCCCGGAAGGCGACGGCGGGGCGGGGCCGGCAGGTACCGGGTCGGCGCCGCCCTGGTCGAGCCGGAACGGCGGATAGCGGTCGGTCATCAGTGCGGTGTAGGCGGCCACACGCAGCGCCCAGCGGTCTATGCCGAGCACGAAGTCGTACAGCGACTTCGGGTACCGGCCGGTGAACAGGAGCACGATCGCGGCGATCAGCAGGAGCAGCGTGACGAGGCCGGCACCGCTGGCGCCGGCGTTCCAGCCACGGTCGGTGGTAGCGCCGGAGCTCGCCCACAGTCCACCGCCGACCAGGATCGACAGCACGATGTAGTGCGGAAGGGCCAGCAACCACCACTTGACCAGCACCAGGCCTCGGGACAGTCGCTCGGGGTAGGGCACGTCGAGGTGCGCCGGGTACTCGGCAACCTCGGCGAGGGTGAAGGGCGGATAGCGATCGGTGCCCAGGGCGCCGTAACCGTAGTAGTTCACGCGCCAGCTCCAGCGCAGCACGCCGACGTTGAAGTCGAACAACGATCGCGGATAGTGCGCGGTGATCAGAATGGCGAAGAACGCGATCACGCTGACTACGGAGAAGGCGATCCACAGGAAGAACAGCACGACGAAATGCGGGATCAGCAGCAGCCATTTGACCAGCCACAAGCCGCGGGAGCCCGACGGCTCGCGCGCCGCGTCGACGCGGACCGGGTAGAGCGTACGGGGATCGGTCATGGTGTGCTCCCTGTGGCGGGTGTCCGGGGGAGGACGGAGACGACGAGCTTGCCTCGGGTCTTCCCGTCGAGCAGGTGGCGGATGGCCGTGGCGACCTCGCCCATTGGGTAGGCGCGGTCGATGGCGGGGGTGAGCTTTCCGTTCTCGATAAGTGCGCCGAGCGCGATCAGGTCGGCGGCGTTCTCCTTCGCGACGAAGGTGCCCAGCTGCTGGTGGACGAACGGCGCAAGCAGCTTCGCCCGGATCTGGCGGTCGCTGCCGCCGAGCAGCCGGCCGTCGGTCTCTCCGCCGACGATGACCAGTCGTCCTCGCGGTGTCAGAGCCCGCCGTAGATCGGACAGCCGGGCGTTGCCGCCGATGTCGAGCACGACGTCGTAGAGGTGTCCGCCGTCGGTGAAGTCGGCGCGTGTGTAGTCGATGACGTGGTCGGCGCCCAGAGCGCGGACCATCTCCACCTTGCTGGGGCTGCAGATGCCGGTGACGTCCGCGCCGAATGCCTTTGCGATCTGCACGGCGAACGTACCGACACCACCCGAGGCGCCGATGATCAGCACCTTCTCACCGGCCCGGACACGTCCATGGTCGCGGACCGCCTGCAGGGCCGTTGTCCCCGAGACCGGGACGGCGGCAGCCTGTTCGAAGGAGAGGTTCGCCGGCTTCGGGGCGAGCTTGCCGGGGCGGGCAATCGCATATTGCGAGAAAGTGCTGGTGGACGTCCCGAACACCTCGTCGCCCGATGCGAAGCCGGTGACGCCGGGGCCGACCGCCTCGACAGTTCCGGCCAGGTTCCGGCCTGGGTTGGCGTACTTCGGGCGGCGCAGTCCGAAGCCTGCGAGCCGGATCGGATAGGGCAGGCCGGACATGATGTGCCAGGTGCCCCGGTCCACGCTGGCCGCGCGCACCCGCACGAGGATGTCGTCGTCCCCCACGGTCGGTGTGTCGATCTGCGCGACCCGGAAGAGGTCCTCGGGAACGCAGCTGTAGCGGTCCTGCACGACCGCCGTCATCGTTGCCCGTCCGGTCTCGCCGGGAGGACCCCTGAGTCTGTCGAGGTGCGTTGAACGCATCGTGACCCTTTCCTTGTTGATCTCTGAACGGTGTACATGATTTGTACGGTGTACAGAGAACCGTCTACCCCTGCTGGTACCGAAGTCAAGAGGAGGAAGGCTCCATTGTCCGAATCAGGCAGGCGACGCCCTCGCGGTCCGCGGCGCGCCCTCACCGAAAACGAGATCCTCGACGCGGCGCTGAGCCTCCTCGACCACGGCCCGAACGCGGCGTCCGTGCGAGCGATCGCCGCGCGGGTGGGCGTGGTCCCGAACGCGATCTACACCTACTTCCCGGACAAGGCCGCCGTGGTCGATGCGCTCGTCGAGCGGCTGCTCGGCGAGGTGGACCACGACGTCTTCGCCGACCGTGCGCAGCCCTGGCGCGACCGCGTGGAAGCGCTGGCCCTGGAACTGCGAGCGAAACTGTCCGCGCATCCGGGCGCGGTCAGCCTGATGGTCGGCAGCCGGATGGATGGGCCCATCGCGCAGACCCTCACCGAACGGCTCCTGCAACTGCTGGCCGACGCGGGACTCGACCCGACCGACGCCGCCCGGGCGTCCTACCTGCTGTTCGTCTACATCTTCGGCTCCCTCGTCCTGGAAGTCGCCGATGTGCAGCAACCGGCCCCGCTGCCGGCGGAGGCGGAACGGATCGCCACCCGCCAACTCGCCTTCTCGGCGAGACCGCCTGACCACTTCCCGCTCAGCGCCGCAGCGGCGGCGACGATGGCCGGCTACATCTCCACCGAGCAGTACCTCTGGGGCCTTCGCCGAATCCTCGATGGCCTCACCGCCCGCGTGGCCATGGGGCGGAAGTCCGTCGGATCCGGCTGCGCCGCCTCCTCTCGACCCGGCCCGCAGGCTTAGAGCGTGTCTTACGTGGTGATCGGGTCGCTCGTGAGCGATGATCTTGGCTGTGGTTGATCGGTTGTCGTTGCGGTTGGTGCCGGATGAGCTGTG
>NZ_JBFAQX010000058.1:0-12621 GCF_040678995.1 Amycolatopsis sp. NPDC049253 | reverse complement strand
GACTACACCCCACCGCCGGGATCCAAGAGCGGCGACGACACCACCCACACCTCCAGCGCCGGCGGTGGCGGCTCCACCGGCGGTGGCGGCACCCCGCCGCCGGCGAAGAGCGACCCGCCCCCGCTCAACACCGATCCCGAACCGCCTCCGGCGCAGACCGCGAAGGGGCTGGGGGACGACAAGACGGTCACCTCGAGCTCCGGTGGTTCCGGAGGTTCCAGCGGCGGCAAGAGCGTCAAGGACAGCAACGCGAACCCGGACGAGAACGGCACCCCGCCGCCGGACCGGTCGGTGTGCGGTGACCCGATCGACGTGGCCACCGGGTGGATGCTGCTGACGCAGACGGACCTGGAGATCCCGGGCGCGTTGCCGCTTGAGGTGTCGCGCACCCACATCTCGTCCTACCGCGCGGGCCGCTGCTTCGGCCCGTCGTGGGCGTCCACTGTGGACCAGCGGCTCGAGGTCGAGGACGACGGCCTGCACGTCGCGCTCGCCGACGGCAGCCTCCAGAGCTACCCCGTGCCGGTGAGCTCCCCGGTGCTGCCGGTCGCGGGCCCGGCACGGCCGCTGCGGCGCGTCGAGGACGGCTACCTGGTCGAGGACCCGGAGCAGCAGCACACGCTGTTCTTCGAGGAGTCCGCCGACGGCGTGTTCCCGCTGCGGACGATCTTCGACGGCGACGGCAACCGCATCGACGTGGTGCCCGGCTCGAACGGGGTGCCGGCGGAGCTGGTCCACTCCTCCGGCGCCCGGGTGCTGTTCGACAGCGCGGGCGGCCGGATCACCGCACTGCGGACCGCCGACGGCACGATCGTCGCGAGCTACTCCTACGACGCGCGCGGCCGGCTCGCCGAGGTCGTCGACGCCGCCGGCACACCCACCCGCTTCACCTACGACGCCGACGGCCGCATCGTGCGCTGGGAAGACGTCAACGGCCGCTGGTACGGCTACGGCTTCGACGCGGCAGGCCGGGTCGTGCAGGCCCGCGGCACCGACGGGTACCTCGACTGCACGATCGACTACGACCGCGAGAACCTCGTCACGAGCGTCACCGACTCGCTCGGCGCGGTGCGCCGGTTCCACCTCGACGACCGGCTGCGGGTGATCGCCGAGACCGACGCGCTGGGCCACACCACCAGCCTCGGCTACGACGAGCACGGCCGGCTGCTCACCCGGACCGATCCGCTCGGCCGCCAGGTCCGCTACGAGCGGGACGAGGCCGGCCGGGTCGTCGCGATCACCGCGCCGGACGGGACGCGGTCGCTGACCGAGTACAACGAGCAGGGCCGCCCGGTCGCCGCGATCGGCCCGGACGGCGCGACGTGGCGCTACGAGTACGACGCGCGCGGCAAGGTCACCGGTGTCGTCGACCCGCTCGGCGCCCGGACCTCCTACGCCTACGACGAGCGCGGCAACGTCGCCGTGGTCACCGACGCGCGCGGTGGCACCACCCGGATCCAGTCCGACGCGGCGGGCCGTCCGCTGACCGTCGAGGACGAGGACGGCGCCGTCACCCGCTACACCTACGACCTGCTCGGCCGCACCACGTCGATGACCGACGAGCTGGGCGGCCTCACCCGGCTCGCCTGGGCGGCGGGCGACCAGCTCGCCGAACGGATCGAGCCGGACGGCGCGACGTGGCGGTGGAAGGACTCCGCCCTCGGGAACACCGACGAGAGCACCGACGCGCGCGGC
The DNA here is from genome assembly GCF_040678995.1 of Amycolatopsis sp. NPDC049253. Lineage (NCBI taxonomy): Bacteria > Bacillati > Actinomycetota > Actinomycetes > Pseudonocardiales > Pseudonocardiaceae > Amycolatopsis > Amycolatopsis sp. NPDC049253. The sequence continues at coordinate 10,926 of NZ_JBFAQX010000058.1, read as the reverse complement.
AACACCACGCGCACCGAGTACGCGCAGTTCGACCTGCCGGTGGCCGAAACCGGCCCGGACGGCGAGCGGCTCGCCTACGCGTACGACACCGAGCTGCGCCTGGTGTCGGTGACCAACGAGCAAGGCCTGGTCTGGCACTACCGCTACGACCCCGCCGGGAACCTCACCGGCGAGACCGACTTCAACGGCCGCACCCTGCACTATCGCTACGACGCCGCCGGGCAGCTGATCGGCCGCACCAACGGCGCCGGGGAGACCACGACGCTGGAGCGCGACGTGATGGGCCAGGTGGTCCGCCGCGTCACCGGCGAAGACGTCGCGACCTTCGCCTACGACGAGGCCGGCCGCATGGTCTCCGCGCGCAACGCCGACGCCGAGGTCACCTTCGCCTACGACGCGCTGGGCCGCGTGGTCGCCGAGACCGTGGACGGGCGCGTGGTGCGCTCGGAGTACGACGAGCTCGGCCGGCGCCGCGTGCGCCACACGCCTTCGGGCGCGGCGTCGCGCTTCGAGTACGGGCCGGCCGGCACGCTCGCCGCGCTGCACGTCGGCAACCGCTCGCTGCGCTTCGAGCACGACCTCGCCGGCCACGAGCGGGTCCGCCGCTTCGGTGCCGCGGAACTGCGCCAGAGCTGGGCCCCGGGCGACCGGCTGGTGGCCCAGACGGTCGTCGCCGGCAATCGCACGACCCAGCACCGCGAGTACGGCTACCTCGCCGACGGTTACCTGGCTTCGGTGACCGACGCGATCACCGGTCCCCGCACACTGGAGGTGGACCGCTCGGGCCGCGTCCGGGCCGTCGTGGGCCGCGGCTGGCAGGAGAACTACGCCTATCACCAGACCGGTGTCATCGACCAGGCGCAGACGCCGGGCGCGCCGACGGCCGGGCCGCGCGAGTACCGCGGCACCCTGCTCACCGCCGCGGGCGCGGTCCGCTACGCCCACGACCCCGAAGGCCGCACCACCCTGCGCGGTGCCGCGCCGGCGGGCCCGCAGTGGCAGTTCCGGTGGAATGCCGAGAGCCGCCTGACCTCGGTGCTCACGCCGCAGGGCGAACACTGGCGCTACCGCTACGACGCGCTGGGCCGCCGGGTCGCCAAGCAGCGCCTCACGCCGGACGGCCGGGTGGCCGAGCAGGTGCAGTTCGCCTGGGACGGGGACACCCTCGCCGAGCAGGTGCGCACCGGACCGGGTCAGCCTCAGGTCGCCACCGTGTGGGAGTGGGAACCGGGCACCGGCCGCGCCCTGACCCAGACCGAACGCGTCCTCGGCACGCCGGACGAGCGGTTCCACACCATCGTCACCGACCTCGTCGGCACGCCGAGCGAACTGCTGGAGGAATCCGGTGAGGTCGCGTGGCACCGCCAGGCCACGCTCTGGGGCAAGGTCCTCGACGGACCGGGCCGCACCACCACACCGTTGCGGTTCCCCGGCCAGTACCACGACACCGAAACCGGGCTGCACTACAACCTCAACCGCTACTACGACCCCGAGGTCGGCCGTTACCTGTCGCACGACCCGCTGGGCCTCGACCCCGGCCCGGACTCGCAGGCCTACGTCCTCAACCCGACCGCGCTGGCCGACCCGCTCGGCCTCGCTCCGACCGTCACCCCGTGCGCCGCGAAGAAGAAGCAGCAGGCAGCGGCCACCGGCCCGTCGAAGTCCAAGGTGAGCAAGGCCAAGCAGCAGCTGACCGGCAACACCCCCGGGCCGAGCAAGAAGGCGCCGAAGGTGAAGACCAAGCCGGACGGCAACCCGGCCAAGTCCGACGGCACCTACGGCACCACGAAACACGAGCAGGCCCGCACCTGGGAGAAGTACCAGAACGAGATCAAGAACGACTCGACCTGGAAGGACCCCAACAAGCTCGTCAGCGGCAAGACGCACGAGTCCGAACACCCGATCGGATACAAGGCCATCGGCGGCGACGAGTTCCAGCGGGCGAACGCGCACGAGACCCAGATCCGCGACGGCGTCAAGGCCGGCGATCGCGGGCCGAAGACCCCGGACGAGGCCGCCAACATCAAGGACGCCAGGCGCATGGAGGACGACGCGCCCGCCTACCAGGAGTCGGCGCAGGCGCACCGCGACAACATCGGCACCGGCGTGCGCGGCGAGAAGGACGGCTCGGGGTTCAACGCCGACACCTACCGCGAGTCCCTCGGCAACACCCTGCGGGAAGGCCGGCCGAGCGACGGTGTCCAGCTCAACCAGCTCACCTACGCTCACCAGCACACGAAGCCCACGATGGTGGACAACCCCGACTTCGTCAGCAAGGACAAGACCCCGGACGAGCCGAAGAAGATCAACGCCTGGGAGCCCAACCCGCACTACAAGAACGACATCGAGACGCCGAACGAGCCGAAACGCACCCACGCGATGGAGCCCGCTCCCGAGCGGGACAGCTTCCGGCCGACCGCGGGCACGGTCCAGGGCAAGGTCGCCGACGACTCCTACCACCACATGGTGGACAAGATGGAGGGCAAGTCGATCGAGTACAGCGACGGCACCGGTGGGATCGGCATCCCGGGCGGCACCACCCACACCCCGCCGGTCTCGCACGACGACGTCATCGAGATGCACACGGCGCGCGACGTCGTGCGCGACGGCGCCAACGTGTCCAAAGAGGACATGCCGATGTTCCTCCACGAAAAGGAGATGGGCCACCGCGTCAAGCCGCCGACCGACGAGCAGCTCAAGGAAGCGGCCGACTACGTCAAGGACGACCCCAAGGTCGACATGTCCGACCAGGCGATCAAGGACCGGATCCGGCAGCAGCAGGAACGCATGCAGCAGATGGTCAGCCAGCAGCGCGCCGGCCGCGAACCGGGCTGGGCCGCCGACCCGGACGCCATGGAGGTCGACGGATGACCGGCGCGGAAACCGCACGGGTGACCTACTGAGCACCTGCTCGGACCGGGCCGCACGACCCGGTCCGAGCACGGCTCCTTCGGTGAAGTGGGCGTCCGGCGCGCAGCCGCGAATTTCCATCAGCTGCTCGTAGCCGGCCGCCGAGGCGAGGTAGAACAGCACGTGGAACAGGGAGATCTCGCGCGGTTCGGCGCACCAGACGCTCGGCGCCGGCGGGATCGGTTCGGTGCTGTGGCACCCGCTGATCCTGATGGTGCTGACGTCGGCGGCCGCGTCGACGGAGACGACCGTGCTCACGCTGAGCCGCACCGTGCTGCCGATGGCCGACCAGGGCGCGCTCCCCCGGGCACTGGCCCGCGTGCACCCGCGCTTCCGCATCCCGCACGTCGGCACGATCGCGGTCGGCGTCGTCGGGGCGGTGGTGTACATCGCCCTGAACTTCCTCGGCCGCGGGCTCGTCATCGGCGACGCGGTGTCGGCGGGCGGGGTGATGATCGCGTTCTACTACGGACTCACCGGCCTGACTTCCGCGTGGGCCCACCGCGCCGGATGGCGCGCGAGCGCCGCGGATCTGTGGCTGCGCACCGTTTTCCCCGCCATCGGCGGGGTCGTGCTGCTCGCCGCGGGGATGTGGAGCCTCGTCCACGCCTGGGACCCGTCGTCGAGCGGCACGACCTGGCCGCTGCCGTTCACCTGAGTCGAGGTCGGCGGCACCTTCGTGATCGGCGCGGGTTCGCTGGTGCTCGGCCTGGTCGTGCTCCTGGTGTGCCGCCGGGTCTACCCCGCGTTCTTCCGGCGCTGAGCAGTGTTCGCGGCGAGGCGGTAGCGGATCAGGCGCGAGCTGTTGCCCACGACGGCGACCGACGAAGCGTTGTGCAAGATCGCCGCGGCCACCGGTGACAACGCGCCCACGGCGGACACCCCGAGTCCCACCGCGTTGACGGCGATGGACATCCCGTAGTTCTGCCGGACCAGCGTGATCGCGCGGCGGCCGAGATCACGAAGGTCGAGCAACGCCCGCAGATCATCGGTCGCGAGCGCGACGTCGGCGGTCTCCACGGCGACATCGGTGCCGCCGACTCCCATCGCGATGCCGATGTCGGCCAACGCGAGCGCGGGCGCGTCGTTGGTGCCGTCGCCGACGACCGCGACCGTGTGGCCCTCGGCCTGCAGCTGCCGGACGACGTCCTGCTTGTCCTCGGGCAGCGCCTGGGCCCGGAACTCCTCGATGTCCAGCTCGTCGGCCACCGCCTTGGCGGTGACCGGGTGGTCCCCGGTCAGCAGCACGATCCGGCGGACACCGTCGGCCCGCAGCGCGGCCAGCACCTCACGCGACTCCGGACGCACCGTGTCGCGCAGGGACACCAGCCCCGTCAGCGTGCCGTCGACCGCCAGCAGCAACGGCGTCTCCGCGGCCTGCTGGAGCTTGCGCACCCAGCGTTCGGCGTCGGCGGAGATCGCGATGTCCTGCCGGCGCAGCAGGTCGACGTTGCCGATGAGCATCGTGCGCCCGTCGGTGCGGACCCGCATGCCCTGGCCGAGCAGCACCGCGCACTCTTCGTGCGGCGGGATCTCGATCCGCCGCTCTTCGGTCGATCGGATGACCGCCTGCGCGAGCGGGTGCCGTGAATGGATTTCCGAGCTCGCGGCGTAGGCCAGGACCTGCTCGGGCGACCACGCCTCGTCGAACGAGATCACGTTCGTCACCACGGGCCGGCCCAACGTCAGCGTGCCGGTCTTGTCGAACACGATGGCATCGACGCGACCGGCCGCCTCGAGGTGCGCGCCACCCTTGATCAGGATGCCGCGGCGGGCGCCGTTGCCGATCGCCGCGCTGATCGCCGTCGGGGTGGCCAGCCCCACCGCGCACGGGCACGCGACCAGCAGCATCGTCATCGCCCGCCGGACATCGCGGGTCACCAGCAAAGTGAGCAGGGACAAGGCGAACGACGCGGGCACGAACCGGCGGGAGAACGTGTCGCCGACCGTCTGGATCGGCGCGCGGTCCTCCTGAGCCTGCTCGACGCGCGTGATGATCCGGCCGATCGCGGTGTCGGGGCCCACCGCCGCGGCCCGCACGACGATCCGGCCGCGCAACAGCACCGAGCCCGCGGGCAGTGAGGTGCCCGGCGCGACCGTGACCGGCAGCTGCTCACCGGTGACGGCCGCCTGGTCGACGATGCCCTCGCCCTCGACGACCACGCCGTCCACGGGCAGCACCACGTGCTCGTGGACCACGACCTCGTCCCCGACCACCAGATCGGCGATGTCCGTTTCGATCTCGACACCGTCCGGCGTGCGCACCCACGTCCGCGTCTGCGTGCCGGTGAGCAGCTCCGAGATCGCCCGCCTGCTGCGCCGCAACGTCAGGTCCTGCAGGTACTCGCCGATGTTCAGCAACCACAACACGGTGAGCGCGACGACGTTCTCCCGCAGCACCAGACTCGCCACGGTCGCCGCCGACACCAGTGCGTCGGTGCCGGCACCCCGCCCGCCGGACAACGACCGCAGCGCGCCCCGCAGGAACGGGTACCCGGTGAAGATCGTGACCCCGGTCGCGACGGTGCGGCTCGCCGGGCCGAGCATCGGCGGTCTGCGCAGGCCGTAGCGCCGCACGCCGAGCAGCACCAGCGCCACCCCACCGGCGACCATCCGCAGCATGTCGCCGGTGCGCACGTCCGCGGAGCGCGGCGCCCGCGTGACCGGCGCCGCCGCGTCCGTGCGCAGCGCGGCTTCGACCGCCGCCACCAGCTCGCCGTGGTCGCACCGCCGGTGGTCGTACCAGACGACCACGCTGCCGGTTTTCGGATAGGCGTGCACCTGCCGCACGCCGAAAACGTGGTCGACCGCGTCCTCGACCGCCACCGCGCGCGCCCGGCTGCCCCGCAGGGCGCCCGCGACGAAGCGGACCCGGCCGGCCGCGTCCGAGACGACGTTCAGCGTTGTGTCCGGCACGGCGGTCAGTGTTCGTGTCCGTGTCCGGCCGAACCGGCCACGGGCGCCTGCTCGCCGATCCGTTCGCGCGCCTCGCTGACGACATCGGCCGTCGCCAGCCGGACCTTCTCCGCGCCGGTCTCGGCCGCACGCGCACCCTTGAGGCCCCAAGCCGTCACCGCGACGGTCGCCGATCGGAACGCACCCGACCGGGCGACCTTCTTCGCGCCGTCGTACACCGCCGCCCCGGCAACGCCGGTCACCACCACACCGACCGCTTTCGCGGCGAAACCGCTCAGCACCACCAAGCCTCCTCAGCCATCCGGCCCGTCGCCACCCGGCCGACCTGTGACGGCACCGCGTCGGCGACGAGAAAGGCGCGAGCCTAACCCCGCCGATGATCACTGTCCTGTCGACACATCGTAGCCGACAACGGTTTTCGTTGTCGGGATGGTGGGGTGCGTTCTCGCAAGAGCGGCAGAGGCGTCGGCAAAGGGCAGCGCTCGCCACCGCCTGAGCCTTGTGGCGAAGCTCGCAACGAAGTACCGTCGCTTCATTCGAGTTTAAGAAAGATCTTTCGGTATTTCGAATCGAAGGGACTCGGGGTCAATGGCGACGACGATGAGGTCCACCACGGCGATGGGCAGACGGCGGGTCGCCGTCGCGTGCATCATCGGGAACTTCCTGGAGTACTTCGACTTCGGTGTGTACGGGTTCCTCGCCGTGGCCATCGCGCACGAGTTCTTCCCCGGCGGGTCGAGCGCGGTGGGGCTGCTCAAGTCCCTGGCGGTGTTCGGGGTGGCGTTCGCGGTGCGGCCGCTGGGCGGGGTCGTGTTCGGGCTCATCGGGGACCGGGCCGGGCGGAAGGTGTCGTTGTCGGCGAGTGTGGCGCTGATGGGCGTCGCCACGACGTTGATCGGGGTGCTGCCGTCGTACGCGGCGATCGGGATCGCGGCGCCGGTCCTGCTGGTGTTCCTGCGCTGCCTGCAAGGGCTCGCCGTCGGCGGGGAGTGGGGAGCCAGCTCGGCCTACCTGATCGAGACGGCGCCGGCGGATCGGCGCGGGATCCCGGGCAGCTTCCCGTCCATGGCGGCGGCGCTCGGGCTCATCTTCGGTGCCCTGCTGTCGCTCGCCTTCCAGCTCTCCCTCAGCGCCGCCGCGCTCGACAGCTGGGGCTGGCGCGTGCCGTTCTTCGTCGCCGCGCCGCTGGCCGCCGTCGGCCTCTACGTGCGCCAGCGGCTGGAGGACACGCCGGTCTTCGAAGAACTCGCGAAGAGCGACGCGCCGCGCGCCCGGCTGAAGGACGCGCTGCGCCGCGACCAGGCGAAGGCGATCTTCGTGACCTTCGGGTTCTCCTGGATCTGCGGGGTGGGCCTGTACTTCCTCGGCACCTACGTCGTGAACTACCTGACCGCGACCGCGCACATCGGCGACACCCGGGCGACCGTGCTGACCTCGATCGGGCTCGCCGTCTACTGTGGACTGTGTCCGCTCGCGGGCCGGCTGTCCGACCGGCTGGGCCGGCGCCGCACGCTGCTGTTCGGCTGCCTCGGCCACGTCGTGTTCGGCATCCCGGTGTTCATGGCGCTCGGGACCGGGTCGACGCCGGTGGTGATCGTCGCGCTGATCGTGTTCGCGCTCTTCCAGGCGCCGATCAACGCCAACACCTCGCTGGTGCTCATCGAGATGTTCCCGGCCTCGACGCGGCTCACCAGCGGGGCGCTCGGCTTCAACCTCGGCGTCGGCGCGCCCTCGGGCTTCGCGCCGCTGGTCGCCGCGGCGCTGGTGGTGTCGACCGGGCTGAGCTACGCGCCGGGCATCCTGCTGGTCGGCGTCGCGCTGATCTGCGGGCTGGTCCTGCTGTTCTGGCTGCCGGAGACGGCGGGGCGCGACCTCACACTCGACGTCGACGCAACCAAGTCCGGCCCCGCCCCGACGATCGCGGGCAAGGTGACCGAGGTCGTGGTGCCGTGATGCGAGCCGCGGTGCTGACGGCGCCGGACCGCTTCGAACTGCACGACCGCCCGGTTCCCCAACCCACGGCCGACCAGCTGCTCGTGCGGGTGGCCGCGTGCGGGATCTGCGGCCACGACGTGCTGGCGCGCAAGGGTTTACTGGCCGCCGGACCCGGCCAGGTCCTCGGGCACGAGATCGCCGGGCGCGTCGAGGCCGTCGGTCCCGCGGGCGACGCCTCGTGGGTCGGCCGCCGGGTCGCGCTCGTGCAGCGGTTCCCGTGCGGTACGTGCGCCGAATGCGTGGCCGGGCACACCAACACCTGCCGCGGCGGCCCGGGTTTCTACGGCGAGGACCTGCCCGGCGGTTACGCCGAATACGTCCTCGCCGGGCCGCTCAACGCGGTCGCCCTCCCCGATACCGTCGACGACGCCTCAGGCGCGATCCTCTCCTGCGCGCTCGGCACCGGCCTCCACGCGCTGCGCCGCACCCGAGCCGCGGCAGGCGACCTCGTGCTCGTGACCGGCGCGAGCGGCGGCGTCGGGGTCCACACGGTACGGATCGCGGCCGCACTCGGCGCCACCGTGATCGCCGTGACGAGCAGCGACAGCAGAAAACCAGCGCTGCTCGACTCCGGCGCCCAGGCCGTGGTCACCGTCGCGGAAGGCGCACCGGCCGTACGCGCGGCCGCCGCGGACCTCGGCCGGCCGCGCGGGGTCGACGTCGCGATCGAGACCACCGGCACCCCCACGTTCGGGCTGTCGCTGAAAGCCCTGGCGCCGCGCGGCAGGCTGGCCGCGGTCGGCAACACCGACCCCGGCGCCGTCGAAGTCCACTTGGGACTCATGATCCTCAAGGAGCTCGAGATCGCCGGCTCGGCCCACGCGAACCGCCGGGAGCTGCTCGACGTCGTCGACCTCGTCGCCGGCGGCAAGGTCACCCCGGTGCCGCCGCGCGTCTGGCCCCTCGGCGACATCGCGGCCGCCCACGCCGCCGTCGACTCCGGCGCGCTCGTCGGCCGGGCGGTGGTCCGGCCGTGACCGGCCCGCTGCACGGCATGACGGTGCTCGACCTGAGCCAGCAACTGCCCGGGCCGTACGCGACGTTCCTGCTCGCGTCGCTGGGTGCCGACGTCCTCAAGGTCGAGCCGCCCGCCGGCGACCCGGCCCGCCGCTTCGACCCGCCGATGTTCGAACGCGTGAACGCCGGCAAGCGCGGCGTTTTCCTCGACTTGAAGTCCCCCGCGGGCCGCGAACGGCTGCTGGAGCTGGCGGCCGGGTGCGCGGTGTTCGTCGAGGGCTTCCGCCCCGGCGTCACCGCGCGCCTCGGCTGCGACGAGAAGGCCGTGCGCGAGGTGCGCCCGGACGTCGTCTACTGCTCGATGAGCGGACTGGGCCAGAGCGGGCCGCTGGCGGGCCACCCCACGCACGACTTGTCGCTGCAGGCCATGGCCGGCATCCTCGGCGACACCGGACAATCCGACCGCATCGGCGTGCCGTGGGTCGACCTCGGCACCGCCACCACGGCGGCGCTCGCGATCACCGCGGCGTGGCACGCGGGCGGCGGCACCTTCCTCGACCTGGCGATGCTCGACGTCGCCACCGCCTGGAACTCGGTCAAGCCCCTCGCCGTGACCGAGCCGGAGGCGACCTACGGCGTCGTCCCGGCCAAGGACGGGTCCGTCGCCCTCGCGCTGCTCGAAGACCACATGTGGCGCCGCCTGTGCACGGCGCTGGGCTGGCCCGACGACCCCGCCCTGGCCACCTACGCCGAGCGGCGCGGCCACGCGGCGCAGATCCGCGCCCGGCTGGAGACGGCGTTCGCGCGCTACACCGTCGCGGAGCTCCTCGCCTTGGCCCACGAGCACGACCTGCCGCTCGGCCCCACCGACGCCACGGGTGACCCCGGCACGGTCGCCCAGCTCCGGGCCCGGGGCCGCGACGACAGCCCGGCCGCGCGCCACACCCCGTTGCCGCTCAGCCTGATCGCCCCGCGGGAGTCCTGAGATGCCCCTCGTGGCCGGGATGGCCTCACCACCTACGGCGAAGCCACGCGCCACGCCCTCGACCGACACGACCAGACTGCCACACCGCGACCGGCCCGGTCATGGGCCTGCGCCAGTACAGCTGCCTCGGCGCGATGCCGGCCCTGACGCCGGCGCTGGACGACGCGGATTTCCTCGTCGGCGGGACCCGCCGGCACTGATCGTCCCGGCCGTCTCGCCACCGGGCACGGCCGCGGATCGGCTAGGCTTTTTGGCGGATGACCAGCGACGAGAGGCAGGGGTGCGTGGCAGCCGACGGAGGGGCGGAGCGGTTCTCGCGGGTGTTCGACACGCTCGAGCTGCTCGTCGGGCACCCGGAGGGCATGACGCTCACCGAGATCGTGAAACGGCTCGGCATGCCGGCGAGCAGCGCCCACAACCTGCTGCAGCGCATGGCCGCCACCGACGTCATCGTGGTCTCCGACGACCTGCGCTACTCGCTCGGCTCCCGCGCGGTGCGCCTGGGCATCCGCATCGTCGACGGCCTGGAGGTGCGCGACGTCGCCCGCCGTCCCCTGCAGGAGCTCACGCGCGCGACCGGCGAGGACGTCTACCTCGCGGTGCGCCTGGGCACGCGCGTGTCCTACATCGACCGCTTCCCCGGCACGCGCCCGATCGCGGTCGACATCCGGCTCGGCCAGTCGCTCTTCCTGCATGCCACGGCCGTCGGCAAGCTGTTCGCCGCGTTCCACCCGCCGCTGCACCGGCGGCTGATGGGCGAACCGCGGCCGCGGCTGACCGACCACACGCTCACCGAAGACGCCGACCTCGAGCGCGAGCTGGAGACGATCCGGCGCGCCGGCTACTCCGTGAGCCGCGAAGAAGCCATCCCCGGCGTCGTCGGCTACGGGTTCCCGATCCGCGACGCGTACGGCGAGCTCACCGCCGCCATCCACATCTCCGTGCCGCTGGCGCAGATCGACGAGACGCACGAGAAACTCTTGCTGGACAAGGCTTTCGAGGCCGCCTCCGCGATCGAGGCCGACCTGGGCCGCAGTGGTGCGGACCTCTCACGCCGCGGTCGCCGGGCCTAGGTGTTCTGTCCTGTGAGGTTGGGGACGCGGGTGGCGGGTGGTTTGCCGCCGAGTGCGGTGTGGCCGCGGTGGTGATTGTAGGTGTGCAAC
>NZ_JBFAQX010000057.1:0-14029 GCF_040678995.1 Amycolatopsis sp. NPDC049253 | reverse complement strand
GACGACGTAAACGATCGCCTTGAGCCGTGGCCAGCGGGCCGGGGCGATCGGGAACCATTTGCGGTCGGCCTCCAGCTGCACCTTCTCGTTGGCGCCGGTTTCGCCGTAGCGTCGGCTGGTGTCGGCGTCGATCTTGCGGGTGTGGGTGTTGCGGTAGACGACCAGGGCGCAGTCGCCGCCGTCGGTGTAGGCGTGCAGTTGGCGGTAGAGGGTGGTGCGCCCGACGCGGAAGGTCTCGGCGATCTCGGCGACGGTGTGCTCCCCCGTGTCGTACATCCGCTGCGCTTGGTCCAGCTGCCGCTGCGTCAGCGCCGGGGGCCGGCCGCCGACGCGGCCGCGGGCCCGGGCGGCGGCCAGGCCGTCCATCGTGCCTTCGACGATCATCTCCCGGTCGTATTCGGCCAGTGCGGCCAGGAAGTGGAACACCAGCCGCCCGCCCGGGGTGGAGGTGTCGATGCCCTGTTCCAGCACGATGAAGTCGACCTCGTGCTCGCCGAACCAGCGGACGAGCTCGAGCAGGTGCTGCTGGGAGCGGCCGATGCGTTTGAGCCGGGTCACCACGACCTCGTCGCCGCCGCGGAGCTTGTCGAGGCTCCGCCGGGATATGAGCGAAACGGGCAATGGCCTCTTGAATCTCCTGGTCAGGCGTCGGTGTCGGCGAGGGCGCGGTAGAGGCGGGCTTGATGACGTCGCGAACATGAATTCGCTGGACTTGTCGGTAAACCGGAGTCTCGGGTCGCAGATCATGTGGCAGCCCCGAGGCCTCAATCCAGGCACATTCGTGATATCAGTGATGATCTGGTGAGAGGACTTCGGATGTTCCAACGTTTCCGCGCCGAGTACGCCCCGCTTCGGGACTCGGTTCCGGCTGGCTCGACGTGGCGGCACGAACGGCTCGTCGGCGTCGAGGGTTACCTCGACTTCGCTTCGGAGTTCGCCGGAGCGACCTTCGGAGGCGGCCTGTACCGGGTCCATGACCACACGTCTGGCGCGCAGGCGTTGACGCTGATCGCGGAGGCGTTTTCCGAGTATGCGACTCGCGTCTGCCCGTTCGGCTACGACTGGCTCGGGCGGCAGTTCGCCGTCGACTCCGGCCGCACCGTGGATGGGCAGCCGCAGGTCCTCCTACTCGAGCCGGGAACGGGCGAGGCTCTGGAGATCCCGCTGCCGTTCGCGGCGTTCCACGACGAAGAACTTGTCGAGTACGCGGACGCCGCACTGGCAACCGGATTCTTCGACTCGTGGTCGGCCGTCAACAGCGACTCTGTGCCGCTGCGCCGCGACCAGTGCGTGGGCTACCGAGTCCCGCTGTTCCTCGGCGGCCAGGACATGATCGAGAACCTTGAGGTCAGCGACCTGGAGGTCTACTGGTCGATCTGCGGCCAGCTGCGACGTGCCGCGCTGAGTCTGCCGCCGGGGACCGCGATCAACGAGGTCACGAAGCGTTAGCCGGCGTTGTCGAGGGCTGCTCGGATGCGGGTGCTGGCCGAACAGCGACGGCTGCGGAGGCCCGCACCTCGCCGGGCGTGCTCGCCCTGGCCGACCGCCCCAGCCATCCAACCTGCACCGGGTGCTGATCCGGGTGGACCAGCTGCGGCAGTTGTTCGCGGAGATCCGCAAGCGCGCTGCCGGCGCCAACGTAGCTCGGGAGCCCTGAGCAAGGCCGAAACCCCACCACCAGGACCTCACTACGAGTCCGTCACGGCCTGAGCGGCCGCGAAGTCGGCGCCGCCTTCTTCAGCTGCTCGCGGCGCGCGCCAGAACTTGCCATCCCTTAATAAAGAGGCGGGAGCTCGCGTCGGTTGGAGGCCACGCAACGTCGACCAGACAACCTATCCGTTTCAAGGTGCAGACCACGGCGCCGTCGTGATCAGCCACGAGCCGACGGCCGCCATCTGGCGGTAGCCGAACGCGAACAGCAGGTGCTGATCGCGGGGTTGACCAGAGAGAATGCGCCATGGTCAGTTGTGCGACGGCGACGTTGATCGATGTGACCCAGACCAGCCAGTGGGTGGCATGGTGACTCACTCACCACCACCCATCACGACGGAGTTGGGGGACCGCCGGGATACGGGAGAAACCCTGCCAAGTGGTCGGGTAGTGCCTGGTCAGGCGTCGTTGTCGGCGAGGGCGCGATAGAGCGAGGCGATGGAGGGATGTTGCCCGGCGTTCTTGCCGGTTTTGATGGTCAGCTTCTTCACGATGTCGGGCATCGGGGTGCCCTTGTCGCGCAGGGCGCGGGCGAAGAGCACGTCGTCTTCGTCGATGACTTTGGGTCGGCCGCCGCGTTTGCCGCGTGCGGCGGCGGCCTGCTGGCCTTCGAGGGTCTTCTCCCGGATGTAGTCGCGGTCGAGCTGGGCGGCGACGGCGAGCACGGCGAAGAGTATGGAGCCCATGCCGTGCGGGTCGTAGATCCCGATCAGGGGCCCGGACAGCAGCTCCAGCTGGATTCCGGTGGACTGCAAGGTCGCGGAGAGTGTCATCAGCTCGGCGGCGTTGCGCGCCAAGCGTTTCATCTCGTGCACGGTCAGGATCACCGGCTGGTCCGGTGCCGCGGTCTTGATCTCGCGGACCAGGGCGAGCGCGGCCTCGAACTCGGGGCGCACCCGGATCCGGGTGCTGATCTTCTCGGAGAACACCCGCGTGCACTTCGCCGCCGCGAGCGCGTCGAGCTGGCTTTGCAGTTCCTGGGTGGCGGTCGAGCAACGGGCGTAGCCGATCCGGATCGGCGCCCCGCTCGGCTCCGGCGCCGCCGGCGCGACGTCGGGGCCCTGTGTCCACTTCCTGCCGGGTGCGCGGTCGGCCGGGACGGGCACGGTGAGGTCGTCGCGCAGCGCAGGCACGAGGATAAACCGCGCGGTGTGGTACTTCGCGGCGGTTTTCCCCGCCCGTGTCCGGCAGGCGCTGCCGGCGGGCACGTCGCACTGCGGGCAGGGGTGGCGTTCGACCGCGTCCGCGGCGTCGTCGGGTCCGAGTTGCATGCCGACAGTCTCGCAGAACTCTGTCAAAACCAGGGGTAGTTCTGCGAGGTGTTGTGCGAATCGCGACCTGCGGATCTTCGGCTCGGATGGGCCGGTTCGCAGAACTCGCACAACTGAACATTTATGAGAACCCGAATTGCCCTGGCCTACGGCATCGGCGGCGACGTCGGGCAGCGCGGATCTCGTTGTCGGCGAGCAGGGCGTAGACGTGGGTGATCTCGGTAGAGGCGTGGCCGAGCCGCCGGCGGACGGCTTCGATGGAGGTGCCAGCGTTGATGAGTTCGGTGGCGCGGGCGTGGCGGAGCTGGTGGATGTCGATCTCAACTCTGGCGTCGCGGCAGTAGCCGGTCCAGCGGTGATGAGCGGCGTCGTAGGACAGGTGCCCGCTGCCGCTCGTGCCTCCGTTGATGCTGGGGCGGAACAGCGCGCCGAACTGGTACCCGATGCGGGCGAGGTAGAGCTTGAGCAGGCCGACGTAGCCGCGGTCGTCCAGGAGCACGGTGCGGACGGTGCGCGCGGTTGCCGGGTAGCGTCGGGCTTCGGCGATGACCTCTTCCATCATCGCGTTGAAGTCGGGCGGTGGCCAGGGACAACGCGGGGGTCTCCGCGGCGCAGCATCGTTTCCCGGGTCGGCCAGTCCATCTGCTCGAAGGGGCGCCACGTCGCGAGGCCGGCGCGTTGCTCGCCGCCGGTGGTCCGCCAGACGAGTTCCAGGGTGGTTCGCCCGTGGACGTTCAGTGTCGTGGTGACCAAGACGTCGGTCCGGTTTTCCAACCGGCAGCCGTGCTCGACGCAGCCGATCATCAGCGGCAGCGACCACACCAGGGCCTGGCCACGGTCCGGGTCGCTCGCGCACCGCGGGCAGACCCGGACTACCACCGAGGTCGGCATCCATACCGCGAGGTCGACGCCGGTGCGGTCGGCGAGCGCGGCGAGCATCGCCGCGGGCGGATCCCGTTCCAGCAGCGCCGGCAGTTGCGGATCGACCAGGCCGACATGGGCGCATTGACCGATAATGACCATTTCGATCTATGTGACTGAATATTCGGCCATCGAATGTTGCGTTGAGATGCGCGTGGTGTTGCGATATGCACTGCTGGAGTTGAGTTGTTCTCCGATTTCTACATTGATAACTCCGATTGTATTCGAAACAGGAACAAATTGGCATATTCAGTAGTGCGCAACTGCGCCACGGAATAGCCACTCGAACGGTGGATCGACACCATCATGTCCTCGGGTGAATTATCGAGTAGTCCAAGCCTGGGGGGATCAAAGCGCTGGGCCCAGAAGTTATAGAACCAGTAGGTGCCGTGCGGGTTTTGGTGCTCGCATGTCGAATTCGAGGGGTGGAATTTTGCGTAGATTATTCTTTTCTCGCGGATGCAAGAGAGTCGCTGCAGTAGCTTCCGTGGTGCTGGCTACTTTGGCCATGGCGCTGCCGGCAACAGCCGACGCGGCGACATCGGACGCCAATGAGATCGTGTTGCCACAGACGGTGCTTGACAACCCGGGCCTGAAAGCGGCGGTCGAAAAAGCGCTGAAGGCCGCCGAGGCCAAAGGTGCAACGGACATTCACATCGCTGCGGCTCCCTATGCGCCCGTCGGCGGAAAGCCAGTCTCGGCGACGCCGAGCGGCTATCCGAGTGGGTGTGGGTTGTCAGTGCTGATCTATCACATCGGTACCTATATCGAAAGCAACAACCTGACGAGTTGTGACTTGCCTGCCGAGGAAATCCAGATGCTTAGCGGTATCGCCTGGTCCCGATTTTTCGGCTGGGAAGAGCTCACTCAGGACGAGGACGGCAATGCCGGCCAGTACAACCTCACCCTGGTGTACGACTGGGATTGTGCGGGAAGCGGCGTGCACGATTTTCAGACAACCACGAACGGCTACGTGGAGATGTTCGGCGAAGGATACCAAGCAAGCGCATACGATGAAGAAGACGCTGTTAGCTGCTGACAGTCGCTTCACAAGCTGACCGCTGAAGCCCGAGATGATAGCGGTGAACCTCGGGCTTCAGCGGTATCGCAGCTCGCGGTCGACCTTGGAAGCAGGCTGTCGACTGACGCTCTCGTACTGCTGCGGAAGTTCCCGGTCCTTCTCTGTCGGATTCATCAATTCGAGTGCTCTGTCGAGCGCGTCTACGTCGATTGATAATGAGAGGATTGTTGTTCTTGCGGCCTCGTTCTTCAAAATCGCTTGGGTAATATGGTCGGTTCCCACCATTGAACCCGCCTCGCTCGCAGCCTCGAGCCAGGCTTGTTTTAAGACCATTTTTGCCTGCACGGAAAAGCCGCGCGAGCAGGCATCTGTCTCTCTAGTTTCTGCGGCGGGCAAGCGTGAAGTGAGCGACTCGCGAGTAACTCCACCTGCCGCCAGAATCCGTCGACCGCAGGCGTCCACGCTAAGCAACCCACGCAGCAGATGAAGTATGTCCACGGACTCCGCGTGATCGGCGTCTGCTTCGCGCTGAGCTATCGCGACAACCTGCGTCGCGCCTGTGCTGAATCGCTCGAGCATGACGTTCGACTCCTTCGAGTGAGGGTCGCATTCGGTTCCCGCGAACCTAGCTAGTCTATCGCAGCCTGAAGGGGCTGAGGCTTTCGGCACGTAGACCGAGGATTTGCAGTATCGGCGCTACCTGACCTCGCTGGCCACCGCGCCGGTGCTCGACGCCGCCGGCGATCTACTGGACGCCTGGTGCACCACCGCCGCGGAACGCGCGCCGACACGGCCTGCGACCACCCGGGCGGCGAGTGGGCCGAACGGCTCGCCGTCGTCGCCCTGGAGGTGACCACCCGCGACGTGCGCGAACCCCGCCCGTCCACGCCGGAAGAGGCGACTGCGATGCTGGACGCCGTGGCCACGCGGCTGGCCGAACGTGGCATCGCCACCAGCCGCGACGTGCTGTACGTACCGCTGCCCCGCACCGACATCACCCCGACCTGGGGCGCGTTCGAGCCGCGTCCGCTCGCAATCACCAACTGGCGCAATGCTGCGCCAGTCCACGCCCCTACAAATACCGCTGTCACCAGTCCGGAGCTCAGGGTGTCGGGTTGGTCTGCGACGTGGTCACCGCGCCTGCACCGGACAGGCCCCACTTGTCGAGGATCTTCTTGTACGTGCCGTCGTCGATCAGCGCCTGCACGGCCTGCTGCACTGCCTTCGTGTAGTCGCCGCTGTCCTTCTTCAGGACGATGCCGTAGGGCGCGGTGTCGTACGGCGCGCCGACGACCTCGAGCCGTCCGCCGGTCTGCTTCACGGCGTAGTCGATCACCGGGGAGTCGGCCAGCTCGCCCTGCACGCGCTTGGCCGTCAGCGCCAGGTTCACGTCGGTCTGGGCCTGCAGCTGCGTGACCTCGATGGCCGGCTTGCCCGCCTTGGTGCAGGCGTCGGAGCGCGTCTGCAGGTCGTCGACCTGCGTGGTGCCCTTCTGCACGCCCATCTTCTTGCCGCACAGGTCGTCGACGTTCAGCCCGTCCGGGTTGCCCTTCAGGACGGCAAGCGACGTGCCGGCCTTGTAATAGCTGACCATGTCGACCGTCTGCAGCCGCTCGGGGTTGATGCTGAACGACGACATCGCGAGCTCGTACTTGCCGGCCTGGATGCCGGGGATGATGCCGTCGAAGGCGGCGTTCTGGAACTCCATCTTCAGCCCCAGCTTCTGGCCAATGGCGGTGCCGAGATCGACATCGAAACCGGTGACCTTGCCGCCTTCGTCCTGGAACTCGTTCGGGGGGTAGGTCTGGTCCTGACCGACCAGGATCTTGCCGTCGCTGGTGACCGAAGCCGGCACCATCGCGGCGAGTTTGTCGTCCTTGGCCACGGCCGGGATGTCCGACGAGCCCCCAGGAGCCGCAGCCGACGGGCTGCCGCTCCCCGCATCGCCCGCGCCACTGCCGCCCGCGCCGCAGGCCATGGTCAGGCCGACCAGCGCGAAAGCCGGGAGAAGGGCGAGCGCCTTCATCTGGTGTCCTCGGGCCACTTCGTCACTCCTCGTAGTTCTCAACGGGAAAACCTCACTGTTGCCGCCCCGCGGGCGGAGCCCGGTGTGACCCGGTCCGG
The DNA here is from genome assembly GCF_040678995.1 of Amycolatopsis sp. NPDC049253. NCBI lineage: Bacteria > Bacillati > Actinomycetota > Actinomycetes > Pseudonocardiales > Pseudonocardiaceae > Amycolatopsis > Amycolatopsis sp. NPDC049253. The sequence continues at coordinate 6,982 of NZ_JBFAQX010000057.1, read as the reverse complement.
GGTGGGATGCTGTCCGGCCGCACATCCGCCGACGAGCCAGCGCGGCAGCGCCGTCGGCGATGGATGAGTTCAAGGGCCACAGCCCATGAACGTGAGAGCTACCGGCTGTTCGAGACAGCCCTGTCAGTCAGATTCCGCAGCGCTTCGACGGCGGCGGAGAGGTCCGATGGCCACCGCGCGACGATGGCCTCCCAGGCCGTGCGCAGCGACACGTTCTCGGCGAGCACGAGGTAGGGCGGGTCGCCCCAACGGGTCGCGACGACCGTGCCGACCCGGTCCGCCTCGCCTGGTCCGGGGGCGCCGCCGGGCAGGAAGTCCAGAGTGTGGATCTTCTCGCTGGCGGTCAGGTCGTCCCTCAACCCGGCCCCGGCGCAGGTGAAGCTCCGCAACATGTTGCGGGCATCAGGGCTGAGCGGCATCGGCGCGTCCGGATGCGATGCGTTATACGCCTGCACCGTCGCATGGGCGCTACACCGGGGAACGCGCCGGGCTCCGGACGTCGCTGACATGCGCCACATCGTAAAAGACAAATTTCCGAATGGCGCTGATCAGTTTCGCCGCCTACCGGGCGCGGTGCCACCTGACCACGGATGAGCAGCCAGTTCTGTCGCTGTGACCTGGTTAACGTCACCCGTTCGTGTCGCGAGGCAAAGCCGGCGATGGCGGCGGCGACCTCGTCCGCACCTGAGCTGGCCTGCCCGCACGTCGGGCAAGAGCCGCGCTGCTACGCAGCGGCATTGGTCCAGCGCGTCGTCGTTCGGTTCCGTGTTGGTGGGCCGCCTGAATGGCTGGAACGCAGCGCGTAGAGGGTGCGCTGCGCGCCCGGAGAACCGAACCCGCCAGATGTCTGGCCTTTAGGCGCCGAGGCGGCTGTAAAGGCGGCTGGCCAGGGAGGCGGCCAGCTGGTTCAACTCCCCTGGCGGATCGAGCTGTGCGAACTGCCCGAGCAGCTCCGCCGCCGCATAGGCCTCGGCCTCCGACAGCATCGCCACCCACCGCTCCTGCCGCCCCCGCTCTACCAACCGCGTCAGGGCTTCGGCGTACTCGCTCAGGTCGCGCACCCCGACCAGGCCGTACCGATCACCCAGCGGATCGTGCGTGACCTCGTCACTCATGCTCGCGTGCCCCCTCGTCCCACCATCCGACCCAGCCCCGAAAATCTATGGTGGCTGGGGTAGACATTCAACGGCGGGTGTGTGTAATGTTCTCCACGTACGAGAGAGACAACGTCAAGCAGGCGCGGGAGAGAACGTAACTACCCGCGAGGTGAGACACGACGGTCAGGCAGGACGGAGCCGATCAAGGAACAGGTTCCGGCTGGTGACCGGGAGCAGTACCCGGGACCGGATGATGAAGAGGTTTGACCAGGTGGTGCAGGTCCCGGAGTAGCAGTGCAGGACGCGGGCGGAGTGTGTGTGCCCGTGACGATCAGCAGTATGAGTTGTTGTTGTGTTATTGCAGTTGCAGGACCGGTCAGGTGGCCGGAGCCGATGAGTGAACGGGGCTCCGGGCAGTGACCAGCGGCGTCAGTGTGCTGGGACCGATCAGTGGAAGGGTTCCCCGCGGTGACGTTCGCAGCAGGTGAAGTAGCAGTACCGAGTAAGTGGAAAACACCGGAAAGAAGGGAACGGGAACATCATTGGATCGCCCGCAGCGGGCGGGTAGCGCCGCGCGGGTGCCGCAGTCCCATCGAGTTCGGAGGTGGTGCTCGGTTACGAATGAGCGATCCCCGCGGGATCCGGCTTTGCGTCGGACGCGGGTGCAGGACGCCGGCGGTCACGCCGGTTGACAATGGTGAAACCCAAAACCCTTGAGGACCCCGGGTGCCGCATGCGGCACCCGGGGTCCTTCGTGATGTGGAGGTGGAATGATCCCTGACCAAGAAGGACCGGCCACGCCCAGCGGGGCCGACAAGTTCGACGACGAGCATTACCCCGGCTACACCATGGGCCGGGCCGCCGACATGCTCGGCACCACCCAAGGCTTCCTGCGCAGCCTCGACGAAGCCGGCCTGATCACCCCGCAACGCTCCGCCGGCGGGCATCGCCGCTACTCCCGGCACCAGCTGCGCCTGGCCACCCGCGTACGGGAACTGGTCGATCAGGGCACCGCCATCGACGCCGCCTGCCGCATCATCAGCCTGGAAGACCAGCTTCACGAAGCCCAGCGCCTCAACCAGGCCCAGGGCCCCAACACCGGCGACTGACTCGGCACGCGGCCACCCGCGCCGCGTGCCCATAGTCGTCCGCCGCCGCCTCCGCGGCGTGCCCCCCAGGGCGACCCAAACTCGGCCTGCTCGGCCGCGGCGAGAGGTGGGCGCTGCCGGCCGCTGCTTGACCAGCAGCACCCCCCCCGCGCGCCGCCGTGCGACGCACGCTTCTGGGACCAAGGCCCGTATTCCCAGCCATACCCGACGACAAATGTGGCAAACACACGGTCAACTGCGTGTTCGTGTCATCTCTCCACACCGAACGTGAAGGCTCGGCGTCATGATCAATCGCTGGGCCGCCCGCTGACCCGGGCCGCGGCGATGATGCCGTCGGCGCGGGCCCGGCCGAGCTCGGCTCGGCGGTCGGCGTCGTTGTAGCGGCGGTCTGCTGGGGTCCGGACACGCACATGACGCCGTAGACGACCAGGACCTCGCCGTGTTCGTCGGCGCCTCCGGCATCGTCGCCGTCCGTCTCGTCATCGGCGAACCGCAACGCGCCTTCTACGGCAACCAATACGGACTCACCTTCCCCGTGCTCGTCCACCTCCGCGTCGGCATGTGGGTCCCCGAAGTCGGCGGCCCCATCGACCCCGAGTCGGAAGCCCACGACCTGGTCATGTCCGTCTTCGGCGGGATGAGCAAAGGCGAACGCAATCGCATCAGGATCCGCGTCCGCGCCGCCATGGCCGCCCAAGCCAGCGTCGAAGGCCGCTTCCTCGGCGGCCGACCACCCTACGGCTACCAGCTCACCGACGCCGGCCCGCACCCCAACCCGGCCAAGGCCGCTGAAGGCAAACGGTTGCACCGGCTCGAACCCGACCCGGCCACCGCGCCGGTCGTGCAGCGCATCTACGCCGACTACATCGGCGGCCGCGGCAAATTCGCCATCGCCGAGGCACTCACACGGGATGGCATCCTCTCCCCCTCGATGAACGACCCGGCCCGCAACCGACACCGAACCGGCGTCGCTTGGGCCAAGGGCGCCGTCGGAGTCATCCTGACCAACCCGCGCTACACCGGGCGACAGGTCTGGAACAAGCAACGCAAAGACGAGGTCCTCATCGACGTCGACGACGTAGGCCTCGGCCACGAAAGCAAGATGCGCTGGAACAATCGCGACAAATGGATTTTCTCCGAGCAGATCGTTCACGAGCCGATCATCGACGTCCAGACCTTCCAGCAGGCCCAGGAAATCGCGGCAGCCAAAGGCGCCGGCCGCACAACCCGGGAACGGACCCGCACCCGACACCCCTACAACCTCAGCGGCCTGCTGCACTGCGGAGCCTGCAACCGTCGCATGCAAGGCCAACGCAACCACGAACGACCCTTCTACCGCTGCCGCTACCCCACCGAATACGGCCTGGCCAACAAGACCGAACACCCACGCAACGTCTACCTCGCCGAGCGAGACCTCCTCGGCCCACTCGACACCTGGCTCGCCACCAGTCTCGCCCCGCACCACCTCCACGACACCATCGACGCCCTCTACGCAGCACAGGCAGACCCCGACGCGGATCCCGACGCGGCGGCCACCGAAAGGGTCATCGCGGAATGCGATCGGGCGCTAGAGCGCCACCGCGCCGCACTCGAAGCCGGAGCCGACCCACACCTCGTCACAGAATGGATCGCCGAGACCCAAGCCCGACGCACTGAAGCGAAGGCGCGCGTCACCGCCAAACCGAAGCCGGAGAGGCTGACCAAGGACCAGATCCGCGACCTCGTCGAGCGCCTCGGCGACATCAGAAAAGTACTGACCGCCGCAGACCCTGTCCGCAAACGGGAGGTCTACCGCCAACTGCAACTGGAAGCGACCTACTACCCCGGTAAACGAGAAGTGCGGATTCTCCGCTAGCTTGGCGAGCGGCCGGCCCATCGCCACCGGAAAGACGCGATCCTAGATTGCTCGCCCGACGCCGCGGGTCTCGATCAGCGTATGGTCGACATCCCTGAGCACCAGGGTACGGGGAGAGTGGCGGGGGACGGGTCATGCGCACAAGTCTGCCAGCCGTGACGGAGCGTATCGGTCGCGTTACCATTCGCGTCAATCCTGACGAGAGGGGCAGGAGGCAGGTAACCGACGACCATCTGGCGCACGTGGTCGGTAGCCACGTCCGCTTCTTCCGGTCGACGAAGCCGTTGACGAAGACCGCCGGCCTGGCCGGGATCACGCCGGACTCCCTGCACCAGATCGAGCCCCGTTGAGCAGGCCGCCCTGCTCTACATCCAGAACATGTGCCAGCTGCTGAAGGACCTGGATCGTGGGCATCTTGGCGCCGCGCGAGATACCTCAAGCTCGCCGCAAGTGGGCCAGCGGCAACGCGGGAGACGCGCTGCAGCGAGCCCGGACCCGGCCGGCAACAACGGCCGGAGCGCCCATCCTCGATGATCTACGCCGGGACGTTGTCCGCGTATGGCACACCTGGCTATTCTCACCGCACCGCTTCAGCGAGCTGAGTGCCGAGCTGCCGAAGATGATCGCCGGGACGCGGGCGGCGGTGAGGTGCACCGACGGCCATTGCCCTCAGCCAAGCCCTGACCGACAGCGACGACCCCGACAAGCCCACCCCTCACCCCAGCCCGGTAACCCCAACAGCAACCTGAGCAGCGAGGAGCCCGCACTGTCACCACGGTCCGGGTCTCCTCCGAACACCGCCGTCGGCCGTCAGCGCAACTGACGATCCCGACGGTCAACCCGCCGCCGCCTTTGTCCGCTACCGTTGCCTCAGCGTTGCCTCAGCGTTGCCGTCAAGCGGCCGCGAGGCCCCGCCGGACCGTACCCGGCTGGGCTTCAGATTTGTATCGGTGCACACATGACCGCCGAGAAATCGTGTGGACCCAACTCACCAGAGCCGGCCCCGCGGATCGCCACTATTCACGGGTTCTTGCGGAACAGCTCCAGGTCGTTGAGCGTCAGGGTGGTGCCGGTCGGATCCTTGGTGAACAGGAGGTTGCCGTCGGCGTCGTAGGTGTAGCTGGAGACGTGGCCGCTGGCGTCGGTGGCGGTGGCGATGTGGCCTTCGGCGTCGTAGGTGAAGGTCTGGCGCGTGTCGCCGGTTCCCTGGGTGAGGGTGCGGCCGGCCGGGTCGTAGGTGTAGTCGGAGTGGGTGCTGCCGTTCGGGCCGGTGGTGTCCAGGGCCTGGATCGCGTGCGGCTGGGGCTGTCCGGCGGCGGGGTAGGTCGACGTCGCGGTGGTGTCGCCGGTGGTGTCGTGCTGGGTTGAGGCCGCCTCCGAGCCCAACGTCGGCGACGACTGGCAGCTCCATGCAGCGCCAATCCGCTGCCGCTGCCGTCAACTACTGCCGCCACGCAGCCGCCGAGCCCGCCGCCGCAATGCCGGCAGGTCAAGTGGCACAGAAAGAACCAGGCAGCTGCAGTACTCAGTCACGCTCCGACTGGGCACTCTTCACCTTTGCAGCCGACTTTTGGCCACTCAAAGGTGTGAGCCTATATCAGCCACCAGAAGGCCGCGTTGCTGGATCACCCAGCGCGCGCAGGATTTCCGCAAGCCACACAAGATGATGAGGTACCGCCAGATCCTGATCCACTAGGACCTCTTCGAGGTACTGCCAGGATTCCGACAGCTGTCCGATTGTGAGATCGTCTGGCTTAACCTCTGGATCATAGAGGGAATCCAATGGAATCGACCAGAAGTAGTCAGGGTCAATTGAAATAGTTTCACCCTCATCTTCGCTGATCCGCGATATGAGCAGCCCAAAGACTGCTTGCAGCTTCCGCACTGAAATGTTCAGCGATCCACTCACTGTCAGTTTCCTCCTTGTATTTGGTTGATCTGCCGCTTCCACCCATTGATTTCCTTTTCAAGGTGGTTTATCCGGCCGTCGATTATACTCTGGCGAATCTCCGGAGTCGACGCTCTTTTCAGTCTACCGTCGTTGTCAAAAGCGTCGGGGTTCTTCCTGTAATCGTCGAGTTTCTGTTGATGCTCGTCAACAAGTCACTGCCATGAACGTACTGATTTCTGCTCCGACTTCGTAAGTTCGCGAGTCTCCAAGGCTGTAACATCTTCGGCTGAGCCTTCGGCGGCGAAAGCAACCTGTCGCCCCGACGCGATCGCGCCCTCGAGCGCGTGGGCACCGGCTTCGGCGGCGATTTCGGCGCCGTGGGCGGCGGCGCCGACGGGCACGAACCACGAGCCGACTTCGACGGCGCCCTTGGCGCATCCGAGGAGCTCGAAGTCGCTGATGCAGTTGTCCACGACGTCCTTGGCGCCGGAGTACTCGTAGATGTCTTCCCCGACGTCCTTGACGACGCCCCAGACCTTCCCCCAGAAGCCGCCGTCGTCGTCATCGTCGTGGTGCGCCGCGCCGCCCGATGCGCCGCGAGCCTTCTGCCCTGGCTGCTGGTGTCCACCGGAGGGAGGAGTTCCATGGTTGGCGTAAGTTTGCCTGTCCCTGCAGCCGCAGATGTTCGAGTTTTTCGTCGGGCAGCTCCAGCCGCCGACACGGCAGGCGTCGCCGCCGCCGAGTGTGCCGTCGGGCTGGCGGCAGGCGCCGTCGGGTTGGAAGGGGCAGAGACCGGTGGGGTCGGTCAACCCGACGGGGTTGTCGTTGGCGTAGGAGTAGCCGTTCATCTGCTGCGGGCTGTCGGTGTTGAGCACCGGGTCGACCGTGGTGAAGCGGCCCGTCGTCGGGTCATATTCACGCGCGCCGAGGTGGGTTAAGAGCGTGTCTTACGTGGTGATCGGGTCGCTCGTGAGCGATGATCTTGGCTGTGGTTGATCGGTTGTCGTTGCGGTTGGTGCCGGATGAGCTG
>NZ_JBFAQX010000056.1:0-15036 GCF_040678995.1 Amycolatopsis sp. NPDC049253 | reverse complement strand
CCGATACGACCGCTACGCCAACCACTTCTGCGCCTTCCTCACCCTCGCCGCCACCCTCACCTGCTACAAGAAACTCACCTACTGAGACATGGTCTAAAGACGATGTCCGGCACGATCTTGTGCAGCCCTGCAGGTGTGTTCTCCTCGACGATCTGTGTGAGCGCGCCACGCTTCGGGTCGACGAGTGGTTCCAACTCCACCAAGCGGCCCTCCTCCGCCGTCCGGTCAGCCGCAACGACGTCCTGAGCGATCTGTAGCGCCTGCTCCAGGCATGCGAGCGACTCCTCAACGCTACTGATGGCCTTCTGTCGCAACTTCTTGATACGTGAAGCGAGGCTTTGGTAGATCGGACTGTCGGAATCTTCCAGACGGCGCTTCAGCCGGCTCTCGACGCTGTCCAGGACTTCCTGGTAGATGTCACCCGGCTTCGCGTCCGGCGAATCGGCCTCCGGGATTTTCAACTGTTCAGCGATCCGTTTGATCAGTTCGAGGCCTGCCGCGTCGAGCATGACGTTCTTCGTCTGGTTCGCACACACGGTCACGTTGGTCATGTGACCGTGGACAAGATCTTGCGTCTTTGCGCCGAGCCGCTCCCATAGGAACGTCTTGGAAACGTCCTTGGGTCGAATCGACTCGTACACCTTGGCCGACCAGTAGTAGGTGCCTTCGAACGGGGCGAGCATCGCGTTCGGATCGAGGAACTCCCAGACCGTCTGGATCGAACAGCGGTCGCCGTTGACAGTCTCGTGATTGAGTGCCAGATGAGGCTCTCTGCGTCGGATTGAGGGCGGCTGTGGCGGTGGCGGTGGCCGAGTGGTCCCGCCACACAACCGAAAAGGGTGGCCACCCCTCGCGCGCTGCATCGGGACGCAGCCGACCCGCCGTTACATATAGTGCGCGTACCGGGTGGCGACGGCTTCGTTTGGTGGGCAGAAGCGCAGTACGGCTTTTACTTGGTTGGCGGTACGCAGAGTGACGGGCACTCTGCCGTCCAGGCGCGTCTGGTTCCAGTTCATCTTAGTCAGGGCCAGGATTTCGCTGGCTCGGTCTCGAGGGCTGCGGCTGCTGTGAACGGAGCGGATGCCGATCGGCTGCGGTACGTACATGCCGGGGTACGTCGAGTAGAACTCGATGCTCCCGTTGGTGTAGAGGGCCATCTCATGCTGGTCGAGGCTCAGCAACGTTCCGCGCAGAGGGGGCGCGTTGCCGGGTCGGAAGAGTCGAGCACCTTCGCTGTTGGTGATCCAGCTCATGTCGATTTCATCGAGCGTTCGTTCGTCTGTTGCTGCCTGGAATCCTGCAATCTCGGCGCGGTGAACGATGAGGTCTTGTGAAGTAGCACCCTTGCGGGCATGGTCCGGTGTTCTAGCCGGTAGGCGTCCAGCGCACGCAGTAGCAGACCGTGCGCGTCATCCTCCGCAAGGTGTGGTTGACGGTCTTCGCGGCTTACCCTGGCAGGCCCACCGCGCACGATGACTCCGTCTCCGCGTTCGTTGAATACTTGCGCTACTGACGTGTCCAGTGTGTTGCGGTCCCCGCTGTTGTAGAAGGCGACGCCGATGTAGCACGAGGTCAGGTCGGTAGGGTTCCGTGGAAGCCGCCACGGAACGCCACCCGCCTTGTAGTACAGAGCGACGTGAAGATTCCAGGCGCGGGTTGCCTCGTCTTGGCGACTGCGGCCAGCAGATGGCGGGGTCGCTTCGTCCCAGGTGCTTCGGCGGATGATCTGGATTGGCTGTCGCAGGTGCAGTAGTTGGGCCTTGAGCAGGTCGTGGAAGTTCGCGAAGCGTGGCATGGCTGGTGCGTGGGTGCTCGGACCGTCAGATGCTGTCGCCGCAGCGGCTGCTGATCGAGATTGGCGTCCGGTCTTACGTCGGGTGTCGGTGAGCTGTTCTGGCCGTGCCACCAGCAGGACGTCGACACGGTTCTCGTCCGCGAGTGCTCGGATCTCGTCGGCGTACGCCTCGACTGCGGTTGTCAACGATTGGGCACCTGTGGTGCTGCTGATGGCCCGCAGGGCTCGATCGCTGATCGTCCGTGTGTTGCGGTCGCTGAACACGAGTGTGGTGTGCAAGCCACAGTCGATGTCGCACCCTGGGAAGCCGGGAAACAGGTGGGGATAACGGTCGTCTTTTGCGGCGATGGGCTCGCGGCAGCGTTCGAGCCAGGTTCGTATGCCATCGAGCTGATCAGCTGGCCCAACGAGGCCGACGCGGATGACGCGGGGCGCTTCCTCAGAGCCGAGGTCGGCGGGGCCGTAGTTGATCACGCCAGCGTATCGGGACGTCGACCCAGAGGAGCTCCTGACGATCGCGCGAAAGCAGGAGCTGGAGGGGCTGATCGCGAAGGCGGTCCGGTCGCGGCACCTGCCCGGTGAGCGGTCGCGCCACTGGATCAAGCGCCCGCTGATCAACACGCTCGAGGTCTTGGTGTGCGGGTGACGCCCTGGGCGCGGCAGCCGCACATCCACGATCGGCAGTCTCGTGCTCGGCACGCGCGACGAGCACGGCCAGCTGCGGCTCGTCGGCAATGTTGGGTCTGGCTTCACTCAGCAGGCAGTCACGGACCTCGCGACGCTCCTGAGCGTGATACCGCGTTCGACCAGTTCGTTCGCCGACTCCGTTCCGCCCGAGTACGCGCGGCGGACGCACTGGATGGAACCCAAGATCCTCGGCGAGGTGACGTTCCGAGCGTGGACACGAGAGGGCCGCATGCGGCACGTGTCCTGGCGCGGGTTGCGTGGGCTTGCGCAGTAGCTCGATACGTGGCCGAGGGTTCCTCTCGGCGGCCGGATCAGCCAAAGTCCGAACGCATGTTCGATTAGAGTCCGAAACGCCGGGCAGGCGCGCGCGGTGAGTTCGGACCGGAAGACATCCGGTCCGCCCTCGCTACGGCACGCAGCTAACGCCGAACGGCGGGCTCGTCGGCGATCTGCGACTTGATCGATCGTCGGTCATTTTCGGCGAGTCAGGAGCGACTGAGGGTTTTCGCACCGATCGAGGCACATGGACCGACAACGACCGGGGGGTCTGGCGTGCCGACGAGGTCGAATTCATCGCCGCGCCGGTCGTCGGTGATCTCGGCACTGCGGCCGGTCCGGCCTGACGAACGCCTGGTGGGCGACGGTGCGGCAGTCGTTCACGGCCCTCGCGACGCACCAGACCGATCGCGTGGGGATGGCGCAAGCCCACGTCACCAAGCGGATCGGCGAGGTGTTCCCCATGTGGATACAGCGGTCGACGAGTAGACGACCGCCCACACTAACGTGCACTGGCACAACCTGTCGACCGAGGGCCACCTGATCGACTGGGAGGACTGGGGCAAGGCGCCGCGCGGGCTTGACGCCGCCACGCTGTGGCAGTCGTCGTTGCCGGATGCGGCCGTCGCGCAGCGAGTTCAGCGCGAGTTCGCCGAGGACTTACAGACGCGGTCGGGCACGTTGTCGCAACTGTTAATGTGCGCGAACGCGATCCGGATCGCCCACCATCTTGATCGTGTCCTCGACCCGCCGCCGCACGCCCGGCCTGCGCCCCGAAGAGGTGGCCGCCCGCGCGGGCATCGCCACCGACCACTACATGCGCCTGGAACAGGTCCGCGCCCCGAAACCGACGTCATCGGTGCTGCGCGGCCTCACCCGCGCGCTGCGCCTGACCCTCTACTAACGCGACCACCTACCTCTTCCGCCTCGCCGCACCCGACCGGCTCATGGCCGACGACCACGTCTCCCCCGTGTTCCTCGGCCTGCTCGACCGCCTGCACGACCCGCCCGCGCAGGTGATGACCGACCTCGGCGAGGTCCTCGCCCAGAACGCCCTCGCCACCGCCTCTTCGGTGACCACACCCGGTTCGAAGAACCCCACCGCAGCACCGTCTACCGCTGGTTCACCTCAGCCGACGCCCGGGCCGCCTACCCACCCGAAGACCAGCCACAGGAATCCCGCCTGCTGGCCGCGCCGCCCTCGTCCGCCGCGGCGATGCCCAGGCCCGCGCCCTGGCCGACGAGCTGTCGAGGGACAGCCCGGAGTTCGCCGAGTTGTGGTCCGAACACGACGTCGCCGTGCTGCGCAGCCGCCGCAAACGCATGCGGCACCCCGAAACCGGCCTTCTCGAACTCGACTGCCAAGCACTCCTGGAAGAAACCCGGTCACAGATCCTGGCGCTGTTCGTCCCCGCTCCCGGCACGGACACCGCCGACCGCCTCGCGCTCCTCGGTGTGCTGCGCGCGGCCAGAACCTCTGAGGTCAGCTCGCCGATTGCCGATCACCGACTCGGCGGCCACGGCGACCGACGCCCCGGGGGCAGATCCCGGTGATCAGCGGCGACGTCGACGCCCGGGCCGTCCTGGACGACAGCGTGCAGGCCATGGCCACGGCCGAGGAAGGCGGCCAAATTCACGTCGAACATCCCGGTCACGAGTACGTCGTCGAGGGGTCCCTGCCGTTGGTGGTCAACAGCCCACACGGCGGAAGGCCGAAACGGTCACGGAGAAGTCGACTTCTCGATTTGCTTTCAGCGGGCGAACCCGGGCAGCAACCCGAGCGCGGGAACCACCACCGCCGTGCACACCGTCATGGAAAAGACGTTGCCCACGAACGGATGAACCGTGTCCGGGAGCCTGCGCGAGACGTACGCCGCCAGCGGCGGGCCGAGGATCGCCCCCAGGACCGCGCCGGCCGTGATGGCCGGGAGGGTGGGGCCGTAGGTGAACACCGTGGCGGGGGCGACCGACACGAGGGGCACGAAAGTCGGGTACCAGCCGTGGCGGGTCCATGGGCGGTGGTAGAGCAGGACGCCGAGCGTGGAGGTCAGGACCTGGGTGGTGAGCACGGCCGGCAGCAGCACGGTGCCGTGCGCGGGGGTCTGCGGGTTGAGCAGGTACGCGGCCAGCGTGCCGGCGAGCAGGCCGGCCGAGCTGAGTTCGGTCCCGTGGAACGGTGCTTCGGTGAAGTCGGCCAGCACGCGGCGCAGGACCCACGCCGGTCCGTGCCGGGGTGGGTCGACCGGATCCGGGCGTGGGAGCGGGCGACGGGGCAACCACGGCAGAATCCGGCACAGCGGAAACGCGAGCAGCGCGCTGAGCCACATGCTGCCGGCGGTGCCGGCCGACGTGGGCAGCCCCAGCGGGTAGCACAAGAACTGGACCAAGCCGATCGCGATCGGCGTCGTCAGCACAGCGCCGAGGACCGCGCCGGTGAGGGCGACCCGCCAGCCCGGCCCGTAGGTCAGCACGACCGCGGGCGGGATCGACACGAACGCGACGAACGTCGGCTGCCACGCGCCCGTCGCGGGGATCGTCCAGCCCCATGCGAGGTTCGACAGCAGCAGCCCGAGAAGCGCCGACCCGGTGAGCCACGGCCACAATCCGGTGCCGGCCGCGACCGGGAACCCGGCCCGGCGCCGGCGGTGGGCGAGCCAGCCGCCGGCGAGCAGGCCGAGCCCGCCCAGCTCACTCTTGAACGACTGCGCCTCCGTCGTGTCGCCGAGGCACCAGCGCAGAAACGCGGGAATCCGCGCGTACACCTGCTCCTGCCACACGTCGTAACCGGGCAGCACGTGCGGCAAGGAGCCCCTGACCACCCAGAGAAGGTAAGCGAGGCCGGCGGTCGCGGTCACGAGCGCACCGCCGGTGAGCCACCGATCCAGCGCGCGTGCTTGCGTCGCCGCGCGGCCGGTGACCGACAACCGTGCCACCGCTTTCGTCACCGACCCCGATCGCACCGGCCTCAAACCGGATCCAAGGCGGGAAGCGTTGTCCCACACCACTTCCAGTCTGCCGGGAGCACCGAACCACACTGCAGAGCGGAAACCGACCGGGTTCCCACACATCCGGACATCGGTTCGGCACGAAGAGCCGCGGATGCCAGGCTTCAGGAGCACCCGGTTCGACGATTGCGAGGTCCAGGACAGTGCCCAGCCCGAGGAAACTGGTGTTCGTCGTCTTCGACGGGGTGAAAAGCCTCGACGTGGCCGGCCCGGCCGAGGTCTTCGCCGAAGCGAACCTCTTCGGCGCGGACTACGCACTGTCTTATGTGTCCCCTTCGGGCGCGGCCGCGGCCACCTCGACCGGGTCGACCATGCCCGTCGACGGTCCCGCCGAAAGCGTGTCGCGCGCGGACACCGTCGTGGTCTGCGGCGGCGACATCCTCGTCGGCGCCCCCATCGATCCCGCGCTCGTAGCCGCCATCCGGCTGCTTCGCACGCGGACGCGCCGGCTCGTCTCCATCTGCACGGGTTCCTTCGCCCTGGCCACGGCGGGCGCGTTGTCCGGGCACCGGGCCACCACACATTGGCGGCACGCACAGCTTTTCGCTCGGGCGTTCCCAGATGTCGACGTGCTCCCGGACGCACTCTACGTCGAAGACCGCGGGGTGTTCACCTCGGCGGGCGTGTCGGCCGGGATCGACCTCGCACTGGCCTTGGTCGAGGCCGACCACGGGCCTGACCTCGCGCGCGCCGTGGCTCGGAGCCTCGTCGTCTTCATGCAACGACCGGGTGGCCAGTCGCAGTTCTCCGCACCCCTGGAGATCAAGCCCGCCCGGACGCCGACGCTGCGAGAAGTGGTGGATCTCATCTCCGCCGACCCCGGGCTGGATCACAGCGCCGATCGGCTCGCCGACCGAGTCGGGGTGAGCGCCCGGCATCTCATCCGGCTCTTCCAGGCCGAGTTCGACCTGACGCCGGCGCGCTACGTCGAGAAAGTCCGGCTCGATCACGCGAAATCGCTGCTCGATTCGGGACACAACATCGAGGAAGCGGCAGCGGGCGCGGGATTCGGCAGCCCGGAGACGATGCGCCGCACCTTCGTCGCCCGGTTGGGGCTTTCGCCGAGTCAGTACCGCCACCGGTTCAAGAGCACGGGCCGGCGGTAGCGTCAAGCCGGTCAGCCGGCCGAGAAATTCAGCGCCCAGCGCAGTGCCTTGCTGAGCGGTTTCGGAACGAGCAGGGACATTCGGCTGCCCGGCACTTCTTCGGCGTTTCGGCGCGCCAATGCCGAAAGCGTGCGGCGGATGTCGTGCGACGGGTACCGGGCATAGGCTTCGCCGATGGCCCCGGAAGGCAGGTGCCATCGGCGGAGGCCGGCGAGATCGGCCATGGCGCCGCTTTGCACGTAGTAGGCGACCGGGTCCGTGGACCCCACCAGGCCGGGCGTCGCGTGCGCGACCACGGCGTCCGCAGCTTCGAGGGCTCTGCCACGCGGCGCGCCGGCGCGATCGAAAACCTCGAGCACGGCGTCGGCCGATCGCCGAGTGAAATCCTCCCCGGGCACGCTCACGAGCATTCCGGAATCGTGCAGCAACGACGTCACGAAAAGAAGCTCCGCGTCGACGTCGGCCTGGTCCACCTCGGCCAGCGCTGTTCCGAGCAGCCAGGTTCGATAACCGTGGAAGAGCAGCGTGGTTCCCTGTTTCCTGGCCATCTCGACGGCGGCGCTCGCGACCTCGGTGCCGGGGTACTCCGGAAAAAGGTTTTCCGGCGAGCGTGGCTTTTGCAGCGGCGCGGTCAGAAAGCCACTGATCGTCTCTCTCGCGAATTTTCGCATTCCGGCCCGGACGGCCGAACGTTCAGCGCCGGTCAGCACGCCGTTCGTTTCGCGAATCCAGTCGTAGCCGCCCACCATCGACGACGAAGTCGATCCGCTTGCGCGCACGAAAACTCCAATGAGCCGGGGATTCCTGCCTCCAGTGTTCACGCGGGGCAAGGACGCGGCCAGGCGGTGAGCGACCGGCAGCCCACAAAACCGGACTCGACCGCACGGGCGTCCGAATCCGGGGGATGTTCGTCAAGTTCGGCTCTCCCCCCGCCACACCGGGCCCGCCGACGCTGGAACCGATCGACATCGACGCCACCACCGGAGGCACCCGACCTTGACCCGCGAACTGTTCACCGACGAGGAACTCGCAGCGTTCAAGGCGGCTCAGCGCCTTGCCTTCGACGCGACCGCCGCGATCGAAGCCGAACTGCGCCAAGGGATCACCGAACGGCAGGCCGCCGGAAAACTCGAAGACTGGCTGCGCGAACGTGGCGTTTCCCACTTCTTCCACTACGGGTTCGTCTGGTTCGGCGACCGTACCCGATTCCTGGACTTCCCACCGCTCCCGCGTCGCGCCCGGGACCTCTTCAGCACCACAACCGCCCGTGGCGGCGGCCAGTACCGGCCGAGTGGCCGCCGGCTCGAGCAGGGTGACGCCGTAATCCTGGACATCGGCCCCATCCACCGGGGCGGAGCCGCCGACATCGGGTATTCCTGCGCGTTCGGCGAGCCGACGGAAGAATTCCACGAAACCCGGATGGCGCTCGCTCCCGTTCGCGCGATGATCCTTGAGATGGTGCGCAACGGCGATTCCCAGGCCACGATCGACACCTCGGTGCAGGACTACGCGCAAGACCACGGCTACCTGACCATCCACTCGATGTACCCGGGGTCCGCGATCGCGCACCGCGTCGGCCGGGTGCCCGGCCTGCGACTGCCGACGTTCAACGTCAAGGGGTTCAGCCCGCAGACCGTCGGCTACCTGGCGGGCGACGCCGTCGGATCGGCTCTTGGCCTCGGCGATCGCGGTGCACCCTTCTGGAAACCCGGGTCCGACCGGCCGTGCGAGCCGGGTCTGTGGGCGTTCGAGCCGCACCTCGGCCGCGGCGACGTCGGCGCGAAATGGGGCGAGGTCCTGGTGGTCGCCGAGGACACCGCGTACTGGCTCGACGACGACCTGCCGCACGTGCGCTACTGGGCCGATCACGGTGCCGTCCGCGACGAAAGTCCTGGCGCCCCTTGAGGTAACGGTCACCTCGCCCGGGCCGTCGCGCCCGTCACACTCTTCCCCCACTGCGCGCAAGTCGTCGCGTAGGTGAACGGCGGGTGCCCGTCGAGCATGGGGTGCTTGTTCTCGTAGTTGGGCTCGATGCGCCACGGCGTGGACAGCACGGCGACGGTCGCGAACGGCAGCCGGAGCTCGACCTCCTCGGGCAGCGGCCGGGCGGCGGGGAAGGCGCTGGAGTGTTCGCCGCGCAGCCACAGCGGCACCGGCCGGCGGTCGGGGTGCCAGCCCTGGGGCTAGGTGCTGCGCCGATACCAGTACAGGAGGTCCAGCGCGTCTGCAGGATGCGGGATCAGGGGCGGCTGCCGCCAGGGGGCGGAGAACACCGCGTCGCACCCCAGCTCGGGTCCCGGGTAGTCGATCGCGAGCAGGCTCGGGGCGCCGGCGGTGGTCGCTCCGAGCTGGGCGCGCAGGGCGATGGCGTCGGTGGTGTCGTTGGGTATCCGCATCCACGGAGGGATCGCCCAGGTCCAGCACGCTTCGGGCTGGGTGTCGAGGGGTATGGAGGTGGCGTAGCGGGCGTAGGTCCCCATGTCGTCCTCGGCGCCGGGCGGCAGCCGGCCGGTGAAGGACACTGCGCGGGTCGGATGCAGCGTGGCGCCGACCTGCTTGCGGTACCAGGCCTGCTTGAACTCGGCGCTGGCCGAGGCGTGCACCGTGGGTAGCGCCACCTGCACCCGGCCTGGCGCAGCTGCTGCAACGCCTCGGGGCTGGCGAAGCCGCCAGTGAGGTCGTGGTCGACCGCGCGGACCTTGCGCAGCGCCACTTTCAGGTGCTCGCGTGCGCGGATCGCGCCCCCGGCGCGCCGGGTGGCGTCCGTGACGTAGGCGGCCAGGTGGCGTTCGGTGACGCGCCTCTCCTCGACCAGTGCAAGGACATCCCCCACCGCGGCTTCGGTCACCGCACCCATCGCCCGCTGCCTCCCTCGATCATCACCACCAAGTCGTCGAGGAACGACAGCCATTACATGAGCGGCACTTGCCGTGGGCCATGACCTGCGGCCCCGGCCTCAGAAACGATCACCCAATGACCATGCGCGAACACAACCATGAACTGGGGCGCCTGCGCCGGCCTCAGTTGCGACCGGCCCCGGTTGACACGCCCCAGCCGCAGTGATCGCGGCGTCCCGCTGGACTACTTCAGCCAGTCCGCGTAGTGGGTGGGAGCGATGCGGGCCCCGTCCTTGGTGGTGAGGACGTCGCCCGTTACGGCGCTGAATATGCCTGCGTTGTTGTCGACCGTCACCGTGCGGCTGTCACCCTTGGCGGCAAGGGTGATGCGACCCAACTCGTTCAGCGGGTAGGTGTCCGGGCCACCGAGGTCGAGAGTTCGGTTCAGGGGCGCGCCGGCTGCGACCTGCGCGACGGTGGCGGCAACGTCAGCTGCTGCGACGGGCTGGAGCAGCGTTACCGGCAGGCGGACGGTGTCTTCGTCGGCGGTCCAGGACAGAACCGAGTCGATGAACTCCATGAACTGGGTAGCCCGGACGATGGAGTACGAAACCGGACCGGCCTTGAGCAGATCCTCCTGCAGCGTCTTGGCACGGTAGTAGTCAAGCCCCGGTACCTGATCGACGCCGACGATCGACAGGAGGACGAAGTGCCCGATGCCGGCCTTCTCGGCCGCGGCCAAGAGGTTACCCATCGAGGTCTGGAAGAACGCGAGCGAGGCCTCGTCGAAGGTCGGGGAATTGGTCAGGTCGACGACCACGTCAGCGCCGGCCAGTGCCTCCTCCACACCCTGTCCGGTGATGATGTCGACCCCGGTGGACCTCGAGTGCGCCACGACGTCGTGCCCTGCCGCCCTCAAGTCTTCCACCACCTGCGACCCGATCAGCCCGGTCCCGCCGATGACTGCGAACTTCACGACCTGCTCCCACCCTTCTGAATGCCGACAATCTCGGACACTTTGTATCCGAGAACATACACGGACACTGCGTATCCGAGTCAAGTCGTACGGTGTGATTGACTGACGGTGTGAAGATGTCGGGCGGAGTCGAGTGGGCACTGCACTGCTGTGTCGTGCTGACCTCGGTGGACGAACCAGCTCCCGCCGCGCGGCTCGCCCAGCTGCACGACGTCTCGCCCAGTTACCTCGCCAAGCAGCTCCAGGCCCTCTCCGGCGCCGGGCTGATCCGCTCCGTCCAGGGAAAAGCGGGTGGTTACATCCTCGCTCGCTCGCCCGGGTCGATCACCGTGCTCGACGTCGTCGAGGCCGTCGACGGGCCGGCACCAGCCTTCGTCTGCACGGAGATCCGCCAGCGCGGCCCGCTGGCCACCCCGCCCGAGGCCTGCACCACACCCTGCGCGATCGCCCGCACCATGGCCGGCGCCGAACAGGCGTGGCGCGAGGCGCTCCGCTCGGTGTCCATCGCGGACCTGGCCAGCGACGTCGGCTCCACCAACCCGGGCGCTCTGGCCGGCATCAGTACCTGGCTTCGCCAGGTATAGGTGCGAGACCGCCGGACTCACCGGCTGCCCCCGCCCGCCGTCCCAGTCGACCGGTGGCCGACCCAGCCCACGCCGCACGCAGCAGGGCGGTTGCACCATCGGGGCCACGGGAGCCGGGTTGACACAAGGGTTGGCGACGACATGTCCGACAACCGGTTCGATTCCGGACTCCCACATGCCGGCTCCGCCAGCGACCGCGGCGTTCCCCAGGGTCCGGACTGTCACGCCCAACACACTCAAGGCCAAACACGCAGACCTCGTCCTACATTAAATGTACGTACATTTTGCCGTCCCCGACCAGGACCGCTCAGCCCGGAGGAGAGTCATGCCCAACGTGGACACCGCGCACTTCGATCTTGTCGTGATCGGGTTCGGCCGGGGTGGTAAGACGCTGGCCGCGGCGATGGGGCGCAGTGGCAAGCGTGTCGCCCTGATCGAGCGGTCGGCGGAGATGTACGGGGGCACCTGCCCCAACGTCGGGTGCGTACCGACCAAGTCGCTGATCCACCACGCCGAGACCGGCGCCGGCCACGGTGAAGCCGTCGAGAAGACCCGGAACCTGACGACGAAGCTGCGGGGCATCAACTTCGTCACCCTCGACTCGATCGACTCGGTCACCGTTCTCACGGGACAGGCCACTTTCGTCGACCCCAAAACCGTGGAGGTCAGTGCCGGCGACGATCGGCTGACCGTGACCGGCGACACCATCGTCATCAACACCGGGGCCGAGCCCGTGGTGCCGGACATCCCCGGACTCGCCGGGAGCCCCCGGGTCCACACGAGCACCGGCCTCATCGGGCGTGACAACCTCCCGCAGCGGCTGGCCGTGCTCGGCGGCGGGCACGTCGGCATCGAGTTCGCCTCGATGTTCGCGCAGTTCGGCAGCGAGGTGACGGTGCTCGACCAGGCGCCACGCATCCTCGGCCGCGAGGACGACGATGTCGCGGCGGCCGCGGAACAGGTGCTCGTCGACGCCGGGGTCCAGTTCGTCCTCGGTGCTCAGGTCATCCGGCTGGCCGAGACGGACGAGGGTGCCAAGCTCGACTACCGGCGGGGCGACGGCGAGGACTCGATCGTCGTGGACGCGGTGCTGGTCGCGGCAGGCCGCAAGCCGGCCACGGACGGCCTCGGACTGGACCGCGCGGGCGTGGAGACGACTGCCGGCGGTGCGGTCGAGGTGGACGATCACCTGCGCACCAGCCAGCCAAACATCTTCGCGGTCGGCGACGTCAAAGGCGGACCGCAGTTCACCTACGTCTCCCTCGACGACAGCAGGATCGTCGCCGATCAGCTCGCCGGCCGTGGAACTCGGTCGACGGCCGACCGGGCGCACATCCCGTACACGCTCTTCCTGACGCCACCGTTGGCACGGGTGGGGCTCACCGAAAGGGATGCACGCGAGCAGGGGTACGCGGTGAAGGTGTCGCAGAAGGCAGTCGCGGACATCGTGTCGATGCCCAAGGCGAAGATTCTCGGAGAGACCCGGGGGCTGATGAAGTTCGTGATCGACGCGGAGACAGATCAGGTCCTCGGCGCCGCGCTGCTGAGCGTGGACGCGCAGGAGCTGATCAACACAGTCACGCTGGCCATGCGGCACGGCGTGACCGCGGTGGACCTGCGCGACGCGATCTACACGCACCCGTCGTCGACCGAAGCCTTCAACGAAGTGCTGTCCGCTTCCCGAAGCTGACATGGAAGGCCTCCCAGTAGCGCGTGCCGATGGCACATTCACACAGGCAGGAACCGGACTGCCCGGTGGGTGTTCCGAGTCTGGAGGAAGATATGACCGATGCCGGGGAGGTCATCGTCTTCCGAGACGACTTCGGTGAATTCGCCGAAGTGGCCCCAGACGTCGTAAGGCAAGCGGGCCGGCCACGGGCTCTCGACTCGCTGACGTTGCAGTCAGTGGCCGGCCACCGCCAACAGGGACAAAAGCGACGACTGCTGCGGTTCGCGGCCACCGCTGCCGGCAAGGGGCGGTCGCGGACGGCCGTGTGCCTGGGCAAGGACGAGGCGGAAGCCGACGTTGACGGTCTGACGACGTTCCTGGCGGCGGTCGACGGTGACTCTTGGTGGCACGGGGACGTTGCTGTGAGGTTCGACGCCGAAGAATCGACCGAGATGGTCTGGTTCCCCGGCAGCGACGGTGCGTCTGCACATCGGGGCAGCTGCGGATCTACTGGATTTCACAGTGATTCCTGCGATCCACGAGATCGCCATCGTCCTCGACTGGCAGTTAACCGTGCAGTGACAGTCTGGAGGCAATTACCCAGCAGGCGCCGGTCACAGCGCGGGAGGCAGAAGTCGAAGTGTGCCCGCCTACGTGGTCGGCAACCAGGCGGCTTCAAGGACGGGCGTCGGCCTGAATTTCCGCCACCACAACGACTCCGCCGCCGATTCATAAACCCGGGGCCCGTGGTAGCCGCGGGCAATCGGGCGGATTTGGCTGACCAGCAGTGATTCATTTGTTGGTGGCGCGGTGGTCGGTGAGGACGTTGTGGACGGTGCCGACGGAGAGTTTGGTGGCGCGGGCGATGGTGCGGATGGACTCGCCGTCGGCGTGACGGGCGAGGATGATTGTGCGTTTGTCGGCGTCGACGACGCGGGGGCGGCCGACCCGGCCGCGTGCCCGTGCGGCGTCCAAGCCGTTGCGGGTTTTGCGGACGATGTCGCGGCGGCGGTCCTCGGCCAGCGCCAGCGCCATGTCCAGGATGAGGTTGCGTTCGGTGTGCTCGCCGGCGGCGATGCCCTCGAGGATCTTGACCGCGATACCGCGGGAGAACAGGTCGTTGAGCACGATCAGGCCAGCAGGTTGCGGCCGAGGCGATCGGCCTCCTGCACGGTGAGCATGTCCCCGGGGCGCATGGTAGTCGAGCGCGGCCTGCAGCCCCGGCCTCTCGTCGATCTTCAGCTTCCCGGAACGCCGCTCCTCGAACACCCGCACGCAGATCGGGCCGAGTGCGTCGTGCTGCCGCGCGGTTTCCTGATCCTTCGTGCTGA
The DNA here is from genome assembly GCF_040678995.1 of Amycolatopsis sp. NPDC049253. Lineage (NCBI taxonomy): Bacteria > Bacillati > Actinomycetota > Actinomycetes > Pseudonocardiales > Pseudonocardiaceae > Amycolatopsis > Amycolatopsis sp. NPDC049253. The sequence goes on along the minus strand of NZ_JBFAQX010000056.1, from coordinate 770 downwards.
CCCGGACGAGCCCGACCAGCGCCACATGACCCTCATCGCGTTCGGCAAACGTGTTCAAAATCCGGGCTTCACCGTATCGGTAAATGAACGAGTTGATGAACACGACACACTGGCGCGACGCAGGTCGACTCAGGTCGTTCAGACCGTTCCGGCAACCGACCGTTTTCTGAACGCACCGATAAGGCCCGCGAGATCGTGCGCGACGGCCTCGCCCGTCTCGGAGCGACCCGGCGCAGGGTTCTGCACGCTGACCCCGGCCGACGTCGCATTCGTCGTCCGGGCCGGGACATCCCCCAGACTTGCTCAGTCTTCAGCCGGCGGGAGAGATTCGCGCCACCGCGCCCATTGGACGCCGGCCAACCCAGGGCGCGTTGCCCCACGGATCGGAATCGGGGTTTGCCAAGGTGTTCCAGTCCTCTCGGCCGTGGTGGTGTCTCGCTTGCAGCCGGGGTCGCCGCTTAGCCGGTGGTCCGGCGGTGCCGGTCGGAGATCGCCTCGTCGCGCACGCGACCGGTCTCCGCGCCGACATCGCCGACGCGCCCGGCGAGCTCGGCGTGCCCGGCCAGGAGATGGCGCCGGGCCGCCGCGAGTGGTTCCAGCAGCGCGGACGCGTCGTCGGCAGCCAGAGCCTTCGCCACCCCGGCTGCGGCGCGCCGGCCCGCTGCGGACATGCCTTCGGCCGCGGTGACGTGTGCGGCGAGCTGGCGCAGCACCGCGGCGTTGCGTCGCGCCCAGTCCGACACGGCGCGGTCGCCGGCCCGGCGGTCCCG
>NZ_JBFAQX010000055.1:4087-16061 GCF_040678995.1 Amycolatopsis sp. NPDC049253 | reverse complement strand
CTGATAACGAAGAGGTCCCAGGTTCAAGTCCTGGTGGGCCCACGCAGGTCAAAGGCCGGTTCGCAGGTACGCGAACCGGCCTTTTTCGTGACCGCATGACTAACCGAGTGACTATGGCCCTTCAGCGGCCGGGAAAATCGTGTCCATCGCTTTCGCGCCGTGCTGGATCACCGGTCGCAGTTGGTGGCGGTACACCAACTCGGTGACCTTCGTGTCGGAGTGGCCGACGAGGCGCGAGATATCTTCGATGCTCAGGCCGCTGTCCGAGAGCAGCGACACGAAGCTGTGTCGCAGTTCGCGGGGTGTCCAGTCCTTCGGGTTCAGGCCTGCCCTCTCCAGGAGCCGCCGGAAGCCCCGTCGCACGTTCGCGGCGTCGAGCTGTGTGCCCACGTCCGAGGAGAACACGAGCCCGTCTTCCCGCCAGCGGTCGCCCGCGACCTTCCGTTTGAAGTCCTGGCGCCGGCGCTGGCGCTCCAGTGCCTCGATTGCACGTCCCGACAGCGCCAGTGAGCGGCGCGACTTCCGGGTCTTCGTGTCGTTGCCGACGCGGACCGAACGCCACACGTTGAGGTGCGGCGGGACGGGCGGGTCCAACTCAGGCTTGCCCGTCAAGTCCACCTCGGTCCAGTGCAGCGGGCGCGCTTCCTCCGTGCGCGCGCCGGTGAGCAGCGACACCACCGTGTATTCGCCGTACGTCGAGCGCTCAGCTTCGGCCGCGTCGAGCACGGCCGCCGCCTGAACGAGCGTCAGCGACTTCGAGGGACGCCCCTCACGGCCGACCGGCAGGTCGTCGCAGAGCAGCACCACGTTCCGGATCGCAGAACCCTTGGTGCGTTTCGCCGCGCGGTTGATCGCGCGCCGGAGGATCGCCCGGAGGTCCTGCAGCGTGCGGGTGGCGAGCACCTCGGACTTCTCCTCCAGCCACGCGTCGACGTCGTCCGCGGTCAGCTCGTTGCGGTTCTTCGGGTCGAGCAGCAACCGCGCCCCCAGGGACGGGATGACGTGGGTTTCGGCGAGGTTCGTGAGCTTGTCCACGGTTGCGGGAGCGCGGCCGTTGAGTCCGTGACGGAGCCAGTCGCGCACCGCTGTCTCGACGGTGGGTCCTATGCTCGCGAGCGCGGTGCCCTCCTTCGAGCGGGCGACCAGTTCGGCGAGAGCGTCCTTGGCTTCGGTCTTCGTCTTCCCGCTGCCGCGCCGCACGATCCGCTTCCCATTGGGCTGGTACCCGACGGTCAGTTCGGCGATCCACCGTTGCCGCGCTTCGGACCAATAGAGCCCGCCGTCACCGCGACTACGCCGCGTGGCCATAGCCGGTCACCTCCGCTTCCCGGATGAGCTGGTTCACGTACTGCTGGATGGCAATCGCTGGGATGAGCCGCGCCCGGCCCTGCTTCACGGACAGCAAGCGGCCCGCGCGCATGAGTTCGTAGATCACTGAGCGGCTCATTGAGAGCAGGCGCTTTGCCTCGTCGACGGTGTAGAGGTGTCGCGCGGGCACTGCGGGCGGCAGGATCGGTGCGTCCATGAGAGTCCCTTGGTGTCGTGAAGCGGGGCGGGTGCGGTGGCCACGAACACGGGCGGTCTCCTCTCGTCGGGAGTGACAGACCTGATGGGGTGTCACTCGGGGTGTCACGGGTATTTGTGCTGGTTAGGGCGGTTGAGTGACAGCGGTGACAGGTGTGACAGGTGCGGGGTGGTCACGGGTGTCACCGTGACGGCTGCGGTGTGACAGGTCGCGTAGGTGTCACACCTGCTGTCACACCTGTTTGTGCTGGTCAGCGCCCGGGAGTGACAGTGGTGACAGGTGTGACGGGGCGGGGGTGTCACCGCTGTGGCTGCTGCTGGGGGCGCTGTATTCGCCGCCGGTGGTCTTGTGCAGCTGTCCGTCGTCGGCCATGCGCTTGCAGGTCTGGCGGATCGTGCTGGGGTTGAGCTCCAGGGCTTCGGCGATCGCTTTCGGTGTGAGCGGGCCGTGGTCGCGCAGCAGGCGCAGGATCGTGGCGCGGGTGTCGGCGACGAGGTGGTCGGTGGCGGGGCCGTCGAGTTTGGTCCAGGCGCCGGCGTGGGCGTCGAAGGTCATGGCGTAGTCGGCTTCTTCGACGTCGCGGCCGGTTACGTGCAGCACCCCGTCGGCTTGTCCGCGGCCGCGTTCGAGAACCAGGGTGGCGTCCATGGCGCCGGTGAGTCCGGCGGTGCCGGAGACGAGGTTCTGCCAGTCGTCGGCGCCTTGTTTGCGGACGTGGTGGATGAGCAGGAATGGGACGCTGTACTCGTCGGCGAGCTGCTTGAACCGGGCGCCGGCGGCGTAGTCGCCGCTGTAGGCGGACACGCCGGGGATGACTGCTCCGCGCATTTTCTCGAAGGTGTCGATGATGACCAGCCGCGCGGTCGGGTTGTCCTCCAGCCATTCCCGCAGGACGTCTTCGCCGCCGGCGGTCATGGTGGGGCAGGCGGTTTCGAGAGTGAGCAGCTTCGCGGGACGGCCGCCGGCGGCGATTTGCTGCTTGCGGCGGCGCTGCAACCGGCGCCCGGTGTCTTCCAGCGCGCAGTAGAGGACCGGGCCACGTTCGACCTCGATGGCGTTGAGGGCGAGTGCGCCGTTGGCGATGGCGGCCCCGAGCCCGAGGGAGAGCCACGACTTGCCCAGCTTCGGCGCGCCGGCCAGCAGGTTGACCCCTTCGGCGAGCAGACCGGGCACGGCCCACTTCGGCGGCGGGAACTCCTCTCGCATCAGGTCCGCATCGGTCCACCGGGTGCGGCGGGCAGGCGGTGTCGGCACGGCGGCCAGAGGCCGGGGTGTGGTCATGGTGGTCTCCCTCGGGATCGGGTCAGGCGGCGACGGTGCGGGGCCGGTTTTGCCCGGCCCGGAGACCGGAACGGATGGTCGCGCGGGCCTGGGCTTCGCTGTAGGCGCCGCACGCGATGTGCCGGCCGGCCGCGGTCATGAGTCGTGCGGTGACGTCGTCGGCGTCGAGCGAGCCGCCGGCGACGAGCTGCCCGAGGGCGAGCGCGGCGGCGTAGAGCGCGGCGTTGCGCTGGCTGGACGCCGCGTCGTGGACCTTCCCGGCTTCGGCCGTGACCGCGGCGTCGAGGTAGCGGCCCCGCCGGTCACCCGCGGGACGCACCGGCCACGCGGGTGCGGCGGGTAGCGGCTTGGGGGTGAGCCGCTGCACCAGCCATGCCGGCAGGGGCGCGATCGGGCCGTCGAACAGGAACTCGTAGCGGCCGGCGTCGGTGACGGTGCCTGGGGCGACGACGTAGCCGCCCCAGGCTCGGGTGTCGATCTTCCAGCCGAGCCCGGTGCCGCGCTCGCCGCTGGTGTTCCGCAGCGTCACGTCCCCCGGCGCCCGGTAGTACAGGTGCAGGCCACCCGAGGGGGTGCGCACGGTGACGGTGTTCCCGGGCAGCTCCTCGCCGGCTTCGTCAGCGAGCACCGCGAGCACGTCCTCGCCCGAGGTCGCCCCGGCCGCGGCCCACCGCGCCGGAACGTCCTCGCCGGGCTTGGCGGTGTCGAGGTCGAGCACGCACAACCTGGACGGCCCCGTTGCCAGGCCGATCCCGTACGCCGCCTGCGACCACGCCACGCGGATCTTGTCCGCGCCGGTGGTGGCGCGCTGCTCCCACGTGCGGTGCCCGTCGGTGCAGCGGCCGGTGCCAGGGCAATCGTCTTCGTTGTGTCCAGCCGGGCGCTTCGTGCCAGGGCGCAGGGGGAAGACGTGCCACCCGCGGGCCGCGGCGTCGAGCGCAGCCGTCATGAGTTCGGTGTCCATTGTGGTCGCTCCGTTCAGACGAAGAGGGTGGTGACCTGGATGGCGTCCGGTGTCCCGGCCGGCACGAGCGCGAAGTAGTCCGGTTCGCTCTCGATCACCCACGCCAGGGCGAGGTCTCGGGGGCCGGCGCCGTCCAGCGATTCGCCGGACTCAGCGGCCCAGGCCTCGACCGCGGCCCAGGCCTGCTCGCGGTCATGGGTGCCGAGTACGTGCACGTCGCCGTTGTCGTCTTCCCACGCCTCAAAGGCCGAGACAGCGACGGTCGGCGGCGCCGCGACGCCCTGGTGCATGAGGGGCTTGTGTTTGCGGCTCATCGGGTTTCCTCCGGTCCGGGCGTGGTCAGCAGGTCGACGCGGCGGGCGGCGTCGGTGATGATGCGTGGGTGGTCGAAGGCGATCCGGTCGCGGTTGCGCAGCACCCAGGCGAGCGGGAGCCACCGGGCAAGCCGCGCGTCGTCGCCGGCAGTGGGGCGCACGAGGGTGTGCAGCACGGTCCAGAACGCCCCGGTCACGTAGCGGCCTCGCGGGTCGCGACCGGGCTGGTCGTACACGCCGACCTCGCCGAACCGCTCGACCAGCAGGCCGGTTTCCTCGCGGAACTCGCGCAGCGCGGCGTCCCGGAAGGTCTCGCCCGGGTCGACGTGCCCGCCCGGGAGTGCCCAGTAGCCCTCGAACGGGTCCCACCGGCGCTGGATCAGCAGCACGTGCCAGATACCGGCGCGGTGGGCGAAGGCGACGACGTCGCCGGTGAGGCGGGCTTGCTCGACGGTGTCGTGGGTGTCAGCCATCAAATCGGTTCCCTTCGGTGCGGTGGTGGTGTGTCACGTCCCCGTCCGGTGCAGGGGTTTCAGTCGTTGCGGCGGTGGGTGCGGCCGAACTGGATGCCGATCTGCTGCTCGACGTAGTCGTTTCCTTCGGCGACGTTGGTCGCACCGGGGGTCGCGCTGTCGTGGCTCGACGAGCCGGAATTTGCCGCGCGGCGGGTCGAGCTGCCGGGCCCGCTGAACGGGTCGAAGCCGCCACCGGAGGTGAACGTGGTCGAGCCGTGGTTGACGCTGATCTGCTCGCCGACGGTGGCGCCGGGCGCGGCGTAGTTGGTGAAGCGCGTGCCATCGGGGGCGGTGTACTCGGTGAAGCGCGGCTGGTCGCTAGTGGTCTGCGGCTGCTCGGTGCTGGTGTCGCTGTGCGACTCGCGCGGCGGGGCCTGGTGGTTCTTGCTCGCCGGCGGCGGGGTGTCGGGAGTGGACTCCTGTGCGGCGGCGGCGCGTTCGGGGGCCTTGAACGCGCCCCAGAGCGCGAGGACCTCGTCGCGCGCGGACGTGTCGAAGTCCTGCATCCAGTCCGGCGGCGTGGTGTTCGTCGAGCGGGGGTGCACGACGACGTCCGACGTCGAGCGCGACCGGCGGCGGGTGCCACCGCTCTTGCGGGGCTGACGGCGCGTGCTGCTCTGCTTCGCCTTGCGCTTGGGGGTTTTCGCCGCGGGCGGTGTGTTCGGAGTGGACGGTGCCGCCTTGTTCGGTGTCACGTCCCCCGCCTGAGCTGCGCTGTCCGGGGTGGGCTGCTCGTGCTGCTCCATGCGGGGCTCCTGTTCGGCCTGGTGGGTGGTGTTGTGGGCGTCGAGGTCGCTGCGGGCCTGGTCGAGTCGGGCGTTCGCGCTGGCCAGGGCTTCGGTGTCGCCGGCGGCTTCGGCCTTGGCGGCGGCGCGGCGGGCGCGGGAAATGCGCTGTCGGATCGCGGCGTGGTTGCGGGTTCCGCTGGATCCGCCGGCGCAGCGGCGGCCACCGTGGGCGGATGAGCGACACATGCGGGTTTCCCTTCCGTAGCGTGAGGTGTGGTCGACACGAGCGGTGTTCGGCGAGCGCGTGTGGTCAGAGCCGGATGTTGGTGAGCCGCCCGGCGGTGATCAGGCGGGGCGCGAGGGTGTTGATGCGGTCCCAGTGGCGGCCGACCGCCGCGCGGGCCAGAGACCGCGCCTTGCCCTCCGACAGCCGGGTGTCCAGACCCTTGTTGACGTGGCGGAAGTTGCGGATGTCGTAGCCGGCGTTGCCGCGGCTGGCGCGACCACAGCGGTGGTGGCGCAGCCAGCGGTCTTCGGCCTCGAACCCGCCCCAGCAGCCGACCGCGTAGCCGGCGAGGTTATTCGGGTCCCACTCCACGGAGCAGTGGCCGTTGTCGCCGCTGTGCACGATCTCCGTGATCGTGAATCCGGCGTCGGCCCAGACGGCGGCGTGCCCAAGCTCGTGCACGGCGATCCGGAGCTGGTGAGGGTCTTCCGGGTTTCGGCGGGGGCTGAACCATCCCATGGCGCGTGTCCTCTCACTGGTGACGGTGTGTAACGGTTTTTGGCATGGTGGTGCCGGCGCGAGCACTCGGTGCGGGTGTCGCGTGGCGGGTGAGATCGGGAGTGAGGTGCTGGATTTCGGGTTAGATTCCTAACCCGGCGGGTGAGATCTCCCAGGTCGGCGATGAGCTGCGGAAAGTTAGCCGAGTGAGGTGGGTTAGGTCCGCCGTGAGACCGGTGGTTTGCTGGTCTGCGGGCAAACTTCGCGGCCGGTGTGCGGACCTAACCCAGCCCGGTTCGGGCTACTCGTCTTCGTCGAGGTCCTCGGTCGCCGCAGCGGCCAGAGCCTCACGGATCGTGACCGGATCGATGGGGTAGCGGTTCCCCGTGCTGGGCACCTTGACGCCCCGCTGGGCGAGCAGGGCGCGCAGCTTGGTGCCGTCGAGCCCTGCGTACTCGCGCCCGTCCAGGGCGATGAGCAGCGGCGCGACCTTGGCCGCGGCCAGGGGTTCGGTCACGTCCCTCAGGACCTCGTCGAGGTCTTCGAGCAGATCCCGCGGCGCCGGCGCCTCGATCACGCTGGTCGGACGGTCGGCACCGGGGACGTGACCGCCCTTGAGCGCGGCGAGCGACCGCTCAATCAGCGGGGTGACCTGGTCGTTGTCCTTGGCGACGTCGAGGAAGTAGACCTGCACGATCTCCGAACGCTCGCCAGTGAAGCCCTTGACGACAGCGGTTCCCCTGTCAGTGCCCGGAATCAGCTCCGTGGCGCGGTGCCCTGCGGCGTAGGCGCCCTGCCCGAGCAGCGCGTCATTGGCAACGTGGTCGCCCACGGCGAACGCGATACCGTTCGAGCAGTTGCGCGTCACGTCCCTGGGCATGCTGTCCTTCGTCGGTGCCTGCGTCGACACGATCATGTGAATGGCGCGCTTGCGGCCCAGGCGCACGATGTCGACCAGAAGCTGAGCGATGTCCTTGCCGTAGGTCGGGTGCTGGATCGCGACGTGCGCCTCTTCCAGCACGCAGAAGATCGGGTGCAGCCCGACGCCCTTGGACGCGTATTCCCTGGTGACAGCGGGGATCTCGTACTTCACGAGCAGCTCGCCGCGAGCCTGCACTTCGGCGTGCAACTCCCGCAGGTCAGCGAGGATCTGCGCGATCTTCTCGTCTTCGGCACCCATCACGTAGCGGGAGCAGCGCGGGGCGAACACCTCGAAGTCGAAGTTCGCGTCCGGCACCCAAATCCGCAGCTCCACCGTGGGGTCCAGCGCGGCGCCGATCGCGATCACGCGGTCCGCGGACGACTTGCCCTGACCGGGAATACCGCCGGTTATCGTGTTGCGCTCGATCACCGGGCAGAGAATGGGTTCCCCGCGCAGCGTCCGTCCGAACGGGACGCCCTTGAACACGTCCACGAGCCCGCCGTCGAGCAGCGGATACGCGCCAGCACCTTCAGCGAGGGCGCCCTTGTCAGCCACCCACAGGTCCAAGATGCCCTCTTCGCTGCCCGTGGTGGGCCACACCTCTTTGGACAGACGGTGCAGCCCGGTCGCGAGATCACCACGACGACGCGCGATCTTCTCGGCCGTCACACCGGCGGGCAGACGGACCACGGCGTGGGTGCCGCGCCCGTCGCGACGGGCCGGGGTGAGGTACTGCATCGGCAGGCCCTCTTTGAGGTAGTTGGTGATCTGCGGGATCCGCAGTGCCGCAAGAGCCTGGGCGATGGTGGTCTCGTCGATCGTGAGATCGGCGTCCGCGCCGCGGTTCGTCGCGAGCCAGCCCGGCACCTTCCCCCGCTGCTTGCCCTCCCGGTACGCCCCCAACACCACACCCGCGGCGACCACCCACGGCGCGACCGCCACGAGCGGGGTCCAGGTCCACGCGATCGCGGTGAAGATCCAGCGCAGCGCGTCGAACACGCCCCCGATGACCCCGGTGAACGCGCCGGCTCCGGAGACCTGCACCAGGATCCCGATGAGCAGCACCATGACCACCGCCGCGGCGAGGGAGATCGCGCCGACCTTCATGAGCCGCTTCATCAGCTCCGGCAGTTCCATGATCCGGCGGTGGCGTGCTTCCTTGACGGTTTCCATGCGTTCCAGCCACTCCTTCACCTGCTCGCGGTCGCCGACGGCTTCGGCAGCCTTGATCTGGCGGCGGTAGACGCCCATGGTCGAGGCGTCCCACGCCCGGCCCCGCCACGAGTCGAGCCCCGCCATCACGGTCATGCCGTGCCCAACCAGGGCCTTGGTGCGCTCGTGACTGGCGACCTTCTTCGCGGTACGGGCGACCACGACCGCGTCGTTGCGGTAGCCGGCCCAGCGGGCTTGCGCGAGTTCCTTCTGCGACATGCGCGCCCGGAACTCGGCGTCGGTGAGCACCTCGTCGGGCTCGATCGCCTCGCCGGTCTCGACGCGGGTGGGCAGGTGGTGCACGGTGGCCAGCTCGCCGGCGGCCGGGGTGGTGGTGTCGTTGGTGGTCATGGTGGTGTCCTCTCCGCCGGTCACTGGTTGGCCTGGTGTTCGTCGCGCAGCTGGCGCGCAGCCTTGGGCGCGCAGTGGATCGCCTTGCGGATCGACTCCGCGGAGGCCGGGTTCATCGGCACGGTCGGGTCGGCCAGCGCCGCGGCGAAATCGGCGCGCAGCTGCTCGATCGTGCGGGTCTTCGGTGCCGGGTGGGTGGCGCGCTTGCGGGTCGATTTCCGCTGCTCCGAAGGCCGATCGAGGGTCAGCACCGGGGCGTCGGCGATCGGGTCATCCCCGGCCGGGTCGGCGGGTCGATCCTGGGTGGCCAGCCACGCGGTCACCTCGTCGGCGAGCACGTCCCCGACGTAGTCGCTCGCCTCGATCGCGGCGACCAGCCGGGCCCGGCCGTGGTGGCGGGTGAGGGTGTAGCGGCCGGGGGCGAACACCAGCCGCGCGGCCCCGTCCCGGTCGATCTCCGCGACCGCGTGGCGCACGGCGACGGTGCGGACCTTGGCGATCTTCTTCGCGGCCTGGCGGGCGATCCTCGAGTCGTCCCTCTCAGCCCGCGAGCGGCGCGGGGAGGCTACGGCAATCTGGTGGGCGATCACCCCGGCCACGGACACGATGCCCATGACCACGGCGGCGTCCCATCCGCGGTGCAGCCCGTGCAGGACGTTGAGGGCGAACCCGACCCCGGAGAACAGCCACACCCCGGTCTTGAGTGCCCACGTCGGCCGGTCGGGGTGCCGGCGAGCCGAGACCTCGACTGCGAGGGCGAAGGCCCACATGCCCAGCTCCGACAGGGCCGGCAGCGCGTTGCCGGTCCAGTCGCCGTAGGTGTCGTGCCCGTAGCTCGACATCGCGGGGATGGCCATCACCGCGGACACCACCGCGAGCAGGTAAATCGGCAGCCTCACGCGGTGCTCGGACAGCCAGCCGGTGAGCCGGGCGAACGCGGCGGCGCGAGCGGCCTTGCGGTCGGCGCGGCGCTTGTCGGCCAGGTCCGCGGCGGCGGCCTGGTCGGCCCGGCGCTGCGCGGCCTGCGCGGCAGCGGCGGTCAGGGTCCGGTCGAGCTTCGCGGCGGCGTCCGCGCGGCGCTGCTCGGCGTCGGCGACGCGGTCCGCGCGCCGGTTCTCAGCCCAGGTGCTCATCACGCACCCTCCCTGTTCTCGTCACGTCCCCCGGCCACCTGGGCCGAAGCGCTCTCGTCGGTGGTGTCGTTGCTGATCTGCCGCGGACTGGGGCCACTGGTGAGGGCGGCACGGGCGCGGCGGTGGGCGGTCAGCTCGTGCACGCCCCACGCCGCGGCGGTGGCGAACGAGCCGAGGGCGAGCCAGCCGGCGACCAGCCAGCCCAGGACGAGCGGGGCCGCGACGGCGAGCAGTTCCGCGAAGTGCCAGGCGATCCACTGGGTGGCGGCCTCGGTGCGGGTGCAGGTGGTGTGGCGAGTGGTCATGTCGGGTCACCTCCGTCAGTCGGTCGGAAAGAACTGGTTGATGGGGCCGCGGGGCGGGCGGGAGGCCTGCGCGGTGGCGTAGCGGTCCAGCTCACCCATGACCCCCGCGAGGATTCGCACGATGAGCACGAGCGGGATGCGGATCAGGTGCAGGACCAGGAACAGCAGGACGGTGACCGTGTGGCGGATCAGCGCCAAGGTGCCGTAGCGCTGCAAGACGTCGAATGTGGTCATGACCAACCACCCACCGACCGGTCACCGCGGATCGATTCGAGCAGTCCCTCGATCAGCCGCGTCGGCACCTGGCCGCGCTCGATTGCGGCCAGAGCGGCGTATGCGTCGGCGCATCGCAGTGCGCGTTCCTGGTACGTCTCCGCGACCGGGAAGGAACTGCCAGGGCCGCTCTTCCTCTCGTTGTTGTCGGCGGCCGCGGCGATCAGCTCAGCGGCCTTGGCCAGATAGTCACTCATCGCTTGTCCCCCTGGGCTTCCGCGGTGCGGCGGGCGCGGTCGATTTCTTCCTGTTGGGTCTGGACCTGGTCGTGGAACACGCCGGAGTCGCTCATGCGGCCACCTCCCACTGGTTGGCCAGGGCGGCGTCCTCGCAGGTGCCGCACTGGCGGGTGGAGGTCGGCACGCAGTACTCCTGCACCACCCCGCAGTCGACGCACACGCGGCGGGCGTCCATCGCGCGGGACAGCGCGACCAGCTGGGCCGGGGTGGCGGTGCGCTTGAGCGCGGCGCGTTCGACGGAGAAGAGCTCGGCGACGGTCTCGTGGGCGTAGGGCTTGACGTGGCGGAACACCAGCAACGCCACCGGGTCCTGCCCGTTGGGCCGCAACCCCGCGTCCCGCAGTTGCGACTTCGTGAGCAGGGTCGAGGGGGCTTCGCCCCAGCCGAACACGGGCAGCCCGTCGCGGAACCCGCGGCACAGGCACGCGTGGTGGGTGCGGCCGTCGAACACCCTCGTGATCTGCTGCTTGCGGTTGCGGGGGTTCACCGGACCTCACCCGCCCAGGCGCTGTGCAGCTCGTCCCCGGCCAGCTTGATCAGCTGCAACGCGACGTCGCGGTACACCCCGGCGCGGGGCCGCTTGATCGAGACCGGAACGTCGTCGTTGGCGAGCAGGAAACCCGCGTTCGTGGTGAGGGTGTCCGCGATTTCGCACAGGCGGCCGGCGATCTCGCGGGAGATCAGGACGTTCAGCTCGCGGGGGGTGTAGGTCACCGCGGTCGTCTGGTCGGCGACATCGCGGGCGACGGTCGTCGTATCTACCATCTGGGGTTCCTCCGTGCGGTCTTGCGGCTGGATGGTGGAACCCGGCGCGGCGAGCGCGTTCTTGGCGGAGTGAGCCGCCGCGTCGGGCTGGAAGATCAGGCGGGCGGTCATCAGGCGGCCTCGCCCTCGAACGCGGCGGCCTGGATCGGGGCGTTCTTGCCCTGGCCCGGCAGACCGGCGATCAGGATGTGCGAGCGGAGCAGCTCGCGGCCGGCGCGGCGGCGGGTGCGGCTGGCGCGACGCTGGTCGGTGAAGTCGCAGCGGAACGCGGCCTCGGCGGCGAACTCGTCCGCGGCCAGGTCCAGGTCCACCTGCTCGATCAGAGCGTCGATCGCGGCTTCGGTCAGACCGTCCGGGTAGACACCCTCGCCGGCGATCTCGTCGACAAAGCGGCCGGCGGCTTCGAGCTGGGAGCGGAAGCGGTTGGTGCTCATTCGGGGTTCCCTTCGAACGAAGTTGCAGGTCAGTGGGGGTGATTCAGAGCGAGCGGAAGAACGTCGAGAGGTTCGTGATCACGTGCTTGACGAAGGTCGCGGTCTCCAGCGGCGAGGTGACGACACAGCCGACGACCAGCGCGAGCAGGACCAGACCGAGCAGCTTCTTGCCGACGCCGGAACCGGTCTTGATGCCGGGGAACATGTGCTGCTGCTTGGCCATGGGGTCCTCCTGGTGTTGGGTTCATCCGGAGTGATCCGGACCACCAAGAAGCTAACAGTTGATGTA
>NZ_JBFAQX010000055.1:0-3993 GCF_040678995.1 Amycolatopsis sp. NPDC049253 | reverse complement strand
TAATGGTAACCAGGTCAACTGTTAGGTCTGAAATTCGATCAAACTCAGCTCTGACCTGCGGGAACTTTGGGTATCCCTGATTGGTTCTGATATGGTGACCGTTCAGTTGACCCCAGGGCGGAGACGCGCCCAGCTAGGAGTGAGCATGTCTCGCCCACGAAGCTCCGTGACCAGGTCGGAGCCGCTTGCGCAGCAGATCGCGCGGAACATCGAGAACGACATCCAGGCTGGCAGGCTTCGCCATGGCGAGCGGCTCGCTTCGTCGCGCGAGCTCGCGAAGGAGTGGGACGTCAGCGTCTTCACCATCAACGAGGCCATGGACTTGCTTGCCAAGAAGGGGCTGGTTGTGAGCAAGGCTCGATCAGCTCGAACCGTGCACGCACCCGACCAGGAGTTCCGCCGCGAGGTGCGCACCTCGACGCCGCAAGTCGTCATGGTCGGCGGGTACGCCGGCAGTGGGAAGACGGAGCTGGGGAGGGTGCTGGCTCGTGAGTCGGGGTGGCCCATGCTCGACAAGGACTCGCTGACGCGGTTCGTCGTCGAGGCGGCGCTTGAATTGCAGGGTGTTTCACGGAATGACCGGGAATCCGAGGTCTACTTGACGAAGATCCGGCCGGCCGAGTACGAGTCGCTGCTTGAAGCGATGACGGAAAACGTCCAGGTCGGGAATAGCGCGATCGTCACCGCTCCCTTTCTTCGTGAGTTCTCGGATGAGTCGTGGTTAAAGCAAGCGGAGGCAACGTGCAGGAAGCTCGGCGCAGACCTCACGATCGTGTGGGTGTACTGCGACGAGGAGACCATGCACACTTATATTCGGCATCGTGATGCACCGCGAGACAGCTCAAAATTGGCACACTGGGAGAAGTACATGGAGGGTGTCAACGTCAACTTCCGTCCGCCTGTGCCGCATGTGGTCGTTGACAATTCTGTGTCGGGTGGTGTTCTCGTGGATCAAGCCCGGCGCCTCATCGCGCAGGTGACCGAGGAAGGGGCCATCAAGAAGTGAGTACCGCAAAGGTTCTCATCAGCGGGGAGGCAGATGACGAAGTCGGTCACGAGATTCTCTCGCAGGTCGACGGCGTCCAGGTCATCGAGTACGACCCCAACACCGAGCACTTGAGCGGCGAGCAACGCGGCGCGAACGTCCTTTTGCCGCCGTACCGAAGCAGTCACCGCCCGATTCGCCTGCTGTCTGAGCTGCCGGACTTGAGGATGGTTCAACTTCTCTCGGCTGGCGCCGACGAGTGGTCGGCAGACGTACCTGCGGAGATCGTTCTCGCAACGGCACGAGGCGCGCACGCTGGCCCCGTCTCCGAGTGGGTTCTGTCGGCCGTTCTGACCCAATTCAGGCAGTGGCCCGCACTCGTACGCTTTCAGGACGCGCACGTCTGGGCACATCGGAAGTTCGCCGCCGACACCCTCGCTGGAAAACGGGCGTTGATCGTCGGCGCCGGCGCGATCGGAACGGCAGTTGCCCGCCGGTTGCAGGCGTTCGACGTCGCCTCGACGCTCGTGGGAAGCAAAGCGCGCGACGACATCCACGGGCCGGAGGACTTGCCGGTCCTTGTTTCCGGGCACGCTCTTGTCGTAATCACGGCGCCGTTGACGGAGCGGACGGTCAAGCTGGTCGACTCGGCCTTTCTCGCGGCGATGGACGACGGAGCGTTGTTGGTGAACGCCGGCCGGGGCCGTATCGTCGACACGGATGCGCTGGTGGGGGAGCTGCAAGCTGGGCGGTTGCGAGCTGCTCTCGACGTCACCGACCCCGAACCCCTCCCTTCAGAGCACCCTCTCTGGGACTGCACTGGGGTAATCATCAGCCCTCACTCAGCCCGGACGGTGCCCGGAACCAACGCGCTTTGCTACCAGGTTGCGGCCACGCAGATCGCCACATTCTTGAAGGGCGTGACTCCTACCAACGCGGTCACCGTTCGACGGTGACCATGCGACGAGCTGATGGGGGTCCGTCTGTGATCCGAGTTGTCCACAGATCGGCGAACGGGCCCCGCGGTGACGCCGGACGTGACACCGTCCTGATCATGAGCCAAACGTGGTCGCTGCGACCTTTGCCCGAATCCGAGCCGCCGGCGCGCCTGGTACCCGACGGCTCAGAGGTGCTGGAAGGCCTGGAATTCGTGTGGTGGCCGGATCCACCGGCCTGGACCACTGCGCGCCTCAGTGACGATCTCGGGGCCGGAGACGTATCGGATCTTGCGCCCTGAGATCGCCGCTGAGGCCACAACGGCGCGTGGTCGGTGTGACTGGACCCCGGGATCGACCCCAGGGCCGCTCAGGCGGTGTTTTCAGCGGCGCTACGAGGTCATACGATCGAACATGTGGTCGATTGGGCGCCAATTGTGGAGCAGGAAGACCTGCCGTTCAGGTCTGCTCGTGATCACGCGCGTTGCCTGAACGGGCACCTGCGGGAGATCGCCGGCTCGAACTCGGGCTATCACCACACGCTGCGGTTGTCGACGTGGACATGCCTGCTGTGCGCCCGGTTCCGCCGGCCGCGGCAGACGTGGTTCGAGGTCGAGCACAAGCCGCTCGGCGTGGCGGGCGCGGCGGCGGACATGTGCGCGGGGTTCCCGGTGCAGGTGATCCCGCGGCGGCCGGCGGTGCGAGGCGGGGTCGGGCGGATCGAGTTGCACGTCCGCGGTGAGGTGTTCGGGTACGTCGAGGTGCAGCTGTGCGGGATCGACCGGCGCGGGGTGCTCGTGCACGTCGCCGTGGCCGAACGGCACCGCCGCCGTGGGATCGGCGGCCTGATGCTCGACGCGGCGCTCGCCCGCGGCGTCGGCTACACCTGGTCCACCGCGCCGTTCGACCTCGACGACGTCGAGCTCAAGGGTTTCCGCTCGACGCTCGACCTGGCCGAACCGGTGCAGGTCGGTGAGCCGTTCTACTGCTCGCACATGCTCGAAGCGATGGGCGAGTGGGTCTGAGCAGGTAAGCGGCGTCGACAGGCGTCGACGCGTCACCGACTACCGACCGTGCCCGTAACCGGTAGTTTAGCGGGTGTGACACCCGGGACGTGTCGAGACTGTCACACCTGTCACTCTGTCACTCTAGGGGTTCTGACCTGCATAAATAGGTGTGACAGGGATGTGACATCCCGGTGTGACAGTCTTTCCCCACACTAACTCTATGTCACTAGTGTCATTTGAAGAGCGGCTGTAACAGAGAAAAGTGAGCAGGCCCTCACTTTTCTCTGTTACAGCCGGTTTTGCTCCTGTCAGGCTTAGCCGCGGTTCCCCGACTTCGGCTTGATACTCCAGCGTTTGGCCTCGTGTGCTCCCAGGGTTTCCGACCACAGCAGGTGCTGCCCTTGGCCCAATAGTGACCAGCCTTGACCCTCAAGGTTCGCGAGTTCGCCCACGCCCAGCTGCCACAGCAGGCGGGTCACCAGGTAGGCCGCGTCGGTTCCTTCGCCGGCCTCCCGGTAGTCCTTCACCGGCGAGGGACAGGTGAAGACCCGTAGATGGCCGTAGCCGTTCCAGTCAACATGGGTGTAGTCGACAGCCTGAGCGGCCCACCGCGTGAAGTTCACAGCGTCGAAGGTCATCAACTCGATGGCCTTGAACTCGATCCCGAAGACCGGGTGTTCGTCTTTCCACGTGCTTGGGTCTCGCGGCCATGCCACGGCATCGATTCGTAGCCGTCGGCCACCGCAGTGTGTTCCCCGAACTTCGCGCTGGTAGTCGAACCATGGAGACAGGCGGCCGAGCACCGAGTCGGCCAGCTCGCGCTCGCTCGTGTGCGGCGGGAGCGGCTGGTACCGGACGTTCAAGAGGCTCACTTGACCACCTTGCCTTAGTCGGGGGTCGTCGGGGGAGTGACGAACTGAGTGACAATCGGGGTGGAACGCGGAAGACATGTGTGGACGTCCATGGACGCTCGCGTGCCTGGCCAGCGCCAAGACGCCAAGGTCAAAAACACGGGGATTTGCCCTGATAACGAAGAGGTCCCAGGTTCAAGTCCTGGTGGGCCCAC
>NZ_JBFAQX010000054.1:0-17170 GCF_040678995.1 Amycolatopsis sp. NPDC049253 | reverse complement strand
CGCACCCCGGTCGAGGCCTACCGTGATCACCTCACCGCGAGCGCGGCCTGAGGCAACCCACCGAGGACCGTCCAAGAACCTTGACACACCCCAGGCACTCTTAGAACCGCTGAACGCATACATCAACCACGCGTTCTCGGAAGATCAGCGCGACCAGACGGTGCTGGCGATGCTGGGAGTCGCGGGGGACGTCAACGTGAGGCCGACGCCCAGAACAGGCTCACGCAGGCGAAGACGCGGCTGACGCGACTGGCACAAGCCGTTGAGGCGGATGCGGATCCGACGACGCTGATCGAGCCACTCAACCGAGCGAAGGAAGAACGCGACATCGCAGAGGAGGAGCTGGCGCGCACACCCGCGGGAGCGTCGAGGCGCTGGTGGACTCGTTGGCAGACGCGGGCCGACAGGTGCTGAGCGCAAGCCCTGCTCGACTACAGGAACTGTACGAGACGATCGGCCTGGAGCTGGTCTTTGACGCAAAAAGCGGATGGTCAATGTGACCATCCGCCCACCCCGTAGGGTTAGTGCGTGTGTCCGAGAACGATCTTGCACACTATCTACACGCCTGCAAATCGCCGGTTGACCTGCAGGTTCCCACTAGTTGGACCTGAAGTCACCCCGTGCCTCATGCGGTAATTGAGTGTCCGAGATCTTGCACGCTAACCACAACCTTCGGACTCGGCTAATGTAGCGCGTGCACGTGGTCCGCTGCCAAGCGCGGAGGAGGTCAGCGGCGCCTGGTCGATTTTCCACCGCGACCGGTCGACTTTGTTCGGCGGCTCGGCCACGTCACTCAGTCTTTGCCCTTAGAGCGTGTCTCACTTGGTGAGTTTCTTGTAGCAGGTGATGGCGGCGCCGAGGGTGAGGAAGGCGAGGCAGTGGCTGGGTTTGCGTTCGTAGCGGATGGTGAGTCGGCGGTAGCCGAATAGCCAGGCGATGGCCCGTTCGATGACCCAGCGGTGTTTGCCGAGTTCGTCGGTGGATTCGATGCCTTTGCGGGTGATGCGCGGGATGATCCGGCGGTGGCGGAGCCAGTCGCGCAGGGCGGGGATGTCGTAGGCCTTGTCGGCGTGCAGCTTGGCCGGTTTCCTGCGACGCGGTCCGCGGTGGGAGCGGGTGGCTGGGATGGCGTTGACCAGGGGTTTGAGCGCGTGGCTGTCGTGGGTGTTGGCCGCGGAGATCGCGACGGTCAGGGGCAGGCCGTTCCGGTCGGACAGGGCGTGGATCTTGGAGCCGGGTTTGCCGCGGTCGACCGGGTTCGGGCCGGTCGGTTCGCCCCTTTTTTGGCCCTGACGGACGCTGCGTCGAGGACTGCACGGGACCAGTCGATCATGCCTTTGCTGCCCAGCTCGTCCAGGACTGCTCGGTGCACTTCGCGCCACAGTCCGGCGGTGGTCCACTCGCTGAACCGGCGATGCGCCGTCGGTACCGTGACCCCGAAGCCGGGCGGCAGGTGTCACCAGGCGCACCCGCTGGTCAGCACGAACACGATCGCGGTGAACACTGCCCGGTCGTCCACTCGCGACATTCCACCGCCCTGTGGGCGCGTCTTTCCCGCCGGGATCAGCGGTTCGACCAGCGCCCACAACTCGTCCGGCACCAGCCGCCGTGACAACTCGTCCATCACAATTCACGATCTTGCCTGGGCGTCAACCAAGATCCAAGTGAGACACGCTCTAAGAGAGCGAACATCGCGACTAGCCCGGAAGCGATCCCCGTAACGTTTAGCTTATGCCGAAGACCGGCGCCGCCAGTGCGACCACGACAACGACGACCACCACACCGTGGCGACGATTTCGAGGCCGCTCTACACAACGTCGCTGAAGTTGTTTCGCTACCCTGACGAGACCCGCAAATCGGACGCGCCCTCGGCCAGCATCAGAGCGGCACCAATGCCCCGTAACCGCGGGGACCTGAGCTGGTTACTGGCAGAGTCGCGTATTCGATCAACGCGTATTCCACAGCTGCCGGGACGCTGGAGCGACCGTCTTGCCGTCGCGTGGGAAGTGCGCGGTGCCCTCACCCTCCAGGAGCTGGACGCCTGGTCATCGGTGGACCCGCGCGTGGTCACGGCATACCGCGTCGTGCTGGAAGCCAGCACCGACGAGGTAAACCGCGCACTGCGGTAACACCACAGCCAACACCACAACGCTCCCCAAGAACCGGCCCGCCAGATCGTGCCAGGCCGACCACGGACGAGACCGGCATTCAGGCGAGATTCACCTAACCAGCCCACGGAAGGAAGGATGCAGCGGTGAACAGTCACGAAGCACCTCGTCAGCGGTTCTTCCGAGAAGAGCAACGGGGTGGTGCCTACACACCGCTGAGCCCCGGTGCGGCACGCGCCGGCATGCCACCAGATGGTCCTGACCGTCGGGCACGTGTAGCTGGGTGCGTGATTGTCCTGCCGCCAGGCAGGCGTAGGTCGTGGACCGCAGCTTGGTCCGAGCAGCCCGACGGTGAATTTCTGGACATGTTCGATGCCGACACGCTCGAAGAGGCGTTGGCATGGTCGTTCGGTCAAACAGCTGAGGTGTTCATCCGGCAAGCGACGGGTGAACTCGTCCGGGCAGAACGACCTGACGCTACCGAACAGTAAGAAGGAACGCGCTGCAAGACGCGCTTTGACCCTGCGTGGGGCCGTGAACCGAGGTCGTTCACGAGGCGGTCGGGTACTGGCAGGCTCCCATATCCGAATCCCGCGAATAGCACCTGCTCAGCACTGGCGACGGGCGGCAGTGCACCTGCCTAGCCGCGACGTACCGCGGAGACGACCGCTGCGCGGCCCGGGGCCGTTGCTGCGGAGCTTAGACCTGGTCGCAAAACTCGGCGTGTCGCTAGGTGAACCAACGGCCCGCCCCTGGCTCCGCACCGCCCGCTTGTGGGGCCCGGCCCGACGGACCGGAGGTCTGTCAGAGAGACTGGGGGCCAGTGCCCGCCCTCTCGACCTGGAGCCTTTGATGCCGCAAGGGACCGTCCGTTGGTTCGACGCCGAACGGGGTTTCGGCTTCCTCGCGCCCGAGGACGGCTCGCCGGACGTGTTCGTGCACGCCTCCGAGATCGTCGGGGACGGCGGCGCGAAAGTGCTCCGCGAGGGTCAGGCCGTCGTGTTCGAGGTCGGCGAGAACGACCGCGGGCCCCAGGCGCTGCGCGTTCGCGTCACCGCCGATGCGGCCACCGGCAGCGCCGTGGGCCTGCTCGGCACCGTCAACTGGTACGAGCCGGGCAAGGGGTACGGCTTCGCGTCGCCGGACGGCGGCGGCGCCGACATCTTCGTGCACAGCTCCGCCATCGTGACCGGCGGCGTGGTCACCGAGGGGCAGCGGGTGGCCTTCCTGATCGTCGAAGGCGAGCGCGGCCCGCAGGCCGGGCACGTGATCCCGCTGGGAGCAGGGGCCGGCGCACCCGCTGCGGCTGGTATCGCGGACGGTGCCGACGGCACGGTGGCCTGGTACGACGAGGACAAGGGCTTCGGCTTCATCAACCCCGACTCCGGCGCCGGGGACGTCTTCGTTCACGCCCGGGCCCTGGCCGAGGGGCTGACGTGGCTCGCGGAGGGCGACCGCGTCGCCTACGAGGTGGCTAGTGGAGACAAGGGCCCGCAGGCCCGCGACGTGCACCTGGTCCGGGGCGCCGAGCCCCAGACGGCGCCGCAGCGGTCGGCACCTGCCGCGGCCGCAGGGCCGGCGGCGCGGGACGTGCCCGTACGAGGCGGCGAGGGCGTCGTCGCGCGCTACGACGACGACCGCGGCTTCGGCTTCATCACCCCGGACGCAGGCGGCGACGATCTCTTCGCCCACGCGTCCGTGATCATGGGGTCGGAGCCGCTGCGGAAGGGTGACCGGGTCCGGTACGCGGTGCGTCAGAGCGACCGGGGCCCGCAGGCCGACCGCATCGAACGCCTCTGAAGAGGCGGCCCCACCGATGGCTGATCACTTGCCGACGAGAGTGCTCGTTCATCCCCGTCGATGGTGCCGTCAGCAACGCGGCTGCAGCCTCCTCCAGGAGATCGATCTCCCTCGTGGTGACGGGGGCCCCGTGCCGACCCGAGGACCTGCTCCGCGCTCAGAAGCTCACCAGTCACCCCCACCCAACGACACAGAGCTACCGATGTATCCCACACGAGTGAATGGATGCGTTAGACCTGGTCGCAGAGCTCGATCTTGATGAGCCGGCGGACGTTGATCACGGTGCAGGCCAGCGTGAGTAGCGCCAGCGTGGTGCGTTCGGTCCGGTCGTAGCGCAGCCCGAGGCGTTTGAACCGCAGCAGCCAGGAGATGGTGCGTTCGACGACCCAGCGGACCCGGCCGAGGCGGGACTTGCCCTCAAGCCCGCGCCGGGCGATACGGACCTTGATACCGCGGCGGTCAGGTAGCGGCGGCAGCGGCGGTAGTCGTAGCCCTTGTCGGCGTGCAGCTTGTCCGGTCGGCATCGTGGCCGGCCCGCCCGGCCGTGGTGGCCGCGCACGGTCGGGTTCGTGTCCAGCAGCGGCTCGAACAGCATGCTGTCGTGGGTGTTAGCCGCCGACAACATGATGTGCAGCGGTAGCCCGTTCGCGTCGCACAGAACGTGGTACTTGGAGCCGGCTTTACCCCGGTCAGTGGGCTGCGGCCGGTCAGCTCGCCCCCCTTTTCGACCGCACCGACACCGCGTCGATGCAGCCTCTGGTCCAGTCGAGCTCGTCGATGTTGGACAGCTCGTCGAGCACGAGCTGGTGCAGCCGGTCCCACACGCCGGCGTCCTGCCACTCACGTAACCGCCGCCACGCGGTGTGCCCGGAACCGCATCCGAGCTGCTCGGGTAGGTCTCGCCAGCGGAAGCCGGTGTCGAGCACGAACAAGATCCCCTCTAGCGCGGCACGGTCATCGATCCGGGGCCGCCCACCCGGACCGCGCGGCGCTGGTCGGGACGGGATCAGGGGTTCGATCAGCTCCCAGAGCCGGTCTTCGACCCGCCGCTGCTGCGTCGTCTTCGCCACGACTGCCCACGATCGACGACCAGGACCGGCAGGTTACGCAGTGACACACCCTTAAGTTTTGAGACCAGGTCTAAGCAACACCGATGGAAGGTCACCTCGACGAACGCACGGCCCCCTGTGTGTGGACGGCGCGATGCCGACGGCAGCCGCGAGGGCCTTGCTCTACATCCGGGCATTGTTTTGCAGCCGGCGCAGTATCTCTGACCTCGGTTTACTGTGGCTGCTGACTAGTCGCAGCGACCCTGCGCACGCACCCATTGCGCGGCAACGGCCTCGGCGTCGGCGGGAGGCACCGGACGGTCCGGCTCGATCGGCACGTTTCCATAGACCCGTCCGGTGCGATCGACGTCGACGAGGCTCGTGATGAGCAGCTCCGCGCCGTCGCTCAGCTTGACGACCTCATTGCCGCTGGCAGCACCCCCGGTCGGCGCGCCGAACGTTTCCACGCCCGGCATGCCCCGGAACGCCACGAGCGTCGCTTCACCTGAGCTCACGGTGAGCTTCGAGGTGAGCACGGCGATCGGCGGTCGAGGCCGGGTCAGCTGCACCGGGTTGGTCTCCGCGGCGAGGGCTGACCCGCCAAGCAGCGCCCGGCCGTCGCGCACCGACCACGTCATCGGCGCGACCCCGGGACCGGTGAACGAGCCGGCCACGCCGTCACCGAGCAGCGGCGCCAACACGGTGAGCATCGGCCACATGTTGCCGCCGGTGTCGTCGCGCAGGTCAACGACCCAGCCGCACCTCGCCTGCCCCTCGACCGCCTGCAGCGCGGCCACTCCCGCCGCGACATACCGTCGCTCCCCCGCCGGATCGGCGACTAATCCGGGCACTCTCACCACGGCCACGCCATGCGACGCGTAACTCCGCGGCACGTCGATCGACGCCGGCAACGGCGCCCGCGCACTCGCCGGACCAACCAGCCTCGTGTGCGGGTTCCCGAGCTCGGCGATCACCTGCCGAATCATCGAATACGTCCCTGCCGGCGTCCTGACATCCGCCGCCCGGCGCAAGGCCTCCGCCTCCGCTCGCGGCCAGTCCACCCGGTCCCGGTCCATCGAATGCAGCCGCAGCAGGTTCAGCGCCCCCATGAGATACCTCTGCGGCGTCGACCACACCGGTACCGGCGCCGCCGCGACCAGCCCGGCACCGGCCACAAACAGCACAACGACGAGCACGGACCACCGACGCATTCGCCCGCCCCCAGAACCCCCATCCTGCCAGCAGCACCGCTCGCGCACAGGGATTTCACTTCTCCTGACCACCGCGTTGCAAAAGCGCTGGTCAACACCATTTCCGTCGACCATTGCTCGGCGACCTCGCGGGCTGAGGCGATGTCCTTCATCAGCGACACCACGCCCGGTCGCACGATCTCCCGAGACAAGGGCTCGGTCACCAGGCGGAACAGCACGCTCGGTACGTCGTGCACGATCGCGCGATCGACCAGTGAATTGGTCAGTGCCATTGGCGGGCGGCGGCGTACCTGCTCCAGCCGCCGCCGACGTTGCGCACTTGGCGGGTGGTCGTGGTGTGGTGGAAGCCGAGCGCGGCGGCGACGACCGGCGCGGGGACTTCGAGCACCAGCTCGCGGACGGCCGCCGTTTTGGCCAGCCGAACAGGAATGCCGAGGGTTCGCAGGTGCCGGCACAGGCCCTCGTAGGACATCGGCTGGCCAGCTGAACGTCCTGCCAACAGCCAGTCGACGTTTTGCTCGATGCGCAGCACGGCGAGTCGCCGCAGCAGGTCCGCGAAGGGCTTGGGTACCGGTGTGGGCGGGGCACCGAGCCGGAGGTAGAGCTGTTCGTCCTCATCGAGGACGTCGTCGACGCGAAGGCGCAAGATCCGGGTGATGGGCTGAGCGAACAGCAGCAGGACGCACCCGGCTATCCGGTGCGCCAGCGCTGCTTCATCATCCTCGAGCAGGGCCCGCAGAAGGTCGAGTCTCTGCTGCGGGGTGAGCGCTTCACCGACGCGAAACTTCGGCCTGGTCCAGGCCAGTTTGGGCATCCGATGCGTCTTGACCGCCCAGTTGAGGAACCCACATAGCTGCTGCTTGCCGGCTGCACTGAGGGGCCCGTAGCGGCTGTCGAGCGCGCCCTGGGAAAGCTCGCGCAGTGTCAGGTCGCGCTCTTCCAGCCAGGTGCAGAAGCTGACGGCGCGCTCGAATTCCCAGCGGGCGTAGTTGCGTGCGGGCGGGGTCAACGTCTGGGTCTGTGCCTTCCTGCGCATCTTCGCGAGGTGGTGCCAGGCGCCGAATTGCCGGAGGAGCCGCTCGTGAGGGTGGTCGGTGAGCTCGGCCAGGCGCTGGTCGAGGAACCGCTCAAAGCTGTGAACAGCCGAATCGATCTCGGGCAGGCAGCCGGCCACGACGAGCATGGTCCGAAGGTGCGCGACCTGTTTCTGGTTCGGGAGGCGGTCGAGCGCGGAGTGGCTCAGGCCGAGGTCACCGGCGGCGAGCGCGGCGAGCAGGGCTCGAACGTGGGGCTTACGGAGCCACAGCCAGCGTGCTTGGGGCGTGCCAGTGTAGTGCCGTGCCAGCACCGGAACCAGTGCTTCGAGCTCAGGCCGGACGGCGCCGGTCTCGTCTTCGAGCCGCTCTCGCGCGAGGTCGTCGAGCCTGCATCGCACGCAGACTTTTCGTCGGTAAAGGCGGCCTTCGGCGCCGCATCGGTTGCATTCGAAGGTGCGGACGATGCCGGCACAGTCTCGGCAGGCCGGTTGGTCGCCGAGCAGGCCGGGGAGAAGCCGATCGGCGCCGCATCCAGGACAGGTGCCGTAGGTGCGGGCGGCTTTGTGGAAGCAGTTTGTGCACACGGGCGCTTCGAGGATCGTGCCGGGATGTGCTTGGGCACGTCGGCAACGCGGGCACGTGCCCGTGCCGGAAATGGCGCTCACGGCGCCGGGCGAAGCTGAACGCGTGTCGGCCGCGGGCCGCCATCGCCCGGCACCGCCGACGACCCTGGTCCGGCCATGCGGCGTTGTTCGGCGTTCGCGGCGGTGAGCGGGATCAGCTCGTTCGGTGTGGTGTCGAGGATGTCGCACAGCGCGGCGAGGACCTGCAGTGAGAGCCGTTCCGGTGTGCCGGTGACCAGCCGGTGCACTTGAGAGGCGGACAGGTCGATGCCTCGTTCAGCCAGCAGCGGGCCCAGCTGAGTAGTGGTGCGGAGGCCGCGGGCCGCCATCAGCTCGCGCAGTTTCCAGCTGTATCCGACCTGCCGCCTCACCGGTTTCCTCCCTCAGCGAGAGCTGACTTCATCGTGCGGCCAAGCGCTTGGCGAAGTACACGAGTGCGGAAATCCGACGACACGCACGTGTAGATCGCGGTGGTCGAGGCGTGTTCGTGGCCGGCCTGCTGCTGAACGAACAGCGGATCCCAACCGTTTTCGATCAAGTGGGTGACGTAGGAGCGGCGCAGCGAGTGGAAGTCCAGGTTCTTGTCCAGGCCGAGGCTGTCGCGGATCGCGACGAACTGCGAGTCCATCCGGGACAGGCTCACACGGTCGACGCGCTCCGACGGCCACAGCGCGGCGTTCCCGTCGTGCGTCAGGAGCGGCCGGATCTCGTCGGTCCACTCCGCCAGCACAACCGGAGTCCACTCGAAAACGGTCAGCACCGACCGTAGTTTCGGCGGCGAGCCCTTCATCGCCTTTCCGAACGGACATGGCAAACGCCGCGCAAACCGAACTCGGATACGTGCGGGTTCCGGCCGAAGTCGGCCAGGTCGAGCATCCGCGTCTCGGGGCGCCGCAGCCCGAAGGCGTAGGCGGTTTTGAACATCACCGCATCGCGGAACGCCGGCAACCAGCCCTTGCGGCCACACCCCCGAATGCGCGCGACGCGGTCGTCAGCGGCGTCGAAGAACGCCTGCAACTCGTCCACCGACAGCGCGCGCTTGCGCGGGTCACCCTCGGCCTGCTGAACGTGCACGGCGGTGTTCCACTCGTGTACGACCTGCACAGGGTGTGTGCCAAACCGTCGCTCACATTCGGTGACCCAGCCGTAGTTCGGGTCGGTCACGAAGTCGCAGAAACGCCGGACGGCGGTCTGGTAGTTCCCCAGCGTCGACTTCCGTAGGTGCTTCACCGAGCGAAGGTCAGCAAGCCACTCGTCGACCAGCTGAGCGCTCCACTGCCACGGGAAGGCGTTGGTGAAAGCAGCGAACGCACTCACGACATTCGCCCGCCCCTGGATGGTCACGAACCCGAGATTTCGCGCGGCCTGTTGGTTCGCCCAGCCGTCGAGCATCGCTTCGAACACTTGCCGGTCCGGCATCAACAGCGCGACGCCGTCGACCACATGAAGCCGCGCCGACCCCGCCGCAACTCGCGTCTGGTCCACCCAAAACCTCCTCTTCGAGGCCCCAACAGATGCGAGAATCTCGCATCCATTGCGAGTTCGGCCGCATCGCCGCAGCTCATCCACTCGAAGTGGTGACGGCTCAGGACGCGGCATCTGTGGCGCGTCGGCGCCACAGCGTGGTTCGCTACAACGCGCATCCGCAGCGTGCGCAGGTCAAGCAACACACGGTCGTTGGAAGGTGCAAACCACCCTGTAATCGCATCGGATGAAATACGCCACGCGGAGTGCAACATAGGGTTTACCGGGCATGATGACTAAACCAACCGGCCGCGAATCATGTCCTGCGATCCCAATGCCCCCGCTCCAAGACCCTGGAGCAGCCGACGGTCCACAGCCGCCCTTTACACCAATAGACCATGGGGCGTTTGCACAACGCGGGCAACGAAGCTACCAATTAAGAAGTAAGTTCACTAAAGGAGAGTAACCATTACGTCAAATTCACGCATAACCTCCATTATGGCATCAATGAATTCCAACCCCAACGCCTCCCTAGACGAAGCGAAGTCGCCCCATTGAAGCCCGATCAGCGATTTGGACCCAGGATTGGGACGCACACAATCGGCAAGGGCGTCCAAGTTCGATCCGAAATAGCCACCAGGACCGTTTACTGCCTCACCTAGGGCACAATAGAAACCGGTCTTCGTTGAAATGCGAGCCCCGTCGAGGCGCACAACATCGTCACCTCCGTAGCGAGCAGCCCGATGCCCGGTTGTGAACCACGAGTTCTGCACGACGTGCAGCCACGAATCCTGCTCACTCGTCGACAGGTTGAGCCATTCTCCTTCACGAACGGGGACCCCAGACGCCCAGCGTCGCCAGATTGCACCAGCGTCAGGAGACTCGCAGCGATTACCGAAGAACCGAAATTCGAGTGCGGATTGATTTCCGCGCCAAGACGCTGCTTCTCCACTACCAAAGACCACTCGACCAACGAAATACTCACCAATCGTTTCTCGTCGATTATTCACGATAAGGAGAATCGTGTCGTCGTTCGTTCGTGGTGCATCGCCGCTCACTTGAGCATTCAGAAACGAAACTTCACCATGGCCTTCGTTCGATGAAACAAAGAATCCCTTTACGTCTTCGGCTTCTGCGAGCAACTTTTCCTGTCGATCGCCAATCAGCCGGTACAACAGTCCCCTTTCACATAGTACTTCTTTGATATCGCCAATATTAGTCATAAATGATCATTTTCATCCAGAATCGGGGAAACGTGGATGCCAAAGCGCTTAATTTCCTCGTAGTGAAGTATCGACCAGCCGTACACCTTTACACCGTTGGGAAACTCCTTCTCCGAGATTCTTTCGTTGTCAGGCCTGCCAGGAACCCGACACTCCTTGGCTCCCGCCCACCAAGGGTTCTCCCGTCCCTGTAGGTATCATGTGATGCGATGTTGCCCGCCTTCTCGTCATCGTAGGCCGAGGCGATCTTGTTGTTCATCCCGTTGGGCAAGGGATCCGCCAGCTTCTCGTTGAGGCAGCCGGCGTCGTGGACGAGCACCGGACGATCGCCCGCCACGACGTAGTACGTGTGATCAGTTTCGACCGTCAAGTTAAGCACGCGCGCCGGGGCATCCCAATGACGGCTGTTGGTTACCTCGACTGTTGTGCCATCGTCATTGCGGAGCCGGTTACCGGCGTTGAGGTCTGCTGCTTGAACCCACCGTCGGCGGTCAGGCTCCCAGAACGGATGACCATCGGTCGCGATAATCGGCGACTGGCCGGCCACCGTGATTTCCACCAGGTGCTTCCAGCCTTGACCTGCGATCGTCGCGACGACCTCGCGCGACATACTGCGCCCGGTCTCCACGTCAGTGTCCAGCACCCGACCACCCAATCGCACGTCCTCGACTGGACGGCGATGGCCGTCGGCCATCAGCACCAACGTACCTGGTGCGAAGCTGTTGCACCCGCTCACGCTGGACAGTCGCTGCTCCGCGGCCTCAACCGCTCGCAAGTCCGCCATCGCCTTGTCCCGGCGCCGGATCCACCACAGCGTGTCCTTGAACGCCGTGACGATCTTCTCGACGATCTTCCCGCCCTTGAGGATCTTGCCCCAAGGCAGCGCCGTCAGCACCTCCCAGCCGCAGGCAGCCAGATTGAAGTCCTTGATGCAGTTGTCGACGATGCCCTTCACACCGATGATCTCCTGCAGGATGTCGCCCCCGACCTGCATGGCGATGTCGACCCAGCTGCGCTTGTCCGCGGCGGCCTTCTTCGCCTCCTCGTACTCGGCCTGGTTCGCAGCGGCTGCGCCAGTTGTGATCGCAGCCGCCGCAGCGTTCGCTTGCCTTCGTTGGTGGGCTCCGCGAGTCGCTCCGGGTATGGACCCGGCCGGCAAGTTTGAAGCTGGAGGATGGCTTTGGTACGGACCAACAGTTCTTCCGGCTCGTGGCTGACTTGAGATGGGTCTCAGTGACGAACGTGTATCGCCAGGTCCCGAACTTGACTTTGTCGCGGACGAACCGGGACCACTCTTCGGCTGCGCACTGGTCCTCGAGCCCATCGGTGTCGAGCGCTTCCTCCGGTCCGACTGGCCTTCGACGACCCAGTGGACACCGTCCTTGCCTCAGCAGCACGACCGGACCGGGAACCGCCCGAACCGAACGTTCGAAGTCGCCGCAACAGACTTGATCCGCGTGTCGGATCGGTCCTACTCTTCAGCGTCGACGACTGCCGAGGAGGACCAAACCAATGCGAGGCGCCCACCGTGGCCGTGGCCACTTGTTGATCATGTCCGGCGCACTGGCCGCCGGTCTGCTGGCCGCGACAAGCCCGGCAGCGGATGCGGCGCCGGCACGAGAACCGCTGTACTCCCCTGGTGCTCCAGGCGCCGGGGATCCGTATTTCCCCGACATGGGCAACGGCGGCTACGACGTCAGTCACTACGACATCCGGCTGGCGTTCAACCCCGAAACCAAAGCAATCAACGCGACCACGACGATCCTCGCCACGGCCACACAGGATCTCTCCCGCTTCGACCTGGACTTTCAGGGACCGCTGAAGATCAGCAGGCTCTCGGTGGACGGCCGAAACACCACCTACAGCCGCAGCGGTGCCCAAGAGTTGGTGATCACCCCGCCGCACGGTCTACGGAAGGGCAGCTCGTTCGTCGTCTCGGTGAGCTACGCCGGCGTCCCGCAGAAGATCGACGACCCCGCGCTGGGCGTATCCGGCTGGGTCGCCACCAAGGACGGCGCGGTCGCGCTCAACCAGCCGATCGGTGCGGCGACCTACTACCCGGTGAACGACACCACCGACGACAAAGCGACCTACACCCAGACCATCACCGTCCCCACCGGACTCACGGTGCTGGCCAACGGCGAACCCGGGCCCACCACCACGCACGATCACCAGACCACCTTCCGCTGGACCATGAACCGGCCGATGGCCAGCGAGCTGAGCATGCTCGCGATCGGCAACTACGACGTCACCCGCGGCGTGGCGGCCGGCGGCCTGCCGAACATCACCGCGATCGGCAAGTCGATCGACACCAAGCCCGGTCAGGGCAAGGTGTTCAATCAGACCACGGCGCAGGTCATCCAATGGGAATCCTCGATGTACGGGCGGTACCCGTTCGACTCGACCGGCGGCATCCTCGCCGACGTCGGCGTCGACTACGCCCTCGAGACGCAGAGCCGGCCGGTCTACGACCAGAGCACCAGCGATGTCGACGGCGACCTGCTCGCCCACGAACTCGGCCACCAGTGGTTCGGCGACAGCCTCACTCCCGCGCACTGGTCGGACATCTGGCTCAACGAAGGCTTCGCGACCTACTCCGAGTGGCTCTACCAGGAGAAATTCAACAACGTCCCCGTGCAACAGACCTTCGCGAAGGCCTACGCCGACGAGAAGGACTGGAGCGGCGAAGTCGCCGACCCCGGACGTGATCACATCTTCGACGACCTGGTCTACAACCGCGGCGCGATGGCACTGCAGGCGCTGCGCATGAAGATCGGCGACCGCGCCTTCTTCGAAGTGCTCACGCAGTGGCCGACCGCTCACCGATACGGCAACGTCTCGACGCGGCAATTCATCCAGTTCGTCGAGCGACTGACCCACCGCAACCTCGACTCGTTCTTCCACGCCTGGCTCTACCAAGCGGGCAAGCCGGCACTCTGACCACGTCAGGGACTGCACCGACCGCGTCATGCTCTCCTAAGGGATGTCTCGTAACCCGGTCTCGGGCTGGCTGGGCCGGTAGTTGATCCTGTCGGTGTGGTGCAGGTGATCACAGCGTCGCGGCCGGAGTGGATTGCCCCGTTCACCGGGCTGGAACATGGTCAGTTTCGCAAGCCGATACGGCTGGTCGCCAAGCGGGGCGGAAACGAGATCGCGGACGGACGGGCCAGCCGTGGGCATTGCCCCTGGCAGACCGAATTCTGCTGGTCACGACCTATTGGCGGACGAACCTGACCATGCGCCAGATCGGCCCGCTGTTCGGGGCATCGCACTCCGGAGTGCACCGAGGAAGCGACACAATCGGCCCACTGCTCGCGCTGGCCCCGGTCCGCACACGCCGGATCGATGCGGTCGCGATCGTCGACCGCACTCTGGCCCCGACCCGCGATCACCGGCTGACCACCCCGTCGAAGAACTACCGCTACCCCACCACCGTGCAGGTCGCCATCGAAGCCGAGACCAGATTGGTGATCGCCACCGGCAATCCGCAACCGGGCAGCCGCAACGACGGCACCGCCTACCCCGACCGACGTCGATTGGGAACGCTCATACTGTTGCTGGGATCACAATCACGACGCGAGGTCCTACGAGCCCGGCATCCTGAACTTGCACAATCCCTCGAGCTGCCTCGGCCGACGATGGGCAGGTTCGTAAGTACGGCCTTGGTGCCGGCCGAGCCCAGCGAACCAGAATCCACGATCCAGGTGCAGAGCAGGACTTGGCGCCGAGCGCCAACCAACGAACATTCAGCGACCGCACCCGAGCTCCCGCGGCAAGGCAAGGCCGCCGAGTAGGCGGTCGATCACCGGACCACCTGCAGCGCTGCGGGCACGGACAGACGGTCGTCTCTTCCGATTGCGATCACGAGCTGACTAGACAAACGTCGACAAAAGGTAGCCTAACTCGATGCCGCACCCTGCCCAGCCGTCTCGAATCGACCGTCGAAACCAAGCCAGCGATCTCATCAGCGTGCTCATCCGTGAGGGTCTTGAACCCCCACGAAACTGACCAGGCGTTTCGTCGAAGACTATGAGAGCCCTCGATATAAACTCGCTGGTCAGAGACCTGACTGTGTGCCCGAGGGGGACTTGAACCCCTCCGCATGGGAGATCTCCCAAGTTTCGAGAGATCATGTCACCAGAGTAACTGACGCGCACATGATGTGCGCACTCCTCTCAGCACCCCGACTCTCGATGTCGCCGACGGCTGATTGCATTGTCGCAGTGCGGGTGATTGCTACATCGCAGCCTGAGCAGCTTGCCTGGCCAATTCGACCCAAGCGGAGCCAGGCCCGTCGGCGGGTGCCGGGCGATCGCTAATCGAGGGTCAGGTCGAGACCGCAGGCGCCGTCAGCTTGACCCATCGGGATGGGCAAGGTCATGCGCACGGGTTATCCCCTCGTGGCCGACACTGTGATCCTGCTCGTTGCGCTGACAGACTTCCAGCTCGATATCTGAATCGGCTGCTCCCCTCGTAGTCCCAGGGCTGACTCACCCACCGCCGAGTGATGACGCTTCCTGCGTGTAGAAGGCTCGCAGCACTGTGCGCGCAATGTCACCTAGCCTGCAAGCGCCCGATCCGAGTATTGAGCTGCAGTCATAAGTCCCTCCTCGTCAAACTCGACAAATACTCCTGACCCGGAGAGATTCCACCAATACTCATCAGAGACGAACGGTTCAGATTTCACCGCCATCCGCCCACTAGATTCAGCCACGTTCGCAAATTCCGACAGCGTGAAATTCTGCACCGCACTCCTCACTCCGCGCAGACCAGGAATAACCATATCCGACCCGGAAGAATCAGGGGCAATATACCAAATAATTTTTCGTGTCGAAATTCCCAACTGGAGATCACCGTAGGCGTATATAGCCGGAAGAGCCCGTCGTCGGGTCAGGGTCTCCTATTAATTCCAGGACTTCAGATAGACTCATACCGACGTTGAAGTTACCAAATTTTCCACTTTCAAAGAATTGTATGCCTTGAATTCGATTCACGTTTCCCTCTCAAACGTAACCGGTCCGCCCCCGACTGTTCGACAAGGGCGGACCGCAGGCGACAACTGGACTTATTGTCCAAGCGCATTTACAAGGTTCCTCAAGCCCGGGATCTGCTGAATGCAGGAATGGTCCTGCTCCAGATATTCAAGCCCCTTGCTCGCTTGCTGCAGCGCCTTGCCCCGGAAGGCAGGGGTGCCTGGCTCAGCTAGCTGTATGAGGCCAAGATGTTGGTGACGCCGGTGCGGAGTCTGGTGACTGGGGGCTGGTTTCCGGCGGCGGTGTGGGGTCGATGGTAGTTGTAGTGGATGTTCCAGACGGCTAGGGCCGTGGTGCGGTGGGCTTCACTGGTCCAGGCGTGGGCGTAGAGGAATTCTTCGGCCAGGATGCGGTTGTAGCGTTCGATTTTCCCGTTGTGGCGTGGGGTGTAGGGCGTGATCCGTTGGTGGCGGGCGCCGCGTAGGACGGTGGCGAAGTCGTTCGCGCGGTAGCAGGCGCCGTTGTCGGTGACGAGGCGGTGGATGTGGGTGATGCAGTGGCGGGCGAAGAATGCCCGGGCGCGGTGGACGAACCCGATCGCGGTCCGGGCTTTCTCATCAGGCAGGGCTTCGGTGTAGGCCAGGCGGGAGTGGCCGTCGACGGCGGAGTGCAGATAGGTGTAGCGGGCCCGTTGGCCTCGGGCTGTGCCCCGGGTGACGTGCCGGTCTTGGTCGCTGCCTTTGCCGTGGACGCGCCAGCCGCCGCCATCGGGGATCTGACCGGTCTTCTTCACGTCCAGGTGGACCATGTGCCCGGGCCAGCGGGCGAGGATCCGCCTCGGCTGGCGGTTGCTGGCGCCGGTGGGGTCGAGGAACCGGCGCCGGTTCAGGCCCAGCTGCAGCAGGTGCCGGCCAATGGTGCGGACCGAGATCGTGATGCCTTCAGCGGCCAGTTCGGTGGTCGGCGAGCGGAGTACTTCCGCTGCCGGCGCAGCCGTTCGATCCTGGCCACGACCCTCGCGGGGGTGGCGGTGGGCTGGTGGTGCGGAACGCTGGGGTGGTCGAGCAGGCCGGCTTCGCCGTGACGGCGGTAGCGGTTGACCCACTTGGATGCGCATGGCGGGAGATGCCCATCTCGGCGGCGACGTGGGCGATCGGGCGGGTCTGGCAGCGCGCGACGAGTCGGCGGCGGCCCTCGAGCGACAGCGGGGCATTACGGTGGTGCATGGACGGGTCTTTCTGCTTGGCGGATGTGTTGGTCGCACTTCTCATCCTGCCGCTGAAAGACCCGTCCTTCGTCTCCGGCCCTCGCCCGCGTCACCAACGTCATGCCCCGCAACAGCTAGCCGGGTTCCCCGCTCTGGTCGCCGCTCAGCCGGTGGTCCGGCGGTGCCGGTCGGAGATCGCCTCGTCGCGCACGCGGCCGGTCTCGGCGCCGACGTCGCTGACGCGCCCGGCGAGCTCGGCGTGCCCGGCCAGGAGATGGCGCCGGGCCGATGCGAGTGGTTCCAGCAGCGCGGACGCGTCGTCGGCAGCCAGAGCCTTCGCCACCCCGGCCGCGGCGCGCCGGCCCGCTGCGGACATGCCCTCGGCCGCGGTGACGTGTGCGGCGAGCTGGCGCAGCACCGCGGCGTTGCGTCGCGCCCAGTCCGACACGGCGCGGTCGCCGGCCCGGCGGTCCCG
>NZ_JBFAQX010000053.1:0-25517 GCF_040678995.1 Amycolatopsis sp. NPDC049253 | reverse complement strand
GGTCACACTGGCGCCGCCGACGACAACACCAAGCCCGACTCAGCCACTACAAACGACGCGGCTACCCACTCACCTAACTGCCGTTGCAGTACTAGCAGTCCTGGCGACAACGACCGGCCCGGCGTTTCGTCGAATCGACCCACTGACCCGCTGCGGCGGTCGCCGACCTCGCTCGGGTTGCCGTGCCCGGCCTGGAGAGGGCGTCGAGTGTGGGGCATCTGGTTGTGTCGGATGGCCGAGCTCGCCCACGCCGCTCAGGTTGCGACGCAGCAATCATGCGCAGTGCGGCAACGTGATCAACCACCGGCGACATCGAGAATCCGGGTGCTGGGGGAGTGTGCACATCAGATGCGCGTCAGTTACTCTGGTGAAGTGATCTCCGGAAAAAAAGAATGCCCATTGATCAATATTGGGCGCAGCGGGCAGTATGGCGATTACCTCTCCTTCACTTCATGTAATCCTTGAAGGGTGATCGAGTGAATCTGAAAGAACTCTGCGATCACCTGCAGTATCGGCGCAGGATGTACCTCCCTGATGACAGGTACTCAACGGCTGTCTCCTTCATTGAGGGGTTCAATGTCGCACTGGACGGCGGGCCTTTGAAGGGGTTCCAGCGCTGGCTTGCCGAACGAATTCGCGGGGGTGAGTCGAATCTTCATTGGGCGTACCTCGTGGCATCTGTGCGGATGCCGGAAGTGATCGAAGGAAGGCTTCCCCTCGATCAGATTCCACCCGATCGAGAAGAGCTACTGGTCGATGATTTGC
Source organism: Amycolatopsis sp. NPDC049253 (assembly GCF_040678995.1). NCBI lineage: Bacteria > Bacillati > Actinomycetota > Actinomycetes > Pseudonocardiales > Pseudonocardiaceae > Amycolatopsis > Amycolatopsis sp. NPDC049253. Next base: position 24,752 of record NZ_JBFAQX010000053.1, on the reverse strand, counting down.
TGCGACTGATCGACGAATTCTTGGCGCTGCCTTCGTAGAAACTGCCGCAGAGAGATCGTGAAAGGTGAGGCCCCGCCGGATGGGGTTCCGGTGGGGCCTCTGGGGTGTCTGACGGCAGTAGTTGACGGCGACGTCAGCGGACGGGTGCTGCACAAAGGGGTGGTTCGTCGCCGTCGTCGGGTCAGGTGGGTTGCGGAGGGCGTTGCCGAGGAGGTCGATGGCGTCGCGTTGGAGGCGGAGCCGGACGTGGGCGTATGCCGTCGCGGTTACACCGATGTGGGCATGGCCGAGGAGTTCCTTGATCACGACGAGTTCGACGCCCTCCTCCAGGAGGGCCGTCGCCGCCGAGTGCTGGAGATCGTGGAACCGGATACGGCGGAGCGTGGCGAGGCGGAGGAGGATGCGATTATTCCATCAGGACAGTGTTCGCATGAAGCGTGTCAAGATATTCTCGCACTTTCCGGATTTTCCCACCGAGAATCTCACAGGAGAAGGCCACTCGGTTCTCGTAAGTCTTGCCGCTGACGGAGACTCCGCGGGCGATGAACTCGACCACCACCTGGCTTCCTTCGGCGATAGTGTTGAAGATTTCCACGTGGACGCCGCCGGGGATGGCCGCGCCGATCGCGCCGAGAATTTCGATCAGCTCCGACTTGGAGTGTGTCCCGGCCAGCGGGAACTCGGTGGAGTGGCCTCCGATTCGATATTCCAGATTCTCGTCCAGCCGACTCATCGCCCCCTCGAGGTTTCCAGCCGAGAGATCGATGTAGAAGTCCAGTACCAGCGCCTTGTTCTGCTGAGACTCGTTCATGCGTCCTCCGTTGATCTGCGATGCAAATTGATCACGTCTGGTTCAGCTGCTGATGTGCTGCAGTCCGGGTATGCGCTCTTTCTCAGTGTGATGGTCTGCGGCTGGCTGAATTCCAGCAGGCCGGCGTTCCCACTTTCGACTCCGATGCCTGACTGCTTGTGTCCGCCGAAGGGCACCAGAGGCGACAGGTGCATCACTTCGTTGACCCAGACCGTTCCAGCCTCCAACTGCCCGGCTACTGCCGACGCGGCGGCCGTGTCGGCCGACCACACCGAGGCGCCGAGCCCGTGGTCGACGGCGTTGGCGCGGCTCAGCACCTCGTCCACGGTCTCGTAGCGTACGAGCGGGACCACCGGGCCGAACTGTTCCTCCTGGACGATCCGCGCACTTTCCGGCGGATCGTCCACGATGGTGGGGTGGAGGAAGAACCCCTTTCCGCCGCCGGGCATGCCGCCGGTGAGGAAGGTGTGGCCGTGGTCTTTCGAGTCCTGGATGAGATCGAGCACGGCTTCGTATTGGCGGCGGTTGGACACCGGGCCGATTTCGGTGCCGACGGTGCGGGCCAAACCGGTGAGCGCCGCGGCGAGCTCATCGTATCGGCTGCTGTCGACGTAGATTCGTTTGGCCGCCAGGCAGATCTGCCCGGCGTTGGCGAAAGCCGCCCAGAACAGCTGCGTGGCGATCGCCGGGATGTCGGCGTCCCGGAGAACGATGGCGGGATCGTTCCCGCCGAGTTCCAGGGTGACACTGGCGAGGGTCGGCGCGGCGCTGGCCATCACGCTCGTCCGATCGGGGTCGAGCCGGTGAAACTGATCTTGTCGAATCCGGGATGGCCGGTCATCAGCGGGCCGAGCGCGTCGTCGCCGGAGATGACGTTGACCACACCGTCTGGAACCACCCCGCGCAACAGCTCGCCGAGCCGGAGGACGGCCAGCGGGGCGAGGTTCGAGGGCTTCACGACACGGTATTGCCGGCCAGCAGGGCCGGGTCCAGTTTGAAGGACAGCTGTCCGAGCGGGTAGTTCCACGGCGTGATGGCCGCGATCACGCCCAGCGGCACCCGACGGGTGATCGAGCGGCGTTCCTCGCTGTTTTCGTTGACCGTTTCTGGGAGGTCCAGCGTGGCGGTTTCGCGGAGCCAGTGACTCAGGTCCCGGACCTCGTCCGCGGCCAGATCCGGCGACTTGCCCTGCTCGGCGGTGATCAGCTGGTGCAGCTCTCCGAGGTGCTCGTCAACTGTATCGGCGATGGCGCGCAGGTGGCCCGCACGCTCGGGCAGCGGCAGTGCGGCCCACCCGGGTGCGGCGGCGCGCGCGGCGGACACGGCGGCGTCGAGCTGCCCGGGAGTGGCGTTCGGGGCCGTCGCGACGACGGTTTCGTCGGCGGGGTCGATCACGTCGAAGAACGAAGTACCGTCGACGGGGGAGCCTTGGATGGTCATGGTGAAGGTGGTGCACATGGTTTCGAGCGTGCCGGGACGACTGGTACCGGAGAAGGGCGCGGATGCCTAGGAGTGCCACACCCAGGCAGGGTGACGACGGAGCAGGTCGGCGCGGGTACCGATTACCCTGGTCAGCGTGACAGACGGTGATAACGGCCTCGCCGGCTTCCTGCGTGCCCACCGGGCGCGGGTCCAGCCCGCCGGCGCGCCGGGTTGCGCGGCGGAACCGGCCTGCGCCGCGAAGAGGTGGCCGTGCGGCGGTCGGGAGGGCCAGCAAGCCCGCACTGCAAGACGCTCACGGGTGGCCGGTTATGGGTGCGCCGGGCGGTTCGCTCCGAAGGTTGTCGGCCATCCGGCTGTTGACAGCGGGAATGTTCGTGTCCGTGAGCTGATGCTGACACGGGGTGTTCACGCCGGTGGTTCTTTTCCTGGTCACGGCCGATGAGGTGCGATGTCCACAGCCCGGCGACCCGGCCCGGGGACGGTTCTCGGAGGTTCTCATGCGCGTTGTCGTGCGGTCGGTCACCGCGGTCTTCGCCGCTGTCGCTCTCGCCGGTGGCGGGGTGATCGTGACCGGTGGTGTGGCTCTGGCCGCGACCTGCTCCACGTCCCGTCTGCCGCCGCCCGATGCGAGCTGAACCCGGGCACCTACAACCCCGACGTCACCCAGTCCAACATCCACTCCACGATCTGCGTGTCCGGCTGGACCGCCACGGTGCGCCCGCCTACCTCCTACACCAACCCGCTGAAGGTGCAGGGCATCGCCGACTACGGCTACAGCGACACCAGCCTGGCCGACTACGAAGAGGACCACATGGTGCCGCTCGAGTTGGGCGGCGCGCCCCGGGATCCGAAGATTTTGTGGCCCGAGCCCTACTCCGGCAGCGAGACCGCGCACACCAAGGACGGCACCGAAACCAAGCTCAAGAACGCCGTCTGCGCCGGCACCATCACCCTGTCGGCCGCCCGCTCCGCGATCAAGAGCAACTGGACCACCGCCCTGCAGGTCACCGGCATCGGCTGAATCTCCCCGTCCTTGAGCCGCTCCCGACGTGCGAGCCGCTGCTGCCCGCCGGGCTTGGGACACCCCGGCGGGCAGCAGCCCCGGTGAACGGTCACCGAAAGTCGCGCGACGTCGACGCGAGGCTCTTCAGGTTCAGCGGGTGACCTGGTCGGCGACGAGCGACACGGTGCCCTGCCCGATCTGCACGATGCCGCGCACGAGTCGAGCCGGGCTGGACAGCCACACCTGACGGTACTTGCGCCACACCGTTGACCGGACTACGGGGCGACACGCCGGTGCGTCGTCAGCTGACGCCGGACACATGGTTCGAGACTTCGGTCGTCGTGATCGCCGAAGTCGTCGGAGTGCGTTGTGCCTGCTCAGTTGCCGTTGGATCTTGTGCGCCTGCCCTGGTGGGGGCGGGTTGTCCCGTGGTCGAGTGGCCCGGCGTGGTTGGTGGTCGACCCGGACAACGCCGTAGTGCCTGCGATCGCGGAGTTCTTAGCCGATCTCGCGGCCAGGCCCACCAGCACGGCGAGTGTGCGGACCTACGCCTACGACCTGTTGCGCTGGTGGCGGTGGGGCGAAGAAGTGCTTCAAGTGCCAGAAGTCCGAGCCTGGTCCCGGCGACGTACTTCTCCGGACTACGGCTCGCCTCGGTGTCAGGAACTACTGTCTCGAGCATGGTCGACCACGATGCCTTTAGTGCCACCCGTAAGGGTTACGACGCTGCTGCTGCCCATGCACGATGACCTGCCCGAAGAGGTCCGGGCGTTGTTTACCGATGACGAGCTCGCCGAGATCGCGGAGAACAAGCCCGAGCCGGGCGACAATGGCAAGCCTGACGCTATCGGCTTGAGTCGAGCTTGGTCGCTGCAGGTCGAGAAGCTCGACCGAGATCGCGGGCTACCTCATGCCGATCGCAGTGTCTGGACCGAGCATGACCTGGCCGGGGCGCTCTTCATGCGCGACTTTGTGGAGGACGCACTCCGCCGGCTCAGGCCCGGGCTCGCTGACAAGGTTCGTCGGTACGTCACGCCGGGCGATGACCTGTTCCGGTCCTTCACTGCCGACGACCCGGGCGACCGCATCGCGAAGATTGCTCGGATCGACCTCACCGGTAGGGGGTGGTGGTGGTTTCGCGTGCCCACCTCGGGCCCAATCGTGCAGGACCTGGCCAAGTACTGATCGAGTAAGTGGTGCCGACGTAGACGGCGCGCGTCCGAGGTAGTCCGGTCAACCGTGCTGTGCGCGGGGTGCTCGGCAGAGATCACCGGCTTCGTGGTGCCCTGGGACGATGTGATCGCGAACTCGAAGCAGCTGTCCAGTCAGTACGCGATCCGGCGGTGAGTGCACGCCGTAAAGCGATGGCGCGCGGCTGCCCCAGGCGGATGACGGTCGGGCACAGTCCCCGACCGGCCCCGGTGAAGGGGGCGACGCGCGATGACCCGGTTGCATTGGGTCGAGGTGGTCGAGTAGACCCGCTCGATCGTGGCCTCGTATTCCGAGCGCGTCACGCTGCGCCACCCGGGCTCCGCTTCGGGGGATCCACGTGCTGCATGCCCGGCACGACCAGCTCGGGCGCGCAGTGCACGCGCAGCACGTCGGCGTCGATAACGAGGAACCCGGCGCGCTCGCGGTCGCCTGTAACGGCAGGCGAAGCCGTACGCTGAGGGCATGGCTGACCAGGTACAGCAGAGACCCGGCGAATCGAACGCCCAATGGCTGAATCGGCTTGAAGCCCTCCTGGTCGTCCACATGGACCGGGTCACCGGCATGGGCTCAGCCGCTGACGAGGAAGAAGAGAGGATCCGGGCCACCATCGCCGCCCTGAAACGCGGCGAGGCACCGACGAACCCCTGACCTGGGGCTCAGGGCGTGCTGGTGACGGGTTTCGCAGCTGGCGCAATGCGCTTATTCGAACCGTGCGATATTCGCCCGGATCTGGCCAGGGACTGCGGCGGGACAACGCCAGCTGGCGGTCAGCCGAGGACTAGTGGCCTGCGGCAGGATGGCTTGGTGTCAGATGAGTTGAAGCTGTTCGCGGACTACCACCAGATCCACGTGTTCGATGAGGGGTCTGTAACCGATCTGGGGGAGGTGTGGACGGAGGAGGCGATGGCGGACCAGCTCGCAGTAGCCGGGGACGCTGTTGCTGTCGGCACCATGGCGAACGTGTTCGTGCGGGTCGCGGTCGAAGTGTTGGACGAGGCTCCAGCAGACGACAGCACCGCCTTTGACCACGTTGTCGAAGGCAGCGTGCAGGTTCCATCCGGCCGCCTGGTGGTGATGGGCTGTACGGATTTTGAGCCTGACGCGGCGCGTTTCGCTGTTCCGACCGGGTGGCTGCGGCTGCGGGTGGCGAAGTCGAACCTGGGAGTTGCGAGTCGTTTGGATATCGATTCCGACGAAGACCCTGCAACCATGGAGCTGGTACGGGTTCAGGTGTGGCCTGCGGCGGCGGCGCCGCTCGTCGTGCTCAAGCAGTGGCCTACCGCCAGGGCGTAGCGGGTCGAGCATCCCCGGCTGAGCAGCCGTGCCGGCGGTGCCCGGCCGCGGTGGGGTCAGCGGTCGGGCAGCGCCACGCGCGTGTCGTGTAGGTCGGCGAGCAGGTCGCCGTGCTCGGGTGCGCTGCGTGATGGATGCAAACGTCTGCAGAAACCATCGCAGAGCATGCACTACCCGCAGCGTCGGGCGCCGCAGACCCTCTGAAAGTGCACAACGCGACAGCCTGAGCAGTCCACATAAGCCGGTTGCGGACAGGTGAATCGCGTTTGCCCCGCCGGTCGTCAGGAAATCCCGGAACCAGTTGGCTTTCTCCACGGTGAAAGGGAGATCGATGAAGGCAGTGACCTGGCACGGCAAGCGCGACGTCCGCGTGGACACAGTGCCCGACCCGAAGCTTCAGGAGCCGACGGACGCGATCGTGCGGATCACGTCCACTGGGATCTGCGGGTCGGATTTGCACCTGTACGAAGTACTTGGCGCGTTCATGACCGAGGGCGACATCCTGGGGCACGAGCCGATGGGCGTGGTACAGGAAGTCGGTGCGGGCGTGACCGGGATCAAGCCCGGCGACCGCGTCGTGGTCCCCTTCAACATCTCGTGCGGTCATTGCTGGATGTGCGAACGTGGCCTGCAATCGCAGTGCGAGACAACGCAGGTAACGAGTCAGGGCAAGGGCGCGTCGCTGCTCGGGTACACCAAGCTCTACGGCCAGGTACCCGGAGGGCAGGCAGAGTACCTGCGGGTGCCGCAGGCCCAGTACGGGCCGATCAAGGTCCCGGATGGCCCGCCGGACGAGCGGTTCGTCTACCTTTCCGACGTGGTCCCGACGGCGTGGCAGGCCGTCGAGTACGCGGATGTGCCCGACGGCGGTTCGGTCGTAGTGTTCGGGCTCGGGCCGATCGGGCAGATGGCCTGCCGCATCGCGCCGCACCGCGGGGCCGGCGAGGTGATCGGCGTCGACCTCGTACCGGACAGGCTCGCGCGGGCGCGTTCGCACGGCGCCACCACCCTCGACATCCGTGACCACAAGGACATCGCCGAGTCGATCCGGCAGCTCACCGATGGGCGGGGTGCGGACGCGGTGATCGACGCCGTCGGCATGGAGGCCCACGGTGCGCCGATCGGCCGATTGGCACACAATCTCGTCGCCCTGTTGCCGCAGCAGATCGGCGCAAAGATCACCGAGAAGGCGGGTATCGACCGCATGAGCGTGCTGTACGCCGCGATCGACAGCGTGCGCCGCGGCGGCACGATCTCGCTGTCCGGCGTGTACGGAGGCATGGTCGACCCGATCCCGATGATGGAACTGTTCGACAAGCAGATCCAGCTGCGCATGGGCCAAGCCAATGTGCGGCATTGGATCGACGACATCATGCCGGCCCTCACCGCCGAAGACGACCCGCTCGGCGTCGAGGGTTTCGCCACGCACAAGCTGCCGCTGACCGACGCGCCGCGCGCGTACGACATCTTCCAGAAGAAGCTCGAGGGCGCCCAAAAGATCCTGCTGCAGCCCTCCGCCTGAGAGCTCCACGAAGAGTGGCACACACCGTCGATCAGCATCCGAGGAGAACCTAATGCCAAAGCGCGAGATGACGGCCGCGCCCCCGGCTGGTGACCCTGACGCTTGCGCAGGTCACGAGCTGAGACGGTGCTGCCCCTGGGGAACCGGCGACCCGTACGTGCCGGACCCAGCCGATTCGCGGCTGCGCACTCTGCGCGTAACCTCTTCCTGAGCACCCGCCGGCCACGGGCGTCCGGTCCGACGCCAGCCGGCTGACGGCGGTTACGCCGGCACGGGCCGGTGGTCGCGGATCAGGGCGCGGCCGCGTTCGTAGTCCTCGTCGGCGCCGTGGGTGAGCACGCCGACGAGCTCGGCGCCCCGTTCGTACCAGACGGTGAATCCTCCGTCGTGGGACACCGGGTGGGCGTGGTCGTAGCCGTCACCCCACGCGGCGTATTTGAGGACCTGGTCGCCGATTTCGGACCAGAACCCGGGGACGGCGTCCCACGACGCGTCGGTGCCCGCCGCCGACCGGCCGGCGACTTCGCCCATGGCGAGTGCCTCACCCCAGTGCTCCACGGCGAGGGAGCGTCCGGCTGACGGGTTGTGGGCGAAGGCGACGTCACCGGCCGCGTATACGTCGGGGCGGCTGGTGCGCAGGTGGTCGTCGGTGCGCACGCGGCCGTGCTCGAGGGCCAGTCTGGCGTGTGCGGCCAGTTCGACGCGGGGGCGGACGCCGGTGGCGAGCAGCACGAGGTCTGTGTCGAGCGCGGGGGTGAGCTCGGTGTGGATCCGGTGGCCGCCGGTCACAGCCTCGAGGCGGGTATCGCGCAGCACGCTGACCCCTTCGGCCTTGAGCCAGTGGAGGATCAGCTCACCGGCCGAGCGTCCGAGCCGGGGTTCCTGCGGCACGGAATCGGGGCACAAAACGGTCACCTGCAGGCCCAGCCGCGACAGCGACACCGCCGCCTCGCAGCCGATGAAGCCCGCGCCGACCACGACGGCGCTGCGGGCGCCGGCCGCGGCGGCTCTCAGTTCGCGGGAGCTGTGCAGCGAGCGCAGGCAGCGCACGTCGGGGTGGTCGGCGCCGGGAACCGGTGGCCGCAGGGGTTCCGCGCCGGTCGCTAGCACGCACTTCGTGAACTCGTGGGCCGCCCCCGAGCCGGTCCGGACCTCGTGCGTGCCGAGCGCGACGACCGGATCACCCAAGACGAGATCGACGTCCTCACCCGGGCCGTCGAGCGCGAGGTCCGCCTCGTCGCTCTCGCCGCGCAAGAAGTCCTTCGACAGGGGCGGACGCTTGTATGGCGGCGCAGGATCGGCGGAGAGGATGCGCACCCTGCCCGCGCCGCCCGCCTCGCGGTAAGCCCGGGCGGCGGATAACCCGGCCGGGCCACTGCCGATCACGATCAAAGATTCTTCCGTCATATTGGGCGGCTACCCGGTTCGGCTCGGTTTCGACCACGTAGGGCGCGCGGGTCGGCGGCTCGGTGCGTTTTCCTGCTCCGGACGAATGCGAGGTCTACGGCGTCCCCGCCCGACCCCGTCGTGATGACCGGCGACCTGCCGGTGAAGTGGAAGCGCGTCATGACGACCGCGGCCGGGGTCGCCGCCACACTGGTCAAGTCCGTTCCTGGGCCGGCGCCGATGAGCCTCTGCAGCGAGCGTGCGAGTGTCGAGCCCGCCGCTTGACGAGTGGTCAAACGATGCTCGCCGCGGCCCTGACCAGATTCCTCGCGTTGCCCGGTCTCAGCCACCAGCCGGTTCAGACCGGCGTAGCCGAGGCACAGGCCGCAGGTGCCCGGGGGCCGCGGTTCGAGGTGTACGGCCCACAGAAACTCCGTCAAAGGGACGGCGACTTTGCCGAACATCGCGGGCCGTGCTTCGCTGTCCGTTTCGGGCGGTTCGCGTCGAGCCGTTCAAGCACACGCTGCGCAACGCTGGACATGTGCCCGGCCATCCCCGGTCGAGGTCATGGCGAATCGGTGCCGAGCAGCCGTTGGACGGTCTCTGCGTCCGCGTACTCCTGCTCGGGCAGCTTGCCCAAGTGGCCGATGATCTGGTCACCGGCTCCGTGGGCGGCGGCGGAGCGGAGCAGTTCTTCGCGCCCACAGGGATATTCGACGTCGATCAGGTAGTCGCGGACAGCGGACATAGAGCTCCTCCTCACGGCTGGGGGAAGTGGTGTACCGCCCAGGAATTCCCCTGGACTCGCCGAGTAAACACGCGCCGCCCGGCCCGACGAGGAAGCGGTGGATGTGCTGCTCGACCGGCTTGACCTCGCCGCTGACGGTGAACGGCATCGCCCGCACGAGTGCTCTTCGGCGTGGGGTCTCCGGGTGGCCAGGTTCCGTTGCCCGCCTGTCGGCCTGGCAGGTTACTGGTTCTTCGTGCGGCTCAGCAGCCGGATGGTGGCGCGCTCGAGGACCGCGCGGGCGTCGTCGCCCTCGGCTTTCGCGGCACGCCTCAGGGCCCGGCTGATCGTCCGTGACGATCGGTAGACCTCGACCACCCGCGGGTCCACATAGGACGCACGGCATACGGCCGAAGTGTTGCCCAGCGCTTCGGAGACCTGGCGCATCACAGCCGCCTCCGCGCGTTTGGCCGCAGCCTTCGACTCCGGTTCGTCGGCCGTGGCGAACGCGCCCGCGGCGAGCAGGGTGGCGTTCCAGGTGCGCAGGTCCTTGGCAGTGCAGTCTTCACCGGCGAGCTCCTTGAACCGCTCGTTGACGTCGGCGGCGTGGATCTCGTGCCAACCTGAGCGTGTGCGGTAGACGAGCAGCCGGTCGCGTGGCTGCGCAGCAGGGACCGCAGGACCTTCACCAGCGCCGGATCGTCGATCGACACCGCCCGGGCGGCGACGCCTTTGGCCGGGTACTCGAATACGCAGGCACCGTCGCGCACACAGGCGTGCTCGCGCAGCAGCGTCGCCACGCCGTGGGTGCTGTTCTCCTCGGCGTACTCCTCGCCGCCGGTGCGCAAGATGCTCCGATCGAGCAAGCGCAGCGCGGCGGCGAGCACTCGGCGTTCCGTCAGCCCTCGTCCGGCGAGGTCGTCCTCGACCTGTGCCCGCCATTCGGGCAGACGCTTCGCCATGGCCAGCACCCGGTCGTGCTTCTCCTCGTCGCGATCGCGGCGCCACTGCGTTGGTATAGGTACTGCCGCCGGCCAGCGGCGTCGGTGCCGACGGCCTGGATGTGGCCGTTCGGGTGTGGCGCGATCCACACGTCCCGCCACGCCGGAGGGATGGCCAGGCCCTCGATTCGTTCCAGAACCCCGGGTTCGGTGAGCGGGTCGCCGGAAGGAGAACCCGCGCCCGCGCCGCACTCGCCGGATGCCGGGGCCGGTCAGGGTGCTGCGTCGCAGCCGCGTCATCCCCGGGAAATACCCTTGGTGTGGCCGCCGAAACCACGCTTCGGGGTGGTTGCTCGTCGCGTCCATGATCGCCGGTGAGTCAGCGCGGATGACGGCGCAACGGCCGGACGGCGGGGCCCTGGACGACGGCGCCGTCGGGGTCGAAGCGGGAGCCGTGGCACGGGCAGTCCCAGGTGTGTTCCGCGTCGTTGAAGGTCACCAGGCAGCCGAGGTGCGTGCAGTGGGCTTCGACGGTGTGCAGGTCACCTGTCTCGGCGCGGTAGGCGGCGACTAGTTCGGCGCCCACGCGGACCACGGCGCCCTGCCCCGGCCGCACCTGGTCCAGAGAGCGACCCTGCTGCAGCACGGACACGTGGTCACCGACGAGGTGGCGGCCGACCTCGAAGGCGTCTTCGGCGAGGCTGAGCACCGAGCGCGCGTCGAAGCGGTTGGGATCGAACAATGCAGCCGCGGGGTGGTCATCGCCGAGGATGCGGGCGGCGACGACCTGACCTGCCGCCGTGCCTCCGGTCATGCCCCACTGTCCGAAGCCCGCGGCGACCCACAGCGGGGCCGAGGCGGGCAGATAGCGGCCGGCGTACGGCAGTCCGTCCAAAGTCGACAGATCGTGCGCGGACCAGCGGTGGGTGACGTGGTGCACGCCTGCGTGTTCGCCGGCCCAGGCGGCGAGGCGTTCGTAGCGTGCCTCGATGTGTGATTCGGAGCCCACGCGGTAGTGCTCGCCCCCGACGACGACGGTCGGGGTCCTGCCGGCGGCGTAGGCGCGCACCGAGTGGTGGGTGTCGGCGTCGAGGTACATGCCGTCCGGCGCGCGGTCGCCGGCCGCCGGGCCCGCGACGACCAGGTCGCGCACTGGGTCGAGCCGGGCGAAGTAGAGCCCGCGGTCGAACACGGGGTAGTGCGTGGCGACCACCACGTCGTCGGCCTCGACGTCGCCCTGGGACGTCCGCACGACCCGGCCGCGCAAGTCGAGGCTCAGCGCGCGCGTGTGCTCGAGGACGGTGCCGCCCGCGCGTTCGACCTCGGCGGCGAGCCCGAGGAGCCAACGGCGGGGGTGGAAGTGCGCCTGCCCGGCGACGCGCACGGCACCGAGGGCGGGCACGTCCAGCTCGACGTCCTTCACGTACGCCGCCGGGAGCCCGGCTTTCGTGGCCGCGTCGGCTTCCCGCTTGAGCTTGTCCACGGTCCCCGCCCGCGTCGTGTAGACGTAGCTGGGCGCGCGCGTGAACGCGCAGTCGATGCCCGCTTCCGCCGCGATCCACTCCAGCGCCGCCGACTGCGCTTCGGCGTAGGCCTTCGCGGCGTCCGCACCGTGGCGCGCCTCGAGCTCGGCATACTTCACACCGTGCTGGGCGCTCACCTTCGCCGTCGTGTGCCCGGATACGCCGCTCGCCACCCGGTCGGCCTCCAGGACGAGCACCGACTTCCCGGCCCGTGCCAGCAGCACTGCCGTGGTCAGACCCGCGATCCCGGCCCCGAGCACGGCGACCTCGGCCCACGCCGGTGGCGGCCCCGAGCTGCGTTCCGGTGCGGGCGCGGTGTCGATCCACAACGACAGCGGGGCGGGCAAGTGGGTCATCCCCGGGTGGTTCCCCCGTGGGGTGAGCGCAAACCCCGGGCGTTTCACCCTCGCGCCCGGGGGTAATCCGGGCGCGACTGAAGGAGGCGCCCGTGTCGACCGACGCGATCGTGTTGCTGAAACAAGACCACAAGAACGTCGAAAAGGTGTTCAAGCAGTTCGAGAAGGCCGGTGACTCGGCACACCGGGAGAAGCGCCGGCTTGTCGACGCGATGATCGAGGAGCTGACCGTCCACACGTACCTCGAAGAGGAGATCTTCTACCCGGCTGCGCGCGACGCCGCGCCTGAGGAGAAAGACCACGTGCTCGAAAGCGTCGAGGAACACCACGTGATGGTCTGGCTGCTGTCGGAGCTGCAGGGCTTCGACCCCGCGGACGAGACCTTCGACGCCAAGGTCACCGTCCTAATAGAGAACGTGCGTCACCACGTCGAAGAGGAAGAGGGCGAGTGGTTCCCGGAGGTCCGCAAGGCGATGGGCCGCAAGCGCCTGCAGGAGCTCGGGCGCGAAATGCTCGACGCCCGCTCGGACGCGCCGAAGGATCCGCTGAAGATCCGCAGCGCCACAGCCTGAGTGGTGGCCCGGAGCTCGGTCTTGCGCGGGTAACCGGGCGCCGCTCGACGCCGAGCGCCGCCACGCCGCCGCTCGGCACTCGGGCCCTGGACCCATGCAGAAGCACTGGTGCGTTCGCGGGCTCCGTTACCGCGAGGGCCGGCGCCCCGCCGAGGGGACGCCCGGGCGCGTGGGGCGGGTGCCCGTGGTTCCGGTTGGGCCGGCCCTCGTCGAGGGCGCTGTGGAACTGCGGTTGCCAGGTGGGGAGGTCGTGCCGTCCGCCCGGTTCGTGGCGACGCCCGTGGCCGGCTCCAGCTGAGCCGGCCGGCCCGCGCCGTGCGGGGATCGACGTGATGACCGCAGCAGCGCAGGCACACGCTGCGCGTACCAACGCGGTCCCGCCGGTACGCGCAGCGTCGTGCACCCGTGCCGGCCTACGGTAGTGGCGAAGTCGGGGCGACGCCGGCCGCGGGTTCGTGCTCCCGACGACGGCGTCGGCATTCGGCGCAGAACACCGTCTGGCCGAGCAGCCGTCCGTCGCTCGAGACGAGCCGGGCCACGCGCAGCGCGGGCGCGCTGCACTCCTTGCACGCGACGGGCCGGCTCTCCTGGCTGATCAGCATCCGGTTCAACGTGATTCCCCCTGACGGGTCGAGGTCCCCGCCGCATACCCCGTCGGCGCGGCCGCACTCGTCCATTCCGGTGATGCCACCCGAACGGATGTACGTCGCGGTGCGGGGGACTGGTCGCCTACTCCGGACCCGCGAAGTTTCGACTCGCCTGCCGGAGTCACGCTGAGTAGGCAACGGTGCTCCGGGGGCTGGTGGCAGCGGAAAGTTTTATCGTCAGGTAGGGGATATCGACGGGCGGTCCGGGTGCGGGCGCCACACCCAATCGGCGATCAGCGGCTTTGTTGTTGGCCGCCCGCCAAGGGTGCGCTGCCTTGCCCTCGGCGCCGGACCCCACCGTTCGTCGTGTTTCCCGTGGGGATGCGCGGGTAGGCCCTGGGTGGCGCGCTGGTGACGGGCCACCGTGTGGCCGGGAAGTGACGTGTCCGCAGGTGGCCTCGCGGTCAAGCAGGGGCTGCGGGGCCGCCGTGCGATTGCTCGGGCGCGGTGGCGAGGAACTCGTCGAGGAACGCTCGTGCGACGTCGCGGAGCTTGACGTTGGTGTCCTGCGACAGTGTCACGAGCACGTCAAACGCCTCCTGCGGGCCGCAGCGGCGCTGGGCCATCAGCACGCCTTTGGCCTGCTCGATCACCCCTCGGGACTGCAGCGCCTCCCGAAGCTGCCGGTTCTCTTCCGCGAGCACCGCCGCGCCGTCAACGCCGTCGGGCATGCGCTGAGGAGCCGGCGCCGGCCAGCTCGTCCGCTCGGTCTGTGCGTCCACCAACGACATGGTTGCTCCCCTCGCTCCGCGGGCCTCCGATCTATCGACCATCGAATTACCCCGTCACTTGGTCAAGTGAAACCGACGTTCCGGCTGGTGGGCGCACCTGGTGGACAGGGATGAAGGCTCGTGAAGGTGACGCCGGGAGCTGCTACGAGGCCAGCCGTCGGCCGGCTATGCCTTCACCCGCCGTTTCGCGTACGTGGACAGTTGGCCGCTGCGCACGATGTCCGACCGCAGCGTGCGTCGCTCGCTGGTCATTGACGGGCACGACCTCGCCGGGTGGCCGGGGTGATCGCCCAGGACGCGCAGGCCCGGCCTGGTCAGTCAGAGCTGCCCGCAGTGCGCAGTGAAAACCGCCAGGGGGCCCCGCGACGGACCCGGCAGTTTCGCGCTGCCACCTACAGAGTGCCCGCACCGGATCGTGCGTCGGCATCGTCGGCCGCTTCCAGGTTGCGCTGTGCGACCTCGGGTGGCGGGGTCGGGGCGTTCCTCGGCGAGCCGTTCGTCCAGGGGGCGTGGGTCGGCCTCCTCGCGGGGCGTCATGCCGTACTTGGTCACCCCGCTCCAGTGCTCCGGCGGGTCCATCCCCGCTTCGAGGGGATCGGCCTGGAGCTCGTCCTCGTCGAGATCCTCGGCGGCGCTGAGCGCGGCCGGATCCGTCTCCGCCGCGTCGGGCGTAGCGGCGTCGTGGGGCTGGTCGGGTTCGGTCACGGGTAAAGCCCTCCTTTCCTGTTCGCGGATTTCCCGTGGCAGACGGGCGTAATCCTCGACTCTGCCGGCCCGGACGACGGCCGGCACCTACATCCGCACCCGGTGCTTTTCGCGCCGAGTGACGCGCTTCTCTTGCTCGAGTCGCCCAGCCATCGCCGGGTAGTGCAGCTCGAAGGCCGCTGGCCCGGAGCGGATGCGGGGCCACTAGGGGAAGTTGTGCCGCGACGGTGGGCAGGTGGTCGCCCATTCGAGTGAGTTGCCGAAGCCCCACGGGTCGTCGACAGTCACCACTTCACCGAACCGGTAGCTCTTCACCGCGTTCCAGATGAACGGCAGCATGGACGCGCCCGGCACGAACGATCCGATGGTCGAGACCATGTTGGGCGCCGTGAACCCGTCGGTGGACAGGTAGTCGGCGTAGCGGCGCGGCGTCCCTTCGGCGCCCAGCCAGTGCTGTACCAGGAAGGTCAGGCGGAACCCGATGAACGTCAACCAGAACTGCGCAGCAGGGCCAGGAACACGGCTCCGCGAGGCGTCTGCCGGGGGCTCGGGCGGATCGGCTCGACGCGAACGCTGGACTGGGGCACGGCTGACGTCCCCGGCTCGGCGCACGACTCGGGCGGCGGTTACCCGACCCAGGACGGGTTACACGTCCGTCACAGCTGGTTTCGGACGCCCGCTTCGTGCGGCAACCGAGCGGATTGCACCGAAAGATCGCCTTCGAGGGCTTTGCGTGCGCTGGCGCGCCGGAAGACCGGCAGGGTGGTGCGCTGCCGCACGTCCCCGACGAGGAACGCGGTGCCGGCGTAAAGCGCCAGCGCGAACAGCGCGAGTGCGACCCAGCCGCTCGCGAGCTGCACGGCTTGCGGCGCACCGAACTCGGCCGCGGCAGCGAGCGCGGCGCGGGCCGCGGACACCGTCAGCGCGATTCCGAGCAGCCTCTTGCCCAGGAACGCGACGATGATCAGTGGCACGAGCGCACACGCGAACGCCCCAAGGTAGCAGTCGAGAGCCGGGCTGGTCTGGTCCTGTGGCGCCACGATGTCCACCGCGCCGAGTGCGAGCCACGACGTCGTGAACAGCCCTAGCGCGGCTGCCGCTCCCGTGTCGCGGGCGAGAAACGCGACGACCGCCGCGAGGAACTCCAGCGGGAACACGAAACCGGCCAGCAGGATGCCGTCGTGCGCAACTGGTCGCCGTCGATCAGGCCGAGCCCGATGCCGCCCAGCACGGCCATGCCGATGCCGAAGCAGACGAATCCCAGCGGCAGCGGGTCGCGTACGGCCGGAGGGTCACCTGCGTTCGCTCGCTCATGATCTCGGCCTACCCGCTCCCGACGAGCCGAAGCGACGGTCCGCAAGGGATGCGGTGGGTGGTGCCGACCGCGGTCAGCCGCGTGCGATGGTGTAAATCGCTTCCGCGACGAGGTCCGGTTCGGCCACCGTCACCGTCAGCCCGGGGTGGCGGATGAGTCCGAACGGGTCGATACCCGGCACCGGCACGTTGAAACGGATGCAGATGCCCCGCTCGGTGCTGGTGCCGAGCGTGAGCCCTCGGTCGACCGCGGAGAGCCGAACCCCGAGGACCCGGACGGCGCTGAAGGGTCCGGACACCTCCGCGCCGGGCAAAGTTGCTGAGTGGCGTCGAGACGACCCAGGGGCCGAGGCCGACGCGAAGGCCTTCGGTGTCGAGTTCGAGGCCGTGGCGTTCACCGAGGAAGCGCGTGAGCCATGGCGCTGCGGCGAACCGGGCGCGCAGCCGGTTGCACCTCCGTGTCCGCTTCGGCTTCGAGCTCAGGTTGGCGCAGGGGCACACGATCCTCCTCCGGTCCTGCTCCGGCTACCCGGTGCCGGAGCGGGGAAACTCCCGCCGTGGAACCCGCCGCTCACCGTGCACCGAGGACGGAGCGGGCGTTGCGCCGAACGGCCGATTTCAGTGCCTCCCTCGGTCCACAATGCGATACCGCCATTCGCAAAATCGTTCCTACTGGGCGGTAAAATAGCACGTGCATCTGTCTGCGCGGTTCCGAAAAGATCATGTTTGGCTTTCGTGTTGGGGAGTTCTTCAAAGTGCCTATCCCCTGTGGTGAAGCCAGTTCTCGTAATCTCGTGTTTTCCTCCCGATCAATCCGGGTAGCTGGGTTGGGTGACGCAGCCACATTCCCCTTCGCCTTGTTTCGGCGGGTGTGGGTTGCGTGTGGGGAACTCGCGACCGCAACAGTCTGGAGGAGCGGTGATGAAGGCAGGAACACGGATGGCGCTCGGCGTCACGGCCGGTTATCTGCTGGGGCGCACGAAGAAGATGCGTCTGGCATTGATGATCGCGGCCGCCGGGGCCACCGGTAGGGCCGGGGTGTCGCCGACGAAACTCGTCCAAAGTGGTCTGAAGCAGCTGAGTTCGTCGGCGGAGGTCGGGCAGCTTACTTCCCTGGCGAAGGACGAGCTGCTCTCCGCGGCGAAGTCCGCGGCGGTGACGGCGGCCAGCGGGCGGATCGAATCGCTGAGCGAACGGCTCCAGGACGGCGGCAGTCTCAGAGCCGGCAAGAAGTCCGGCAAGGCGGACGACGAGGACACCGATGTCGAACCGCAGGAAGAACCGGAGATGGAAACCGAAGAGCCCGGCGAAGACGACGAAGCCGAAGAGGAGCCCCGGCGACGGCGCTCATCGAGCCCCCGTGCGAACGACGACAATGAAGACGACGGCCGCCTGCCGCGCCGTCGGGCGCCCAGCCAGCGCTCCAACGCGTCCGACGAACAGCGGTCGGATGACGGCGGCGAAAAGAGCACCAGCAGTCCCCGCACGGCCACCCGCCGCGCCCCCGTTCGCCGGGCTGGGAGGTGAACGCGATGGTCACCAAACACCTGAAGGACGCCACGGACAAGGTTTCGGATACGGCCGGCAAGGCCACCGGCAGCGTGTCGAGGGCGAGGGGTGGGGACTCGACTGAGCTGACCGACGCCCTGCGCGGTCTCGGGCAGGCAGCGATGACCCGAGCGACGAATTCTCTCACCAAGAGGATCTCGTCCACGGCCGGCCGGTTGTCCGACTTCGCGGAAGGCAACGGCGGCGGTGGGCTATTGGAGGCGGCCACCGGCGGCAAGCCCAGCGTGAAGGGCAAGGCCATGATGGGCGCCGTCAAGGGTGGCCTGTCCGGTATCGCGGAGAAGGTGAAGAGCGCCTTCACCGGCGGCGGTGGGGGCAAGGGCAACAAGGTCAAGCTGACCAATATCGTCGAGGAGATCGACATCGGTGCGCCGATCGATCTCGTCTACGACCAGTGGACGCGGTTCACGGATTTCCCGGCGTTCATGAAGAAGGTCAACAACGTCGAGCAGGTCAGCGACGAGAAGACCGAGTGGAAGGCGCAGGTCTTGTGGTCGCACCGCATCTGGGAGGCCAGCATCCTGGAGCAGGTGCCGTACGAGCGGATCGTGTGGCGTTCCAAGGGGCCGAAGGGTCACGTCGACGGTGCGGTGACGTTCCACGAGCTCACCCCGGACCTGACCAAGGTCGTGCTGGTACTCGCCTATCACCCCCAGGGCCTGCTCGAGCGGACCGGCAACATCTGGCGCGCTCAGGGCCGCCGCGCGCGGCTGGAGCTCAAGCACTTCCGCCGGCACGTGATGACAGAAGACCTGCTGCACCCCGACGACATCGAGGGGTGGCACGGCGAGATCCACGACGGGGAGGTCGTCGAGCAGGAGGAGGGCCAGGAGCACACGGACCGCGACGTGCGCGCTGAGTCCGAAGAGGGCGAAGGAGGTGCCGATACCAATTCCGGAGAGGACGACTACGCGGAGTCCGAGGAGGAGCCGGAAGAGGCCGACGACGACACCGACGAGACCGAAGACGACGCCGACGAAACCGAAGACGAGCGGCCTCGCCGTGGGCGCGGGCGCGTCCGCGCGGGCGCCGGGACAAGCCGAGGGAGCACGCGATGACGACAGCTGTACAGCCCTCGGGCGGGGGTGGCGGGCTCGACCGGCCGAGTTCGAGCGGCCTCGCCGACGTGATCGACACAATCCTGGACAAGGGCCTCGTGATCGACGCCTACGTCCGGGTGTCCCTGGTGGGCATCGAGCTGCTCACCATCGACGCCCGGGTTGTCGTGGCCAGCGTCGACACCTACCTGCGCTTCGCGGAGGCCGTGAACCGGCTGGACATCTCCGACACCGAGCAGAAGGGGCTGCCCGACCTGCTCGAGGACATGAACTCCGGCGGTGCGAAGGCCAAGACACGCGGCGCGCTCGAGGCGGCCGGTGACAAGCTGCGCGACATCCTCGGCGAAGACGAGGAAGAGGAAGAACCCACGGGCCGCGGCCGGAAGGGACGATGAGGGAGTGACTACCGAGACCGAGACCCAGACCGACGGGGAAACGGAGACCGGCACGGCCGTCTACGTCTACGGGATCGTGCCTTCCGACGTCGAGCTCGATCCGGAAATCAGGGGGGTGGGCGATCCGCCGGCCTCGGTGAGCACTGTGGCGAGCGGTCCGATCGCCGCGCTGGTCAGCGAGATCCCGCAGGACGCACCGCTCGGCCGGCCCGAGGACCTGTCCGCGCACGCCGGGCTGCTCGACGCCGCGGCGGCGGAACTGCCGGTGCTCCCGTTGCGCTTCGGCGCCGTGGTGTCCGATGTGGACGCCGTGAAGGAGGAGCTGCTCGACGCGAACCAGGACGACTTCACCTCCGCTCTCGACCAGCTCGAAGGCAAGGCGGAGTACCTCGTGCGGGCGCGCTACGACGAGCGGGTGATCCTGCGCGAGATCATCGGCGAGAACGACCGGATGGGGCAGCTCGCGGACGCGATCCGCGGCAAGCCCGAAGAAGCGACCCGCAACGAGCGGATGGCGCTGGGGGAGCTGATCACCCAGGCCATCGAGGCGAAGCGGGCGGCCGACACGCAGCGGGTGGCCGACGCGCTGGCCGACCTCGACGTGGAGCTCGCGGCGCGGCAGCCGACCCACGACGAGGAGGCTGTGCACTTGGCCGTGCTCGCGGAGGTCGAGCGGCAGGACGAGCTGGAAGACGTGGTCGGCGAGCTCGCGAAGGAGTGGGAAGGCCGGGTCGAGGTCCGTCTGCTCGGTCCGCTCGCGGCGTACGACTTCGTCGTCACGCGGACCCCGGAGTGACCCGTGGGCCTGCTGACGGGCATCCTCGGCCTCCCGCTCGCCCCCGTGCGGGGAGTGCTCGCCCTGGGTGAGCTCATCCGCAAGCGGGTCGACGAGGAACTGCACGATCCGGCGTCCGTGCGACGTGAGCTGGAGGCCGTGGAACGCGCGCGGGCCGCCGGCGAGATTTCGGTCGAAGAGGAAGCCGAGGCGCAGCAACGGGTTCTGGGCCGGCTGACCGGAGCGCCGTCCGGCCGGCCGGTCCGCCGGACCCACGACAGGAAGAGGTGACGGCCGATGGCGGCCGCTAAGGGTGAAGGGCGGGCTCAGGCGACCCGGCGCCGGCCTCGCGAAGGGCTCGTGGCTTCGGCAGCGGCGGCAGCGGCACTGCGGAGCGTGAAGGACCTCGTCTCGAGTGACCCCGTGGGCATCACGTCGGTCGAACCCCTGGACGACGGCTGGCTCGTCGAGGTCGAGGTCGTCGAGGAGCGCCGCATCCCGTCCTCGGCCGACGTCCTCGCGCTCTACGAGATCGAGCTCGACGGCGAGGGGGAGCTGCTGGCCTTCCGCCGGACCAGGCGATACGGGCGGGGCAAGGCATCCGGCAACGAGGGGAGCTGACCATGGTTTCGGGACAACCGGTCACCACGTCTCAGAGCGGGCTCGGCGCCGCCGGGAACCACCAGCCCGCGAACCTCGGCGACATCCTCGAGCGGGTCCTGGACAAGGGCCTCGTGATCGCCGGGGACATCCGGGTCAACCTGCTCGACATCGAACTGCTGACGATCAAGCTGCGGCTGGTGATCGCCTCACTCGAGACGGCGCGGGAGGTGGGCATCAACTGGTGGGAAACCGATCCGTGGCTGAACGGCGACAGCGGGAAGCTGCAGAACGAGAACCGAGAGCTGCGGGCCCGCGTCGCGGAGCTCGAGTCGGGCCGGGAAACGGAGTTCACGGAGGACGGTGGGGAGGACGATGAACACGGCTGAGGGAATCTGGCTCTACGGCGTGGCCCGCTCGGTGGATCCGGGCTCACTCGCGAACCTGTGCGGCGTCGCGGGGGAGGCGCCCCGGGCGGTCGAGGCCGGCGACCTGATGGCGGTGACTGGCGACGTGCCGCTGAGCGCGTTCGGCGAAGAAGCGTTGCGGTACAACCTCGAAGACCTCGACTGGCTGGCCGTCGTCGCCCGGGCGCACGACGCGGTGATCGCCGCGCTGGGCGCGCGTGACCCCGTGGTGCCGGTCCGGCTCGCGACGGTGTATCACGACGACACTTCGGTGCGTCTGGCCGTGGAGGCGCGCGCCGCGGACTTCGCGCGCACGCTGGACCACGTCGAGGGACGGGTCGAGTGGGGTGTGAAGGCCTTCCTCGAGACCGCCCCCGAACCCGTTCGGACCGCGACATCGGGTGCGGGCGCCGGCGCGGCCTACCTGGCCCGCCGGCGCAGCGCACTGGCCTCGCGCGAAGACAGGCAGCAACAGGCGGCCGACCAGGTGAACCGTGTCCACGCGGTCCTGTCGGAGTTCGCGGCGGACGCGTGCACGCACCCGCCCCAGAGCCGGACGCTGGCGGGTGAGGACGGCCCGATGGTGCTCAACGGCGCGTACCTGGTCGACGCCGGGGAGGCCGACCGGTTCGCCGAGACCGTGGCGGACTGCGGCCGCGACAGCGACGTGCTCAGCGTGCGGCTGACCGGTCCGTGGCCGCCATACTCGTTTTCGTCCATGGAGGGATCATGACCCTGCCGGCCCGTGCGGGGGACCGCAACGTCGCCCTGATCGACCTGCTCGACCGGGTTCTGGCGGGCGGTGTCGTGGTGAGCGGGGAAATCACGCTGTCCATCGCCGACGTCGACCTCGTGCACATTTCCTTGCGTACCCTCATCACCTCGGTCACCGCGTTGCAGCCGCGCCATGACTGACGAACGCAAGCACCACCTCGACATCGATCCCGAGACGGCGGAACGCAGCCTCGTCGGCCTCGTGCTGACCGTGGTCGAGCTGTTGCGCGAGCTCATGGAACGTCAGGCGCTGCGCCGAGTCGACCACGGCGACCTGCCCGACGCCAAGATCGAGGAGATCGGGCAGACGCTGATGTGCCTCGACCAGCGCATGGAGGAACTGTGCGAACACTTCGGCCTGGAACGGCGGGAACTGAACCTCGATCTCGGTCCGCTCGGCCATTTGCTCTCCGGAGAGTAGTTTTCGCCCTGCGAGCCCGCGGCAATCTCCGGGAAGTCACCGGCCACCGACGGCGCAGTCGTATGCAGGGGTGGCGCCCAGCACTGGTCATCGGCCGGTCGGCGGGAAGCTCGAGGAATAACGCGCCCGTTTTGGTGGTGGTCTTCGCTTCGCCACCGCGAGGCCTGGTGCAGCGGCTTCACCGCGGCTCCTGGCTGACGCCGTCGACGTCGTAGCGTGAACCGTGGCATGGCCAATTCCATTCGCGCTCGGCGTCGTTGAAGCGACAGGGCAGCCGAGGTACACGGTCCGCGGTGGGGCGCAAGCGACTGCAGGAGCTGGGCCGCCAGATACTCGACGCCCGGGCGCGCGCGCCGAAGGACCCGTTGAAACTGAGCAGCGCGACTGCCTGATCGACTGCGCGGTCGGTGCTCGGATTTCGCTCGTGGTGGCTGGTGGGCATCGCGGTGAAGACACTTGCAGGTGCTGCTACACCAACAGATGCCGTTCATGGACGGAATGATGCCGACGGGTTCGACCGGCTACGCAGTTTCGGTGGTGCTCAATGTGTCGTCGTGATCAGAAAGGTGTAGTGGCCGTCGATGTCTTTGCGAACGTCAAGGGTTTTGTCGGCGAGCCGGAACCGGGTTTCGCGGGCGAGGAACACATGGGCGTCGGCGGTCGTGACGACATCGTCCCCAACCACCGGGTGCGCGGTCACGTCGACAGTGAGCGCGGCACCGTCCTCTGGCGAGCCATCGAGCGTGAGGCAGAGGCCGCCGTCGGCGTGGACGTTCTGGGCCGCGGTGAGCTGCTTGATCGCCTCGGCGGCGGATTCGGTGACGGTGAACATCGATGGTTTCACTTTCTCTGCGCTGGCGAATCGGCGGTTTTCGCCTGCGGGTGTTCAGTCTCGCGCGCTGGCGGTCTCCGGCGGTGCTCTGGTTACTTGATCGGCGTGAGATCATCAGCGGAGTGTCCGGGCAGCGGCAAGTACCCGGTTCGGCCGGCGCTCAACCGCCGCGGCGGGTCGGTGGTGGCCTGCGTCGGTGGGGAGGCTGATGACGGACGGACGCGGGAGCGATGGCAACCGGGCTGTGGACCGGAGGCTCGGCCGCGAGGTCGAGGTCAAATTTCGGCTCGGCAGCCTCTGACGGTTGCCGGATCGCTTCTCTTCGCCCTCCTCCGGACTGGGCAGGGTTCTTGTTGGCCCACTTCAGCCCCCTCGGCCCAAAGGTGTCGGAGCAGCACACCGGCGCGGCTGTGAATGAAGACGTTTCGCCGGCTTGGGTCCGGGTAATCGGGGAAGGTCGATGGGGGCTCCGGAGACCCGGCCGACCTGCCCGGTCGTAGCCGTCCGGCGGGTCGTCGAGTCTGCTGACGCGGTGGTTGGAGCCGCGCGAGAGGGTTGTGGTCGGTCCGCGACAGGCGTTCCGTCAGGAGCTGGTTCGACTCGGTGCCGAGATGACCGAAATGTGTCGCCTGCGCGCAGGCGATGCGCCAGGCCACGACGGCGTTGCTCACTGCGGACGTGGATCTGGCCGAGCAGGTGCTCGGGGGCGACATCGAGCTGGATCTCCAGCGCGCCGAGTGCGAAGAACGCGCTGAGGCGCCGCTGGCGTTGCAGGCCCCGGTCGCCCATGAGCTGCGACTCGTGCTGGCTGCGGTGTATTGCGCCGACAGGCTCGAGCGCATGGGTGACCTGGCCGCGCGCACGTCGCCGGCTGATTCCGTGGATGAGTGACTTATCTGGCGTTGTAAACCCCGGCTCGGTGGTCGGGTCGAAGCGGGCACCGAGGTCCGGGGTGTGAGAGGAGAATTCTGTGTAGCTCTTGTGATGCCAATTCGGTTCGTCACCTTTTTCGGCCGACTGGCCCGGGGAACAGTGCCGGCCTGGCGGGTATTAAAGTCACTTCAGGTCCTCGGGTATTAATCGGGCGAACTGCCGTAGGGGCGTTGCGAGACGCCCTTGTGGCCCTCGGCTGCCTCGCCGGGCTCCGGGCCGATTTCCTCGCCGCGGCGCGTTGTGCTTTCTCCCGCGCCGAACGGTGAGCCGGGTTCGATGTCCGTGTCGGAGAGCGTGCCGCCCGGGGAGTAGTCGCGGTGGGGGTCGGGTTCGTGCTCCGGCTTCTCCCGCGCTTTTCTCCCGGCTTCGGCGGCGGTGTTGCCCTCGGTGCCGATGTCCTGGGACCAGCCGTGCTGGTCGTCGTGGCCGGCCATGATGCGCTCCTTTCGGCCGGGCTGTAAACCCAAGCGGGTTTGTATTCCCGCTGCGTACCCGGTTGAAGGCCGGTCAAACGCGCCGTTATCACCTCGCGGCGTACATCGTTTCCCGGTCCTCTGTTGACGGAAGGGGTTCCGGAGAAGCCGATTCCGTCAGGGCTCTAGCACTACGGCGGCCTGCTCGAGGAGGTCGTCGATCACCGGTTCGAGCACAGACGCCCCGCACCCGCAAGATCGACGCCGACACCAGCCGCTGCTACGGCGAGACCCGCGCCAACGAGAAGGTGCAGCTGGAGGCCGACCGCAAATGGTTCCCGATCGCCCCGGCCCGCTGGCCACGGCTCAAGGCGATCGTTTACGTCGTC
>NZ_JBFAQX010000052.1:0-27508 GCF_040678995.1 Amycolatopsis sp. NPDC049253 | reverse complement strand
CAGACCAAGGCCCACCGCGGCGAGGAGCTGCCGGACAACCTGGCGCACCTGGCCGAGCAGGGTCCGGCCGCGCAGGAAGCCAGCTCGCTGCTCGCCAGACACTAGAGGGAAGGGGCGGGTCAATGGCGATCAGCGTCTTCGATCTGTTCTCGATCGGCATCGGGCCGTCGAGCTCCCACACGGTCGGCCCGATGCGGGCCGCGCGGACCTTTGTGGACGGTCTCGTCGACGAGGGTCTGCTGGACCGCGTGACGCGGGTGCAGGCGGAGCTGTTCGGCTCGCTCGGCGCGACCGGGTTCGGGCACGGCAGCGACAAGGCCGTGCTGCTGGGGCTGTCGGGGGAGCGTCCGGAGTCGGTCGACACGGAGACGGTGCCTTCGCGGGTCGCCGATATGCGTGCGTCGGGGCGGTTGCTGCTGGGTGGCGTCCGGGAGATCGCGTTCGACGAGGATGCCGACTTGACGATGCACCGGCGCAAGTCGCTGCCGGCGCACCCGAACGGGATGGTGTTCCGGGCCTTCGCCGGTGCTTCGGAGCTGCGGTCGCGGACGTACTACTCCGTGGGCGGCGGCTTCGTGCGCGACGAGTCGTACGAGACGGACGCGGTGTTCGTCGAGGACTCGACGCCGGTGCCGTACCCGTTCCGCACGGGCGCCGACCTGCTCGCCCATTGCGCGGCGACGGGGCTGCCGATCAGCGAGATCATGCTGGCGAACGAGCTTTCGTGGCGTTCGGCTGCCGAGGTGCGGGCCGGGTTGCTGGAGATCTGGGACGTGATGGCCGCGTGCGTTTCGGCGGGCATCGCGCACGAGGGCGTGCTCCCGGGCGGCCTGAAGGTCCCGCGGCGCGCCAAGGCGTTGCACGACAAGCTGATCGCCGAGGACGGCGTCGGGGATCCGTTGTACGCCATGGACTGGGTCAGCCTGTACGCGCTGGCGGTCAACGAGGAGAACGCCGCCGGCGGGCGCGTCGTCACGGCTCCGACGAACGGTGCCGCGGGGATCATCCCGGCCGTGCTGCACTACTACCAGCGGTTCGTCCGCGGCTCTTCGGACGACGGCATCGTGACCTTTCTCTTGACGGCCGGTGCGGTGGGCTCGATCTTGAAGCAGACGGGCTCGATCTCGGGTGCCGAGGTCGGTTGCCAGGGCGAGGTCGGCTCGGCCTCGGCCATGGCGGCGGCCGGGTTGACCGAGGTCCTGGGCGGGTCGCCGGCCCAGGTGGAGAACGCGGCGGAGATCGGCGTCGAGCACCATCTGGGTCTTACCTGCGACCCGGTTGGCGGGTTGGTGCAGATTCCCTGCATCGAACGCAACGCCGTCGGCGCCTCGAAGGCCATCCACGCCGCCCGCATGGCAATGCGCGGCGACGGCAGCCACGTGGTGACACTGGACAAGGCGATCAAGACCATGCGCGAGACCGGCGCCGATATGTCGGTGAAGTACAAGGAGACCGCGCGGGGTGGGCTGGCGGTGAACGTCATCGAGTGCTGAGGTGCTCTTGGGGGTGGGTCGGGTGGGACCGTTCGGAGGGCGAACGGTCCCATCTTGCTTTTCCGGTCAGTGGCCGCGTGTTTGCGGCCGGCTCGGTGTCAGGTCGCCCTCGGTGCCGGCGGCCCTTTCGCTGAGCGAACGGTCCCGCGGTGCCGGTTTGTTGCGGGCGGCGCTCGCGACGGGTGTGGCTGGACTGGCCGAAAGGGTGCGATGGGTCGCTTCGCTGGGCGAAGAGACCGCCTGGGGATCAGCGCGCGGGGATGTCGGCGCGTGGCGCTGCGAGGCGGCAGGTGCTGTTGCGCCTTTCGCCGGGCGAATGGACCTGCCGCGCTGGTGTAGGTGTTGGTGCGTGGTGGGTTCGGCCTGCGCGGGCCCCTTCGCTGGGCGAACGGTCCCGCGGCGACAGGGCAGTCGGCGGGTAGGGGTGGATGGTGAGCGGTGGGGACGTTCGCTGGGCGAAGGGACCGTCGCGCGGAGAGCGGCGGTCGGGTAGGCGAGAAGCCGGGTGGAGGGCGGATGGTGTCCTCGGTGGACCGGTGTCTGAACCGGGGGACCGACAGTCCTCAATGGATCGAAGCCCGCACAATCCTCAAGCCGGCAAGGTGATCTGCGCCCGCTGGCCCCGGGCGGTCACCAGCCGCAAGCCCGTGTGGACCAGGAGCCAGCCCAAGCGCTGGCGGGCCGTGGGCAGGGTGCGGGGCCGGGGCAAGGCGGCGGCGCGGTGGTGAGAAGCGGCAGCGCGGAGTTCCGACTGGCGCGCGGCGACGAGCTGCTCGGTGAAGTGGTGCGGAATCATGGCGTCCCCAGGGTGTCGGTGGGTTCTTCGGGGCGGGCGGTGCGCGGGAAGGCGGCCCAGTGGGTGACGACGGCGTCGTCGCCTGGTTGGGGGGTGCGGCGGTAGCGGTCGACGACGGCGGTGATCTCCTCGCTCATCCGGCGGGTCTCTTCGGGGGTCAGGGAGAGGTGTTCGCTGGTCATGGTCGCGTTGTGCTCCCACCGATCCAGCCACCGGGGCAGTTGGGCGACGAACTGCGCCTCCTCCTGGTAGCGCTTTTCGACGAGCTGGTGCAGGACCGTCGAGATCGGACCGGCCAGCTCCGGGTCGCGGACGAAGTCGCCGGTGCGGATGGTGGTGTAGTCCTGGGCGGCCTTCCACCAGCGTTCGCGCTTCGAGCCCCGGTCGGGGTCCTCCGCGACGAGGCCGGCGTCGGCGAGCCGGCGCAGGTGCCAGGACGTGGTGCCGGAGCTCTCGCCGACGCGTTTGCCCAGGCCGGTGGCCGTGGCCGGGCCGTCCTGTTCCAGCAGGTCGAGCAGCCGCATCCGCAGCGGGTGGGCGAGCGCGCGCAGGGTGCGGGCGTCGAGGATCCGTTCGGTGCGGTCGGCGGAGCTCATGAAACACAAACTACACCGCAGAGGATCCTTTGCAAAGAAGTCTCTGCAATCAACCGGGCTTAGACTCGCCGTCGTGGAGACGTCGGTGGCTAGCGCGAACGAGGCGCTGTTCCGGCCGGTTCGCGCGGGCAACGCGTTCGAGGAGACCGTCGAACGCCTGCTGCAGGCCATCCGCCTCGGCGTGGTCGGTGCGGGGGAGCGGCTGCCCTCTGAACGTGAGCTGGCCGAGCGGCTCGGGGTGAGCCGGGTGACGCTCAGGGAGGCCATCCGCGCGCTGGCCGACGCGGGTTACGTGGAGTCACGAAGAGGGCGTTACGGCGGGACGTTCGTGAACGAGAACCTGCCCGAGCCGGCGCAGAGCAAAACGGGGGAAATCGACGCGGCCGCCTTCGAAGACGCGTTGTGCCTGCGCCACGTGCTCGAAACCGGCGCGGCCGAGGCCGCCGCCGCGCGGACGCTCAGCCCGGCCGACCGGCAGCACCTCAAGACCACGCTCGCCGAGGCCGCGGCCGCCGACCTGGTCGACTACCGGCGCAAGGACTCGCGCCTGCACCTCGCGATCGCCGAGGTCACGGCGTCGAGCTCGCTCACCACGGCGATGGCCGACGCCCGCACGCGCGTGAACCGGTTGCTCGACCGCATCCCCCTGCTCGAGCCCAACCTGGAGCACTCCAACGCCCAGCACGAGGCGATCGTCGACGCCATCCTCGCCGGCGATCCGGTGGCCGCGCGCCACGCGATGGCCGAGCACATCGAGGGCACGGCTTCGCTGCTGCGGGCGTTCCTGTCGTGACTCGCCGTGAATTTTTCACCGAACCGCACAACCTTTTCACCCATCCGGCCGTCGTCCCATCGTGCTACCCGACACGGATGCCGAGACGGATGGAGCCACCAGCAGTGTCACGAACGAGCAGCCCGACGATCCCCGTGCCCGTCGCCGCCGCCGGTGGCGCAAGATCCGGCGCGTCGCGTACTGCTGCTTCGGCGTCTTCGTCGGCCTGCCGCTGATCGCGTTCTGGGTCGCCTACCTACTGATGGACGTCCGCAGCCCGCAGGACGTGCTCGCCTCGCTCGACAAGACCGTGGTGCTGAAGTACTCCGACGGCAGCGAGCTGCTCAAAGTCCTGCCCGCCGACGGCGACCGCTCGTTCGTGCCCTACGGCAAGGTGCCCTCGAAGCTGCGTGACGCGATCATCGCCACCGAGGACCCGACGTTCTGGGACAACGCGGGCTTCGACCCCACCGGCATCGGCCGCGCGTTCCTCACCGGCGTCGGCGGCGGCTCGGGGATCACGCAGCAGTACATCAAGAAGTCGACCGGCGACGACGACGCGACGCTCGGGCGCAAGCTGCAGGAGCTGGTGCTCGCCACGAAGATCACGCAGCAGCAGAGCAAGGAACAGATTTTCACCAGCTACGTGAACATCATCTCCTTCGGCCGCGGCACCTTCGGCCCGTCGGCGGCGATGAACGCGTTCTTCGGCCGCCCGCTCGACGACTCCATGACCTGGAGCGAAGCCGCGTTCCTGGCCGGGATGATCCAGTCGCCGTCGGTGCACGACCCCGCCGTTTCCGGCGACGCGCACGCGGCCAAACGCTGGACGTACGTGCGCGACAAGCTCGTGCAGCGCGGTTACGTCACGCCCGCCGACGCCGCCGCGATGGCCTATCCCGGCAAGGAAATCCTCCCGCCGTCGGAGACGCGCGCGAGCGTGACCTACGACGAGTACCACGTGAAGCAGCAGGTGCTCAGCGAGCTCGAACAGGACGGCTTCTCACTTTCGCGCCTGCAGCAAGGAAACCTGGTCGTGCAGACCACGCTCGATCGCAAGGCGCAGGCCTCCGCCCGCTCGACGCTGGCCGACCGCCTGAAGGCCGAGCCGAAGGAATTCCGCGGCGCGCTCGTGTCCGTCGACCCGGCCACGGGGGCGGTGCGCGCGTACGACGGCGGCGACAACGGCGTCCGTGACTACGCCGGCACGGAACACGCGGCGGGCTCGGCGTTCTATCCGCTGACGCTCACCGCGGGTGTGCGCGCCGGCGTCTCGCCGGACGAACCCGTGGCCGCGCCGGGCACGGTCGACTTCCTCGGGGAGCACTTCGAGTACCCGCAGAAATGCCCGTCCACCTGTACCTTGCGCACGGCGATGACCTCCGGCGCGGACACGCCGTTCATCGGCCTGGCCAAACGCGTCGGCGCCGACGCGGTGAGCGCGGCGGCGCGTGACGCGGGGATCCCGGCGGCAGTCGACGGCGCGGCGACCCTGCGCGAGAAGGACGGGTTCCTGATCGGCTCGGGCATCGCGGTCGGGCGGTATCCGTTGCGGCCCTTGGATTTGGCCGGAGCGTACGGCACTTTCGCGGCCGATGGGATGCGCGTGACGCCGCACCTCGTGGACAAAGTGCTCGGCCAGGACGGCAGCGTCGTGTGGCAGCACGACGACGAGCCGCACCCCGCGTTCTCCGACGACCCGGGGGTGAGCGCGAAGATCTCCGCCGAGGTGGCGAACGTGCTCCAGACGTTCCTGCCCGACGGCCGCCCCGCAGCCCTGCGCACGGGCGAGTTCCAGCACGGCAACTCGTCGGACAACCAGGACGCCTGGGCGATCGGCTACACCCCGCAGCTGGCCACGGCCGTCTGGGTCGGCTCCGACGACGAGCGGCGGCTGTTCGACGCACAGGGTCGCAAACTGACGGGCTCGACCGTGCCCGCGGACATCTGGCGGACGTTCATGGTGCAAGCGGAGCAGGGGCAGCCGATCAAGGGGACCGGCGGGGTCGAGCCGCGGTTCGCCCCGCCGCGGGCGGAGCAGACGCCGGGTCGCTGAACGTCCGTGGCGGGCGCCTCTCGGGGGCGCCCGCCACGGAAACGATCGGGTCAGCGCACGCGGGCGAGGACGAAACCGTCGTAACCCTTGTCGCCCACCGTCTGGATCGCGGTGGCTTCGAGGCGGTCGTTGCCGGTGAGCGCCGCGAACATCTCGCGCACGCCCCGCACGGACGGGTCGGTGCTGGCCGCTTCGAGGACGGCCCCGTCGCGGACGACGTTGTCGACCACGATCGTCGTGCCCGGCCGCGAGAGCCGCACGGCTTCGGCGACGTAGGGTGCGAGGTTGGCCTTGTCGGCGTCGATGAAGACGAAGTCGAACGGCCCGGTCAGCGTGGGCAGGGTGTCGAGAGCGGCGCCGACGCGGATGTCGGCCACCTCGGGCCCGAAGCCGGCGCGGTCGAGGTTCGCGCGGGCCACGGCAGCGTGCTTGGGGTCGTACTCGCAGGTCACCAGCGTGCCGCCGGGCGGCAGGGCGCGGGCCAGCCAGATCGTGCTGTAGCCGCCGAGCGTGCCGATCTCGAGGATCGAGCGGGCGCCGGCGGTGACGGCGAGCAGGTGGAGCAGCTTGCCTTGCGTGGGCGACACGGCGATGGCCGGCAGGCCCGCCGCGCTCGACTCGGCGAGCGCGGCGTCGAGCACCGGGTCGGCCGGGAGCAGGGCTTCGGCCAGGTGGTCGTCGACTGCGGTCCAGAGTTCGCGGGTCATGGCACCTCCGGCACCAATCTAACGGAGGCGGGATGTGCGGTGGCGACGCGGAAATGTGCCTTGCCCGTCGCCGGGCGATACGGGGTACCTCGGCCGGTTGCCCGGGCCGTCGCGCGCTGCGAGCGACGAACTGGCTCGGAGAGCCCGCCTGCCGGCGCCCGGACTCCTTCATCAGCACGAGCCCGACCAGCGGGAAGAACAACACCGAGCTCAGGCGGCGCGCCGAACCGCTCGTCCGGACCGGTCGGCGACTACGCGGCGCGCCGGCCCGCCTTCGGGATCACCAGGGGGGTGCCGGTTTCGGGGCAGGGCATGACGCGGCACGGCAGTTCGAAGATCTGCTCCACGTTCGCCGCCGTCACGACTTCCTCGGGTGTGCCGGTGGCGAGCACGTGGCCGTCGCGCATGGCGATCATGTGGGTGGCGTAGCGGGCGGCGTGGTTGAGGTCGTGGAGGACGGCGACGAGCGTGCGGCCCTGTTCGGCGTGCAGCTGTGCGCACAGGTCGAGGATGTCCATCTGGTGCGCGATGTCGAGGTAGGTCGTGGGTTCGTCCAGCAGCAGCAGGTCGGTCTGCTGGGCCAGGGCCATCGCCATCCACACGCGCTGGCGCTGCCCGCCGGACAGCTCGTCGACGAGCCGCTCGGCGAGGTCGGACACGCCGGTGGCGGCCATGGACTCGGCGACCACGGCGGCGTCGTCGCGGGACCACTGGCGCAGCAGGCGCTGGTGGGGGTAGCGACCGCGGGCGACGAGGTCGGCGACGGTGATGCCGTCGGGCGCGACGGAGCTCTGCGGCAGCAGGCCGAGGCGACGCGCGACCTCCTTGGCGCCGTAGCTGGAGATCACCGAGCCGTCGAGGTAGACGGAGCCCTTGCGGGGCTTGAGCATCCGCGCGAGCGCGCGCAGGAGCGTCGTCTTGCCGCACGCGTTGGGGCCGACGATGACCGTGAACGACTTGTCCGGGATGACCACGCCGAGGTCTTCGGCGACGGTGCGCCCGTCGTAGGCGAGGGTCAGGTCCTCGGCGTGCAGCCGGGGTTCGGTCCGGGCCGGTGCTTCCGCGATCGTCTGGTCCACACAGGTTAGGCTAACCTAGTGACCCTCGTTCGGGGAGTTCCCTGGGTCGCATTCGCGGAACGTGACCAGCCGGTGTCATCATGCGGACGGGGTTCTGTGCGGTTCACGGCGTAAGCGAAGGTGACGATGGACGACTACCGGGTCGTCGCGGACGAGCTCGCCGCCGACATCGAAGCGGGCCGGCTGAGGCCGGGTGACCGCCTGCCGCCGCAACGCCGGTTCGCGCGTGACCGAGGCATCGCCGGCTCCACGGCCGCCCGCGTCTACGGCGAGCTGATCCGGCGCGGCCTGGCCGTCGGGGAAGTCGGCCGGGGCACGTTCGTGCGGGCCGCGCGCCCGGCGCCCGAGCCCGCGCTGGCCGAACCCGGCGACGCGCGCGTGGACCTCGAGCTCAACTTCGCCGTACTGCCGAGCCAATCGGCGAAGCTCGCGTACGCGCTGGAGCCACTGCTTCGCGCTGACGTCTTCACGGACGCACTGCACCCCGTCGGCGCCGCGGGGACGAAAGCGGTGCGTGAGGCCGCGGTGGGAATGTTGTCCCGCGGCAGCTGGACGCCCGACCCGGCGACGGTTCTGGTGACGGGCAACGGCCGCCAGGGCATCGCGGCGGCGATCTCCGCGTTCGTGCCGCTGGGGGAGCGGCTCGCCGTGGAGGCACTGACGTACCCGGTGGTGAAAGCGCTGGCCACGCGGCTGGGCGCCGAGCTCGTACCCGTCGAAACCGACGCCGACGGCCTCGTCCCGGCCGCCCTCGAAGCCGCTCACGCGGCGGCGCCCGTGCGCGCGTTGTACGTGCAGCCGACGCTGCACAACCCGCTCGGGCCGACCATGCCGCCCGCGCGCCGAGCCGAGCTGGCCGAGACCGTGCGGCGCCTCGATCTGCCGGTGATCGAGGACGGGATCTACACGTTCCTGCGCCCGGACGTCGAGCCGCTGGCCGCGCTCGCGCCCGAGCGCACGGTGTTCGTCGACAGCCTGTCGAAGCGGGTTGCGCCCGGTCTCACCGCGGGCTTCGTGGTGTCGCCGGCGGCCTGGACCGCGCGGCTCGCCGGCGCCGTCCGTTCGGGCGGCTGGGGTTCCACGCGGTTCGCGATGGAGGCCGCCACGCGCTGGATCACCGGCGGCGCGCTGGCCGAGGTCGAGACCGCCAAGCGAGCCGATGCCGCCCAACGCGCGACGATTCTCGACGAGCACCTCGCCGGCTTCACCGTCGTCGGCGATCGGGCCGCGTACCACCGCTGGTGGGAGCTGCCGGAGCAGTGGCGCGCGGAGACGTTCGTGGCCGCCGCCGCCCGGCACGGCATCGCGTTGTCGCCGGCGGCCTCGTTCGCCGTGCTGCCGGGCCACGCGCCGAACGCCGTGCGGCTCGCGGTTTCCGCGCCGCCCAAGGAAACCCTGGCCGCCGCGCTCGACGTGCTCGCGACGCTGGCGGCCGGCTCGCCCGATGACACGCTGCCGGACTGACGCCTCAGCGCACCCACTTGCCGACGAAACTCCCGCACGCGACCGGTTGTCCGGTCAGCCGCGTGCGCAATCCGTTCTCCAGGCCCAGGTAGTCGACGATCGGGGCGTCCGCCGCCACTCGGTCGGGCACCGGCCCGCCCTGCGCCAGCGTCTTGTTCTGCACGGTTTCGAACAACACCAGGTAGTCGCCTTCGCGATCGAGATCCGCCGCGGTGGCGAGCATGCGCTGCGGCGCGTCACCGACGATCTCCAACGGCAGCGGCCACTCCAGCGGGAACGGGTTGTGCAGCCCGAAAACCGGGTAGGCGAACGGGTTGTCGGGCAGCACGGCGACGCGCGAGGCCGGGTAGCGCTGCAGGCAGTCGCGGATCTGGGCGACGTAGGCGTAGGTCGCCGGGTTCGTACGGATGCCGCGCATGGCCGGGCTGACGGTGCCGAGGTCGGCCGTGAGCTTGTCGTGCGACAGGTCGAGGTACGCGGCTTCGTCGTGGTGCGCCACAACCGCCCAGCCGCACAGCGCCACGGTGACCAGGCCTGCCGTCGCGGTCAACCACGTGCGGCGCAGTACCGGAGCGAGGTCTGGCAGCACGAAACCCAGCAGCAGCAACGCCGTGAGCGCGAGTGAGCCGGTGAGCAGCGTCGGGGTGTCGTTGCCCCACGAGAGGCTCGTCATGAAGCCCGTCGCGAGCACGAGCAGCGCGGCCCACGAAACCTTGCGCCGCACGATCGCGTGCACCACGACGGCGACGGCGAGGATCCACCACAACACGTCGGCCCAGCGCGACGACGCCGTGAGCCGCCCGTCGACCACGGTCCAGGCCACCGCGGCCGCTCCGGCGAGCGCGAGCAGCCACGCCGCCACGCGCCCGGCCGCACCGAGACGTTCGCCCGCGAGCCGGAGCATCACCAGCACCACGGCGACGGCGGCGAAGAACGTGAGCTGCTGCCCCGGCGCGCGCAGCAGCACCTGCGGGTCTTCCAGCCACAGGCCGAGCAGCCGTTCGCCGTACGCGGGCACGCCGCCGGTCAGCTGGCCGACCATCTCGTCGAAGCCACTGCCGACGCCCACCCAGGCCACGTAGCCGATCCCGACCGCGCCCAATGCCAGCAGGTCACCCGGCAGGCGGCGCAGCCGGTTCGGGTAACACAAGGTCCAGACCAACCCGATCACCGCGGCGAGCACGAAGCTCTGCTTCACGAACACCGCCGCGCCCAGTAGTGCGAGCCCGCCGAGCCGCGCGTACGGATTCCCCTTGCGCAGCCCGGAATCCAGGGCCCACGCGCCGCACGCGGTGAGCGTGATCCCGTCGATGGTGTGCCACGCCATGAGCGGGAACCCGTTGAGGTTCAGCAGGGCCGCCGCCGCGACCAGCGCCGTGCGGCCGGGTCCCCACGACAGCACCGGCCGCCGCATGACGAGCACGGCGAACGCGATCGTCGTCAGCGCGATCTGCACCATCGCCAGGCAGCTGGAGGCGAACAACAGCGGCCCCGGCAGCGCGAAGTCGACCACGTGCAGGATCGCCGACCCGAGCGGCCGCGCGGAGATGATGTCGGCGTGCGGCACCTCGCCCTGCAGCACCCGCCACGCCTGCGCGAGGATGAAGCCCTGATCGGACGGGTGGAAGCCGAACCGGCCCACGCGCAGCTCCGTCGCCACCGCGAGCACCAGCACCCACGCGGCGTGCGCGGCCCAACGCAGGGCGACCCGCCGCCACCGGACGCCCTCGGCGGTTGCCTCGGCGGATGCCGCGGCGACGTCCACTTCGTGTCCTTTCGCCTTCGGCTTGTGTTTTCTGCCTCGGCTTCGCCGAGGCGGCGAGATCGCCTTTGAGCCGGTGCCGGGATCTCGCGTTGTGGTTGCGTTGGGCCGGGCGTCGGGATTGCGTGGGCCCGGCGGCGCCAGAGTAGTCGGATGGAGGTGGCGGCGAGGGAGGCCGGTGTGGGGAGGCGGAGCGGGCTGCGGGCTTCCGGCACCAAGGGGGTAGGCCGGGTGGGCGAGGTCGGGGGCGAGGAGTGCGGTCGGTTCGGTGGCGTGGCCTCGGGCAGTGGCAGGATCGGTGGCCGGCGCTTTCATGACGAATGACGCCGCTCGTTCGGGGGATCTCGCGCGCAGGCTGCGTTAGGGGCCGGTGGGCCGGGGAGCCGCAGCCTGCGGCGCGCTCCGGATCAGCGGACCACCGGCGGCGCAGGCGAACGCGTTGGAGACCTCCGGCAGTTTCCGCGGCCACGGCGACGCGAGGTGGTAGGTGGCGCCGCAAAGGGCGGCGCGGTGCACGAGGTGCTCCGTCGCCGGGACGACGTAGCCGACCGGCACGAGGTTCGTGGCCGAGCAGAAAAGACGGAGGCGTTGGGTGCGGACATCGGTGGCGGGGACCAGGCGCTGCACGGTGGCG
This sequence comes from Amycolatopsis sp. NPDC049253, assembly GCF_040678995.1. NCBI lineage: Bacteria > Bacillati > Actinomycetota > Actinomycetes > Pseudonocardiales > Pseudonocardiaceae > Amycolatopsis > Amycolatopsis sp. NPDC049253. Next base: position 16,149 of record NZ_JBFAQX010000052.1, on the reverse strand, counting down.
ACAACGTAGCGGCCGGCCAAGCTCTGCAGGCAGCCACGGGGCGAGATCGCGCCACCGGCTGGACGGTGATCTCGCCCGCCTCGGCGGCGCCGAGACAGCCGACACGGGGTCATGGCCAGGCACCTTCTCCTCAGGGTCGGCGCCGAGCTACTTACTCGCAAGTAGGAACGGCAGTTGTCACTCCGGGTGCTGCGCCACCGCCGCCACGGCGTCGCGCAGCGCGGCCCTCAACCGTCCGACGTCGAGGGGGCCGAGGACGGCCGCTTCGCCTGGCGGGGCCACCAGCACGATCTTGTCGTCGCTGCTCACGAATACCGTCACGTCCCTGCGCCTGCCCGCCAGATCCCGGCAGCCGATGGACCACTCGTCCCGGTCTGTCACGGCTCTCGCCCTCCCGATTCCGCGTTGCGGTCGTGCTTCGTGCGGGGGTGGGACCGGCGCCTCACGCGGCTCTTACGCGGGTTCACCCGAATTGCCTACCGATGGGTTCTCTCGGCGGGTTCACCTGGGATGTGCCGTCCGCGCAACGGGAGTACCGTCCACGCGGCAGGTGGCGGGGACTCGGGAGGTCGGGATGTCCGGGATGGCACAGCCGCACAAGATCGTGATCGTCGGGGCGGGTCTCGCGGGGGCCTCGGCCGCCGCCGCGGTGCGGGAGAAGGGCTTCGGCGGCGACGTGCTGCTGATGGGATCCGACCCGCACCGGCCCTACGAGCTGCCGCCGCTGTCGAAGGGCGTACTGCTGGGCACCACCGACGAACCCGACTGGGTGCACGAAGAGGGCTTTTACGCCGCCCACGACATCCGGCTCACCTCCGGCCTCACGGCCACCCGCCTGGAGCTCGGCGCGCGCCTCGTGCTCGACGACGCCGGCGGCGAGCACCGCTTCGACCGGCTCGTGCTCGCGACGGGTTCCCGCCCGCGTCCGCTGACCGCGCCCGGCGGCAACTTCCCGGGCCTCTACACCCTGCGCACGCTGGACGACTCGCTCAGCCTGCGCGCGGCGTTCGTCGACGCCCGGCGCGTGGTGGTCATCGGCGCCGGCTGGATCGGCACCGAGGCCGCGGCGGCCGCGCGCTCGCACGACGCGGACGTGACCGTGGTGGCGCCGGGGCGCCTGCCACTCGGGAAGGTCCTCGGCCCCGAGGTGGCCGGGGTTTTCCAGTCCCTGCACGAAGAACACGGCGTGCACTGGCGTCTGGGCGAGCGCGTCGCGGAGGTCACGGGCGACCCGAGCGGCGTAAGCGGCGTGCGGTTGCACAGCGGTGAGGAGCTGCTGGCCGACGTGGTCCTCGTGGCCGTCGGCGCCGCCCCGCGGGTGGAACTCGCCCACACCGCGGGCCTCGAGCTGTCGGACGACGGCGGCGTCGCGGTCGACGCGGGCCTGCGCACGGCCGCCCCGGACGTCTACGCCGTCGGCGACATCGCCTCCCACTTCCACCCCCGCTACGGACACCGCGTGCGCGTCGAGCACTGGGCCACCGCGCGCACGCAGGGCGCCCACGTGGCCGGAAACCTGCTGGGGGAGAACGAGCCTTACCTGGATTCGCCGTACTTCTTCTCCGACCAGTACGACCTCGGCATGGAGTACCGCGGCCTCGCCGACCTCGACCGCGACCGGCTGGTGATCCGCGGCGACCTCGCGGCGCGCGACTTCACGGCGTTCTGGGTCGGCGCCGAGGGCGAGGTGCACGCCGCGATGAACGTGAACCAGTGGGACGACGGGGACGCGTTGCAGCGCCTGGTGGACGGGCGCATGAAGGTGCGCGACGACGAGCTGAAGTCGGGTGATCTCGCGGCACTCGGGTGACGGCTTGATCGCCGGTGGCTCCGACGGCACCGTGAAAGGCATGCTTCTTCGCGCTCGGCTCCGACCCGTTCGCCGCCGACCTCAGCGCGCTCACGCTGCGGTCGAAGGCCCACTGGGGCTACGACGAGGCGTTCCTCGAGGCATGCCGAACCGAGTTGACCCTCCAACCCGACGACCTGGTCGCGGGCAAAGCGACCGTGGCGCAGATCGGCGAGCGCGTGGTCGGCTTCTACACCCTGGCCGGTCAGGCGCCCGAAGGGGAGCTCGGCTGTCTCTTCGTCGAGCCCGATCACATCGGCACCGGCGTCGGTCGCCGGTTCTGGCAGCACTCGGTGGACATCGCTCGCACGCTGGGCTTTCAGCGGCTCACCATCGGCTCCGACCCGTTCGCCGAGGACTTCTACCTGAAGATGGGCGCGGTCCGGATCGGCTCCGTACCCTCGGGGTCCATCCCCCGCCGACTGCTCCCGCTGCCGGCCTACCGGCTCTCGCCGGGGCCGGCACTCGGGTGAGGCGTCAGGCTTCCACCGGGACGACGGGCCCGTCCAGCGCCAGGTACCCCACCAGGTTCGGCGGCGCGTAGTCGGCCGCGAGCTTGTGGCGGGTGACGGCGCTGGAGGCCACGAACTCGTGCTTCGGGTCCGTGGTGCCGATGCCGCGCGTCACGGAGGGCAGCAGGCGGTAGAAACCCTTGCGGGACGGGAACATCGGGCCCAGTGCGTCGGGTTCGCACGGGAAGTCCGGCAGGAGCGCGAGGCCGTTGAGCGCGGCGTGGCTCGCGAGCCAGCGCAGGGCGACGTCGGACAGGCTGCGCTGCGTCTGCCCGCCGCCGCCGACGTCGGAATGGCAGCCGGCGAACCAGACCTGCTCGATCTGCCGGGTGCCCGGCGCGGTGGGCGGCGCCCAGATCGCGGGCACGAACGGTTTGCGGTGCTCGTCGATCGACAGCGCCTGGAACGCGGCGTCCACCGTGGAGCTCAGCGTGGTGTCGTGGAACTGGAAGCGGCGGTTGAAAACGTCGATCGGCCAGAAGCCGGTGATCGGCACACCGAGCGCACCCACCGTGTCCCACACGCCGATGAACCGGATTCGCGGCTCGTGCGAATAGGTGCGGCGGAAGAGCGTGGCCTCGGTGTTGCGCGGGTGGGACTTGTCGCTGCGGTCGCGGTAGAGGCCGTACGCGCGCTTGACGAGCCCGACGTGCTCGCGGCGCAGCAGCCCGCAGTTGCGGATGAAGCCGGCCACGCTGCGCACGGTGTACGCGCCGCGGCTGAAGCCCACGAAGAAGATCTCGTCGCCGGGTTCGTAGGCGCGCACGAGATAGGTGTAGACCTCGCGGACGTTGCGCGAGAGCCCGACGCCGAACGCGCCGCCGACCAGCCGCTGCCGCTTGGCGCCGATGCCCGACTGGTAGAAGACCCGTTGCTCCGTGCCGGCTTCGTCGGCCGGCGCGGTGGCCAGCGCGAGCCGTGTGACGTTGCTCGGGGCGGGCACGGTGCCGTCGGCCAGATCCGCCGAGTCCCACGTGCCGTCACAGCAGATCAGGATCCGCTTGGGCATCAGCACCTCGTTCACCGTCGAAGGGTCGCCGAGTCATCAAGTCACGACCCGGCGGGGTTTTCAACGGGTTCGGCCGAATCGGTACCGAATCCGAGGTGTGGCAAGGAAAACACCGGGAAACCACGGGGTGTTCACCCGTCGCCGGCTCCCGCGCGGAAAGATCCGACGAAAGCGCGCCCGCTCCGGCGTGCGCCCGTGGCCGGGCCGGGGCACGATCGGCACCGGTGCACCGCGAGGCGCCCACCACGGTGATCCGATCAATTTTGGCAACAAATCCCCCGGGCTCTGGATCCTGCGGCGCGCATGCGCTATACATCGGATGTCTTGATGTGGCTGTGGTGAGAGGGGAACGTCCGTGCAGCTTGTGCGTCTCGGAGCCGCGGGAGAAGAGCGACCGTTCGTGCGTGCCGGTGACGGCACCCTGTACGACCTCTCCGGCCTCACGTCCGACGTCGACGGCGCGTTCCTCGCGGCCGACGGCATCGCCCGCGTCGCCGCCGCGCTCGAAGCCGGCGAGCTGCCCGCCGCCGGCCCGGAAACCGCGAGCCTGCGCGTCGGCCCGCCGCTGGGCTCGCCCGGCAAGGTCCTCTGCATCGGCATGAACTACCGCCGGCACGCCGAGGAAACGGGCGCCGCCGTGCCGACGGAACCCGTGCTGTTCATGAAGGCCCCCGACGTGATCGTCGGACCGGACGACGACGTGCTCATCCCGCGCCGCTCGACCAGCACCGACTGGGAGGTCGAGCTGGGCGTCGTGATCGGCAAGCAGGCCCGCTACCTCGGCAGCGTCGAGGATGCCCTCCAGCACGTGGCCGGCTACGTCGTGTCCAACGACGTCTCCGAGCGCGAGTTCCAGCTGCACCGCGGCGGCCAGTGGGACAAGGGCAAGAACTGCGAGACGTTCAACCCGCTCGGCCCGGCGCTCGTGACCGCCGACGAGGTGTCCGACCCGCAGGACCTCGGGCTGCGCACGTGGGTCAACGGCAAGAAGGTGCAGGACTCCTCGACCAGGGACATGGTCTTCACCGTCGCGGAGATCATCCACTACCTGAGCCAGTTCATGGTGCTGCGCCCCGGCGACCTGATCAACACCGGCACCCCGGAAGGCGTCGCGCTCGGGCAGCCGGAGCCGAAGCCGTACCTGCGCGCGGGCGACGTCGTCGAGCTGGAGATCGACGGCCTCGGCCGCCAGCGCCAGACGCTGAGGCAGGCCTGACATGGCGAAGATCATCGGCATGGAGGTGCTCGACGTCCGGTTCCCGACCTCGCGGGAGCTCGACGGCTCGGACGCCATGAACCCCGACCCCGACTACTCGGCCGCCTACGTCGAGCTCCACACCGATCTCGGCCCCGACGGCTACGGGCTCGCCTTCACCATCGGCCGCGGCAACGACGTGCAGGCCGCCGCGATCCGCGCGCTCGCGCCGCACGTCGTCGGCCGCGAGGTGCCGGAGGACGCCAAGGCGCTCGGCGAGTTGTCGCGCGACCTGGTGGGTGACTCGCAGTTCCGCTGGCTGGGTCCGGAAAAGGGCGTGGCGCACATGGCGATCGGCGCGGTCGTGAACGCCGCGTGGGACCTCGCCGCGCGCCGGGCCGACCTGCCGCTGTGGAAGTTCGCGGCCCGGATGACACCCGAAGAGCTGGTGTCGCTCGTGGACTTCCGCTACCTGTCCGACGCGCTGACCGAGCAGGAGGCGCTCGACATCCTCCGCGCCGCCGAGCCCGGCCGCGCGCAGCGCATCGCGAAGCTCGAGGCCGGGGGCTACCGCGCCTACAGCACGTCGCCGGGCTGGCTCGGCTACTCCGACGCGAAGCTGGTGCGCCTGGCCGAGCAGGCCGTGGCCGACGGCTTCGAGATGATCAAACTGAAGGTCGGCGGCAACCTCTCCGACGACGTGCGCCGCATGAAGCTGGCCCGCGAGACGGTGGGGGCGGACATCCGCATCGCCGTGGACGCCAACCAGCGCTGGGACGTGGCCACGGCCGTGTCCTGGATGACCGAGCTCGCGCCGTTCGACCCGTACTGGATCGAAGAACCGACCTCGCCCGACGACATCCTGGGCCACGCGGCCATCGCCAAGGCCCTGGCGCCGATCAAGGTCGCGACCGGCGAGCACGTGCAGAACCGCGTGGTGTTCAAGCAGCTGCTGCAGGCCGGCGCGATCGACGTGCTGCAGCTCGACGCCGCCCGCGTCGGCGGGGTGAACGAGAACCTCGCGATCCTGTTGCTGGCGGCCAAGTTCGGTGTCCCGGTGTGCCCGCACGCCGGCGGCGTCGGGCTGTGCGAGCTGGTGCGGCACCTGTCGATGTTCGACTTCGTGGCCGTCTCCGGCGAGGACACCGACCGCACCATCGAGTGGGTCGACCACCTGCACGAGCACTTCACCGACCCGGCCGTCGTGCGCGACGGCCGGTACCTGGCCCCGACCGCACCCGGGTTCTCCGCGCGGATGCACGACGCAACGCTGCGCCGGTTCCGTTTCCCGGACGGTCCAGAGTGGACGGAGGACGCCCAGTGAGCGAGTTCGACGGCCTGGTCGCCGTGGTCACCGGCGGCGCTTCGGGGATCGGCCTGGCCACGGCCAGGCTGCTCGCCGAGCGCGGCGCACGGGTGGCCGTGCTGGACCTCAAGACCGACGACGTGCCCGAGCCGCTGGCCGGCTTCCGGTGCGACGTCACGGCCGACGCCGAGGTCAGGGCCGCGATCGACGCCGTCGTCGAGCGCTTCGGGCGGATCGACGTGCTGGTCAACAACGCCGGCATCGGCGCGGCCGGCGACGTGGCGGACAACAGCGACGACGAGTGGCACCGCGTGTACGACGTGAACGTGGTCGGCATGGTCCGGGTCACGCGCGCCGCGCTGCCGCACCTGAAGGCCTCGCCTTCGGCGGCCGTGGTCAACACCTGCTCCATCGCCGCGTGGGCGGGCCTGCCGCAGCGGGCGCTGTACTCCGCGACGAAGGGCGCGGTGCTGTCGCTGACGCTCGCGATGGCCACCGACCACCTGCCCGACCGCATCCGCGTGAACTGCGTGTGCCCCGGCACCGCGGACACGCCGTGGGTCGGGCGCCTGCTCGACGCGGCCGCCGACCCGGCCGCCGAACGCGCGGCCCTGGCCGCACGCCAGCCGATGGGCCGGCTCGTGACCGCCGACGAGGTCGCGAGCGCCATCACCTACCTCGCCAGCCCGCTGTCCGCGTCGACCACCGGCACCGCGCTCGCGGTCGACGGCGGCATGCACGGCCTGCGCCCGCGGGGACCTGTGCAGAACTAGTGCCCGTTTGCATGTCATCAAGGAGGATGCGGTGCCTACGAAGGTGATCCGGCTCGCCGCCGCGGCGGCCGCGTGTGGTTTGGTCCTGACCGCGTGCGGGTCCACGAAGGACAAACCGGCCGCCTCGGCGGGTGGCGGTGGCGACACCGGGGGGAAGGTCGGGGCCACGCTGCCGCTGCTGACCTCGCCGTTCTGGCAGGCCTACAACAACTACGTGCCGCAGATGGCCAAGGAAACCGGCCTCGACGCGTTGCCGACGGTGAACGCCGACAACGACCCGGCCAAGCTGATCACCGACATCGGCACGCTGCTCAACCAGGGCGTCAAGGGCCTGGTCGTAACGCCGATCGACTCCGCCGCGGTGGTCGCCGGGCTGAAGCAGGCCGAGAACAAGGGCGTGCCGGTGGTCGCGGTCGACGTCGCGCCCGAGAGCGGCAAGGTCGCCATGGTCGTGCGCGCCGACAACAAGGCCTACGGCACCAAGGCGTGCGAAGAGATCGGCAAGCGGGTGAAGAGCGGCAAGGTCGTGCAGGTGATGGGTGACCTCGCCTCCGTGAACGGCCGCGACCGCTCGGCCGCGTTCCGCGACTGCATGAAGCAGAAGTACCCGGACATCAAGGTGCTGGAGATCGCGGCGGAGTGGAAGGCCGACAAGGCGTCCTCCGGCCTCGACAGCCTGCTCACCGCGAACCCCGACATCAAGGGCGTCTACATGCAGGCCGGCGGCGTGTACCTCGCGCCGACCGAGCAGGCGCTCAAGCGCAAGAACCTGTTCTTCCCGACGAGCGACCCGCGCCACGTGGTGCTCGTGAGCAACGACGGCATCCCGCAGGAGCTCGCGGCGATCCGGGCGGGCGAGCTCGACGCCACCGTGTCGCAGCCGGCCGACGCGTACGCCAAGTACGGCATGTACTGGCTCAAGAAGGCCATGGCGGGGGAGAAGTTCCAGCCCGGCCCGACCGACCACGGTTCCACGGTCGTCGAGATCAGCCCCGGCATCCTCGAGGACCAGCTGCCGGCCCCGGTCGTGACGAAGGACAACGTGGACGACAAGGCGCTGTGGGGTAACAACCTGTGAGCGCGCCCGCCCCCGAGACGGCCGCGCCGGTGGTGACCGCCCACGGCGTCGGCAAGCGCTACGGGCCCACCGTGGCCCTGCACGATGTGAGCCTCACCGTGCACGCCGGCGAGTCGCACGCGCTGGTCGGCCGCAACGGGGCGGGCAAGTCCACGCTCGTGTCGATCCTCACCGGGCTGTCCCTTCCGGACACCGGCAGCGTCGAGTTCGGCGGGGTGCCCGCGCCACCGCTGTCCAAACAGGACGACTGGAAGGCCCACGTGGCGTGCGTGTACCAGCACGCCATGGTGGTGCCCCAGCTGACGGTGGCCGAGAACCTCTTCCTCAACCGGCAGGCACGCGGCGGTTTCGCCATCGGCTGGCGCAAGCTGCGCCGGCAGGCGCGGGAGCTGCTCGACTCGTGGGACGTCCACGTGGACGTGGACACGCCCGCCGGTGAGCTTTCGGTGGAGGATCGCCAGTTCGTGGAGATCGCCCGCGCGCTCAGCTACGGCGCGCGGTTCATCGTGCTCGACGAGCCGACGGCGCAGCTCGACAGCCAGGCCATCGAGCGGCTCTTCGAGCGCATGCGCCAGATGCAGCGCAGCGGCGTGACGTTCCTGTTCATCTCCCACCACCTGCACGAGGTGTACGAGGTGTGCCAGGCCGTGACGGTGCTGCGCGACGCGAAGCACGTGCTCACCGCACCGGTCTCCGACGTCAGCCGGCCGCAGCTGGTCGACGCCATGACCGGCGAGCAGGGCGGGCTGTCCGTGCGCGACGCGGCGAGCCGTGACCCGCTGGCGGTCGACGCCTCCGAGGTGCTCACCGTCGACGCGCTGTCCGGCGACGGCTTCCACGACGTGTCGCTGCGGGTGCGCCGCGGCGAGGTCGTGGGGCTGGCCGGCAGCAACGCGAGCGGCAAGCACCAGGTGGCCGAGACCGTGTACGGGCTGCGCTCGCCTTCGGCGGGAACCGTGGCGGTGGACGGGAAACCGCTGCCGCCCGGCGACATCCCGGCCGCGGTGCACGCCGGCATCGGCTGCGTGCCGCGCGACCGCCACCACGAGGGCCTCGTGCTGGAGCACTCGATCATGGACAACGCCACGCTGTCCGTGCTCGACCGCATGGGCCCGGCCGGCTTCGCGTCGCCCAGGGCGCGGCACGACCGCGGGGCCCGCGCGCTGGCCGCGTACGACATCGTGGCGGCCGGGCCGGACCAGCCCGTGGCCGACCTGTCAGGCGGCAACCAGCAGAAGGTCGTGCTGGCCCGCGCGCTGGAAAGCGACCCGCGCGTGGTCGTGCTGATCAACCCCACCGCGGGGGTGGACGTGAAGTCGAAGGAGGCCCTGCTCGCGGTCGTCGACCGGGTGCGGGCCGAAGGCAAGGCGGTGCTGATCGTGAGCGACGAGCTCGACGACCTGCGCCTGGCCGACCGGGTGCTGGTTCTGCGCGCCGGGGCCGTCGTCGCCGAACACCAGGCCGGCTGGTCCGACGGAGACCTCGTGGCCGACATCGAAGGAGTCGGGCTCCATGACTGAGCTGATGAGCGATCCGCAGACGGCGCTGCCCGCGGCGCCCCCGAAACGGCGGAAGTCGCTGTGGCTGCGCGAGCTGGCGCTGCTGCCGGCGCTCGTGGTCGTGTTCGTGATCGGCGGGCTGATCAGCGACTCGTTCTTCACGTTCGACAACGTGATCAGCATCCTCTCGGCCGCCGCCGCGCTGTCGCTGGTGGTGCTGGGCGAGTCGCTGGTGCTGCTGACCGGGAAGTTCGACCTGTCGCTGGAATCGACGATGGGCATCGCGCCCGCGATCGGCGCCATGCTGGTGATCCCGGCGACGTCGTCGGGTTTCGGCACGGGCTGGCCGGCCGCGCTGGGCCTGCTCGCGATCCCGGTGGTGGGCGCGCTGATCGGGTTGGTGAACGGCTTCCTGATCGTGAAGCTCAAGCTCAACGCGTTCATCGTCACCCTGGCGATGCTCACGGTGCTGCGCGGCACGCAGATCGGCTCCACCAACGGCAAGACGCTGTTCGACCAGCTCGACGCGTTCACGGCGCTGGCGACCACGACGTTCGCCGGGCTGCCGATGTCGGTGTGGCTCGCGGCCGTGCTGTTCCTGGTCTTCGGGCTCGGCCTGCGCTACCACCGCGTCGGGCGCTCGCTCTACGCGATCGGCGGCAACCGCGAGGCGGCGCGCGCGGCGGGCATCCGGGTGGACCGGATCTCGTGGGCGGTGTTCATCGTCGCGGGTGTGCTGGCCGCGATCGGCGGCCTGGCCTACACCGGTTACGTCGGCGCGCTCGGCGCCGACCAGGGTGACGGCCTGATCCTGCAGGTCTTCGCCGCGGCGGTGATCGGTGGTGTCTCGCTCGACGGCGGCAAGGGCACGCTCGTCGGAGCACTGACCGGCGTGCTGCTCCTGCAGTCGGTGGACAGCCTGCTGCGCATCGCGCAGGTCCCGGCGGAATGGCTGAAGGCGATCTACGGCGGCATCATCCTGATCGCCTTGATCATCAGCCGCTACGCCGGCGGAAAGCCGCAGACCTGATCGGCGCCTGGGCCGTGATCATCCGACCTTCTCGCCGATTCGTGAAGGGCCCCTTCCGGGATTCGGAGTCCCTGGCGGGGCCCTTCACGGAGGCACGGCGCCGCTCAGGAAGCGGCGGCTTGGGGGCTGTCGTCGGCCGGGCTGTCGGCGTCCGTGCCGGTCTGCGTGAGCGTGCTGCGCAGCCACTGTTCGACCCCCGCGACGTGCACGGTCGCCCACGACCGGGCCAGTTCCGGCTCGCGGGCGGCGATGGCCTCGTAGATGGCGGTGTGCTGCTCACGCGTGCGGGCGACCGCGCCCTCCTGCGTGAGGCCGCGCCAGATCCGCGCCCGCGCCGTGGGGCCGGAGAGGCTGTCGAGCAGCGAGCAGAGCACGGGGTTGCCCGAGCCGTCGGCGATCTTGCGGTGGAACTGCAGGTCGTTGGCCACGAGCGCCTCCACCGTCGGCGCGTCGGCCAGCTCGTCGAGCAGCGCGCCGAGCTCGGTGATGTCGTCCTCGCTCATGTGCAGCGCGGCCAGCGCCGTGGCGGCCGGCTCGAGGATCCGGCGCACGGCGAGGAAGTCGAGCACGGTGTCGTCGCGGTGGAAGTCGACCACGAACGTCATGGCGTCGAGCAGCAGGTTCGGCTCGAGACTGGTCACGTACGTGCCGTCGCCCTGGCGCACGTCGAGCACCCTGATCAGGCACAACGCCTTCACGGCCTCGCGCAGGGAACTGCGCGAAAGCCCCAGCCGCTGGGCGAGCTCGGCTTCCTTGGGCAGCCGGTCGCCCGGCGCGAGCTCCCCCGAGATGATCATGTCCTTGATCTTGTCGATCGCGACATCGGTGACGGGCATCGAGACCGCCCTCCCTCAAGAGACCTCGGATGTTTCGGTGTTCTGAGGACAGAGTGCCACGTAACTGGTCAGGAGGAGACATGACCCACGGCTCGGCCCCTCAAAGTGTTGCTCTGCGCACTCGGCTCAAACCAGGTCAGGAGGCCACGTACGAATCCGTTCACGCCGTGATCCCTCCTGAGCTCGACACCGCGCTGCGCCGCGCGGGCGTGCGCACGTGGCGGATCTGGCGCAGCGGGCTCGACCTGTTCCACTTCGTGGAGGTCGACGACTTCGACGCGATGAAGGCCGCGCTCGCCGACGATCCCGCCGACATCGAGTGGCAGATCCGCATCAACCGGCTGCTCGACACGGACTACGACCAGTCCGAAACTTCGACGACCCTCGGGCTCGTCTGGGAACTTCCGGTGAAGGAGTGAACGTGAAGCTCTCCCCGCTCGGGCTCGGTGGCGCGCAGCTCGGCAACCTCTACCAGGCGATCGACGACGACACGGCGGCCGCGACCGTGCGGTGCGCGTGGGACGAGGGCATCCGCTACTTCGACACCGCTCCGCACTACGGGCTCGGGCTCTCCGAACGACGCCTCGGCGCGGCGCTCGCCGCGTACCCGCGCGACGAGTACGTGCTGTCCACCAAGGTCGGCCGGGTGCTCGAACCCCGCGCCGCGGCGCCGGGCGAGCGCGACGACCAGGGCTTCGACGTGCCGGCCACCTACCGGCGGCGCTGGGACTTCAGCCGCGACGGCGTGCTGCGGTCGCTGGAATCCAGTCTTGACCGGCTCGGACTCGACCGCGTCGACATCGTGTACGTGCACGACCCGGACGACCACTTCGCCGAGGCCGTGAGCGGTGCGTTCCCGGCCTTGCTGGAGCTGCGCGAGCAGGGTGTCGTCGGCGCGATCGGGGCCGGGATGAACCAGACGCCGATGCTGACCGAGTTCGTCCGCCGCTTCGACCTCGACCACGTGCTCATGGCCGGGCGCTACACGCTGCTCAACCAGCCGGCGCTCGACGACCTGCTGCCGCTGTGCCTGGAACGCGGCGTCGGTGTGGTCGCGGGTGGCGTGTTCAACGCCGGCATCCTCGCCACCGCGGAACCGGGCGCGATCTACGACTACGCGGCCGCACCGGCGGACCTCGTGGAGAAGGCGCGGCGGATCGCGGAGATCTGCGCGCGCCACGGCGTCGAGCTGCCGGAGGCCGCGCTCGCGCTGCCGGCTTCGCACCCGGCCGTGGTGTCGGTGGTCGTCGGCGCGCACGACGCCGGGCAGGTGGCGGTGAACGCGCGCCGCGCGGCCAAGGTCGTGCCCGCCGTACTGTGGACCGACCTCGTCGACGCGGGTCTGCTGCGCGCGGACGCCGTCGGTCGGCCCGTGACCTCTGGAGGACCGCAGTGATCGACGCCCACCACCACTTGTGGGACCCGACCCGCCGCGACTACCCGTGGCTCGCCGGCGCGGCGATGGACCCGATCCGCCGTCCGTACACTGTGGACGATCTGCGCACGGTGACGCACGCGGCGGGCGTGCACGCCACCGTGCTGGTGCAGACGATCTCCGAGCAAGCCGAGACGGAGGAGTTCCTGGCCACCGCGGCGGCCGAGCCGGTGATCGCCGGCGTGGTGGGCTGGGTGGACCTGACGGCGCCCGACGTCGCCGACCGGCTGGCGCGGCTGAAGGAGCTGGGCCCGCTGGTGGGCATCCGGCACCAGGTCGAGAGCGAGCCGGACCCCGAGTGGCTGCTGCGCCCGGATGTGCTGCGCGGCTTGGCGGCCGTCGGGGCGGCGGGGCTGGTGTACGACCTGCTGGTGGCGCCCGCGCAGGTCGCGGCGGCGCGGAAGGTGGCCGAGCAGCTGCCGGAGCTGCGGCTCGTGCTCGACCACGCGGCGAAGCCGGCCATCGCGGCGGGGGAGTGGCAGCCGTGGGCCGACGGGATCGCGTCGCTCGGTGCGCGTGACAACGTGGCGTGCAAGCTTTCCGGGCTCGTCACGGAGGCCGACTGGCAGCAGTGGCAGATCGGGCACCTGCGCCGCTACGCCGACCACGTCTTCACGTCGTTCGGTGCCGACCGCGTGCTGTTCGGCACCGACTGGCCGGTGTGCGAGCTGGCGGCGGCCTACGAGGTCGTGCTCGACGCGGCCATGTCCCTCACGGGCCCGCTGACGGACCCGGAACGGCTCGACGTCTTCGAGTACACGGCAAAGCGCGTGTACGGGCTCGGTTGACGCGTCAGAAGTCTTCGCCCTGGACCATGTCGCGCAGCTTGGTGAGCGCGCGGTGCTGGGTGACGCGGACGTTGCCGGCGGAGATCCCGAGCGTCTCGGCGGTTTCGTTGGCGCTGAGGCCCACGATGATGCGCAGGGTCAGGATCTCCTGCTGCAGCGGCGCGAGGCGCGTGAGCATCTCCTGCAGGCGGGAGCCGAGGTCGAGCCGCAGCGCATACGACTCGGGCTCGTTGCCGCCTCCGGACAGCGGCCGCTCCGGCAGCTCGGGCACCGGCTCGGACCGGTCCCGCGCGACGGCGCGGTAGGCGTCGGCGACCTTGTTCGCCGCGATGGCGTGCACGAGGTAGAGGAACGAGCCGCCGCGGTCCTGGTAGTCGGGCAGGGCCTTGAGGACGGCCATGCTCACGTCCTGGGCCACGTCGTCGGCCGAGAGGTAGGACAGGTCGCGCCCGCCCATGCGCGCTCGGCAGTAGCGGGCCACCACGGGTCGCAGCACGTGGAGCAGCTCCGTGATCGCGCGCTGGTCTCCCCGGCCGGCGGCGATCACGAGCGGGTCGAGATCTTCTTTCGTCAGCCGTCCCGCGGGCCGCGGCAGCGTCTCGGGCGTGACGTAGCCTGGGACGTCGGCTTCGTCGGCGGCTGCTTCGGTGCGGGACGTCTTCGACGGTGCTGTCATGGTCGTCTCCCCGGCGACCCTGCGACCGTCGCTGGTCTTGGGGTCAACACTCTGTGATGTTGCGGTCGCAGCTACTCCGGATGATCAGGTAGTTGCCGCTCCCGTTGCGACGCTCCGTAACCCTATGCGGCTCGCGGGCCGACAGTCCAGATTTCAACTACGAATACCCCGTTAGCAGCAGTGGTCTTGATAAAAACGAGACCAGTCAACGCACAGTACGATTCGCTGCTCGCAGGATGTGCGGACTGTCCACTCAGTACGTCACCAAGAGTGACACTGCCGTAGCGCAACAGAGGGTGGCCACCACCGCGGGTAGAACGGGTTTCAGTGCGGCCGGTTCGGGGTCGGTGCGGAGTGATCGCTCCCGGTGTCGGCCGATCCCCGCGAGCGCCAGTGCGGTGAGGGTCGCGAACACCGCCGGAACGATGTCCCACGCGCCTTCGGTGCGCACCGAGGCACCCAGCAGCAGCACCGCGCACGCCGCGGCCGACAGCGCGGTCCGGCGCCACGCGAGGCCGGTGCGTTCGGGCTGCGCGCCGTTCGCGAAGGGGCGGCTCACGACGTGATCACCAGCACCACGGCGGCCGCCATCAGCAGGAACACGCCCGCGGTGAGCACGAGGATCATCGAGCTGCGAGCCAGCGGCTGCCCGGCGCGCATCGCGATCTGCACGCGCCGCCAGCGCGGGTAGGCGCCGCCCGCGAGGATCGCCGCGAGCACCACGCACAGCCCGGCGAGCACCGAGCTCACCGCGACGGGCCTGGGCACCAGCTGGTGGACCGCGACGCCGCCGGCGAGCAGGCCCAGGGCCGTGCGCAGCCACGCGAGGAACGTCCGCTCGTTGGCGAGGGTGAACCGGTAGTCCGGTTCGGTGCCCCCGCTGTGGGGGCCGATGCTGGGAGGTTCGTCCTGCGGCGGGTCGAGCTTCTCTTCCGACACGATTTCCGACGTTAGTCGTGGTCCGCGGCGGATGCTTCGGGCTTGGCGTGGGCGAAGACCCACCACCGCAGCACGACGAACCGCACGACCCCACCGAGGAAGCTGGCCGCCAGCAGGCTGGCCGTCTCTTCCCACGCCGTCGGGTGGCTGACCACCGCGTCGAGGGTGGCCAGGACGATCGAGCCGTATCCGGCGTAGAAGACGAAGGTGAGGAAGTCCTGCAGGTGGCGCTGGCCGGCCTTGCTCGCGCGCCCGGCGAACGTGACACGACGGTGGAATTCGGTGTTACCGACCGTGGTCAGCGCGATGGCCACCAGGTTCGCCCACTGCGAGCCGAGCTCGGGGCGCAGGACCAGGAAGAGCACGGCCTGCAGGCCCGTGGTGACGCCGCCGGCGACGAGGTACCAGGCGGCGTGTCCGCCGAGCTCGTGGTCCTCGTGGTGACGCTGCGGGTCCCGGTGAAAAAGCGGCGGCCGGGGCGTCCACCTGGTGGTGGTCATGATCGTGACGCTACCTCTGCTTCACAAACTTGTGAACCTGATGAAGCCGATGAACACTTGTGATCCCGCTGACAGGGACTCCGCTCTTCCGGTTCAGCCGCTCCCGCGCCCCGGCTATTCCGTGTTCTCGGGTGTCCGCGCGCACCCGCGCCCGCGCATGGGCAGAACGCCCGGGTTTCAAACGTGTTTGTGACCGGTCCCACGGCTGCTCGGCAGGTGCGCCGCTCACGCTGCGCTGCCGAACGGGCGCCCCTAGCGTGAAAACCCATCGCATCCGACCGCGACGAAGGGAAGGCCGAAGATGCTGACCGTGACCGAAGCCGCAGCCGAGGCGATCTCCGCGCTGACGGCTCAACAGGGCGCCGAGGAGAGCGGGCTGCGGTTCGCCCTCCAGAGCGTGCAGGAGGGTGAGGGCGCTCAGCTCGCGCTCTCCGTCGCCCCATCCCCCCAGGACGGCGACCGCGTAGTGGGCACCGACGCCGGCGCGAAGGTCTTCCTCGAACCCCAGGCCGCCGCCCTCCTGGACGACAAGGTCCTCGACGTCCAGCAGGACGAAACCGGCGACGTGGCGTTCGCGGTGCTGCCGCAGAAGACCGACTGAATCTTCGGCCCAGGCTGTGTCTTTGGCCCCGGCTCCGCCGGGGCAGGCGAGATCGCCTTTGAGCCGGCTTCCGGATTGTGCGGTCGGATCGGCCGGGGGCCGATCGCACCGCACAATCCGGAA
>NZ_JBFAQX010000051.1:0-34208 GCF_040678995.1 Amycolatopsis sp. NPDC049253 | reverse complement strand
GAGCAGAGGTCGGGGCTGCTCCCCCGGTTCTGACCTTGGGAAACGCGGATCGGGGCGTTGCGGAACGGCTGGTAGTTTTTGAGTCTGTTTTCGCTGGTCAAGATGCGTTTGCCGTGTCTTCTGTGGGAGTGCTGGGGAGCGCCTGGTTATCGGGGTTCGTCCCACGGTCCGTCCCACGCGGTCCCACGTCTGGAACAGACTTGAGCTCGGCCCGTTCGCCGAGCGCGGCAAGGAGCTTGGCTCGTGCTTCTGGAGTCCGCTGCACGTAGCCGGCCAGCTCTTCAAGGTCGGCGTGGCCCATGATCGCCTTCACAGCGAACACGTCCGCGCCGCCGTCGATTGCCCGCGTGGCGAACCCGCGACGGCTGGCATACCCCGAGCGGCTGTCGACCTTGAGAGCGGCTGCGGCCTTCTGCATTTGCCGCGTGATCTGGTTCTGCCGGACGACACGATTATCGGGTGTGAGGAACACGAGAACGCTCGTGCACTGCGCGCCGCCGATGTGCTCGAAGCCGCAGCCGCCGACGAGGTCGCGACCGTCCAGGCGCCTGCGCAGGATGTTGACGGCCCGCGCGGACAGCGGGATCTCGCGGTCTTCGCCGTCTTTCGGCTTCGGCCTGATCAGCTTCCGCCGGTAGAGGTACACGTCCTTGACTAGCATCCACCGGCCGTCTAAGTCGACTCGGTTCGCGTGTAGGCCGGCCAACTCGCCGGGCCGAATCCCGGTCTCCAGCATGAAGTCGACGGCGTCGGCGTAGACCGCCCCCATCTTCGGTGCGATCTTGTCGCGGTGGGCTTCCGATACGTAGGGCTTCGCTCCCTTTGTGAGCCTCGGGAGCTTGAGGCCCGCGCACGGCGACGCCGTCAGGACACGCCTCTCCACCGCGGCGTTGATGGACGCGGTGAAGGGCTGGACGATGTTCCGCACGTAGCTGGGCTTGTATCCGCGTCGCACCAGGTCATCTACCCAGTCCTGCACGCCGGCGTCTTCCCCGAAGCGGGTGATCGCGTTCAGGGCGATGTTTTCCCACTTGGGCAGCACGTGCTTGTTGACGTTGTTCCGCACGTTGATCGCGTGGTCTGAGTCGAACGAGCGGTCCGCGCTGAAGATCTCCCACCACTCGCCCCACGGCGTACGGGCGGACAGCGTGCCCTTCGATGCGGCGGCCTGCCGCTTCGCCTTGCCCTCAGCCTCGACCGCGGCGTCCTTCGCGTCCGACTTCCGATCGAACGTCCCAGGCACACGCTGCTTGGCGCCGTCGGCGTCGCGGTACAGGCCGCGGTATCTACCGCTCGGGAGCTTCTCCGTGCTCGGCATCTGCCAGTTCCCTCCTGTGATCTTCTGCTATTTGTATCCTGAGCTGAAGTGCGGCGATTTCGGCGCGCGCCCTCGTTTTCGCTTCTGCAGCTACATGAGAACGTGCTCTTGAGTGGTTTAGTTGACTCTCCAATTGACTGGCCATGCGCCTTAAATTCAGAGTTTGCGTGTCATCTCCCTGGTTCTCGGCCTCCTTTAGAGCCTCAAGGACTGTGGCAAGCTCGTGTTCATCGTGTGCTCGCATTGTGTCGATTGCGGCAGATTCTTGGGTTGCAAATTCGAATGCTTCATAGGCGTTGCGAAGTTGTGCCTCCAGCGTTGGCCGCTCCATTGCGAAGATGGCTCCTTCGACCATGTCTCGTAGTCGCTTGAGCCCATCGAGGTCCAGCCCGTGCAGTCGGTCGCTGAGGCTAGGGGCCTTGATGACATCTGCGCTACCGCTGATGTTTGCGTGTGCTTGCACGCTTGCTATTAAGGCGGAAGATTTCGGGGACGCTAGATTCAAATCCGAATTGACTGGAATGCTGAAGTCGTATCCCTCTTCCGGATCCGTAATAGTGGCGTCAATGGTTTCCATTCCTGCTTTAAGTTGGCTGAGTAACTGGTCCGTATGGTCATTTATGGGCATCCGGTCCAAAATTGTTGACGCAGTGCTCCGGATCGTCTTTAGGCCTTGGGATACATTTGCTAGAACTGTAGGGCCTTCGTCTGCTTGAGCTAATAGGTAATTGAGGGCCTCCAGGGTCGCTTGAAGTTCTTTTACTCTATGGAAGTTTGGATTTGGATGAAGGTTGGCGGCTTGAAGTGCGGTGGCTGCGTCCAAGTCAACTGCGTCCGCCGCTTGGACGACGGTGAGTGGCTTGGGATTCACGGGGATCTTCGCCCCTTGGCGTCGCTCAAAGCCGGTCTCCAGCTGGCGCCATCGCCCTTCGGAGAAGCCCGCTCTGCGGGCCGCGGCGCGCACGGACAGCTCTTTGGCTGTTCGGTGCTCCTGTAGGAGTCGCCCGAGATCGTTCTTGTGCTCCGAGGTCATGGCCAAATCCTCGCATCCGTGCTTCGCGGCTGTCCAACGCCGGGATCCCTCTCGCGCCGCCACACTACACGACGCTACGCACCACTACGCGCCACTACGCACCATCATGCACCGCTACGCGTTACTACGCACGGCGGTTGCGCGTGTCGACTTGCGAAGCAGTGATCGCTTCGCGTAGCGTCTGCCGCCTACAGGGAGCGACGCAAGGCTCCAAGTGAGTGCAAAGGAGTGGCCGAATGGCCGAAACCACGGTGAGCCCGTGGATGGGAACCCCGGAAGGGGCGACCTACACCGGAAGACACGCGAAGACCCTGCTGAAGGCACTTCGGCGCGGAGAGCTGCTCGGCTATCAGAACGGGCCCCGAGGGTCATGGCGGATCCACCGCGATGACCTGGACGCGTGGATCCGGGGCGAGCGCCCGCAGAAGCTCCGGAAGTCCGCGTGATCGAGATGACTGACAACCCCCAGACGAACCACCCGGCGCCCTACTTGGCGGTCGGAGCCGGGCGGCCCGTCGAGACGAACACCCTGGAGAACAGCATGTCCATCGAAAGCCAGTTTGACACATTGACACCTGAACGGCCCAACGTCGACAGCTGCTCGACGGCCGCCATCGACGAGTCCGACGCGCGGCTGACCGAGGTGGCCGCCCTGCTCGGCCGCGTCGAGCACGGCGAGTTCGACACGCTGGCCCAGGTCGGCGCCGAGCTGCGCAGGATCGTGGGGGTGGCCCGATGAGCGACGAACTGCGCTGCGAAATGGATTGCGGCCGCAAGGCCGCGTTCCGCGCTCAGCGATTCGACCGTGACGACGCCCTGCGCAACGCGTGCGGTGCCCACCTGGCCGCCGCCGTCCGCGCGGTGTCGCCGGACGAGCCGGTCATGGTTACCGCGTTGCGGAAGGTCGGTGCCCGATGACCGAGCCCGCCACGCACCCGAACGAACTGGTCAACCGGACCGTCCACTTCGCGCAGGCCGCGCGTGACGGTCGCCTGGCCGCTCTCGACGCGATCGCCGCAGTGGAGGCCGAGGTGCTCGGCTACGTCCGGCACCTCGGCGCCATGGCCGCGTTGCGCGACGCGCAGGTGACGGCGAACGCGGAGGGCAAGGTGCAGGCCGACCCCGCAGTCACCTCGGCCCGCGCGGCTCGGAACGTCGAGCCGCGCACCGGCAACCAGCGCGGCCGGATCCTCGCGTTCCTCGTCGAGCACGGCGACGGCGGCACCGACTTTGAGTTGGGCGTGGTCCTCGGGATCCTGCCCAACTCGGTCCGCCCGCGCCGTGGCGAGCTGGTGGACGCTGGCTATCTCGTCGACTCCGGCACGACTCGGCGGCACCGCGGTAGCGACTGGACGGTGTGGGTTCCAACCGACGAGGGCCGTGCCTGGCACGCGCGCACCCGCGGGGGTGCCGCGTGAAGAAGCAGATCGAGAACCTGCGCGCGGTGCTCGCGCACATCGAGCGGCACAACGTCGCCGAGCACGTGTCGACGCTCGGGCTCACCCACGAAGTGGACGTGCTGCTGTACGCGCCCACGGGCGCCCTGGCCGCGATCGCCGCGTGGGTCGAGACACTGCACGGTGCGGTGACGGTGGTCGCCCACGTCGGCGACGGCGGAAACCACCTCGTTGCATCCGGTCAGCTGGACAACGGCGACGCCGCAGTTGTCGCCGTCATCGCGCGCGGACGTGATGACGACGCGGTGGCCGCGGAGATGGGCGGCGAGCTGCGCGTGACGTGGCCGGCGTGCACCCTGCTGCGGCTGGCCGCCGAGGTCGACGCCGAGGCGGTGGGCGCGTGAGCACCTGGGAGACACAGGCGGCGCGTGAGGTGCTGCCCGCAGACATCGACCGCGAGACATGGCTGGCCGAGCGCCGGAAGGGCATCGGCGGGTCCGACACGCCGGTGCTGTTCGGGGAGTCCAAGTACCAGTCGGTCTACGGGCTGTGGCTGGACAAGACCGGACAGCTCGTCGACGAGGACGCGAGCTACGCCATGATGCGCGGCAACTGGCTTGAGCCGCACCTGGCCGACTGGTTCGCCGAACAGACCGGGCTCGCGGTGGCGCGCGCCGGCCTGCTCGCCTCTCTGGACCGGGACCACCTGCGCACCACCCCGGACCGGCTCGTGGCCGACGGTGGCGTGCTGGAGATCAAGACGCACAGCGTCTACGCCGACGTGGCCAAGGAATGGCGCGACGGCGGGATCTCCCGCGCCGCATACCTCCAGGCGCAGCAGCAGCTCGCGGTCACCGGCCGCACGCACGCGTGGTTCGTCGCCTGGATCGACCCGGTGCCACACCTGCGTGGCCCGGTGCAGCGCGACGACGCGGTGATCGCCGACATCATCGACCGGACCGACCGGTTCTGGACCGAGCACGTCCTGACCGGCACCCCGCCGGAGGTTGACCTGGCGACCATCACTGACGACGAGATCGCCGTTCGCTGGCCCACCGCAGTTCCCGGCACGTCCGTGGAGGCCCAGTACCCCGCCCACGTCGAGGCGCTGCTGGCCGAGCGCGCCGAGCTGAAGGCGGCCGGCAAGACCACCGATGCGCGCCTGTCCGAAGTGGAGGCCGCGCTGAAGGTCTTCGTGGGCGACGCCGAGGTGCTGACCGTGGAGGGCCGACCGGTGCTGACGTACAAGACGGTCGAGCGCGCGGCCTACACGGTAAAGGCGAGCAGCGGCCGGCGGCTGCACATCCCGACTCGAAAGGACGTGGCCCGATGACGGGCAAGGACATGGTGGCGCGTCCGGCGGGCTCGCTTGCGCTCGACCCGACGCAGACCGGATGGACCGAAGTTCAGCGTGCGGCGCTGGTCCAGCTCGGCCTCGACGAGGCGCCGGACGCCGACCTGGCGGTGTTCCTGCACTTCGCCCAGCGGACGGGCCTGGACCCGTTCGCCCGCCAGATTTACATGATCGCGCGGTGGGACTCGCAGGCTCGGCGGAACAAGTTCACGATCCAGGCCGCCATCGACGGCTTGCGGATCGTGGCCGAGCGGCACGGCCAGTACGGCGGACAGGTCGGCCCGGAGTGGTGCGGCCCGGACGGGCAGTGGTCGGACGTGTGGCTGAAGCAGGCGCCGCCCGTCGCCGCGCGGGTCGGCATCATCCGCAAGGACTGGTCGCAGGTGATGTACGCCACTGCGCACTTCGCCGAGTACGCCGGCTTCAAGAGCGGTGGCGCGCTCACCGCGATGTGGCAAGGCAAGGGTGCGCTGATGATCGCCAAGTGCGCCGAGGCGTTGGCTCTGCGTAAGGCTTTTCCGCAGGATCTGTCCGGGGTGTACACGGCCGAGGAGATGTCGCAGGCGGACGCGATCCAGGTGGAGTCCGAGCGCGCCGAGGCTCCCGCGCAAGCGCCGCGCCGCGCGGCGCCCGAGCCGATCGACTGGGACGCCGCGCTGGCCGAGGCCGAGGGCAATGTGGACGCGCTGAAGGACCTGTACAAGATGGCGCGCGGGGTGGAGCCGAACAACGCTGCGCTGGCCGAGCGGATCGCCGCGGCTGGTAAGGCAGCGAAGGCCGCAGCCGACGCGGCGGCCGAGCCGGTCGACGCCGAGGTGGTCGAGGACGTGCCCGCCGAGGCGCCAGAGCCGCGCGCGAGCGAGAAGCAGCTGACCGCGATCGCTGCCGCGCTCGGCGAGCACGGTGTGAAGGAACGGGAGGACCGCCTGGCGGTGGTGTCGTTCCTCGTCGGCGCGCCGATCGGCACGACGAAGAACCTCGCCCGTTCCGAGGCCGCGCACGTGCTCGACACGGTCGCGAAGTTCGCCGAGGCCGGCCAGATGGCCGACACCGTGCGCGACGCGATCGCCGCGTGGACTCCGGGAGTGGCCGAGTGAGCCCGCGGACGTACCGCGTCGGTGAGCTGCTGACGCTGCGGTCAGGCACCACATGGCGGGTGCGGGATCTGCACGTGGCCGAGAACGGCCGTCCAGGGGTCGGGCTGGTCAACCCCGACAACCGCCACCACGGCACGTCGTTTTACGCCGACGTGCTCGACGAGCTGGTGGTGGAATGCCTCCCGTCGGTCGCCGACGCGGCTGCACGAATCGCGGCCTACCTCGCGGAGCTGGATCGGCGCGCGGGCAGCAACCTCGACCCCGAGCTGATCCACTCGCTCGGGCTCGACGACGACGCCGCGGCGCTGCGGGCGTCGGACCTGCGCGCGCTGCTCGCCGCTACCCGGCGACCGGCTGGGGGTGGTGGGTGACCGGCGACCGCCGCACCGTCGAGGTGGACCGCGTCGAGTACGACTTGCTCGTGCTCGACGCGGCCGCCTGGCGGCTGCTCAACACCAGTCCGCACGTCGCCGAGATCCTCGCGGAGTGGGTCGAATGGGCCTACCGCAGCGACCAACGCGACATCGCGGCCGCCATCTGCGCCGGTGCCGACTGGCGCCGCGAGGCGACCGTACCCACCTACGACGAGCTACGCCGCCGACGCGCAGTCCACATCGGACCCGAGCTGACGCCGGCGGAGATCCGTGCCCGAGCTGCCGCGTCCTGGGCGCAGTTCGAGCAGCAGCACAGGGGAAAGAGGTCAGCATGACCACGACGTACGCCGACACCGACAACGCCAACGTCGTGCCGTTCCTGAAGGAGATGCACTCCGGGCAACTGCGGATCGCCGAGCGGTTCGTGACCGCCTACGCCGACCAGCTGCTCTACGTGCACGGCATCGGGTGGCACCAGTGGTGCGGCACGCACTGGATCGAGGACAAGGACGGAGAGGCCCGCCGCAGCGTCGTCGCGCTGCTGAAAGACCTCCGGCACGAGTCCGTCGAGCTGCCCGCCAAGGACCGCGACAGCCTCATCGCCGACGTGAAAAAGTGCGAGTCCTCCGGCGGCATCACCGGCGTCCTGGAGATCGCGAAGCACCTGCGACCAATGACCGTCGCCGCCGAGGAGATCAACGCCGCCGCGCACCTGTTCAACGTCCGCAACGGCACGTACAACCTGCTCTCCGGCGAGATGCAGCCTCACGACCCGCGAGACACGATCACCAAATGCGCCGGCACCGAGATGGTGCCCGGCGCGCGCTCCGAGCTGTGGGACACCTTCCTGGAAACCGTGCTGCCCGACCCCGAGGTCCGCGGCTACCTCCGGCGGGTGTTCGGCGTCGCGCTGCTCGGCAAGGTCCGCGAACACACCCTCCCGATCCTCACCGGTACCGGCGGCAACGGGAAGTCCGTGTGCATCGACGCCGTCCTGGCCGCGTTCGGGGACTACGGCATCACCGTGGACCCCAAGCTGATCATGAAGACGCGGCACGAGCGGCACGGAACGTTCCTCGCCGACCTGCACGGCGCCCGCCTGGTCGTCACCTCCGAGACCGACGAGGGCGACGTGATCGCCGCGGCCACCGTGAAGCGGCTCACCGGCGGCGACAAGATCCGCGCCAACCGGATGCGGGAAAACCCGTTCGAGTTCGAGCCGTCGCACTCGCTGATCTACGTCACCAACCACAAGCCGCAGGTCTCCGCCGACGACAAGGCCATGTGGCGACGCCTCGCCGTCGTGCCGTTCGACGTGACCGTGACCGAGCCCGACGTGAAGCTGCCCGAGAAGCTCAAGGGCGAGCTGCCCGCGGTGATCTCGTGGGTCGTCCACGGCTGGCTCGACTACCTCGAACAGGGCTTGAACCCGCCGGCCGCCATCGTCGAGCGCACCGAGTCCTACCGCAGCGACTCCGACCCCCTCTCGCAGTTCCTCGACGAGCAGTGCACCGTCCAGGCCTACGCGAAGGTCAAGGCAACCGCGCTGCACGAGGCGTGGGCCGTCTGGTCCATGAAGCAGGGCTACCCGCCGATGAACCAGAAGGAGTTCGGCACACGGATGGCGGACCGCGGCCACGAGAAGAAGCGCGGCACCGGCGGCGCCTACCAGTACGTCGGAATCGGCCTCGCCGCCGACGAAGACAGCGGCGGAGGACTCCCGCTGTGACCAGGGGAAGTGAACGATAGTGAACGATCTGCCGGAACCCCCTTATATATGTGTGCGCGTGGGGATACGGAAAACGGTTCACTATCGTTCACTCTCTACCGCGACAGTCCACATGAGACAGATCAACGCAGCGAGAACATCTTTTGCCACTGACTACTTGCCAATGCTGTACGCGGTATAGTGGGACCATCGTTCAGGTAGTTTCCGGGTAGGGGAGGCGGCCATGTCGGAGATCATCGATCTGTTGGACCACGTCGTGCAGCGGACCGCGGTGACGCGCAAGCCGGGCGCGATCGGCACGAAGTCGGGGTTCGGCTCCCGGCCGCCGATCGATCTGGACGCGCTGGAGCTGCGGGACGCGCTCGCGTACGCCGCAGGCTCGCAGTTCTTCGAGCTGGAGGCGATGGCGATGGAGCGCGTGGAGCGGCCGGCGCGCGTGCCCCTCGGTCTGTGCGTGTGCGGAACGCCGGTGTCGTGCGAGTTCGACCGCGTGGCCGCCGAGTGCACCGGCTGTGGCGAGTGGATGAACCGGGCGGAGTCTGTGCGCGCGGCCCGTGAGTACGTCGAGACGACGTGGATGACACCGGCTGAGATCGAGCAGGAGACGCGCGGCTGGGGTGCGCCGGTAAAGGCGTCACGGGTTCGGCAGTGGCGCTGCCGCGGGCAGATCAGCGCCGACGAACACGGCCGCTACCGGCTGGCCGACGTGCTCGCCCTCATCGACGTAACCACCGAGTTTGACAGGCCCCTGTCGGTCGCTTAGTGTGACAGCCCGAGGCGGAGCTATCTCCGCAGAACCCCACTGGACTACCCGCCGGTGGGGTTTTCTCGTTCTCCGGTCGAGCGCGGCGCCGCGTGCCTACCTCACGCGCGCGCCGCGCTCCCGGATCTACAGCGCGGAAGGCGGTGATCCGTCGTGCCCGACGCCGGCCAGAACCACCCCAACCGCGCCCAGCAGGCCGAGCGCCGCGCCGAGGCGTACCGGCTCAAGCTCCGCGGCCTCTCCGACCGTGCGATCGGTGCTCAGCTCGGCGTCAGCCACACGACCGTGCAGAACTGGACCAAGCAGGAAGCCGACGAGCTGGTGCTGCCGCTCGCCGCCGAGC
Organism: Amycolatopsis sp. NPDC049253; assembly: GCF_040678995.1. Lineage (NCBI taxonomy): Bacteria > Bacillati > Actinomycetota > Actinomycetes > Pseudonocardiales > Pseudonocardiaceae > Amycolatopsis > Amycolatopsis sp. NPDC049253. Next base: position 24,800 of record NZ_JBFAQX010000051.1, on the reverse strand, counting down.
TGCGCAAGGTCCAGCTGGAGCGCCTCGGCGAGATGCGACAGTCCGCGCTCGACGTGCTGGAGCGGTTCCACTACACCGTGAGCCACGGCAAGGTCATCAAGGACGAGACCGGCCTGCCACTGGAGGACGACGCGCCGCGGCTGCAGGCGATCGACCGTCTACTGAGGATCGAAGAGCGCATCGCCAAGCTGATGGGGTTGGACGCGCCGACCCGCGCCGAGGTCGAGGCCCGGGTGGAGCCGAAACCCGCCGAGCTGCTGGACCTCATCACCCGCGCGAAGCAGCAGCAGGAGGACGACGAGGCACGGCTGACCGAAGGGCCAGCGTGAGGACCGGGTGCGACACGGGGCGAGTGATCAGAACAGCTTGATCACCAGCGGCACGCCCGGTGAGACCAGAAGTTCTACCTCGTTCCGGCCGTTCGGCTCACCGACTATCTCCGCCGACAGCCAGAACGGCCCCTTGCTCAGCTGCTCTTTGATGTGGCTCAGGGCGTGCGACGGGTTGATCGCGTCGTGCAGGCGGTACTCGACGCCGGCGTAAGTGATGTTGACCATGCCTCGTAATCGTGCGCGCGCGCTTCGCCGTTTCAGACTCGCTGATCACGATCGGGGGTAGCTCCCATGGGCGGTGCGATGCCCGCTCACCTGCAGGCGTACTGGCTCGGCGAAGGCCTTGCGCGGTGGGCGACGACACCCACGCCGTACCGCTCGCTCGTCGCCGCACTGCTCGACGAGGGCGTGCCCGCGAACCAGGTACACGGCGCCGCGGCCCGGCTCTACCGCAAGCACTTCGGCCGCTGGCCCGGCAAGCACGACGGCGCGCCGAGCGCTGGTGAGCAGATCGCCGCGAGGCACGGGAAGGGGCGCGCGTGAAGGTCTTCTACTGGGTCGCCGACTACTCCGGATGCGGCTATTACCGCTGCCTGCTGCCCGGGTCCGAGCTGGCCAAGCGCGGGCACGACGTGATGGCCGACGGCCGCGTGGTGCCCGACGAGGCGAAGAACGGCGAGTGCGACGTGATCGTGGGCCAACGGGTCTGCACCGAAGGCGCCTCGCACACGTGGCAGAAGCTGGCGCGCACCGCCCGCGGCACGAAGCTCGTGTTCGAGACCGACGACGATCTGCTGAGCGTGGACCCCAGCAACAAGGCCGCGCGCCGCTTCTACGACGAAGGGATGCGCCGCCGGTACGTCGAGAACATGGCGGTAGCCGACCTGGTCACGACAACCACAGAGGCGCTCGCCGAACGGTGCGCCGAGATCAACCCGAACGTGGTTGTGCTGCCGAACCAGGTGCCGGCGTGGCTGCTTGAGCACTCGCCCAACTCGGCTACAAAAACCGCGTTTCGTAGTCGTGTGACCATCGGTTGGCGTGGGGGAACGAGCCACGCGCGCGACTTCGGCGAGCTGGCCCGCCCGCTCCGGCAGTTCCTCCAGCACCCGAAGTACCGCGACCGCGCCGAGTTCCACGCGATGGGTGCGCCGTACCACGAGCGCGTGGCCACGCGGCACGGCCGGGTCCGCTGGACTGGTTGGCACGAAGGCGTGGCGGACTTCCTGCGCGCCGTCGACTTCGACCTGGCGGTGATCCCGCTGCGGCCGACCCCGGTGAACGACCTGCACAGCACGCCGTTCAACGAGTACAAGTCGGACCTGGCGCTGGTGGAGATGGCGGCGCTGGGCATCCCGGCCATCGTCTCCAGCACCGGCCCCTACATCCGGACCGTGCTCGACGACGGCGCCCCGGCCTGCCTGGCGACTGACGGATCGGACTGGGCTCGGCTCCTGCGCGACCTCGTCGACGACACCGAAGCGCGCGAGCAACTCGGCAAGCAAGCCCGCGAGTGGGCGGCCGGCCGAACCATCGAGGGCAACGTGTGGCGCTGGGAGGAGGCGTACAGCTCATGACCCAGTGGAAGGCAGCGTGCCCGCAACCGCACCGATGTGCGTGTGGCTCCAAGGTCGCCGTCATCGTGCCGTGGGGCACCGACAACGGGCCGCGAGCCCGCGTCTGGGCTCGCGTGCGGCAGCTGTGGGAGCAGACCGACTGCGACCTGATCGTGGCCGCGGACCCGCTGTTCGCCGAGCGCGGCCGGTTCGCCGTAGGCCGTGCGATCAACCGCGCCGTGCGCCTGGCGCCGGCCGAGTACGACCGGTTCGTGTGCTTCGGCGCGGACATGCTGCCGTGCCCGGCCACCGTCGCGTGGGCGGCCGAGCAGCTCGACGAGCAGCCCTGGACGCTGCTGTTCGACCGCGGGCGTGGTCTGTCCGAACAGGACACCGAACACTGGCTGCAGGGCGGCCAGACCGAGCTGTACGGCGCCGAGCTGTTCGGCTCGCCGTGCGTCGGCCCGATCGCGTTCACGCGCACCACCTTCGACGCGGTCGGCGGCTTCGACGAGCGCTACGAGGGATGGGGCTACGAGGACGTGGACCTCTGGTACCGGCTCCAGCGCGACGTGCCGCGCACCGCGCCGCAGACCTACCCGGGCACTGCGCTCGTGCAGCTGTGGCACCCGACCGAGCATCACGACCTGTCGCAGGCGAACCCGAACGTGCGGCTGTTCGCCGAGACCTGGGGCTGAGCGGCTGTCCACGGGCAGGACGCGGAGGGCACCATGTTCGATCTCACCGCGTACCTGTCCGGGCTCGACGAGCGGCTGCTGGCCGACGCCGAGGGCCGGCGGATCCTGACCAGGCTCGACCCGCTGCTGTTCGCGCTCGTGTACCTGCCGCACCACCTGCGCGGCGCCGAGACAGGCGACGTGACTTCGTTCTCCGAGGCGCACCTGGAATGGTGCGACCTCGCGAAGCGGTACGTGCGGCCGATCAGCGCGGGCGAGCCGGGCGACATGCGCGACGCGATCATCGCCCCGCGTGGCCTCGGAAAGAGCACGTGGTGGTTCACGATCATCCCGATGTGGCTGGCGGCGCACGGGCACCGGCGGTTCGTAGCCGCGTTCGCCAACTCGGCCACGCAGGCGACTGACCACCTCGGCACGTTCAAGCGCGAGCTGGAGAACAACGAGCTGCTGCGCGTGGACTTCCCCGACCTCGTCGTGGCCGGCCGCCGACCATCAGGCACCACCGTGTCGGACTCGCAGAGCATGTACGTCGCGCGCAGCGGCTTCGTGTTCGCCGCCCGCGGCATCGACTCGTCGGTGCTCGGTATGAAGATCGGCACCCGCCGGCCGGATCACATCGTCCTCGACGACATCGAGGGCACGGAGGGCAACTACTCGCCGACGATGAAAGAGTCGCGGCTGAAGACCCTCACGTCCGGCATCCTGCCGATGAACAACCGGGCGTCGGTGACGATGGCCGGCACCGTCGCGATCCCGGGCGCGATCATCGACGACATCGCGGCGAAACAGCGCGGCGAGCAGCACCCCGAGTGGGTCGACGATGAGCAGTTCGTCCCCCGGTACTACGACATCATCCAGACCAGCGACGACGGCACCGAGCGCAGCGTGTGGCCGGAGCGGTACTCGATGGCCTGGATCAACCGGTACCGACACACCCGTTCGTTCCGGTCGCAGTACCGCAACGACCCGATGGCCGCGGACACCGCGTTCTGGTCTGGCGAGGACTTCGCCTACCGCGCCGATGTGGCTATCACGCACCAGCTGCTGTCGATCGACCCCGCGGTGACGACGAAGGCCAAGAGCGACTTCACCGCACTGGCGGTGGTCGGCGCGTCGATGCCCGGCCAGGCCCGGGTGTGCGTCGTCCGCGACGCGTGGCAGGTGAAGATCCCTCCGGGCGAGAAGCTGCGCACGCGCGTGCTGCAGATCCTTGAGGCGTATCCGGACATCGCTGGCGTGGTGGTCGAGACCAACCAGGGCGGGGACACGTGGCTGGCGATCTTGCACGACCTGCCGGTGCCGGTGCGCACGGTGCACCAGGACCGACCGAAGGAAGTCCGCGCCGGCTCACTGCTGGCGAAGTACCAGCGCGGCCGTGTGTTCCACGAGAAGCGGCTGCACCAGCTCGAAGCGCAGATGCTGCGGTTCCCGCTGGCCGAGCACGACGACCTCGTGGACGCCGTCGGCACGGGCATCGAGGTGTTCCTGAAGAGCGATACGACGCCCCCACGCGCGAGCGCGCGTGAGGCAGCAGCGTGAAGGGGGTGAGTCGTGGCGAACGACCTTGATGACGCACTGGAGGCGATGCGGTGCGCCGAGGACGACTACGACAAGGCGAAGGCGTACAGCGACGGCCCGGTGGAAGAGGTCTTCACCTCGCGCCGCATCCGGCGGTTGCTGCGCGACTCGGGGATCTCGTTCCAGACCCTGCTCGGTAACGTCGTGATCGACGCCGTGGCGAACAAGCTCAAGATCGTGAACGTGTCGAGCGACACGGACGCGCGCACCAAGCTGATCGCCACGTTCGACGAGGACGCCGGCATGAAGCAGATCCGGCCCGCGGTGATGCGGCGCGCGCTGCAGCTCGGCGACGCCTACTTGTCCGGGTGGCCCGTGCTCGGCGACGACGGCAAACCGGTGCCCGGCAAGGTTCAGGTGTCCGTCCACTCGGCACGGAACATGCGCGTGCTCTACGACGAGGACGAGCCCACCACGCCGCGGGTCGCGATCCAGAGGTGGACCGTCAAGACCGCTGCGGGCAAGCGGGTGCGGGTGGACCTGCTCTACGCCGACCGCATCGAGCACTTCATCAGCCGCGGCCAGCGCTCGACGAAGGCCGGCGACTTCCAGCCCTACGAGGCCGACGGCCGCGACGCGGTCGAGGACAACCCGTACGGCTTCCCGGTGTTCCACTTCCACGGGACCGGGCTGCCGGGCGAGTACGGCACGCCCGAGCACGCCAGCTTCTACGGCACGCAGAACAAGCTGCTGAAGCTGGAAATCAGCCACATGGCGGGCGTGGACTTCAACACGCTGCCGCAGCGACTCGGCCTGCGCGACGCGGGCGCGAAGGCCAGCAGCCCCGACGAGCTCGACGAAGACGAGTTCGCGGTGACGCCCGACGGGCGCCGCACGGGCACCGTGAACGGCGACGACCGCACGTCGAAGCTGTCGAGCGAGCCCGGATCGTTCTGGGACCTCGTCGGCTACAAGGACGTGAAGCAGCTCGACCCGACCACTCCGGCCGTGTTCCTCGACCCGCGCGCGGTGTACCTGCGCGAGGGTTCGGTGGCCAGCTCGACGCCGCTGCACTTGTTCGACCGCACCGGCCAGATCCCGTCCGGCGAGAGCCTGAAGACGGCGAACGAGCCGCTGGACGACAAGGCCGGCTCGCGGCGGGATGCTTTCGATCCGACGTGGCGCGGGTTCTATCGATTCGTGCTCGCGATCCTCGGCGAGACGGACGCCCCGGTCACGCTGGCGTGGGCGCCGATCGAGTCGACCGACGAGACGACGAAGCTCACGCACGCCAAGCAGAAGGAAGAGCTGGGCGTGCCGCAGAACCAGGCGCTGACCGAGCTGGGCTACAAGCCCGAGGACGTGACGCGCTGGTTCGAGGACGGGGACGGCGGACTGCCGCAGCGCGTCGAGCTGCTCGCGCTGCTCGGGCAGGCGGTGGCGTCGATGGCAACCGCGGTCTCTGCCGGCGTGCTCGACGAGTCGACCGTGAACCAGGTGATCACGAAGGTGATTGGAGACCTGGCCGATGACGAGTCCACGTGATCCTCGGGAGCTGATCCGCCGGCACGACCAGCAGGCGCAGGCCGCGGAAGATGACGCGGTCGCCGCTGTCGTCGGCCCGGTGGAGCGGGCGTTCACCGCGCTGTGGCGGTGGCTGCTGGCGCGGTGGGCGCGCCTGTTCGGCAAGCCCGCCACGCAGGCCGCAGGGCAGCCGCTACGGGACCTGCTCGACGACCTGACGGCGCGAATCGTCGGCATCGGGCTCGGGCCCGTCGACGCGCTGCTGGTCCACGCGCAGCGGGCACGGCTCATGGGCGCCGACCAGGGCGCCCGCGAGGCCGGTATCCCGCCGCTCGGCGACCCGGGCGAGGTCGACCAGGCCACGCGCGACGCGATCGAACGCGGCGTGCAGTGGGCACAGCAGAAGCTGGCCACTGGTGCCGACGAGCTGGCTCGGCTGGACACAGCCGACCTGGACGAGGTGCTGCGGCACGCGACGGTCGCGCGGCAGGCAAAGGCGATCCTGGAGCGCACCGCGCGCACCGCGTGGAACAGCGAGCTGAACGCCGGCATCCGTGCCGCGGCCAAGGCGTCCGGGGCGCGGCTGGTGTGGGTCGCCGAGCGGGATGCGTGCGTCGACTGCCTCGCCCAGTCCGGGCAGGTGATCGACTGGGACGGCCAGTTCAACCCGGCGCGGACGTTCGGCAAGAAGGCCCGCGTGTTCCACGGGGTACTGCACGGCCCGCCGCGGCACCCGAACTGCCGGTGTCGCGTGTCGCCGTGGCTCGGCCATGACGCCGCGGGCGCGCTGTCGGTGACGCACGATTGGGCCGAGGCGATCCGAGAGGCCGAAGCGAAGGGCGACACCGTGGCCGCAGACGCCGCGCGCCGAGCTGCGGCCGCCGCGGCTGACTCGGCCAGCTTCGACCTGCCGGCGGCGCTCCGGCGCGAGGCCGAGCGCTCCATCCTGAACGGCTACGCGCTGCCGTCGGAGTCCGAACGAGTCCGCGTCCAGGCCGCGGACCGGCTGCTGGCGCGCATCGGCGCCGGCAAAAACTCCCGCTCTCCGTCCGGCTGGCAGGTGCCGGCATCGGTGAAGAAGCGGGCCGAGCGAGCCCTGAAGGCGGGCACGTTCGCCACCCGGTCGGTACCCACCGGCCGCAAGTAGCCCGTGATGGGCTGAGACAAGGGAGACGCCGCGATGGCGGAGGAAACCACGACGGAGGCCACCACCGAGGGCACCGAGGCCGCAAAGGTCACGGCAACTGAGGAGTGGACGCCGCCGACCAAGGCCGAGTACGAGGCGCTGCAGGCGAAGCTGTCGCAGACCAACGCCGAGTCGGCCAAGCGCCGCGTCGAGCTGAAGGAGCTGCAGAAGCAGCACGAGACCGACGCGGAGAAGACCAAGCGTGAGGCGGCCGAGGCGGCAGCTGCGCTCTACAAGCCCACTGCGGTCAAGGCCAGCGCCCGCGCGGCGCTGCTGGAGGCCGACGCCAAGACGGACCGCGTGGCCGCCTTGGCTGGCCTGCTCGATGTGTCCAAGCTGGACATTGACGACAGCGGCGGGATCACCGGTCTCGAAGCCGAGGTGAAGCGGGTCAAGGCCGAGTACCCCGAGTTCTTCAAATCGGAGGACGACGGCAAGCCACGCCCCGGCAAGCTCACACCCGGCAGCAAGCAGACCGCCGGCACCCCGAAGACCGCGGGCGAGCAGATCGCCGCCCGCTACGGCGGCTGACGCCGCCACCCGGAGCCCGTGAGGGCAACCAGAACCGCACCCGTGATGGGGAAGCGGTGACTTTCCCTGTAATCCCAAGAGAAATGGAGCGCCATAATGGCGGTTTCCTTCACCGGGGCGGGCTGGATCCCGATCGAGACCAACCCCGATGTCATCCAGAAAGTCCAGCAGACCTCGGCGGTGGAGCGCTTCGGCCACCACGTGCCGATGGGCTCGAACACCAAGTACACGCCGCGTTCCGGTGGCGTCGTGCTCGGCCGCTGGGCCAAGTCCACCAGCGCGCCGGCTGACTCCAGCGCGAACGACTCGGTGCTGCTCGCTGCTGACAAGTTCGGCGGCAAGGTCACCGTGGCCGAGGAAGACATGTCCGACTCGCTGGCGTCCATCGTGGACGCCAAGAGCGTGGACGCGGGCACCTCGTACGCGAAGCTGTTCGACAACGTGACCCTCGGCATCACGGCGTCGAAGGCGACGAGCGGGTGGCTGTTCGACTCGCTTTACTACGTGCTGACGCAGGCCGACGCGACCACGGGTTACACCGCGAACGCGAACCTGACCACGGGTGTGACGGCGGCGACGTACGACGCGCTGTCGGCCCTGGTGGGCCAGCACGAGCAGAGCGACTACTTCGACGAGTCCGAAGTGGTCGTGATCGCGCACCCGTCGTTCAAGCAGGCACTGCGCGGCATCAAGAACGCCGACGGTGACCCGATTTTCCAGGAGTCGACTGCCGGTGTCGCCGGTGGCGGCCAGGCGCCCACGCCGTCGAAGCTGTTCGGCTATGACATGCAGTTCAGCATGGGCGCCAAGACGAGCGCGACCGGCTCGGCCGCTCCGACCGGCAAGCCGTTCGTGGTCGTCGGCAACCGGCAGCTGCTCCAGGTCGGTGACCGCGACCCGCTCGCGGTGAACTTCCAGGACAGCCAGACCGGTATCGGCGTCGACACCGACGAGAACGTGCTGTACTTCCGCGCCCGCAAGGGTTTCGCGGTGGGTGCGCCTGGCGCGTTCTCGATGCTGGTGATCGGCTGACGCACGGCGTGACGGGGTCGCGTGGTGTTCTGCTGCGCGGCCCCCGATCCGGAAGGAGGACGCCATGCCGACCACCTGGGCAACCGCGGCCGACGTGCTCACCTACGCCAAGGCGACAGTGGACGACGCCGACGTGCTGCGCGCGCAGGCCGTGATTGACCTTGAGGTGGGCCGACTGCCGGAGGACGCCGAGCGGATCGGCTCCCGGGACCAGTACTGGCTGAAGCTGGCCGTGGCCTATCAGGCGGCGTGGCAGGTGTCGCAGCCGGACGAGTTCGAGCGGCTGGACGTGACCTCGACCGGCGGGAGCCAGTCGACGCAGGGCACCGACAGCTGGATGACTCTGGCACCCCACGCGGCGCAGGCGCTGCGGCGGGTGTCGTGGCTCGGCTCGAAGTCGCTGCACATCCGCGGCGCCGGCGAGGACGCGTTGCCGCGCCGCGAGGTGTACGGCGACGACGATGCGGCCGACCCCGGAACCTGGCGGCCGCTCTGATGTGGGCGTTCGCGACGTGCCGGGCGTCGATCTTCCGCGGCACCACTCCGGACGAGTACGGCGACCCCGTGCCGAACAACCTCACCCCGTCGGCCTCGGGCGTGCTGTTCGCCGTCGACGAACGCGGCGCGCGGGTGTGGGATCCGGCCACGCAGACACCACGGGTCGTGCGCGTGGTCGCCGGCACCGTGCCGTCCACAACGGACGTGCTCACCGGGGACCGGATCCGCGACGACACAAACGGCGTGCTGTACCTGGTGCAGAACGTCACCCGGCCGCGCGCGGCGGGCCGCGTTCCGGACACCGTGCTGGAGCTCAAGCGGATCGGCGACGACGGGGGGTGAGGTCGTGGCGGACTACCGCGAAGAACCCGACTGGCGTGAGCGGATCGCCGCGGACGTGCGGGAGCTGTTCGGCCGGCTCATTGGCGACGTGCTCGACGACGCGAAGCGGCTCGTGCCGGTCGACACCGGGCACCTGCGTGAATCGCTGTCGAGCGAGATCCGCGGCGAGACAGCGCGAATCGGGTCGGACCTGAACTACGCGCTGTACGTCGAGGAAGGCCACCGCGTCGGGTACGCGGGGCCGGACGGCGAGACGGTGTTCACCGGCGATGTGGTGCCACCACAGCCGTACCTTCGCCCGGCGCTGTACCGCAGGCGGGCCGCGGGATGACGGCGCCGTTCGTTTACGCCACCGACGAGGTGGTGACGTGCGCCTGGCTGGCGCAGCTGAGCGGCTTCTCCGCCGAGATGGTGGGGGAGCAGCTGCCGCGCGACACCACGGGCTGGTCCGGAACGGGGTTCCTCACTGTCGCGGTGGCCGGCGGCGGCACCGTGCCGGAATTTCGGCTGGAGTCGCCGGTGATGGACGTGCGCGGCTGGGCGACCACGCCGGGCACCTCCGAGCCGCCGTGGAACAGGGCCCGAAACCTCGTGGCCGCGGTGCAGGCGGGGACCTACCGGCGGACGCCGTGGTTCCTGGAGCTGCCCGCGTGCAGCGAAAACGCCGTCGTGAAGACGGCCTACGTCCTCGGCAAGCCGAGGCGGGCGTACGGCGACTTCGGCGACTACGCGGCGTACGTCGTGGACCTGGTGCTGCACTGGGTTCCGGTCGCCAAGAGCACCCCGTGAGGGGACCCGACACCAACCCTTCGGGGCCGACCGGTCCCTTATCCACTGGAGTGCCTCATGGCTGACATTGACGGCCTGGTGCCCGGCAACCTCGTGATGGGTCCGGCCCGGCTGTACATCTACCGACTCGCCTTCGACCCGAGTCTGTCCTACGAGCCCGCGCTCGCGGACGTGAACCTGGCGCCCGCCGCGAGCGCCTGGTACGACACCGGCATCACGCTCGGCGGCACGAACGTGAGCATCGAGCCCACCTGGACGCCGCTCACCGGCGACCAGCTGGTGGACAAGCTCGGTGCCCGACTCACCGACCGCGACATCAAGGCCACGGTCAACTTCGCCGAGATGACCCGGGCGAACCTCGCGTACGCGTGGAACATGACTGCCGGGCCGACGGGCGCGGGCTACGCCGTGTCCGACCTCAACGCCGGCCAGAACGCGAACCGCGCCCCGTACCGCACGCTGATGATCGACGGTCTGGGCCCGGACGTGATCGACGGTTCCCGCTCGCTCAAGCGGCGCGCGATCCTGCGCAAGGCGCTGCCGTCCGGAAACACCGCACTGAACTGGGCCAAGACCGACCAGCAGGCGCTCGCGGCGGAGTTCCAGGCGTTCTTCGTCACCGAGCAGATCAGCCCCATCCGGGTCATCGACGAGGTCGAGACCTGATCCACCCCCGACGCAGCCCCGTTCCCGCGCGCGCCTGACCGCCGCGGGAACGGGGCTGCCCCCTTCACTTCGTCCTGTCAGGAGGACCACACCATGTCCGCATCCACCCCGCGCAAGACCGCGCCCCGGAAGACCACCACCCGCAAGCGCGCCGCCGCGAAGGCGCCGGCCGAGCTCGGCCTGGTGCTCGACGACGACGCCGCGCGCGCCGAGACCGACAAACTCATCGCCGACCGCGAGCCGCTGTTCACGATCGGCGGGACCACCTACACGATCCCGAAGCAGGTCCCGCCGTCCTGGTCGGTGAAGGCGTTCACGATCGCCACCGAGCAGGGCGAGACAGCCGCGCTCGCGTTCGCCGCGGAGAAGCTGCTGACGCCCGAGGCGTGGACGGCGTTCAGCGAGTGCGAGACCGTCACAGAGTCGGCGATGCGCACGGTGCTGCAGGCGCTGATGGACCGCATCCTGCCCGACGGGCTGCTGGGCCCAAAAGCCTGACCGACGACTGGCACGCACGGCTATCGACGGTTGGCTGGTTCTTCCAGCACCTCGACGACGTGCTGTCGGACATGTCGGTGTTCCACAGGATCGACGATCTCGACCAGCTGCCGGCCGCGGTGTTCCTGCCGCGCATGGTCCGGCTGGCGCACTACGACGGCGCCGTGCGGCACGCGGCGCAGCGCGAGGCCGAGACCACCACAGCGTCCCCACAACCGGCTCACGAGCCCGCACCGGCGGAGCCGGCCGCGCTGGTGACCAAGCAGACCCAGTCCCGCGAGTTCGCCCCGCTGGGGGTGAATCAGGCGGGCGTCTTCGACTTCGGGTGAGGGGGCTTCCGTGACCGCACCTGGCGGAGATTTCAAGCTGGCCGGCGCGTACGTCGAGGTTCGGCTGAAGGACGAGACCGACGGCGACGAGAAACGCATCCGGGCGAAGGTCGAGGGCGAGAAGCCAGTCACGCTCGACACTGCGCTGAAGGACCCGAAGAACGCCAAGATCGTCAAGGACAAGATCGAGCGCGAGACCAAGCCGGTCATCAAGCCCGAGATCGACGAGAAGGCCACGCGGGACTCGGCGCGCAAGTCGGGGAAGGCCGCAGAGGAGGAGCTCGGCCGGGCAGCGGCGCGAGCCAATGCGCAGTTCGACGCGCTGAAGTTCGCTGGCCTCTCGGCCGGCCTGCCCTTGGCGGCGGCGATCGGCGCCGCCGGAGTGCTCGGCGCGCTCGGTGTCATCCCGGCCGCCGTCATTGCGATGTCAGCCAAGTGGCTGATCGAGAATGATCAGGTCACCGAGTCGTGGGGCAACCTCGCCGACGACGTGCAGGCCGACGCCAAGAAAATGGCGTCGGTCCTCAACGGGCCGCTGGTCGATGCGGCAGGGCAAGTGCGCTCCGCGTACACCAAGATCCGACCCGAGATCGAAGACGTGTTCGCCGGCAGCGTTCCGGCGGTTGAGCAGCTCGTCGGCGCCGGCACCGACTTCGCGGTCAACACCATGCCCGGGATCGTGGCGGCCGTGCAGCGATCGACACCGACGCTGCAGGGGTTCCGTTCGCTGGCCGGGCAGACCGGTTCCGGTCTCTCTGATCTGCTGGTGGCGCTGTCGTCGGAGTCGGATTCCGCTGGGCAGAGCTTGGACACGCTCGGCCACATCGTGCGCGACCTCGAAGGGTTCATCGGCCAGTTCCTCGCGAACCTGGCCGCGGGCTCGTCGGGTCCGCTCGGCGACTTCCGCGGTGCCCTGAACCAGGTGTACGGGATCGCGCTCACCCTCAGCACGTCCGGGATGCCCGCGCTGCAGGGCGCCACGGGCGGCTTCCTCGGCACCGTGTCGGGCGGCCTGTCGATCATCCAGCTGTTCGCGAACCTGCTGGGCTCGTGGACCGGTCCGCTCGGCGAAGCCGGCGGGTCGCTGCTCGCGGTGAACAGCATCGCGAAGCTGTTCGGCACGTCCCTCGCGCAAACCGGGTTCGGCATCAAGGCGCTGTCGCCGATCCTCGACGAGAGCGGCAACAAGACCACCGCGTTCAAGCAGGCGCTAAACGACGCCGACAAGGGCGGCACGAGCAAGTTCAAGGCTGGCGTGCAGTCGCTGGCGGACGGTGGGTTCAACCCGCTCGGGCTCGCGCTCGTCGCCGGTGGCCTGCTGCTCGACGCGTGGGGCAAGCGGGCGCAGGATGCTGCGACCCGCGCCGCCGAGCAGCGCCAGGCCGTCTCGGACCTGACGAAGGCGTACCTGGAGGACAACGGCGCGATTGGCGCCAACGTCCGCGCGACGACGCAGAAAGCCCTGTCGGACAAGAACGCGTTCACCAACAGCCAGGTATTCGGAGCCTCGCTCAAGGACACCTCGGCTGCTGCGCTCGACGGCGGCGCGTCGCTCGACGCCTACAACCAGCGGGCGAAGGACTACATCACGCAGCTGTTGTCCGGCAGCCGCGCCAACCGGCAGATGACGCCGGACATCTTGGCCGCGGCCGATGCGTTCGCCACGCAAGGCGGCAACGCGTCGGATCTGGTGAACAACCTGTCCGCCGTGCGCCTGCACAGCCTCGACCTCACCGACGCGCAGCGCGAGCAGCTGATCCGGACACTCGACGCGATCACCGCGACCAACGCCGAGGCGCGGGCGAACGCCGAGTCCGCGAAGCAGGCGCAGGCGCTGGCCGACGCACAGCGGCAGGTCGAATCTGTCATCGCGCGCGGCACCACTCCGGCGATGTACGCGGCGCAGGTGGCCTCGGGCAAGCTCGACGCCGCGTGGTCGACGCTCGACCAGACTGGGCAGGACGTGGCCGCCGCCGGCCAGGCGATCATCGACGCTATGCGGGTCCTCTCCGGGCAGACCCCCTCGGTCGAGGAGGCCCTGCAGAAGTGGAACGACGATCTGCGCGGGATCAAGGACTCGTTCAAGGACCTGAACCTGAAGTCCCACAGCAAGGACCTGGTCGACGCCTCGGGAGCGATCAACACCACATCCGAGGCGGGCTCCAAGCTGCAGGACATCGTCGAGCAGGGCGCAACAGACCTCGCGTCCTTCGCGCAGGGCCTGAAGGACAGTGGCGCCGGTGCGGACGAGATCACGGCGAAGCTCGGCCCGATGCGGGACCAGTTCGTGGCGCAGCTCAAGCAGCTTGGGCTGACGGACCAGCAAGTGCAGAAGGTGCTGGAGCACTACGGGCTGATCCCTGCGGACATCACCACCCAGTTGGGCCTTGAGGGCGACACCGAGACACACGCCAAGGTGTCCGGGATCATCAAGGATCTCAAGGGTGTGCCGGACGTGAAGGGCGTGCACGTCGACGCTCTGACGGCCGAGGCTGCGAAGGCGTTGCAGACCTTCGGATACCAGGTCGTTGCGCTGCCCGACGGGACCGTGCAGGTGTTCGCCGACACCACGGCCGGCAAGCACGCGGCCGACGTGCTGCGGAACAACATCAACCAGACCCAAGGCACGGTCACGATCTACGGCAACCCGGACCCCGCAACCGGGGCCGTGGCAAACTGGAAGACCGCGACCAGCCGCGTCATCGGCAACACGACGGTGACGACGGACATCAGTCCCGCCAACGGTCAAGTCCGCACGTGGAAGTCCACAACGGACTCGACCGGCGCCGTCACGACCACATTCACCACGACCAACCCGGCGACCGGCGCGGTACAGACGTGGGTGCGGAACACGAACGGCACGTGGGCGACGGTCAACGTCGGCGCGAACACGAGCTCGGCCACCACGGCGATCGCTCGGGTGACGGGCTCGCGGTACAACGCCACGGTTTATGTCACGGCGAACACCAGCGCCATCGGCGGCTTGCAGATCCGATCGTCAAAGTTCAACGCGACCGGCGGCCTGTACGGCCCGAACGTTGGTTTCGCCGACGGCGGATTCCCCGTGCCCACGGGGATGAACGCGTTCAACGGGCTGGCGCAGGTCGTTGCTCCGGGCACGTACAAGTGGGCCGGGGACGCGAAGGTGCCCGAGGTGTTCATCCCGCTGGACCGCGGGTCCGAGCGGTCACAGCGCTACCTCGATCAGGCCAACGAGTTCATGGGCCATCGCGACCAGCCGGCCGGCACGACGGTCGAACAGCATTTCCACATCTACCCGCCGGCCGAGTCGGACCCGCAGCGCATCGCCGCGTCGGTTTCCAACGCGGTCGGCTGGTCCGTGAGGGGGTTGTGAGATGCCCACGCAGGTGATCCTGCCGGTGTACACGATCGGCTCGTGGTCGGCCAACGCGGACGATGACTTCGGCTGCCGCTGGGTCATCGAGCCCGACGGCGCGTCGTTCATCACCGACGGCCTGGGTCGCAAGACACACAACTCGGAGCGGCCGTTCGGGTCGGGCGCGTACCGCTCGCGCTCGTACCCGGCGGCCCGCTCCGGTGCGCTGCAGGGCTGGTGCGACGCCGGAACCCGGGAGGCGCGCGTGGCCGCCCGGAAACGGCTGATGTCGGTGTTCCCCGACGGCGGCCAGGCGCTGCTTGTCGTCGATGACGGCATTGACCCGCAGCAGATCACGGTGGAGCTCGACGCCGGCGTGCCGCGCTGCGCGGTGTGGGCGGACGGCGCTGGCTTCGGCTGGCAGCTGCCGCTGTACGCCGCGGACGGTCGGCTGCTGTCCACTACGGAGCGTTCGGCACGCGCCACGCTGGCGACCGGGTCGACGGACGGCCTCGACTGGGCCAACGGCGGTCTCGATTGGGCAAACGGTGGCCTCGATTGGGGCAGCAGCGGCAGCAACAACGTGCTGGCACTGGCGAACAGCGGCACGGCGACCACGTGGCCGCTGCTGACCGTCACCACACCGTCGAGCCTGCAGAACCCCGCGTGGACGGACCCGGTCACCGGCGGCGTGCTCGCCTACACCGGCACGATCGTGGCCGGCCAGACGCTGCGGATCGACTGCTCACCGTTCACCACGTCGCCGGTGACGCTCGACGGCATCGACCGCACGGGCGCGCTCGGCGCGGCGAAGTTCATCAGCCTGCCGCCCGGGTCTTCACGAGCGATCCAGTTCACCGGCGTGGGCGCCGGAACCACCGTCGCCACGTGGCGCGACGCCAACAACTGAAAGGGGGCCGGGAATGGCTGCCATCAACGCGGACGCGGACGGCTTCTGGTCGGCGATGCCCAACGGCGCGCGCGTCAACAACGCCCGCCAGGGGCGAGCCCTGATCCAGTCGCTGTTTCTCGGCGGCTCGACCACCTCGCCGCTGTCGGCGATGCGCTCGGGCGTCATCGCTACGACCTCGGACGGCACGCAGGCATACGACCTGCGCGTGACCGTCCAGTCCGGGCGGACGCTGCTCGTACAGCCGGGCAGCGCGATCATCGGCCGATCCGGGCAGGGCGGCTACCCGACGTGGGCTCTGCCCGCAGCGCGGAACGTCACGTGCGACTCGCCGCCAGCATCGAACCCGCGCAACGACATCGTGGTGCTTCGCGCCTACGACACCACGCTGGGCGACACGATCCCCGCGAGCGGCGGAATCCCGGCGCGGCTGGAGATCATCACCGGCACACCCGGCGCTGTGCCGGTCGACCCGGTCACCTGGGACGGGCTCGGGCTGATCTCGACATGGCCGGCCGCGGCGTCCGGCGGCGGTGCCGGCATCCCGCTCGCACGCGCGCAGGTGTCCACGGGCGGCGTGGTGACGCTCACCGACCTGCGCCGCGGTACCGCGCCGATCGGCGGCGTGCGCGTTCTGCTGCCGGGCGACTCACTGTCGGACCCGTCGTTCATGCCCGGCGACATCCGTTGGTTCAACGGCCTGGACTACTGGGACGGCACCAACTGGAACGAGCTGGGGCGACCGGACATCGGCCTGGCCGCCCGTGCGAACGCCACGCAGATCATTGCTGGCGGCGGTCTCACATTCCTCAACGTGGCCTCTGCCTACAAGCCGCCGGCGGGGATCACGTGGAACGGCAGCAACCAGGCCACCATCGTGACCGCCGGAAAGTACTCGATGTACTGCGGTGTCAGCAACGGCTTCCTCTCCGGCGCCAACTACTCGTGCTGCATCGTCGGCGCGACAGCTCCGGGCGCGGGCACCGCCTACGTGGCGGCGCCGACGTTTTCGACGAACACCACCGACTCGTCGGTGTCGGCCACCCGGTGGCTGGCGGCGGGGACCGTGATCCGGCCAGCGATCTACAACAACGCAACCCAGTTCACGCTCAACCCCACGACGCAGAAGCCCGCTGAGTTCGAAATCTGGAGGGTTTGATGGCCGAGTACGCCTATCGGAAGCTGCGCTACGTCGTGTGGGACACGACCAACTTGGACGAGCTGGCCGCGTTTCTCCCGGGCGCGCACGTCGGCGACAACGGCAACGTGTTTATCCCGAATTTCGGGGGTGCTCAGGTGACTACCGCGGTCGGAAACGTCATCGTCGAGATGCAGAGCGGACCTGGTTTCGAGTTTTTCGAGACAGAGGCCGCGTTCCGCGACGCCTACGACATCATCCCGAAGGAGTAGACCGTGGCCGTCGAGCGCGAGTACGCGGCGCTGGCGTACGAAACCGTCACCGGCCGCGTGCTCTACGACCTCCCCCTGGCCGACGAGCCCGAGTGGTCCAGCGTCATCAACGACGCTGGCGGCTGGAAGATCTCCGTGCCGCTCGACGGCGGCCCGCGCACCGCGAGGGTGCGGGAGTGGTGCGTGCCCGACAGGTTTTCCGTGGCGGTGCTGCGCGGCGACGACTTCGTGTGCCAAGCAGGTCCGATCACCCCGTACGCGCCGGACGACACGTCCGGCACACAGACGGTCTCGGGCAAAGGGATCTGGGACATCCTCGACCGGCGGGCGCTGCGCAACGCGGCGCTCAACCCGGCCGCGGGCGAGCGGTTCACCGACCCGGCCGCAGACATCACCCTGGCGGGCACGCTGCCCTACATCGCGCGCGAGATCGTGAACCACGCAATCAACATGCAGCACACCGCCGGCTCGAACCTGCCGATCGACCTGCCGACGATCGCGGCCGGCGGCGACAACGTCCGCAACTACCACGGCTTTGACTTCGCCTACTTCGGGCAGCGGCTGCGCGAGCTCACGCAGGTGGACGGCGGGCCGGACGTGCTGTTCCAGCCTTACCTCACCACGATCGGCGGGAAGCGGTTCATCCGCCACCGGATGCTTGTGGGAAACCCGTACCTCACGCAGCCCGGTCTGGACCTGCGGTTCTTCTATCGCCGCACGCTCACGAGCGTGATCCCGACGGGCGGCGTGAAGCCGACCGCACTGGAGGCGTTTGTGCCGGGCGTTGGCCAGGATGCCGGCCGGTTGTATGGCAGCGCGACGGCTGACGACCTGATCGCCGCTGGGTGGCCGCTGACGAGCATGGTCGACAACAACCACACCGACGCCTCGGTGCAGTCCACCCTGGACAGCTGGGCCTCGGCAGACGCGGCGCTGGCGTCGTCGCAGACTGAACAGTGGTCGGCCACGGTGCTGGCCGACGCTGACCCGCGGCTGGAGACCTACAGCCCCGGCCACTTCGTCACGTACTCGGTGACGGACCACCTCTCGCTGCCGGATGGTGAGTACCGCTGGCGGGTCATCGGGATTTCCAAGAGCAGCAGCACCTTGCGCGACCGCGTGGACCACCAGCTGCAGGCCGTGCGCACCGGATAGGGGGCCCGATGGTTGCGAATCACCCGCCCGAGCGGCGAGGGTCGCCAGACTTCATCGTGAACGAGCTGCGCGAGCTTCGGCAGCAGATCGCCGCGCTCGGGCGCCAGTCGAAGTTCCCGTTCCTCGTCTCGCACGACGACCCGACACTGGGCAGCGTCGTCGACGTGGCGATCGTCCCGCGCCCCAACGGGCTCAACGGCGCCGCAGTCGAGATCTACGACGGGGCCGAACACCTCGTGCTCGGGTCCGATGTGGACGCGGGCTACGGACTGGCGCAGCCGCAGACGCAGGTACCGATGTACCCGAGCACACCGGGGCTCGTGTTCAACTCGGCCGGCTCGGCGACCTCGATGTGGACTGGCCAGGTGCAGCAGAACAACAGCTGCTTTCTGGCGCAGTGGCGCTTCCGGGTGTCGTCGGCCAACGTGACCGCGCCGACCGGCTCGACCTACGTGCAGATCGTGGACAGCGTCACCGGCTGGACCTGGACATCCCCCACGACCACGCTCGCGGACCCCGTGGGCAGCGGCGACGCGCTGGTCACGGTCGGGCCCTTCGCGGTGCAGGTGCCGCAGGACAGCATCGGCAACTTCTTCGGCATCGACCTCTACGGCTGGGTGTCGGCCAACAGCGGCAACTCAAACGCCGTCGCGATCACTCCACTGTCGATGATCGGCTGCGGCTACACCCTCGCGCAGGCGTTCTTCGCCGGAACTTCGACTCCGTAAGGGGAACCCATGACGATCACCCTGCGCCGCTCACGCTCACCGTTCCAGGTGGGAGTGCTGCTGGCGCTGTTCCTGCTCTCCGCAGCCTCGGCGTTGTTCTTCGACGCGATGGCCACCGCCAGCGCCCGCGAGCTCGGCCCCGGGCTCGGCCGCCTGATGTACGGCGGAATGGCTGTCGCCGCCGGTGTCGCGCTCGTCGGCGTCTGGCTTGACGGCGTCGTCGGGCTGCTCGTCGAGCGCGTCGGCCTGATCAGCATGGGCTGCTGGAGCACCGCGGCCGGCCTCGCCGTGCTCGCCAACTCGGGCGCGCGCGGCGTGCAGTTCGGCGGCTACTTCCTCGCCGTCGCCCTGATGTCCGCCTGGCGGGCCTGGCAGATCGGCAAGGAGGCGCGCGAGCTGGCGACCATGCGGCACCTGAGCGCGATCGAGAGACCCGAGGGGGAAGCGTGAACGATTGGATCCCGGTCCTGGTGGCCTTCCTCGGCGCCGGCGGCGTCGGGGTGCTTCTCGACCTCGTGCGGGCGCGGAAGCAGGCAAAGAAGATCGCCGCCGAGACCGAGCTGACCGACGCCAACGCCGCGGACAAGCTGACTGGCGTGGCGCTGAAGCTCGTCGACCCGCTGACCAAGCAGCTCCAGGACGCCGAGGCGCGGTGTGAGCGCCTCAACGAACAGCTCCAGGCGGCTCAAGGGGAGTTGCAGCAGCTGCGTGGGCAGATGGACCTGATGAGTAAGGACCTCGCCGCCGTGCGCGAGGAGAACGAGCGGCTGAAGGGCGGTGCGTGATGGCCAGGTGGGCTGATTACTCGGGAGGTCGCCCCAGCGGTGCCGCGCTCAAGGCGGCCGGGTTCTCCGGCGCGCTGCGGTACATCGGGCTCGGCAGCGAGGGCAAGCAGCTCTCGGCCGCCGAGTACCGCGACCTCGTCGCCACGTTCGGCGCCAGCAACGTGCTGCTCGTCGCCGAGGCGGGCACCGCCGACGCGTGGGGTACCGACACGGACGACGACTACGCGCGCGGCCTGGCGAACGGCCGGACGGCGCTGGCCGACGCGCGCGCCACGGGCGTTCCCGACGGCGTGGGGCTCGCGTGCGCGGCCGACGCGCACGCGCAGGCGTTCCAGGTCGACGACGTGGTGCGCTACGCCAAGGGCTTCCGCGACGCGGTCGGGCAGGCGCGCTGCGGCTTCTACGGCTTCGCCGAGACGCTCGCCGCCGTGCACGGCGCCGGCGTCGGTTCGTGGTACTGGCGCTGCGGCTCCGAGCCCACCGCGGCCGAGAAGACGTGGGTGCACTTCTGGCAGCGCAACAGCGCACCAACCCGGGTCACCGTCGCCGGCGTGCCGTGCGACATCAACGAGGTCTACCGCATCCCCACCACCGAGGAGGACGACATGCCCAGCCTGGACGAGATCTACACGAAGGTCTGGTACAACGCGCTGTGGACCATCAAGGACGCCAACGGGAAGGTGACTGGCACCCCCAACCCGTCGCAGGTGCTCGCGATGCTCCACGATCAGCTGACCAGCCTCGCCGCGCAGGTTTCCGGCCTCACCGCGGCCGTCGCGGCGCTGTCCAAGGACAACGCGCTCACGCCCGATGCCGTGAAGCAGATCATCACGGACGCGGTGGCGCAGAACGTGCGCATCACTGGCTCCGTCGAGATCACCGGTACGAACGCCGAGGCTGCGCAGTGAGCGCGCCGACGCCGGCCAAGACCGGCACGACCGAGCCCGTCGCGATCGCCGAGGGCGTGCGCGCGCTGCTCGTCGCGATTGTCGCCGCCGGCTGGGTAGTCATCCCCGACACCACGATCAACATCGTCGTGTCCGCCGTGGGGGTCGCGATCTCGGTCGCGTCCTCGATCCTCGCGCGCCGTCGCGTCGTGCCGCTCGCGAAGCTCGGCCCCGTCATCACCGTCGTCCCGCCCGCGCCCGACACCCCGAAGGAGAGCTGATGTCCGAAGCCGAGTACCACCCCGCCGATCCCCACTTCAACCCCGCGCACCCGGATCACGAGGGCTGGGCGGCTGGACCAAGGGCGCCGCAGATGCCCGCCGAAGCGCAGATCGTGCGCGACTTCGCCGATGCGGAGAGTGCGCCGCCGGCCGAAGCGGGGATCGTGCAGGCGCACGCCGACGGCGTCATCGCCGCCGAACACGTGGCCCTGCTGGACAGCGAGCCCGAACCGAAGAAGACGACGCGCAAGCGGTCCTGACCGCGAGCACGCGAGAGCCCCCGCCTCCTGCAGCACGCAGGCGGCGGGGGCTCTTTGTCGTCCCAGGGAGGGGCCGGCGTAGGCCAGCTGTCAGTTGACTAGGCGTCCGAGAGTTCTTCCCGGCCGCGTTCGGTAAGCATGTAGCAGTGCGGACGAAGCGGGTCGGACTTGGGCCATTCGTCGGTGATCCAGCCGCGCTGTCGCATCGTCTGGAGCAGGGGATACAGGCGTGCGTTGTGCATTCCGACTGCGGCGCGCAGATCCGCAGCCGAGAAGCGTGCGTCGTGGCCGCCGCTGAGGAATGCCAACGCCAGCTTGTCCATTTCCCGGGCTGCCCGCATGACCAGATGGTAACTGGTGCGTGCGCGCGCCGTCAGTCTTCGCCGTCCGGCGCCGGCGGGTCCGGACGCCACCGGAACCGGCTGGACCGGTAGCCGCCGCCCGGGCGCGTGGGCCCGGTCGGCTGCTGAGGCGGCCCGCTTTCCAACGGCCCGAACACCCAGTTGCCTTCGCGGCCTCCGGCGAGGCAGCTGCGGGGGTCACGGGGCCGGTTCGCTGGCTCGGTCACTTCTTCGGCCTGTCGTCCGGCGGCGGCGGCTGGATTGGCCGGGGCTGTGGGGTGCGGTTGTCTTCCGTCGGCCGGGTCGTCCGATTGTCCTTACCGGATACCGGCCGGGTCGGCCCGGTCCCGGCGGTGTTGCGTTCCCTCGCCATCTGCTGTCCTCTCTCGGTGTCGTCGAAAAATGGGCAGGTGGAACCCGGCCGCCGCGCTGGGTCGGGGCACAGCGCGGCGGCCGGAGATCGGGCGGTTCAGGTGGCCGGCTGGGCGGCGGTCACTCGTCGTCGATCACGGCGCCGGTGTCTGGGTCGGTGTCGATCTCGGTGCCGTCATCGCGGATCCACCAGCCCATCAGCGCCGCCGCTGGACTGCTCGCGGCCCGCGTTTCAGGCCTGGATGGTTCGGCGGGATGGTCCAGCCGAGGGCGCGGCGGTAGGCCACGTCGCAGTACGGGCACTGGGTCGGCACACCGTGCGCGGTGCGCTCCGCGAGCGGCTCGAACTCGGCGGCCGCGGTCTCGCCGCACAGCATGGTGATGCCTTCGCCCGGGGCTGGGATCGCGGCGAGGGTGGTTCGGTGCCACACGCCGTTGATCACCGGGTGGATCGCCGTCGGGTCGATGTAGATCAACGCCGTCATGACCGGTCACTCCCGTCTGTCCTGGCTGCTCAGAGCCACACCGAAACGCCGTGGAGTGACGCTACGATCACCAGTGAGCAGGCAGAACGGACCGCGAGTACGGGTGCGGTTCGACTGGAATCGTCCAGACCTGGAGCGACCGTGAGCGGAGCAGCGGCAACACTGACCGGCAGTCAGGGTTCCCGTTCAACGGGCATCGTGACCGGCTACGTCCTCAAGCTCGCGCGCCAGTCCGCGGGGCTGACGCAAGAGCGGCTCGCGGAACGTCTCGCGGTGGACGGGAGCACCGTTCAAGGGTGGGAGTCGGGGCGCCGCCCTCTGTCCGCGATGCCTGCGGGGGACTTCGTCCGGCTGTCTGCGCGGCTGCCTCGGCTGGGCGCGCCCCCATCCACCGGCCGGCACCTGCGCGCCGCTGTCGAGGCCGATCTAGTCCTCTCGACCGGGATCGCTGCCGGCGGCGCATGGGTTGACCCTGATGTGCATCCGTTGGCCGCGAGCGTGCACCGCAAGACGCTCACGAACTTGATCACGTGGCCGTTCACCGGGCACCTGCCGCAGGAGCTGAAGGTCTTCGCGCCGAAGGTGCCACGCCGTGGACCGGTCGCGTCTGGTCCCACGATGGGCGCTGACGAGCGGACCCGGTTCTTTGATCACCTGATGACCGTCGCGGAACGCGGCGTGCGTGCCGACGAGGCGCTACTGCGTCGGCAAGCGGTGTACCTGCTCGGCTTCGACCAGCGCGACCAGGTGGCAGAGTGGCTGCGCGGCGAATGGGCAAGCGCCGGCCGCCGCCCGATCGCCGAGGGCGACGTGACCAGCCTGCTCGAAGCACGCTCGGCGTCCGTCGCGCTCGCCTCAACCGGCGACAGCTCCCACCTGCACGACTTCGTCACGCGCACCACCGGTTCGCGCGCCGAGCTGGCGAACCTCAACTACTGGGCGCACTGGATCGGCGAACTTCACGATGACCAGACCGACGACACATTCATGGCCGCAGACGACACCCGAGCCTGGGCCGGGGTACGGCTGTTCCACCACCTGGTGAGCCGCCTCGATCCGGCGTCGCCGCACCTGCCGCTCAACCTCCACACCGTGCACACGCTCGTGGCCAGTCGTCCCGCTCTGCTGACTGAGCGCTCTGCCGCGCGTGACGCTCTGGCCGGCGCCCTGGAGATGCTGACCTCCGCCGACGTGCTGACGCGCGACGGACGCGACCAGGTCGCCGGCCTTCACTACGCTCTGCGTCTCGCCGACCGATAGGAGAACTTCATGCCAGACGAGCCCACCGCACTTGCCGCGTTCGGCTACGAACTCGGGTTGCTCAAGCGCATCCGCCGCACGGGGTGGTGGCACGTCGGCGTCCGCGATCCCGAGTCGGTCGCGGAACACAGCTTGCGCGCCGCTCAGATCGCGGCGCTGCTCGCTGCGGAGGAAGGCGGGAGCCCGGAGCGGGCGGCGTTCCTCGCGCTCTGGCACGACACGCAGGAGACCCGGACCGGGGACATTCCGCACACCGCGGCCAAGTACATGAGCAAGCCCGACCCGCGAGAGATCACCGCCGACCAGACAGCTGCCCTGCCGGCTAACTCCCGCGACGTGGTCCGGGCCGCGGTGGACGAGTTCGAGTCCAGGGAGACGCTCGAAGCGCGTTGCGCGAAGGACGCGGACAAGCTCGAAATGCTGCTTCAATCCGTCGAGTACCGGGACATTGGAGTCGAGCGCGTCGCCGGGTGGATTGACTCCGCTCGGAAGGGCCTCGCGACCGAGACCGCTCGACGTGTTGCCGAGGCCGCGGCCACCCTGTCCCCGCTGGCGTGGCGGGACCGTTGAGCGTGGTGGTCGAGAAGCGCACGGCCTGAGCACAAAAAAGCCCCGGCGTTGCTTCGCCGGGGCTTTTTTGTGCCGTTCGTGCCTGCTAGCGGACGATGTGGCGGTACAGAGCGACCAGGCCGCTGGCGGCCACGACGCAGCCCACGAGCGTCAGCGCGAGGGCCACGAAGACCTCGATCCCCACGTTCGCGTCTGCTGTTGGCGATGTGATGCGCGGAAGCCGGATCGCCCAGTACGTCAAGAGGATCCCGAGCGGAACCACCACGCGGACGATGATCACGGACAGTGGGACTTCTCGGGTTGGGCGTTCAGGGGCCGGCATCGGCACTTCCTCTCTGGGCGTGTGCTGATTACTCGCAGCGGCCATGCGCCGTGTTACGGGCTGGTCCTGTAAAGCCGCCAGTCTGGCAGTGGGAACCCTCGGATGTGTGGTCATCCGTCCCACATTCGTCCCATGATCTTGCTTCCCAAGCTGGTCAGAGCGTTTTGCGAGCAGAGGTCGGGGCTGCTCCCCCGGTTC
>NZ_JBFAQX010000050.1:0-35119 GCF_040678995.1 Amycolatopsis sp. NPDC049253 | reverse complement strand
GGTGGCTGGCCGGTGTGCTGCGCGGCGGAAGCTCGGATGCGATTGGTGCGGCGGATCCCACCGACCGGTACGCCGACAATCCGATGGCGCTTTTGTACGCGCATCTCACCCGGGCGCTCGCCGCCGCCGTCTTCGGCGATCCATCCGGCTTGGCACAGCACACCGCGGCGGCGATGCCGCTGCTACCGGCCATCCTGGGCCACTACACGACCGCCGTGGCCCGCCTGCTGCGTGGGTTGGCCCTGGCCGGGCAAGCCCGCAGCACGGCCGGCGACGAGCGCGCCGCACTGCTGGCCGAGCTGGACGAGACGACGCGGTGGCTGGCTGCACGTGCCGCAGCCGCGCCGGACAACTTCCTGCATCTGCAGCGGTGGCTGGAGGCCGAGCGGGCCTGGGCGGTGGGGGATGTCCGGGCCGCCGAGCTGGCGTTCGACGCTGCGCGCCGGGAGGTCGCCGGCCGTGCGCGGCCCTGGCACCGGGCGTTGATCACCGAACGGGCAGCCCGTTTCTATCTGGCCCGCGGCCTGGACCGCGTCGGTGGTGAGCTGCTTGCCCAGGCCCGCCAGACCTATGCCGCCTGGGGCGCGAGCGCGAAGGTCGACCAACTCGACTGGGCCTACCCCACACTGCGGCCACACTCCGACGCGACCACTGGGCTGAGCGGCGACCAGCCCGCTCATCTGGCGCAGCAAACAGGCCCGGTCACCACCGGCACCCTGGACCTGCTGGGCATCCTGGCCGCCTCCCAGGCACTGAGCTCCGAGACCAGCATCGAACGCCTGCGCACCCGCGTCGTCGAGGTCCTCAGCGCGCTGACCGGCGCCACCGGTGTGCAGCTGCTGCTGTGGAACCCCGAACGCGACGACTGGCTGCTCCCCGCTCCCGACAGCGACACCGGCACCACCGACATCCAAGACACCACTCAGATCGCACGCACCGCCCCGAGCGCCGCCGGGGAACCCGTGGTCCCGCTGTCGGTGCTGCGTTATGTCCAACGCCTCGGCGAATCGGTGCTGGTCGCCGACGCCACCGAGGACGACCGCTTCGCCCGTGACTCCTACTTCTCCGACCTCGACTGCTGCTCGCTGCTGGCCGTGCCCATCCTCAGTCGTGGCAGCCTGCGGGCGGTGTTGCTGCTGGAGAACCGGCTGATCCGCGCCGCGTTCACCGCCGAGCGGCTCGACGCGGTCAGCCTGATCGCCGGGCAACTGGCCGTCTCCCTGGACAACATCCAGCTCTACGCCGAGCTGACCACCTCACGTGCCCGCATCGTCACCACCGCCGACCAGACCCGCCGGCGCATCGAACGCGATCTTCACGACGGCGCGCAACAACGGCTGGTCTCCCTCGCTCTCCACGCCCGCACGGCACAAGCATCAGCACCTCTCGACACCACTGAGCTCCGAAACCAGCTGGACACTCTCGCCACCGAAGCGATCACCGCACTCGACGAACTGCGCGAGCTCGCCCGCGGCATCCACCCGGCCATCCTCGCCGAGGGCGGGCTGCACCCGGCACTCAAAGCCCTGGCCCGCCGCTCGTCGATCCCGGTCGAGCTGGACGTCACCATCTCGCGGCGGCTGCCCGACCAATTCGAGATCGCCGCCTACTACCTGGTCGCCGAAGCCCTGACCAACACCGCCAAACACGCGCACGCCACCACCATCGGCGTCACGGTCGAGGCCACCGACCAGGACACCGGCGACGTCCTCCGCGTCTGCGTCCGCGACGACGGCCGCGGCGGCGCCGACCTCACCCGCGGCACCGGCCTCATCGGACTCAAAGACCGGGCCGAAGCACTCGGCGGCCGACTCGTGGTCCACAGCGCCCCCGGCGCAGGCACCACCCTGCACGCCGAACTCCCCCTGCCACCCGCCCACAAAGCCCGGGACCGCCGAAAGTGACCAGCGGCAGCGAGAGCAGATCTGCTTGTCGACGGCGAGGCCGAGACACGAGCAGGTCCCGCAGGTCAGGCGCGGCTCTCCAAGAGCTGGAGCGGGTGGAACGCCTGGCTGGTCCAGTGGAGTGCCGACAGCGCTACCTGCCATGAGGAGTCCGTTGGCGAACTGGCCGGTGGCGACCAGGGCGCCGCCGACGACTACTACTACTGCGACGACCAGCAGCACGCTGATTGCGGCTGTCACCAACGTTTTGATCAGCTTCACCATGTTGTCTGTGCGCGCTTTGCCGCTAATCGTGTAACCCAGCAAGGCGCAGATGGTTGGCGGGGGTCGCTCACCCTTCCCCGGTATCGCCGGCTTCGTCACGCCTTTGCTTCTTGGCTCCGCTGTGCCTCTGGCGCGGATAGCTCATTTGGTTGTGGCTGCTCGCTCCTACTGTCAGCCTGCGTGGTCGCAGTCGGTCGACCGTGAAAAATCCTGTCAATGACAGCGTTGAAACGATATCGACGACCGCAGCCGGGCTCGCCGAAAGCTGTCGACGCCCGCCGACCGGGTAACCGGCCGCCGATCACGGTCACGCTCGGCTTGAGCTTGACAAGTTCAGTGAAGCCAGCCATCCAGCTGGGGCTCGAACGCGAGCGACCAGCCCGGGCGCAACCCTGGAACCTCCCGGCCCGGCTGGGCCAGGGGCAGGCCGAGAACGAACGCCGACTGGAGCACGAGCCCACCCGGCGGCGGGGACTCCCGTCGGCCGTGGTCAGCTGGCGGGAGAGCAGGCTTGGAACATCACCCGCCACCCCGACCTTGCGGTTGGGCGCCAGAACGGGCCCGGCTCGGTTGTCGATTCACTCTGACGGAGCAGGTCCAGTCGGCTCTGGGCGAGAAGCAGGACTCAGGGCTGCGCGAACATCGGCGGGCCGGGTATTTGCAGCGCTCGGCGGCCTGCTCAGCGAACGCCCTTGCGGATCGCGACGGAAGACTGCATGCAGTGCAGCACCGTCCATAGGTCCATCGACGGCGCCATCGAGGAGGGGTGACGCTGACTTCGGCCTGAGCGTCGGGAAGGCTCTGTTGCTGTTGGCTCCGTCAGCCTGGGATCGATCGGTCAGTCGAGGAAGCGGCCGATCGCGGTGAAGGCGGCGAGCAGTAGCAGGAGCATGTTGGCGGGCAAGGGTTGGCGTTCGTTGCGGACCAGGTGTACGCGGAGCGCGCCGACCTGCACCACGGCCAGGCCGATCGCGGCGATCGGGGTGAGGATCGGGGCGATCCCGGTCAGCGAGGGCAGGGTCACGCCGAGGGCGCCGAGGATCTCCACCAGGCCGACCGCTTTCACGCCGGCGTCCGACGAGTCCTTCATCCAGTCGAAGTTGCCTGAGGTGACCAGCTGCTCGCGTGGCCGCACGGCCTTGAGGCCGCCCGCGGCGAGGTAGACCAGTGCGAGCAGTCCCTGGGCGATCCACAGTGCGATGTTCACCGTATTCCCCAATCCTTACCATTTGTGTGTAACCAGATCGTCTGTGCGCGTAGGGCCGGGCACAAAAGGCACAGCGATGTATGTGTCCAGGAAAGGAGGCTCAGGTATGGCGAAGGTCACACGCGAGACGGACTCCCCGCCGCGAATCCGGGAGGGCGGCGCGGTGCGCGAGGTGCTGGACCGGATCGGCGACAAGTGGAGCCTGCTGGTGATCGGCACCCTGCGTTCCGGCCCGCTGCGATTCGGTGAACTGGAGCGGGCCGCTGCCGGCATCTCGCAGCGGATGCTGACGCTGACGCTGAAGCACCTGGTCGAGGACGGTCTGGTTGTGCGCACGGCCTATGCCGAGGTGCCGCCCCGCGTTGAGTACGAGGTGACCGAGCTGGGCCGGTCACTGGTGCCGCTGGTGATGGCGCTGGCCGAGTGGGCGATGGCCAATCACGAGCAGATCAATGCCAACCGCAGATCCCACAAGTAGATCTTGATCCGATCTGGAAGTGGCATGCGCCGCAATGCTTCCGTGGCTGTATGGCGACTTCGGCCAGTCGGCACGGCAGCTCGGCGTCCACCTCACGACTTGGCGGCTTCGTCGCAGAGCGGGCCCCAGCTGATCCGGCTCTCAACCAACGGGTTGGTGCCAAGCTTTCTCGATCGCTCAGGTCGCGGTCGCCCGACTGTCCGGTGCATGACCAAACTTGCACGGCGTTGTCGTGACGCTGGTGGCGATCTTGTCGTCACAGCGGAAGGAGTCGTCATGGTCGCGTACCGTCCCCCGATCTCTGGTACTGGCGCATCGAGTCCGGTCTCGGCGGTTCAGCGGAGTCATCGGCAGCCGTCGGGTCGTCACGAGGTTTGATCTCGCGCTTCGAGTCTGGTCTCGGGAAGATCCTGATCTCTCGGGCGTCGGGAGCGCGCAGCGCTTGGCCGCGGTGCTGGCCACTCGGAAGTACGCGCACCACGACCAGGTGCTGTTCGCGTTGCTGCGCCGGGCGGCGACGCTCGGGAACGACGGTGTGACTGCGGCTGAGATCGTGCTGAACGCGATGCTGCCGGCGGTCCCCGGGATCACCGGGAGGGTGATCATGGCGAGCCGCACGGCGGCCGCGGCGTCGCGGTCGCTGCTTCGGCAGCTTCAGGTTGTAGCGGATCTTGCCCTCGTCCGGAACCACTTGTCCCCATCGTGGAAGCCGGATGGTGGGGCGGTGACGTCCCGCTCTGCTTCGTCGAACGCCTTCACTCGGCATTGGCGTGAGAACTACTGGCTGAGTGTGACCGCGGCGCGGGACCGTTTCGGCGCGTCGCCTCTTAGTCCGATCAACAGTTCTGTGCACGGGTGCCTGGCGGAGATCACCGGCTGCGTGGTGTCGTGGGACGACGTGATCGCGAAGTCGAAGTAGCTGCCCAGCCAGTACGCGCTCCGGCGATGAGCAGACGCTGCTGACGTGAATGGCATCTCGCGGAGCGGCTCTGGGGCTCGATAGGGGCCCACGGCAACGGGTGACCCTCGACTTTGAGCCTCGCCTGGGCAGGTGACGGAGGTTCTCAGCCAACGTCTAGTAGTCGGTCCGCCGTTCCCGCCGCTGAGAAAAACGGCGAGAAACACCGCCGCTGCCTGCGCTTTCTCCCCGCTCGGCGGGCCAGGATGGGCCGTTTACCGAAGTGCTCGACAACGGGTCTCAACTTGACAATTCCTGACGAGATCGTCTCTATTTCAGGAAATGTTGCCCGCAAACGATTGCAAGCGCGACCGGACGACCGGGTTGCGATGTGCGGCAACCCGGCCGGCCCCTTCCGTGACTGCGACGCCTAAGACTCGTGGACCACGACGATCGGCTTCCCGCCGCCTTGCCGTCCGGAGGCGAAGGCCTTCGGTGCCTCGGCCAGCGAATGGCGCGACCCGATCGGCACGCGAAGGCTGCCTTCGCGCACGAGCGCGACCAGCTCGGCCAGGCTGGCCCGGTCGGCTTCCACGACGAAGAAGACCGACCGCCCGTAACGCGGCTCGACTTCCGGCGGGGCGGCGATGGTAACGAGCGTGCCACCCGCCCGCACCAGGCCGGCGGACCGCACGCCGATCTCCTCGCCGAACACGTCGAGAACCACGTCGACCTCGCCGACGTCTTCCAGTCGCTCGTTCTCCAGGTCGACGAACGCGTCGGCACCCAGGTCGAGGGCGTCCTGACGATTGCCGGCGCGGCCCGTGCCGATCACGGTCGCGCCCGCTCGCTTCGCCAGCTGCACCGCGAGCGAGCCGACGCCCCCGGCGGCGCCGTGGATCAGCACGGTCTGCCCCGCCTCGAGCCGGCCGTGGTCGAACAACGCCTGCCACGCGGTCAGCCCGGAGATCGGCAACGCGGCACCAACGGCGTGGTCGACGTCGGCCGGCAGCGGCGCGAGGTTGCGGGCTTCGACGGCGGTGAACTCGGCGAGCGACCCGTCGCGGGTCCAGTCGGCGAGCCCGAACACGCGCTGCCCGACGGTGAGCCCGGTGGTGCCGTAGCCGAGCTCGGTGACGACACCTGACAGCTCGTGACCGGGCACGCTGGGTGTCCGGTCCCGGCCCGCCCGGTCGGTCCAGGTGCCCGGCCACTCCAGCTCGCCGGAGGTGAAGCCGGCCGCGTGCACTCGCACGATGACGTCGTTCTCCGCGGCGTGCGGGGCCGGGCGGTCGGTCAGGGTCAACCCTTCGACCCCGGCGGCGGGGTCCTTGACGATGATGACTTTCATGCTGAGTCCTCGTGGTGAGCGGGCAACGGGTGGCCGCGGGCGTTCGCCGGCCTGTCCGCGAGGCTAGCTCCGGTTCGGCGCGGCACCTGGGTCCACTTGGGACGCGCGAGCGGGGACCACTCTTGTTACGCGAGCGCGCGGACCAGCGCGTCGAGAACCCCCGACCACCCGCTCGGCGAAGGTGCGGCGAAACCGATCACCACGCCGTCGCGGTCCGAGGCGGCGTCGGGATGCCGGAAGAAACTCAGGGGTTCGACCGTCAGCTGCTCGGCGGTGATCCGCTGCACGAGTTCGCGGCCCGTGCGCCCGGGTCGTTCGAGCAGGACGTGCAATCCCGCGGCCATTCCCGCCACGCGCACTTCCGGCGCGTGCTGGGCAAGCGTCTCGACGAGGTGCCGGCGCCGGTGGCGGTACTGCGCGCGCATCGACCGGATGTGCCGGTCGTAGGCGCCCGATTCCACGAACTCGGTCATCGCCAGCTGGTTCACGAACCCGACGGTTTCCTCCGTGTCCCCCTTCTGGGCGATGATCGCGTCGACGAGGCGGTCCGGCACCACGAGCCAGCCGAGGCGCAGGCCCGGCGCGAGCGATTTGCTCGCGGTGCCCAGGTACAGCACGTGATCGCGGTCGAGTCCCTGCAGCGCGCCGACGGGGGACCGGTCGTAGCGGAACTCGCCGTCGTAGTCGTCTTCGATGACCAGCGCGCCGTGTCGGCGGGCCCACTCGACGATCGCAGCGCGCCGGTCGTACCGGAGCGCGACACCCAGGGGGAACTGGTGTGAGGGGGTAAGAACAACAGCGCCGATCCGCGATGACCCTTCGAGTGCCGAGGGGTCGACGCCGTCCGCGTCGACGTCGAGGGGAACGGTTTCGAGCCCGGCGTCGGCCAATGTGCGGCGCTGGGCCGGCAGGCCGAACTCTTCCACGGCCACGCGCGTCACCCCGGTCGCCGCGAGCGCGGCCGCGACGAGCCGCAACCCCTCCGCGGCGCCGCTGCACACGACGACGTTGCCGGCGTGCGTGCGCAGGCCGCGGGCGCGTGCGAGGTACCGGGCGAGAGTGTCGCGGAGTTCGCCTCGGCCGCGGGGATCCGCGTAGCCGAACGCCTCGAACGGCGCGGTGCCGACCGTCTTCTTCACCGCGCGAATCCACT
This sequence comes from Amycolatopsis sp. NPDC049253, assembly GCF_040678995.1. Classification (NCBI taxonomy): domain Bacteria; kingdom Bacillati; phylum Actinomycetota; class Actinomycetes; order Pseudonocardiales; family Pseudonocardiaceae; genus Amycolatopsis; species Amycolatopsis sp. NPDC049253. Next base: position 27,864 of record NZ_JBFAQX010000050.1, on the reverse strand, counting down.
CGTCGCGCGGGAACGACGACAGGTCCGGATGGCCGGGCCGCAGGTCGTGCCCCGGCCGCGAGCGGGTCTCCGCCGGCCGCGGCCGAGCTCGTTCGCCGACGAATTCGGCCACCCGCTCCGAAACTTCGGTGCCGGAACCCTGAAGCCCGGTCAGCCAGCCCTCGCTGATGAGCTCGGAGTAGACCCGGACCACGGTGTTGCGGGCCACCTGGAGGTCGGCGGCCAGGGCGCGGCTCGACGGCAGCCGGGTCCCGGGCGCGAGCCGGCCGGCGCGGATCGCGTCGCGGACCGCGTCCATGAGGCAGGCCCGCACGTTCCCGTCGAGCCGGCCCAGGTGCAGGTCGAGGCCCGTCGTCCTGGGGCCGCGCTCAGCTGCTCGGTCGGTCACGGGTCAACGATACTGACCGGCCGGGATGATCGAGTCGATCACCTGATCCGGTGATCGCGTTCTCGCGAAGTTCGAGCGCGCGGCCAGTCGAAACGATCAGTTGCGTCTGTTGGTCGGCGGGATCGGGCAGGAAAGATCCGCAATTCCAGCTGAGCTTCCCGAGGAATCGCTGCTCACGTTTGCAAGGAAAATCTGTACCGGCCGGGTTGCAACATCGAGGCGTCCGTCGAGGCCGTTGATCGATGTGACCCAAGACCAGCCACCGGGTGGCGTGGTGACTCACCCACCACCACTCACCGCGATGGAGTTGATCAGGATGTTGAGACACATCAGGCCCGTGTTCCTCATCCCGGCGACGACACCCCGGCAACCCGGGCGGAAACCGCCCCTCCGGGGAGCAACCCGAGCCCAGTGGGTACGGTCGCGCGTCGTATCCAGCGTTGGCGGCGCTGACCAGGCCAGCTACACCGACCCCACTGCGCCCGGCGCGGTCTGCACGGCACAAGTGGGCAGCCTGGCGCAGGGGCACGTCGTGCTCGATCACTGACGAAACTGCCAAGCTGGTCTACGCCCGGGGTCCTCGTCGCCACCGTGCCGGCGGCCGTCGAGACCGGTCACTCGGCGGGCGGAGTTGATGGGGGCGCGGCGGAGGAACGGTGGCAGCCGGGGTGCGGTGTGATCATCCACGGTGTGATCGTGTCACGGGTCAGTGCCCGGCGCGTCCGTTCTCGTGTTCGCTGCTTGAGGATCGATCGAACGGACGGATCGGCAAGGCCCGCATCGACGGCGATGATCATCGCGATCCACCCCGTCACCAAGATCCTCCCGTGCTGTCTGTCGGTTCGGCGATCGGCCGGGCGCCTCTTACGCTGGCGGGGTGAGCGACTCTGCGGATAGCCGTGCCGCGTTTCAGGTCCTGGTGTTGCCGTACCGGCACACCGCGCAGGGCGCGGAGTACGCCTTGTTCCGACGGGCTGACGTCGGCTATTGGCAGGGTGTCGCCGGCGGTGGCGAAGCGGGCGAGTCCCCGGTGCACGCCGCTCGGCGGGAATCCGCTGAGGAGGCCGGGCTGGTCGGTGACCGCGAGTTCGTCGCGTTGGACGCGCGGGCCACGATCCCCGTCGTCGACGTGACGGGGGAGTTCACGTGGGGCCCGGACGTGCTGGTGATCCCGGAGTACGCGTTCGGTGTCCGTGCCGAGGACACCGAGGTGACGTTGTCGCATGAGCACGTCGAGTTCGCGTGGTTCACCCTGGCCGACGCGGCGGCGGCCGTGCAGTGGGATTCCAACCGAACCGCCCTGTGGGAACTGGACCACCGGCTACGCCGCACCGTGGCCCAGCATCGCCGCGGTGGCTCTCCCCGACTCGCACCGGGCATCCTCGACTAATTCCGCGCCGGGGCCTGCTCCGGGGTGAGTCCGAGTTGTTCGCGTGCCAGGCGGAATCCCGCACGACGTCCGGCTATCGGTTCGTGTGCCTGCGCGTTTTGGATCAGCGCGATGCGCGGGTGGCCCTGGCGGACCAGCCCGCGCACCGCCCTTCTTCTCGGTCACCCTCGGGGCCTTGACTGGGAACCATGGTGCGTCGCGGTGTCCCAGGAGCCGGGGTCACATGTTCTTCGCACCGTCCACAATGGCCTCACGGATGCGGGCGTAAGTACCGCAGCGGCAGATGTTGCGGATCTCGTCGAGGTCGTCGTCGGTGAGTTCGCGGCCGGAGGCGCGAGCCTGGCGGACCTTGGCCACCGCGGCCATGATCTGCCCCGGCTGGCAGTAGCCGCACTGGGCGACGTCCTGCTGCAGCCACGCTTCCTGCATCGGGTGCAGGTCCTTGCCCACGGTCGCGGGCAGACCTTCGATCGTCGTGACCTCGTCGGAGGGCGCGATTTTCGAAATGGGCACCGAGCAGGGGTTGAAGGCCTTGCCGTTGATGTGGCTCGTGCACGCCTTGCAGACGTCGAGCCCGCAACCGTACTTCGGGCCTTTCACGCCGAGGCGGTCGCGCAGCACCCACAGGAGCCGTTCGGTGTCCTCGGCTTCCACCGTGACCTGCTCACCGTTGAGCTTGAAGGTGTGTTGTGGCACGGAGAACTCCTAGTAGGCGTAGTCGAGACCGTCGACGGGGGAAGGTGGGGTGGAGGGTTCCAAAGGCAGCGGCTCGAACGAAAGCGTGCCGTGGTTGATCGGGAACGAAGTCGGCATCTTCCCGGTGGCCCGCGCGTACGCGCAAGCGACGGCGGCGAACGACGGCGCGACCGCCAGTTCCCCGGCACCACTCGGAGTGTCCGAGGTGTTCGGCATGATCACGACCCGCGTCTCGACGGGGGTGTTCCACTCGCGAGTGTAGAAGTAGTTGTCCCAGCTGCCTTCCAGCGGGATTCCGTCCTTGATGTGCAGGCTGGAGGTCAGGCACATCGCGATGCCGTCGTTGAGGCCGCCGATCATCTGCGCTTCCAGGCCACGCGGGTTGATCGCGAACCCGGGATCGACCACCACGAGCGCCTTGGTCACCCGCGGACCGGTCACCGCCTCGCGGACTTCCCGGTTCACGGTCTCCGGGCGGCAGTCGATCTCCACCAGAACCGCCACCGCACCCCGGTACTCCGAGTGCAACGCGATGCCCTGGGCGGTGCCCGACGGCATCGACCGGCCCCACTCACCGACCTGGACGGCTTTGTCGAGCACGGCGCGCAGCCGGGAGTCCTTGAGGAACTCTCGCCGGAACTGCACCGGGTCCTTGCCCATCTTCTTCGCCAGCTGGTCGACCACGAGCTCTTCGGCCGTGACCACGTTCGGCGAGTAGATGTTGCGCATGCTGCCGGTGTTGAACTTCAGCGGAATCTCGTTGAGCAATTGCGTGGTCACGCCGAAGTTGTACGGAGAAGACTGCGTCAGCTCGAAAATCGACTCCGCGAAGCTCAGGTTGCCCGCGATCGGCAGCTTCGCCGCGGTCGAGGTGAGCATCTCGCCGAGACCGTGGCTGAACTCTGTCTGCACGCTGGTGTGCCGCTGCTCGAAACTGACCACATTGCCGAGCGCGTAGGTGGCGCGCACCCGTGAGACGCACATCGGGTGCACACGGCCCTGCCGAAAGTCGTCGGTGCGCGACCACATGAGCTTGACCGCTTTGCCCATCTTCTTCGACGCCTCGGCGGCTTCGAGCGCCGCGTCGTGGAACAGGTGCCGGCCGAACGAGCCACCGCCCTGGGTCACGTGCACGGTAACGGCGCTCTGGGGCAGCCCCACCGCCTGCGCGATCTGCTGCTGCGCGACGATCGGCACCTTCAAACACGACCAAATCTCGGCGCGGTCCGATCGGACGTCGGCGATGGCAGAACCGGTCTCGAGCGGACTGTTGCTGGCGAACGCGAAGGTGAACTCCGCGTCGAGCGACTGCGTCAGCACGCCCGGCACAGCCAGCGGCAGCTGCGCGGCCTTGAGCTTCTTCAGCACGGTCGCGTCGGATTCACCGTCGACGGTGCCCGGACCCCACGTCACCTTCAACGCGCGGATGGCGTCGATGCACTGCCCGAACGTCTCGGCCCGCACGGCCACGCCGTGGGAGATCGCCGCGATGTCGGTGACGCCCGGCATCGCCTTGACGTCGGCCTCGTTCTGGATCGAGCGAACCGTGCCGTTGATCGTGGGCGGCCGGGCGACCATCGTCGGCAGCGCGCCGGGGACGTCGTGGTCGAGGGTGTACTTCTTGCGCCCGGTCACGGCCTCGTAGGCGTCGATGCGGTTCTGCGCGGTGCCGAGCACCTTGAAGTCCGCCTGCGACTTGAGCTTCGCCGTGGCGCTGGTGGTCCTCACCGCGGCAGCGGCCTTCGCGAGCGAGCCGTACGGCGCCTGCTTGCCGCTGGTGTGGTGGACCACCCCGTCGGCGGTGCGCAGTTCCGACTCGGGGACTCCCCACTGCGCGGCGGCCGCCGCGACCAGCCGAGCCCGGGCGATCGCCGAGACGGTGCGGACCGGGGTGAAGATGCTCCGCATCGAGTTGGAGCCGCCGGTGAGCTGGTTCATCAGCAGTTCCGGGCGGGCGTCGGCCAGCGTGACGTCGACCTTCGACAGCGGAATGTCGAGCTCTTCGGCCACCATCATCGCCACCGCGGTGGTCATGCCCTGGCCCACCTCGGCCCGCGGCACCGCGAACGACGCGCTCCCGTCCGTCCCGATCTGGACGGTGATCAGGCCGGACGTGGGAGCGGCGGCGAGGTTCTGCAGGTCGCCGAGGTCGAAGAGGTCCTCGGGTTGTGGGAGGGAAGGGAGTGCGGCCTCGGCCTCCTGCGGCGCCAGTCCGGTCTGGGCGATCTGCGCGGCGACGGCGAGCGTCGGCGCCGCCAGCACGAAGCCGAGGAAACGGCGCCGGTCGATGTGCCGTGGCGCATCCGGAGCGGGCCGGGCGTCGTGGTCCTGCTGTGCCATGGGCGGCGGGTTCCTCTCGAACGACAGTGTCAGAGAAGTGATCAGGGAATGCGGGGGGTGTTCGGATTGGGCCGCAGTGTTACACACCATCGCTCGCCACAGCTATGACCTGCGTGCCTACCTTTGGCGTAGTGCCGTTGGGCGATGTGCACACCGAGCCTGCAGTCACGACCGCCTACGCGGCGGCAGAACCGGGAGGGCACGCACGACCAGGGCCAGCTCGATCGGGATTTCACCACCCGGCAGGCAGCGCCCGGTCAGCGCTTCGATCCGACGCACGCGGTTGAGCACCGTGTTGCGGTGGCAGTGCAGCACCTGCGCCGCCCGTGTGGCCGATCCGCCGGTCTCCACCCAGGCGGCGAGCGTCTGCAAGAGGATCCGCCGCTCCTCATCGGGCAGGTCCAGCAGTCCGCGCAGCCACTGCTGTATCAGGGAGCCGGTGAGCTCCGGAGAACTGAGCAGCAACGCTTCCGGCAGCCGCTGGGCGAGGCAGGCAACTGCCGGCTTGTCGTGCGGGACGGTCCGCAACGCGAGCACCGCTTGCCGGTAGGCGGTGTGCACTTCGGCCAGTCCATCGACCACCAGCGAGACACCCGCAGACCCGCGGACGGCGGTGAGGGTCTTCATCAGATCCGCGGTGTCGCGCCCCGGCAGAGAGACCAAGCCCACGAGCGCGTCCGCGCGAACCTGCCACGCCGACCGGAGGCCCGTTTCGTCGAGTTTGCGTCCGAGTGTCTCGGTGAGGTCGCTCGTCGCGAACCGACCCTCGGCCGCGACGGCCGCGTACGGGCCCTCCACCGGCAGCCGGATGATCCGGCCCGCCTCATACGCGAACGCCGCGTCGGAAGCCCGGCCTTGCAGCAGGCCCTCCCACAGCGCCGCGCGGCGTTGTTCGTCGGCGCGGACCAGGGCCCGCTCGGCTGCGTGGTAGGCGGCCGCGACCTGGGACGAGATCGCGTCCACCAGCTCCCAGACGTGGGTCGCGAGGTCGAGCAGATCGTCGGTGTCCGCTTCGTCCTCCGCGCGGGCCTGCGCGATCAGCGCCTGCCAGACCATCCGCCCGCCGATGCGGAACGACCTCAGCAGGTCGTCCAGCGGCAGCCGCTGGTGCGCCCGCCGCTGCCCGGTCGCCCGTGCCGCGTCGTAGAACTGCGCGACGCGCTCCGCCTCGTCGCCGTCCTGGCTGACCAGCTGCAGCACGCGCTCGAGGTTGTCGTGGCACGACTTCCACAGGTCGTCTTCGGGCACGACGTTGAGCTGCCGGTAGCCCGGGTTCTGCTCGTTGATGACGCGGACAAGCTCATCGGTCAGGTCGTCGACCCTGGCCAGCACACTGCTGGCCAGCATGTGCGCCGCCGCAGGCATGTCCGGCCGCCCCCTCCACTCTGGATCCACCACTGCCACCGCTCGTGAACCGCTCGACGGGCCGACCCCGACACCCGCCGACAATCCCGGCGCCTGGGTCGCGGACTCCGCGTCGACTGGTTCCCAGGGAGTATCGGCCAGCGGTTCCCCCGCCGCAGATCCGGTACCCCGTCAGCGGCGTTGTCCACGAACGCGACGGCGGACGGAGCGTGCCAGGATTCAGGCGCCGGCGACCACGGGATCGCGGGGGTGCGCCGCTCAGACAGGCCGTCTCCTCAAAAGCCGTTCGCCGCCGCGAAGGTCGATCGCGCTGTCAGGAACGCGCGTCTGCGCGTCGATTCCGTCATGCGGGGGAAGTGGGGCGCGGTTTGTCGGCGCGTGTACCGGTGTCCGGGTGGCTCGGGCGGTCCGGCCGGTCCGTTGCGGGCGACCTGCAGCGCCACCGTGTCGAGCCCTCGAAGATGCCGACCTCCACCGCCGCACCCGGCCAAGGATCTCGCCCATTTCCCGACGTCGACGGGCCGCTGGCGGGTCAGTGGGGGAGGGGCGGCGTATGGCGTTGTCTGAAGTCTCGCGAGCCGCTGGCGAGGCTCTTGAGGTCGAGCGGCGTGGCGTGGTCGGCGACCAGTGGCACGGTGTCTTGCCCGACTTGGGCGATGCCGCGCACGAGCAGTACCGGGCTGTTCAGCCACACCTTGCGCCACAACGTTGACCGGACTACGGGGCGACATGCCATGGGGTTGGCCGAGTTTCGCGTAGCCGAGGTGTGCGAGGCGGCCGTTCGACGCGGAACTGCGGCGATCTGGCGTGCCGCAGGGCTGGGCCCTGCGGGGTGTCCGCTATGGAGCATGCCGTGCGGTTCGTTCCGGTGGTTGTGGGCCATCCGGCTGTTGGCATCGGGAAAGTTCGCGTCCGTGATCTGATGCTGACACGGGCTGTTCATGCCGAAGCTCAAGAACGCCGTCGGCGCCGGCACCATCACACTGCCGGCCGCCCGCACGGCGATCAAGAACAACTGGACCACGCCCTGCAGGTCACCGGAATCGGCTGAGTCCCACCGCGATGTCACCGTGTTCAGTCCCAGGTGCCGTGCCGTTTCCTCGACTGCGCCGCCGATCCGCCAGGCTGCGGTGCGCCGCTTGGCCGTGTCGGTTGTTCAGCTCTCGCAGCTTTCTGCGTGAGCGGCGGTGTCGGGCCGCAACTTCATCGTCTGGCCCAACTCGATCCTGGCGCACGTGGTGTCTTCGGGGCCAAGGCCAGCCGTTGGCGCCACCAGAGGCCCGAGCTCACAGTCCTGCCCTGGCCGACAGCTCGGGCGCGACGCCGCGCGCGGCCGGCAGGCAGCGGAATGGTCCGTACCACGGTCCGCTTGGCGGCCCGTCGGGCAATGCGTCGGTGATCTGCCGGGGCTCCGGTCGTTTCCCGGCCGCTGCTGGTCAGTCCCAGCAGTTGAACAGCAGTTCGCCCAGGGTGGCGGGCCGCCAGTGGCGTACCTGGGTGCGTTCGGCCCGGGCGAGGTTCGTCAAGTCCAGCTCCTCGACCGGTGTCGCGAGTTCGGCTTGGCCGAGCACGCGGAACCCGGCCAGGGTGAACTGTCCCGCCCAGTCCGGCGGCTCATCGAAAGTCTGTGGCGATTCCCAGCCTTGTGGTGGTGTCGAGGGAAACGCGACGACGGTGAGGTGGGCGTGGCACAGGATCGTACGGGACCATCCGTGGCCGGTGATCGTGGCCGCGTGGAAGGTCGCCATCGCGGGGCGGGTTGCCGCACCGACGTGGCCGCCTGCGGTCCTCGCTGCCGCGAAGCAGGCCGCGCGGAAGCGGGTCAGGTCCGTGCTGGGCAACGGTTTTGCACCCGCGTCCCGAAAGCCCGTCGCGCCGCGGTCGACGCGCCATGGCCGGCCGCCGGTCAGGGCGGCCGGTGCCTTCCGGTGCTCGGGATTCTTGCGCGCTGCCACGCTGGAATCCTGCCAGGCCGGTGCACCGCGGGCAGCTGCTCGCCATCCGCGACGGGGAGTGCCGTGCTGGTCAATGGATCAGCCGAGCTCGCCGCGCGGGCGGGCGGCGTCCACGAGCCAGACCGCGCCCGGGATGCGGACTCCGGTCGAGGTTTCGTAGGCGGCGAGCCCGGTCCGCAGTTCGTCGCGGATGCTGTCGACAGCGAGTTGGTCTTTTCCCCGAAGATTGAACCGCACTGGTCCCTGGCTGAGGATGAAGTCGGCCGCATCGCCGGCGTCGTGGCCGTAGTCCATGAGTGCCTCGACCGGTCTGATGTTCGCGTCAGTGAACCCTGCCTGGTCGAGTACCGCGCGAATGCGGGCTGGGTCGACCAGGGAACCCATCCCGCGTGCGGCCGGCGACGGGCTGTGCAGGTGCGGGTTCAACGCGGAGGTGGCGCGCGCGTAGGGGCTGTCGGGGCCACCTGCCTGCGGCCCCATGAAGACGAGTCGGCCGCGTGGCCGCAACGCGCGGCGGATGTTGGCGAAGGCGGCGACGGGGTCACTGAAGAACATCACCCCGCCGCGGCTGATCGCGAGGTCGAAGGCGCGTTCGGGAAATTCCTGGACCTGGGCGTCGCCCTGCTCGAATTTGACGTTGGCAATTCCCTCTCGCGCTGCGTCGGCCTGAGCGCGGTCGAGCATCGGCGCCGAGAGGTCTACGCCGGTCACGTGCCCGTGGGACGCCCGGTGTGCTGCCTGCAGTGTCACCTGGCCGGTTCCGCAGCCGATGTCGAGGACGCGGTCGCTCGCTCTGATGGCGGCGGCTTGAAAGAACTCGTCGGTGAACGCGGCGACGATCGCGTTGTAGCGGGCCGGGTTCTGGGCCCAGTGGACGCCTTCCCAGCCATTCCACGCGTCGGCGTGCCGGGTGTTGGCGATGTTCTGCATGGAATCCTCCATCGCTAGATCTCTCACTAGAGTCTCACTCTAGTCATGTCTACTAGAGTTAAGCTCTAGCCATGAGTGAGGTCAAGGACGGGGGAACGCGAGCCCGCAAGGCGCGGGAGACGCGCATGCGCATGCTGGACGCCGCACGGGATCTGTTCCTCGAGCGCGGCTACGGCGCGACGGCGCTCCAAGCGGTCGCCGACCGGGCCGGGGTCGCGGTGCAGACGATCTACTTCACCTTCGGCACGAAGCGTGTCTTGCTCAAGGAGCTGGCCGACGTGGCGATCGCCGGCGACCAGGAGCCCGTCGCGACAATGGACCGCCCGTGGTTCCGCGACGCCCTCGCGGAGGAGACCGCCGCCGATCAGCTGCGCCTGCATGTCCGGGGCACCCGCGAGATCCTGGACCGGGTGGCCCCGATCCTCGAAATGCTGCGCGCCGCCGCGCTTGCCGACCCCCAGATCGCCGCGACGTGGGACGGCGAGGCCGACCCCAGGTTCACCGTCCACGCTGCCGCTGCCCGATCGCTGGTGACCAAACCGGGAATCCGCGCCGGTTCGGATGCGGGGTACGTGGCCGATGTTCTCTTCGGGCTGCTCAGCCCGGAGCTGTACTTGATGTTGGTCCGCGATCGCGGCTGGTCACCAGAGAGCTGGGAGCGCTGGGCGCTCGACACTCTCAGCGGCCAGTTGTGCGTGCCATGAGGCAGCAGAGCGAGTCGGGTCTGCATCGCCTGCTCCTGAAACAGCGGCACCCCAACGTCCGCTCCAGCGCCGGGGCGAGCAGCGGGTCCTAACCTGGGCGACCGCATCGCCGCCGCGTTGTCCGGTGAACAGCTGCGGCTGGCTCTGGAGGGCACGGCCGCCCCCGAGCAGGCCGCCGCGCTGGTGCGGTCGCTGGAGGACGGCGGCGTCGGCGCCGTCCTCCAGCGTGGCCGGACGGCGCAACACCTCGCGCTCGTCCACCGGGAACTGAGTGCCGAGCCGGGCAACCCGGGGTGCGGTGCGTCTCGTCGCCGCCCCGGTGCCTCCGGCGGGCTGGTAGTGGTTCGTGAGGCTGTAGTCGCGGGTGATGGCGGGTGAGTCTAGGAGGCAGTCCAGGACACGGCAGGAGTTGTAGTACATCGCCGTTCTACGGCACCAAGAAAACCTTCACCGGGGACATCGACGCCGACGGCGGCACCGACCTCGTCGCGGTGAACGACACCGACATCTGGGTGTTGCGCTCGCAGTAGGACCCGCCAGTCCTGCAGATCAAGCGCCGATCCCTCTCGGCCTTTCTCGGCGGCACCGCCGAGGAAGGAGAAGGCCACGGCTGAGCAGGACGAGGCGAACGCTGGGTTGCCGGCGCCCGCGCAGCTGCGCGGCCTGGCCGCTCGACGGCGCGCCGTCGAGCTCGGGTTCACCGGGGAAGGGTAGGCAACGGGACGCCGGGTTCGCGGGGCAAGAACATGACGACCAAGGCACCACACGAGACGGACGACGACTTCCGGGCCACCCTGCCGGATGCCGCCCGCCGCTGTGACCTTCGCGAACCCGGCGCGACGGTGCCGTTGGCGATGCCCCCGTTCGGCAGAAGGCCGGTGCGATCGTGGTCGACCTCGCGCTCCACTTGACGATGGCGATCGTTCGTTTGGAGGAGTGCCCCGTGCTTGTCGGCGGCGCGGGCGGGATCGCTCGGGTGCTCCGCTTCAGCCGGCGGGTGTGCCGATCCTGTCGTGTTCGAGCGCGGTCAGGAGTTGCCGCAGCGCCTGCGCGGCGTCGTGCAGCTGCGTGGGGTCGAGGGCCGCGTGGATGAGCGCGCCGATGGTCTCGAACGTCTCATCCGCTTCGTGGACGAGTTGCGTGGCGATGTCGGTGAGCTCCAGCAGCGAGGAGCGGCGGTCGGCGGGATCGGGAACGCGCCTGACCAAGCCGCGCCCTTCGAGGCGGTCGATTCCCTTGCTGGTCGCTCCGACGCCGATGGCGAAGAAGCCCGCGAGGTCCCCGACGCGTGCATCCGGGTGGTCGCGCAGGTAGCGCAGGAACTCGTACTGCGAGGCCGCGATCCCGTGGCGGCGGCGCAGCCGGTCGTTGAGCGCGTTGTACAGGCGGGTCTCGCACCGCACCAGGTCGCTGAAGAACGTCGCCGTCGCCACCCCGCCACCCCCTTTGGATGCCTGGGCATATATATTACCTTCCACGGCATATAAGCTACCGGTAGTGCGCCGAAGGGGAAGATTCAGTGAGCAAGGAACAGCGCGAAGCCATCGCCGCCCTGCTGGGGCGGGGCCCGCAGGGGTTCGAGCCGCAGCCCGTCGAGCAGATGCGGGAGAACTTCGCCCGCATGATGGCCCAGTTCACCGTCCCGCAGGTGCGTGCCACCGGCACCGAGCTGGGCGAACGGCCCGCGGTCCTGGTCGAGCCGGAAGGCGAGCAGCGCCCGGGCACCATCCTGTACTTCCACGGCGGGTCGTTCTCCCTCGGCTCCCCGCAGACGGCGATGGGCCTGACCGCCGGCCTCGTCACCCGCACCGGGTACCGGGCGCTGTCGCTGGACTACCGGCTCGCGCCGGAACACCCTTTCCCCGCCGCGATCGAGGACTGCCTCGCTGCCTACCGGGCGCTGCTGGAGGACGGGGTCAACGCGCAGTCCGTCGCGTTCGCCGGCGACTCGGCCGGCGGCGGCCTGACCGTGACGACCACCCTCGCCGCGCGGAAGGCCGGACTGCCGGTGCCCGGCGCCATCGTCGCCTTCTCTCCCGGCCTGGACCACACCCGCACCGGCACCACCATGACGACGAAGGCCGGCATCGACCCCTTCTTCACCCCCGAGGGCATGGCCCACACCGGCGAGATGTACCTCGCCGGGCAGGACCCCCACCAAGAACTGCTCGCCCCGGCCGTCCTGGCCGATCTGACCGGCTTCCCTCCGCTGCTGCTGCAGGTCGGGACGAATGAACTGCTGCTGGACGACTCGGTGCGACTGGCTCAGCGTGCCCGCGACGCCGAGGTCGACGTCATCCTGGACGTCACGGCCGGCGTGCCGCACGTCTTCCAGTCCTTCACCGGCCAGCTCGACGAATCCGACCAGGCCCTCGACCGCGCCGCCCTCTTCCTCACCCAGCACCTCGACGCCTGAACCAGCGCCCGACCCCGGTTGCCGACGGCCGAGGGCGAAGGCACTGCCCAGCGCCGCGTCGGGCTGCTGATCCGCTCCGGCCCGCCGTCGTTGTCCTCGTCCAGCTCAGGCAGATCGACACCGCCTGCTCCATGAACGGCGGGCCCCGCCCCGCACCGACCATCGGCGTCGGCGGCCACCACCACGATCGGGTGACCAACGGTCAGTACGGGAAGCCGGCCTGAGGCTCCAGATCGAGGCGGGTCTCGGGTCGTTGGCGCCGCGGCGCGATGTTCACCGCCGTCAAAACCCTCCACGACGGCGTGGGGAACCCTTGCGCGTCGCCCGATTGGGGACGAGGTGCTCCAACTGGTCGACGCAGACACACACCGGGCGTCCCGTCAGCGTCGCACCGTGCCACCCGACGGGGACACCCATTACCGCCTGACGTGCCTCCTCCGGACCTGGATCAGCCCAATGAGGTCGTCAGGCAGGTGCTGCGCACGGAAGTCCCCGATCTGGCGGTCGAGGTCGGGGACTGCCGCGACGTTCTCGCTCAGCCGGCCGGGGCAGACGCGAAGCCTTCGCGTGCGAGAAACCCCAGAGTGCGCGGATGACACCCAGGTTCCTCAGTGCGGTGGCCACCGGTCAAAGTCGAAGCGCAACCGCTTAGCGGTACGTTGCTACTCATGAGCGAGCTCGACGACGACTTTGCGATGGTCATCGATCCGACCGTGCCGAGTACCGCCCGGGTCTACGACGCGGGCTTGGGCGGCAAGGACAACTACGAGGTCGACCGGGAAATGCTGCGCAAGGTCCAAGCCGTGGCACCCGAGGTGACCGAACTGGCCATCGTCGCTCGAGAATTTCTGATCCGCGCCGTACGCTTTCTGGCCCGCGACATCGGCATCGACCAGTTCCTCGACTGCGGTTCCGGGCTACCCACCGCCGAGAACGTCCACGAGGTCGCACAACGCTCCAACCCCGACGCGCGCGTGGTCTACGTCGACAACGATCCGGTGGTGCTCGCCCACGGCCGGGCGCTGCTGGCCGACAACGAGCAAACCCACATCGTCCGAGGCGATATCTTCCAGCCCGCGAAGCTGCTGGAAGATCAGACCGTGCGCGGCGAGCTCGACTGGGACAAACCCCTCGCACTGATCCACTCGATGAGCCTGCACTTCTGCGCCGACGACCCGGCCGCCGTACTGCGCGACTACCTCGAGGCACTGCCGTCAGGTTCGTATGTGGTGCTCAGCCACGCCCTCGACCCCGAAGACGACGAATACAGCGCCGTCGCCCGCAACATCGAACGCGTATATCAAGGCGCCTCCTCAGGGCGGGTCCATTTCCGCACCCGCGCCGAGATCAACACCATGCTCGCCGGACTCGAGCTACTCAAGCCCGGCCTGGTCCAGCCGGCCGACTGGTGGCCCGCGGGCCCCCGCATGCAGCCACTCAAACTGTCGGATCACTGCCTGCTCGCAGGCGTGGGCCGCAAACCCTAACCGAGCCGCCGACGCCGCGGCAGATACGTGACCGCGGTGCCCCTTTTCGCGTTTCGCCGAGCCAACGTCCCTCCTCGAACACGGCCCGGGCGCGGGCGGCGTCATGGAAGTCGGGCAGGATCGGCTCCTGGACGGCGAATTGACGCCGGCACCAATCCTGAAGGCGGTCTTGCCAACGTGGCCCTCGTGGAGCGGCGTCTGAAGCGAATGCTGACAGAGACGTAGCGCTGAAGAGGTCGCGCGGGTCGGCTGAGTCGCGGGTCTGCAGCGTCAGTACTCGCACAGGCACTGGGCGACCTCGAGCTTCTCGACCGCGCCTGGGCGGCCTGACGACGACTCGAACACGAGCGTTTCCGTCGAGTGCCGAATGTGACTCTGAGTATGTGGGCCCCGAATGCGTCCGGAAGGCCGTGTTCCGGGTTTCGCGCTTCTCGGACACAGGTCGCCTCGCAGCTCCTTGCATCATTCCTCGCCAGCCGTGCGTGAGTATCCGAGGCCGTGAGGTTCGCGAGTCGGGGCCCTGGTCCACGTCGAGGTACTCGTCGGCGGCCACCCGACCGCAAATTTCCTCTATCTGCTCGGCGGGCGCGTCGTGAGCGGCTTGGCCGAAGTTGAGATCCCTGGTGCGGGCACCGTCGCCCTTGGTCGCCTGCGGCCCGGGAAGCCCGGGCAGTTCCCGACCGTGGACTTCGTCGTGCTCGACCTGGTGAGCCGTCGCTTTCGGCTTGAACTCACCGTTGAGATGTTCATCCAACGTAGTGAAGCCGCGGCTGGAAGGCACGAGTTCCCCGTGCGCGAGGACCGTCGCCATACGCCTGCGGGCCGAGAGGATGGTGAGGGTCGGCCGATGAGATGTGAAAAGACTCGCGGTATGCAGCCATCTGCATGATCGTCTCGGCCCAGGCTAGCGGAGGAGCTCGGAACAACCGGAAACTGGAACGACGTGCCGACGTGATCACGTTCACGACGACACCGCTCACCGAATCCGTCGAAGTGCACGGCCGGCCCGTGGTGGAGTTGCACGTGGCGTCCGACAATGCCAACGGCGACCTCTTCGCCCGAGTCTGCGACGTCGACCCCGCCGGTCGCTCGATCAACGTCACCGACCGGATCATCCGATGCACTGAGCCGGACACGACGCCCGGAGAGATCGGCAAGGTCCGGATCACACTCGACCCCACGGCGCACCGGTTCGACGTCGGGCACCAGATCAGATTGCAGATCTCGGGCGGCGCGTTCCCACGGTTCGCCCGCAATCCCGGCACTGGAGAGGACCCTGGGACGGCGATAGCGCTCAAACCGGTGACGCACACCGTTCACCACAACGCGGCTCACCCGTCGAACATTGCTCTGCCTCTGGTGAAGTAGCACGCGCCGCGACAGCGGACCGACGGAAGATGTTCAACGGTTTGCGCCGTGACGGGTGGCCGCCGGAGGACTTGTCGTATGTTCGCGGAGGCCAGGCCGCCGAGCAGCTGCCACTACGGCACCTGCTGCTCTTGGGCAAGCAGATCCCACGCCGCCACCTCGAGGGCGGAGATCACTCCCACCGGCAGGCCGCCGCGAGCCCAGAACCTCGTGCTCCGGACGAGCAGGTCACGCGGCGCTGCTCAGCCGCTTGCCCACCACCAACGGCCGCATCGTTTCGACGATGCGGCTCATTGCCGTCACGGCGGCTGTCGCCTGTGTCACCTCACCGAGGCCGATCAACCTGTCTTCCGTTTCCAAACCACCGCCCAGGTCCTCGGCACAGGTCAATCACGACCGGATTCCGTCGAGCACGATCCCGACGGCCCGCTCCCGTTGGGCGTCGTCCACATACACCCCGGCGGTCACGGCGAAGACGAGCCGCATCACGTCGTCGGCACTCACGTCCGTGCGGATGACCCCGGACTGCCGGGCGAGCTCGAAGAGCGGGTCGGCGACGCCGTAAATGGCGTCGCGACTCGGCAGGTACCCCTTGGACTCGCGAGTCAGCACCGTGGTGAGGACGTGCTTGGTCGCCAAGTGCGTGACGAACCGGCTGAGCCATGCGGCGAGGGCGTCCCACGGGTCTGTCCGGTCGAGCCCCTGGCCGTACCGGACGAGCTCGTCGACGGAAGTCAGGTAGACGTACTCCATCAGGTCCACGCGAGTCGGGAAGTTGCGGTAGAGCGTCGCGATGCCCACACCTGCGCGCCGTGCGATCTCCTCGACGGGCGCATCCGCGCCGA
The DNA here is from genome assembly GCF_040678995.1 of Amycolatopsis sp. NPDC049253. Taxonomy (NCBI): domain Bacteria; kingdom Bacillati; phylum Actinomycetota; class Actinomycetes; order Pseudonocardiales; family Pseudonocardiaceae; genus Amycolatopsis; species Amycolatopsis sp. NPDC049253. The sequence goes on along the minus strand of NZ_JBFAQX010000050.1, from coordinate 11,980 downwards.
GTTCGGTGTACGTCTCGGTCGCGGCCGCGACCAGCGCGTCGAAGTTGCGCCGCGCGTCGGCGCGGTGTGGCTGACGTTCCGCGATCAGCTCGGCGAGTTTCAAGCGTCGAACCTCCTCAGGCTTGAAAGTGATAACTAGACTCCGCTAAAGTGATAAGTAATTTATCAGTATAGCTGGAGGCTCACATGGTTCAAAGCGCCTCGTCCGCGCGTTCGGTGACGATCGGTGCTGACGTCAGCGTCGGCCGCATCGGTTTCGGTGCGATGCAACTGACCGGCAAGCAGGTCTGGGGCGAGTACCCGGATCGCGACACGGGTATCGCCGTACTGCGGGCGGCCGTGGAGGCCGGCATCACTTTCATCGACACCGCCGACGTCTACGGGCCGCACACCAACGAGGCTCTCATCCGCGACGCGTTGCACCCCTACCCGGACGACCTCGTGATCGCCACGAAGGGCGGATTCGTGCGTGGGGGGTTCGACTACTCCACGCTTGGCGCTGTCGGAAACCCCAACTACCTGCGGCAGAGCGCACACCTGAGCGCTCGCCGGCTGGGTGTGGACACCATCGACCTGTACTACCTGCACAGCGGCCTGGCGACGGACGCGCCGTTCGAAGATCAGGTCGCCACCCTCGCGGCTCTTCGGGAGGAAGGGCTGATCCGTCACGTCGGACTGTCCAATGTGACTCTCGAGCAGTTCCGGGCCGCCCAGGAGATCGTGGAGGTCACAGCGGTCACCGCGCACTTCAACGCGAGTGCTCGCACTGGGGCCGACCTCCTGCGGGCGGCCGAGCAAAGCGGCGTCGTCTTCTCGCCGTGGCACCCCGTGACGCTGACCGAAGGACCGGACACCGAACGGGTCATGGCGGTGGTCGACCCGATCGCCGCCAAGCACGGGGTGACTGCCCGGCAGGTCGCACTGGCCTGGTTGCTGCACCGTTCGCCGGTGATGCTGCCGATTCCGGGCACCACCAGTGTCGCGCACCTGAAGGACAATCTGGCGGCAGCGGAGATCGAGCTGTCCGACGACGACGCCGCGGCGATCACTCGCCTCGCTCCGGAGGCGTGAGCGATGCGACGTGCACGCCGCAGAACCTGGGCCGCCGCGTTGGGTGCGGCGGCCGTTGCACTGCTCGCGGCCGCCGTGCCGGCGACCGCCTCCGCGGGTGACCGGCCCGGTGTCACCATCACGACCGTGTCCAACCCGCGGCCCGACCTTGTCAGTGGCACTGAGGTGCTGGTCCGCGTGACCGCACCCGGCCTGGCCCCGGTTCGCCTTAGGGTGGACGGCCGGCCGGTGGACCGCCTGACCCGGCAAGCGGACGGGAGCTTCCTCGGGCTCGTGCGCGGACTGCGGCCCGGAGCGCGCCACCTGGCAGCGGACTCCGGCGGCCGCCGGGCCGCGGTGACGGTGGTCGACCACGCCGCGTCGGGCCCGGTGTTCTCCGGACCGCAGCAGCAGCCGTTCTACTGTGAGACCACGGCGTTCGGGCTGGCCCCGGCCGGCGGTCCCGCGTGCTCCGCGCCGACCGTGGTCAGCTACCAGTACCGCACCACCGGTGGCTCCTTCCTCTCCCTGGCCGATCCCGACGCCCGGCCCGCCGACTTGGCGACCACCAAGGTCGGCGGCCGGACCGTGCCCTACGTCGTGCGCGTCGAGACAGGCACGATAGATCGAGCGGTCTATCAGATCGCCGCGCTCTACGACGGGGACGATCCCTCGCCGTTGCGGCGGAACACGAGCTGGAACCAGCGGTTGATCTACACCTTCGGCGGTGGTTGCGACGGCGGCCACCACCAGGGCAACACCACCGGTGGCGTGCTTGACGATCTGTTCCTGTCTCAGGGGTACGCGGTCGCTTCGTCCAGCCTCAACGTCCTGGAGAACAACTGCTCCACGATCATCTCGGCCGAGGCGGCGATGATGGTCAAGGAACACTTCATCACCACCTACGGGCCGGTTGCCCACACCATCGGCTGGGGCGGATCAGGCGGATCGATCCAGCAGTACGACATCGCCGATGCCTACCCCGGCATCCTGGACGGCATCATCCCAGGCTTCTCCTTCCCTGATCCCTTCACCGTGGTCGGTGTCGCCGGCGACTGCCGCTTGCTCAACCGGTACTTCGCGGAGCAGGGGACCGCCTTCGACTCCGCTCAACGGCAGGCCGCGGCGGGGTTCCTCGACTACGACAGCTGCCAGTCCTGGGACGACAACTACGCCAACCGGCTCACCGCGGCGGACAGCTGCAACAAGGAGATCGCCGCCGACGACAACACCGCGATTCCCACGTCGGCGATCTACGACCCCGTCACCAATCCCTCCGGGGTCAAGTGCAGCCTTGCCGAGCAGTACGCCAACCAGTTCGGCCGCGACCCCAAGACCGGTTTCGTCCGCGGCCTCGTCGACAACGTCGGAGTGCAGTACGGCCTCACGGCACTGGAGCACGGGCGGATCAGCCCCGCCCAGTTCGTGGACCTCAATGCGAAGATCGGCGGGTACGACGCAGCGGGCCAGCCGGTGGCCAAGCGCAGCGAGGCCGACCCGCAGGCGGTCCGCGCCGCCTACCGGGACGACATCGTGCCCAGCGGTGCGAACGGCTTGCGCACGACGCCGATCATCGACCAGCGCGTCGCCATCGACACGGCCGGACCGCTGCTGGACATCCACACCAGTCAGTGGTCGTTCGTCATGCGCGCCCGTCTGGAGAAGACGAACCGCACCGCGGCCAACCAAGTGATCATCGAGAACCAGTACACCCCGGACCAGCTGGCGGCGGCGAACGCCTACGAACTGGGGGCGATGGACCGGTGGCTGACCGCGGTGGAGGCCGACCACTCTCCACGCAGCCGGCAGGACAAAGTGATTGCCGACAAGCCGGGAGATCTCGGTGACGGCTGCTATCTCTCGGCCGCCGAGCGCATCAAGCAGCCGCTGACCTACCCTCCGACCGGCGCGTGCGGCACCGCGTACCCGATCGGCTCCGACCCTCGCCTGCAGGCGGGCGTGCCCCTCGCCGAGGACGTCGTCGCGTGCGCGCTCAAGCCGGTGGATTTCAGCGATTACCCGGTGTCGTTCACCTCGGCCGAACGTGCTGAGCTGAGAGCCACGTTCCCCCGCGGTGTGTGTGACTACAGCCGGCCTGCCGCCGGTCAAGAGAGTACGGGTGGCGCCTGGCTCGGCTATGGCGGGAGGTCACCTCACCGGTTCGGCTGACGCTGGTGTCGGCGCTTCTGACGAGCGGTTTCGGCACCAAGCAGTTCCGGTGCCGAAACCGCGTGTTCGTGTCGATGATCCGGCGTTTTGCGGGCCTCAGGGGTTCTGCCAGCCCAGCTTGGCCGACAGTTCCCCGGGCACCGCTCTCGTCAACGCCGCCGCCAGATGGTGGCCGGACCTCAGAAGAGCGTGTGCCGTTTCAACCCATTCGCGACGAGCGAGTACCGCGATGTAGGCCTCGACGACGGCTGCGCGAGCATCTGGTGACCACGACCGCGAAAGGGCATCCGTCTGGTGTATGTAGGCACAGGTCGCGGCCGCGGTGTAGTACCGCTCCTTCGTGGTTTTTCGGGAGCTGAGGTGCCTGACGTGTGCCGCGGCGACCAAGTCACCGGGCGGGTAGTTCTCCAGGACCACGCCCACACCGTGAGCGCCCGTCATGGTGGCGAGAAACCACCCGGTCTCGTCGACCAGCCAGTCCGGCACATCGGCGCGGACGATCGCCTCGTGGAGGTGTGCCTGCGTGGCGAGGTCACCGGCGAGATAACGCGACATCTCGTCGCGCCCGAGGCCCCGGCGCAACAACCACTTGTGTTCGAACGACTTGTCCATGCGCATCACGCCTTCGACGGCCCGGAGTCGTGTCTGCTCGGTCGTCCGTTCGGCCAACCACTTCAGCGCGGTGATCGCGCCCCGGCGGGTGAGTGCCTCGGCGGCCTCTGGGCCGAACTCGCGCAGAAGGCCGATCATCTTGAGCAGTTCAACATCTTCCGGCGAGATCGTGTTGGCGAGCAGCCTCAGTCCCACGAAAACCGCGCAGCGATCCGTCCCGTGCCGGACCAGCCATCGGCCGGTCCGGCTCACCCGCTGTTCGTCGGCCCGCAAGGCGGCGGCCGAGATGTGCTCGCGCGGTCCGTGGACATCCAGGCCGTGGAAGCTTCGCGCGAGATCCGGGGGAGAGGAGCCCGGTCGTGCGAAGTGTTGGTCGAGGATGCGTGCCGCCTCCGCCGACTTCCGCCGCCAGCCGGACGACTTCCTCGCCTGAGACCTCACTCGATGCAGGTCCTGGTCGGGCAGCGGTACGCCGCCGCGTTCCAACGGCTTGTCGGGTGTATCTCCATGAAGGCGCACCGCGTGGTCGAACAGCGGGATCTGCGGCGGAGAAGGGTGCCGTCCGCGTACCGCGGTCACCGGCTCGAGGGCTCGATTCGTCGGATCATGATCGGCATCATCACACCTGTCAGGAAAGCAGGCAAGCAACAAGTGAGACCACCAGTCCGCGGTTACCGGGCCGGTATCGGCCGCGGAAGGTCCGCGGACGCGGGCGCGGCACAGTCGGCTCCGACGTGGAAACCGAGAATGGCGGAGCTGGGCAGCGAATGCGCGACCGTGCAGGTGCCACTCGACTACAGCCCACCAGACTGGCGGAAGCTCACGATCGCGATCAGCCGCCTCCGCGCGACCGAACCCGATGAGCTCACTCGCTCGACGCTCGTGGCAGCGGGCGGACCCAGGACCTGATCGGATTCTGCATCCGCGGCATGAATCAAAGCGAGAAGATCCTCTGCCCCGGAGCCGGATACAGTGAACATTCCCCGGCCACCGTGCGCAGCGCCACCGAGGAACGGTTCAAGAGCTCGGCCACGGCGCTGGGGGAGCGGCCGCGCACATGCGCCGAAAAGGATCCCGTGCTGGCGAGGTCGATGACCACGGAGAACGTCGCGCGCGACATGGACGTCATCCGGTCGGCGCTCGGCGAGCGGAAGGTCGAACCGCCCACACGAACTCGGGGTCACCTCCGACTGCCCGGTCATCGCCTACGTCATCGAGACGCCGCAAGGGCGCATCCTAATGGGAGGCCGGGGTCTCGCCGGACGCCTCCGCGGAGTGGGTCCCTGAGTGGCTCAAGGCTGTCAACCTCGAGGAACTCGGTACAGAGGCGAACATCGAGCGACAGCTCGCCCGGCTGCGGCCTGCCGTGGTTTCGTCTCGAAATCGGCCCTTCCGGAAAGCGCGGCCCTGGCGCCGGTACTGGGAACAGATCCACGGCTCTGGCAGATGCAGCTCTCGATCGATCAGCGCATGCCCACGACCATCGGCATAGCCCAGGAACGTCCCGATCCGACAGTTCTCGATCCGTCCCGCGGTTCCGAGTACTGCCACTGCAGCCCGGCCGACATCGTGGTTTTTTCAAGAACCTGGTGTCGTCCACGATCAGCACACCGCCCGGCTCATCGACGTGCTCGACCACGTAGTCCCGGATGTCGTCACAGACAACGTCGATGTCCCAGTCCGCCCATCGCGGCAACCACCGCATGCGGTCCGGCGGGACCTCACCGGCCGGCTCCGCCAAGGTCCAGCGATCCAGCTGCTGTCACCTGCGCGACGAACGACAGCACAGCCGCGGCGAGGGAAGCCGGTTGTTCGGCGTGCGGCCAGTGCCCAGCCTGCTCGACGAGTGCTGTCCGCAGTTCGGCGAACCGCGGAATGACTCCGCCGCGGACCATCTCGTCCGTGACGAAGCCGTCGCCCGCCCCACGAACGACGAGTACGGGCCCCCGGTAATTGCTGGGGGCCTCGCCCGCGGGGTCGCCGTCGTTCCACGCGTCGGCGAGCGCGGCAACGACGGGCGGTGCGATCCGTACGCCGGATTCGACGAGCAGGTCGAGTGTTTCGGGGGAATTCGAGACCGACAGCTGAGTCCGCACGGCGCGCTGGGAGCCGCATTGCCCGCCGAGAGCGCGGAACGGCGCGATGTCCGCGTCCGGCAGCCGAGTGCCGGCGAGCGGCACCGGTGTCACCAGGACGAGCCCACGAACCGACTCGGCCCGGGGCGCGGCGACCAGCTCGGCCACTTGCGCCCCCATGCTTTGCCCGACCACCACGCAGGGTTTGCCGAGCGAGTCGACGACGGCACCGGCGTCGTCGGCCATCCGCTGCAGGGTGTACGGGCCCGGCGCGCCGGCGCGCCCGCCGACCCCGGCGGGTTCGAGCAGGGCGACGTCCAGGTCCGCTTCGGCGGCTAAGTCGGCGAAGGTGTGCCAGACCGTGGCGTCGTCCAGGAATCCGGGGTGTACGACGAGAGCCGCGGCACCCTTACCGGTGCGGTGTGCGATGACGTCGCCTCTGCGTCGTGCTTCAGTCATGGCAACGCTCCTTCGTCGACGCTCACGGCTCCGGACGGCGACCACGAGCTGGTGGCGATGGCGGACCAGTCGTCGGGCCGGTGGTCGAGGCGCGCCATGCGCCGCCCCGAGCGCGCGGCGACGTGCTCGTCGCCGATCGGGGTCATGAAGGCATTCTCGACCAGCGTGTACTCCGCGGCGAGCCGCCCGACAGGCTGGAGAGCCCCCGTGTCGATCCGGCCTCTGTCCAGGTAGAGGTCGTCGCGCACGTGGAAGCGGACGATCTCGCCGAACACGACGTGGTCACCGACATCACCTACGGACAGGCAGCGCTCCAGCACACATTCGTACGCGATGGGCGCCCCAGCCACACGCGGTGGGCGGACCGCCGCGCTCGGCTCCTTGCCCAGTCCCAGCGCCTCGAACTCGTCGACCTCGGGCGGGAACTCGCTGGCCGAACGGTGTGCCGCGTGCGCGTGCGGGAAGGTGACCAGATTGGTCACGAACTCGCCGGTCTCCCTGATGTTGACCATGGTGTCCTTGAGCGTGACGCCATCGGAGCGTGGCTGCAACGTCAGGGACACCATGGGCGGCTTGCGGCAGACCGCGGTGAAGAACGAGATCGGGGCGAGGTTGGCCACCCCGTCGGCGGATTGAGTGCTCACCCAGCCGATCGCGCGTGGCAGGATGCCGCCGATGAGCAGTTTGTAGGTCGCCACCTCGTCGAGGTCGGCGGAGTCGAGGATCACGGCCGGCCGGCTCCCGTCGTAGCGCCGGGGCACGGATTTCCTTTGTGCGCCAAGCGGATCACGAGATCGCCGCTCGGGGGTACTTGCGCGGCGCGTGGCCTTCGATCACATCGCGGCCGCGTGCGGTGTCGGCGTAGGGGCGGCAGAAGAAGACCTTGCCGTCACGCACCTTGAAGAGGAACAGGTGCTCATTGCGCATCTGGATGCCGCGAGTGGACAAGGCGTCTGTGCGGACCGGGACAATGATCGTGTCCCCGGCGGCGATGATCTCGTGCGCTTCGTAGCGGAAGCACTCCCATTCCTTGCCGACTTCCTTCCAGTAAGCCACGAACTCGTCCCGCCCTGTGAAGACACCGCCGTAGGGCAAGGAATCCGACATCTCGAAGTGGAAGTCGTCGGCCAGCAGGGCGACCAGCGGGCCGCGGTCGTTCGTTTCATAACCCGTGAAGGCGGTCTTGAGCGCTGCCACGATCGGTTCGTTCTGCATAGGGCCCTCCTGGCGTCAGATAAAAGGGAGCATGTACTCGTATAAATGCGGATGGCCAGACCTTCAGGTTCACGAACGCGGCCGGCCGGCGGTGTGCCACCGCCGGCCGGGATCAGTTCGGGTGGCTCATTCGGCCCAGGGGTCGAACCCCGTGACGAGCACTGCGCGCAGGGCGGCGCGCAGTTCGGCGGCGTCCGCCTCGCCGAAGGCGTCTTCGAAGCGGTCCTGGGCGGAGCGCCACAGTGGCACTGCTTTCTCCAGTCGCGCGAGTCCGGCTTCGGTGATCTCTACGACCCTGGCCCGACGGTCGGCGTCCGACGCCCGGATCGCCAGCAGGCCGTCGCGTTCCAGCGGCTTGAGGTTCGTCGCCAGCGTCGTCCGGTCCATGGCGCTGACCTGGGCGAGCGCCGTGATCGTCGTCTTGCCCGCCAGGGCCAGCCGATGGAGGATGTTGAACTGCGTCGTGCGCAGGTCCACCGGTGCCAGCGCCTTGTCGTAGGACGCGGTCAGGTAGCGCGTCGCCCTTCGTGCGGCTGTGGCGTTACAGCGGCCGTCCAGCTCGGCGAGAGCCGCGGCGAACGCCGCGCGCGGTCGGGCCTCGCCCGTGTTCGCGGACCTGGTGCCCGTCATGTGCGGATCCTTCCCGGTATCGCCCTCCAAGATACGTGCACCTGCGCACATCTGCGATGTCCAACTGCTGGGGATTGAACTCGGAGGAGTTATGCGTATATGCTCCTATTCGCCGTCGCCGCTGTGACCTGTGGCAACCCGCCGCCAAGGAGATCCTGGTGCCCGTTTTCACCGCTCACATTCCCGCCGGCGAGTACTCTGCTGAGCAGAAGCGGGCGCTCGCCGACGCGCTCAACCGGTCGCTGGTGGAGGGACTCGGCATCCCCGAAGGGGACCGCTTCATCGTGATCAGCGAACACGGCGAAGGCGAACTGCATCTGCACCCCACCTTTATGGGCATGCAGCGGACGTCCGGCGCCATGATCATCACCGTGTTGTTCGGCGCCCACGGCCCGCTCGACGACAAGCGCAAAGTGACCGCTGCGATGGCCCGTCTGGTCTCCGAAGCGCTCGACATCTCCTCTGACAACATCTTCATCGCCCTGATCCCGGTGCCGAACGAGAACTTCTCGTTCGGTCGCGGAGATCTCCAGCTGGCCGAAGGCGCGCCGCGTTGGTGAACCCATATCGCCTGTGAGGACGACGGAGCACGCGGAGAATGCGGCTTCAGCCCGTGGAGTTGAGCGGACCAGGCTTTGGCCGCCGTCGACGTCGTAGGTGGCGCCGGCGAGGAACTGTTCATTAGGCGGGCGGCGTTCAGTAGCAGCCCGGCGCTCGTCCAGGGTGCGGCGGCCTCCGCCACGTCGACGTCGGCCAGGAGCCCGTAGCGCAGCCAGCCGGCCGTGACGATGACGTGGTCGATCGGAGCGGGCAGGTCGATCCGGTGGGCTTCCAGGATTCGGCCAGGTCACCTCGACCCGCCGGTCGCGCGCCAAGGCGACCTAGACCTACGACACCAACGGCGACCGACTCTCGAGCATCGACCCGAACGCCGCCCGGCAGGAGGCGACCTACGAATTCCTGTCGCGGCCACTGACCCCGACCACCTTCGAGCGTCACCCCTCCGCGGTCACCTCGATCTCGACCAACCCCTATGCGTCCTCGGCGGCCAACCCCGGCCGGCCTCGACGACGACAGCGGACGGCGCGGTCACGTCGTATGGCTGCAACGGCCTCGGCGAGACCACCTCTTTCACCGACGCGGCCGGCCACTCCGCGAGCTACGCCTACCCGTACCTCAGTGACTGGTCGACGACAACACTGGCGGACGGGACGTCGACGACCACGACCTACGAGCCGTCCGCTCACGGTCACGAACAAGGACGCCTCCGGCACCGTGCTCACCCAGAGCTCGGCGACTCGGTTCACCGACGGGCGCGACAACGCGACCATCACCACGTACAACTCCTGGAACCTGCCGGAATCGGTGATCGAGTCCACTACCACGGCCTACACCACCGACTCCGACCGCACCTTCACCACGGGCCATGACGCGGCCGGGCAACCGGTCGCCCAGACCCAGCCCGGCGGCGTCACGGTGTCGGCCGGCTATTGACATCGACGGCTCGGATATCCTCGGCCAGCACGGAGGTGGCTCCCGCCCGAACTTCGAGAAGCTCGAAATAAACCTCCGCAAGCCAGGAAAATCGATGATCAACGAAACAATCGCATTTGCATCAACCCGGAGTTAAGAATGGAATCACGTATCGAATTCGACCAGTATGTTCCGGGCGAGGGCTTGAAGTTCCGCTGGGACGACGGTTTCGCCCTGGACGTGACCATCCATGGATCAGAAGTGCTTCTCCGGGGCAATCCTGCGGGGCTGACGTCGCTTGCGCGCCACCTGCTCACGCTGGCTCAAGAGTCAGTCCACACCGGATCTCACCTGCATCTCACGGGAGGTTCCGAACTCGACGGTGACGCTGACCTCGTCATCGAACGCGCTGATCTGTGACGATCACGCCTCGGCCGGCTGCCACGGCAACGGCCGTCAACTCCTGGAGGACACGCGAAAGACGAAAGCCCGGCCACTTCGTTGTTGCTGTGCTGGCTGACGACATCGCGGTGAGCGGCCTCGACGCGGTCGGGTTCGTGCAGGGGCTCGCGAGCGGCCGGACGGCCGTACTCGCAAGTCGTCACGCATTTCTCGTGCAGCCTGCGAGTGCTCACCAGGCCCGTCCCGGCGCTGGCCAACTGGGTTCAAAGATCGTGCAACCACGGTGCGGATCCCACCCAGCAGAGTCAACGGGCCAGCTCGTTGCCCGCTGCCCAGGGTGGCTGAGGTTGATGTCATCGATCGGAGCCGCAGGCATGTGGTGGGTCGAATGTCTCAGACAGCAGACACCGAGTGCGTAAGTGCTTGTTGGAGCCTGTTGGAGTTCATTGGCGGGTATGGCGATCGAGGAGCTGAGGAGAGTGCGGGCCCGAGCGGTTGCTGATGTTCGACCTCTCAGTGCAGCTTCGCCCAGGCTTCGTTGATCATTGCTGCGCACACGGCCGGGTCGGTGTTTTCCGGCGTGTCGTCGCCGAGCGGCTTGAGCTGGATCGTCAGGGTTGCATCCGTGCGTTGGCACAGCACGACCGACGTCCTGTCCGGGGAGAGTTGTTCGGACGGGGCGAGGTTGTTGCGCAGGATGCAGGACACGTCGCCGACTTGGCGGAGTTCGTTGAGGGGGCCGGCGAGGCCGTTGTCCTTGTCTTCGTAGGGGATGGCGAGTCCTGGGGCGTGTGCTCGTACGGCGGTGATCTGGAAGGCGTGTGTGAAGTTCGGGGCGGTGTAGGTCTGTACGAGTGCTGGGGCGTCGTAGGCGGCGGAGATGCGGTTGCCGTTTTCGCGGTCGTTGGTGGCGTTGTGCTGGGCGAGTTGGCGGTGGGAGTCGTCGTCCTTGGCCTTGACCGGTGATACGTCGGCTCGGTCGACGCCGCCGAGGGTGTCGGGTGCCTTGAGTGGTAGTCCGCTGACGGCTCCGGAGTCGTGTGCGGACAGGAACCACGGGACGCCGACGCCGATCGCGCCGATCGCGAGACCTATCGCGGCGGCGACCACGAGGGAAACCGGGCGTGAACGGCGCTCTGGTGTCGCCATGGCGGGTACTTCCGGGAGCACCGGCACTTCCTGGGTCACGGGCAGTCCTTGAAGAGGCGTGGGCGATGTCGATCACTGGATCGGCGGGCTTTCGATGTTCGTTACCGGTGCTTTGTAACGTCTTGTAGGCGATCTAGACCAATTGGAGTAGCGGCTGGCCAGCCGGACCCTCGGCTACGACACCCGCCGGGCGCATGCTCTCGGCTTCGACCGCCGAAGCCGCCGAAGCCAGCGCCGCCGGCAACCTGGACCACCAGGCGGCCACACATGAGACCTTCACCTACAACGACCGCAACGAACTGCTCACCGTAGCCGGCAGCGCAGAGTCCTCGTCGTGCGGCTAGGACCGCGACGGTCTCATGACCTCGCGCGCCGACGCGTCCGGGACGAGCATCTGCGGCTTTGACACCCGCTGACCGGTTCTCCACGATCACCGACTCGGGCACTGGCAAGGCGCAGACCCTGGCCTGCAACACCCTCAACCAGGTCAGCGGGATCACCTACCGCACCGGTACTGCGCGCACCTACGGCTACGACGCGCGCAACCAGCTCACGTCCGACGGGGTCACGAATTGTCCGCATCCTGCGCGAATGCGTCGACGGCCTCGGCGAAGGCGAACGTCCACCCGTGCACGCTCATCCCGAGTACGAGTGGGGTGTACCAAGGATCTTGGACAGGGCCTCCTGTCTGAGAGGATGGGTGTATGCCCGAGCAGCGTCGGAGATTCAGCGCTCAGTTCAAGGCC
>NZ_JBFAQX010000049.1:0-39270 GCF_040678995.1 Amycolatopsis sp. NPDC049253 | reverse complement strand
CGGTCACGATCTCCTCACGCACCCTGACGATCTTGGACTACCCGCCGCCGCCCACAACGCAGACACACCGACCTCATTCTGAACTGATCTCTTAGCCACTCCGACACCCGTCCCGAGATACGGGCGACAACGTACTGGAGCCCGTAGTTCACCACCGGTTCGTAGGAGTCACGGATCCGCGCGACGCGCCAGTGAGCTCGGCGAGCCGTTCCGCGAACGTCCGTCCGCCCAGCGGCAACCGCGCGAACACCAGGGAGAAGTGGTTGCCGAGCCGTTCGGGGAGTTCGGCGTCGAACAGGGCCAGGCTGACCGGGACGAGCCACGGCAGGTCGGCGAGCTCTCGAGCCTCCACCGTGCCGGGCCGGCCAGCTGAGCTAGCGGGCGAAGGCGCTGGCGACCAGCGCGGTGCACACGTCGTTGACGGTGGTACCCGTTGCGTATCCCAGCTCGGCCAGCCGCCCGAGCGGGATCTGCTCGCTCCAGGCCGCGGTCTTGGCCACCCCCGGTTCACTGGCCACGCCGGGTCGGACTCGGCCGCACCGACGAGCGCGACCAGACCCGCCACGCTGTGGCCGACGGACGTCGCCGTGGTGGCCACTTCGCCGACCACCCGGCGCGGACCGCCGCTCAGCAAGGCCGACGCGAAACCCGCCGCCGCGGCGACGACCCCGGTGTGAATAGTGGCGGATCTCGGAAGAACGACTTCTCGCTGTAAGGCATCCAGCTGTCGGTGGTGTCGGCAGTGGCCTCGAGCGTCTCACCCGCCACGTAGCGCCGCACGACCTCCCGTAGCATCTCGATCTCGCCGGTGCTCTCCATGAGGTAGGCGTACATCAGGTGGTCCCACGGCAGCGCGAGACGGCCACCAGCCCCCATCGCGGGCGGCCGCGAGAACTGCCCGGACACCCCGACACCGGACCTCAGCGGCCCGGGTTACACGACGGCTGGGATGACGCCCAGCCCGGACCAGACTGCCGACCCGCGTTGCGCCCGTATTTCTTCCAATCATCGGCTCAGCCGCAGCGGGTGGATCGGCTACAGACCATCGACGTTTCGGCGGCGCTGAGAACGCCGCAAGCAGGCTCGTGAGGGTGACGATGCCCTCACACGTGATGGTCCGCGAGGCTGATCCTTGCAGCGCATCGTCCAGCGCGGCAGTGAAATGAAGACGATGTGGCAGGAGGGTAAGCAGGCAACGTTGAGCAAGATCATCGGTTCTGTCGATCTGTGCGGCTAAACCGCTGTTTGTTGGATCTACGGTGTCAGTTCGTCCGGTCTCGGGCAATGAGTCAGGAACTGAGCCAAATCGGAGCTGGATCGCGGCCACTGATGATCCGCTCTGGACCACAGCGGTGGCTACGGTGCGCCGTAGCCACCGCCGCCCGGGGTTTCGACGATCAGCACGTCGCCAGCGCGGACCTGGGCCGAATCGGCTCCCGCGAGTTCGGCGACGGTGCCGTCGGCGTGCCGCACGTGGTTGCGACCGAGGGCTCCGGGCGAGCCGCCGGCCATGCCGTAGGGCGCGACCTTTCGGTGGCCGGACAAGGTGCTCACGGTCACGGGTTCGGTGAACTCGAGGCGGCGAGTGGCGCCGTCGCCTCCGTGCCATCGTCCGCCGCCGCCGCTACCGCGGCGGATGGCGAATTCCCGTAGCAGGACGGGGAAGCGCCATTCAAGGACCTCGGGGTCGGTGAGCCGGGAATTCGTCATGTGCGTCTGCACCGCGGACGCACCGTCGAACCCGTCGCCGGCACCGGAGCCGGACGCGAGGGTTTCGTAGTACTGGTGACGTTCGTTGCCGAAGGTGACGTTGTTCATCGTCCCCGAGCCTTCGGCCTGCACACGCAGAGCGGCGAACAACGCGCCGGTGATCGCCTGAGAGGTTTCGACGTTGCCGGCGACGACGGCCGCGGGATAGGTGGGCGCGAGCATCGAGCCCTCCGGGATGATGACCTGCAACGGGCGCAGGCAGCCGTCGTTGAGCGGGATGTCGTCGGCGACCAGGGTCCGGAACACGTAGAGCACCGCGGCGTTGGCGACTGAGGAGGGTGCGTTGAAATTCGTGTCCAGCTGGCGCGAGGTACCGGTGAAGTCGATGGTCGCGCTGCGACTCGCGCGGTCAACTGTGACCCGCACGGCGATGATCGCGCCGGAGTCCATGCGGTACCGGTATTCACCGTCGCCGAGCGTGTCGATCACGCGGCGGACGGCGTCCTCGGCGTTGTCCTGAACGTGTCGCATGTACGCCTGGACGACATCGAGTCCGAAGTGGTCGATCATCTTGCCGACCTCGTCGACACCTTTCTGGTTGGCGGCGATCTGGGCACGCAGATCGGCGAGGTTCGTCTCCGGACTGCGCGACGGGTAAGGCGCGTCGGTCAGGAGGCGCAGCGTTTCACTCTCGCGGAACCGGCCGCTTTCGGCGAGCAGCCAGTTGTCGAACAGCACGCCTTCTTCGTCGACCGCGCGGCTGTGGGCCGGCATGGAGCCAGGCGTGATACCGCCGATTTCGGCATGGTGCCCGCGGGAGGCGACGAAGAACAGGATGTGCTTGCCCACGGCGTCGAAGACGGGGGTGATGACGGTGATGTCCGGCAGGTGCGTGCCGCCGTGGTAAGGGTCGTTGACCGCGTACACGTCACCAGGTTTCATCTCCCCGGCGCGTCTACTGACCACTTCCTTGACGCTGGTCCCCATCGAGCCCAGATGGACGGGGATGTGCGGCGCGTTGGCGACGAGGTTGCCGCCCGCGTCGAACAGCGCACATGAGAAGTCCAGCCGCTCGCGGATGTTCACCGACTGGGCCGTGGCTTCCAGCCGGGTGCCCATCTGTTCGGCGATCGACATGAAGAGGTTGTTGAAGATCTCCAACAGCACCGGATCCGACGTCGCCGCCGCGTCGGTCTCATCCGGCGCTGCCACCCGCTCGGCGATCAGGTGCCCGGACCTCGTCATCGTCGCCTGCCAGCCGTCGTCGACCACGGTGGTGGCGTTGGCCTCGGCAATGATCGCCGGCCCGGTCAGAATATCGCCGGGCCGCATCCGCTCCCGCTGCCGTAACGGCACCTCACACCAGGCTCCCTGGGTGCAGAGGGACGCGGTGTCGCCCGGATCGGCGGTGTCGGGAGTCTGCTCGCCCAGATGGGACAGATCCGGTTGTTCGGTCAGTCCGGTGGCCTCGAGGGAGATCGCTTCGGCGATCAGCGGACGGTCCATCAGAAACGAATACGTCGCTCGGTGACTGGTCTCGAAATCGGTGATCATGGTGTCGAGTTCGGACAGTTCTACCGGCACCGCAGTGTCGGTGCCGTCGTAGCGCACCTGCACGCGACGGACCACTCGGATCTGCTCAGTCGGGATGCCCTCGTCGAGCAGCTCAAGACGCGCGGTCTCCTCGAGGGTGTCGGCGACCTGCGCCAGCTTCGGCAGGGCCGCGGCGTCGAGCCTGATCTCCACGGACTGTTCCCGCATCGCGGTGGTGTCGGCCAGCCCGATCCCGAGCGCCGAGAGCACGCCGGCCATCGGCGGCACGAGCACCGTGCGGATACCGAGTGCGTCCGCCACCGCGCACGCGTGCTGCCCGCCCGCACCACCGAAAGTCGTCAGCACGTACCGGGTCACGTCGTGTCCCTTTTGGACGGAAATCTTCTTGACCGCGTTCGCCATGTTCGCCACCGCGATCCGCAGGAACCCCTCGGCGACCTCCTCCGGTGAGCGCTCGTCACCGGTCTGTGCCCGTACCTCGCCGGCCAGTTCGGTGAAGCGGCGCCGCACAACCTCACTGTCCAACGGCTGGTCCCCGTCGGGGCCGAACACGGCCGGGAAGTGTGCGGGCTGTACTCGGCCGAGCATGACGTTGGCGTCGGTGATGGTCAACGGTCCGCCGCCACGATAGGAGGCTGGGCCGGGGTCCGCGCCGGCCGAGTCCGGGCCGACGCGATAGCGGCTGCCGTCGAAGTGCAGGACCGACCCGCCACCGGCGGCCACCGTGTGGATGTCCAGCATCGGGGCGCGCAGCCGGACCCCGGCGACCTGAGTGGTGAACACCCGCTCGTACTCGCCGGCGTAGTGCGACACGTCGGTCGAGGTACCACCCATGTCGAAGCCGATCACATGGTCGAATCCCGCCAGCGCCGACATCCGCACCATGCCGACGATGCCCCCGGCCGGGCCGGACAGGATCGCGTCCTTGCCACGGAAATGCCCAGCCTCGGCCAGTCCCCCGTTGGACTGCATGAACATCAACCGGACGCCGCGCATCTGAGCGGCCACCTGGTCGACGTAGCGACGCAACACCGGGGACAAGTAAGCGTCCACCACCGCGGTGTCTCCGCGTGGCACCAGCTTCATCAGCGGACTGACCTCGGACGACAGCGAGATCTGGGGAAAGCCGATCTGCTCGGCCAGGCTGCCGATCTCCTGTTCATGGGCCGGATACAAGTGGCTGTGCAGGCACACCACCGCCACGGCGTGAATCCCGTCGGCGTACGCCTGCCGCAGCCGGTGGCCCAGCTGGTCGAGATCGGGCGCGCGCAGCACCGTGCCGTCGGCGGCGATCCGTTCGTCGACCTCGACGACACGCTCGTACAGCATCTCCGGCAGCACGATGTGCCGGTCAAAGATCCTGGGACGATTCTGGTATGCGATGCGCAGCGCGTCGGCGAATCCCTGCGTGATCACCAGCAGCGTGCGCTCGCCCTTGCGTTCCAGCAGTGCGTTCGTCGCCACCGTGGTGCCCATCCGCACCGTCTCGACCCGCTCGACCGGCACCGGCGCATCCCCGCTCACCCCCAGCAGCACCTTGATCCCGGCCACCGCCGCGTCGCGGTAGCGCGCCGGGTTCATCGACAGCAACTTGTGCGTCAGCAGCTGCCCGTCCGGCCGTCGCGCCACGATGTCGGTGAACGTGCCGCCCCGGTCGACCCAGAACTGCCACTCCGCATTCGCCACACCGGCTCCCTTCACCGGTCACCTGCCCCCTCCCACCGAGCCTACAATCGTCAGCGGTGGCGGACACGCCCGCGCGTGCCGCGCTGAACAGCCAGTGACTCACGCTTTTCGAGTTGTCAACTGCAACCGGCGAGTGAGGTGATCCGAAGTGACAGCCCAAACAATCGGTGTCTACACCGAGGACACCCCTGGCGAACGGCGCGTCGCACTCGTGCCCGCGATCGTGAGACGAATCCGCGGACTAGGCTTGGACGTCCTGATCGAGAGCGGCGCCGGGAGACGGACCGGAATCCCGGACGACAGCTATACCGCGATGGGCGCGCGCCTCGTACCGCGTCAGGACTTGTTCGATACCGCCACCGTGCTTGCCGGCGTGAGGCTCCCGGTTAACCCGTTCGGACATCGGTTCCGCCGTGGGCAAGCATTGCTCTGTCTAATGCAGCCGCTGCGCATTCCGCTCCGGATCCGCGATTGGGCCGATCAGGGACTCACCGCGATCGCGCTGGACCTGCTTCCCCCGACCTTCAGCAGCATCCGACCGGCATACGCCGGATCGGAGGACTACGCCACGATCGTCGCGGACCTGCTCGAGCACCTGGTCCGCGACGGGGCACTCACAATCGACCTGACCGATCCCCTCCAGTCCACCATCGTGGTGACTCATGATCGGCACATCCTCAACAGCGCGGTGTGGCAGCGGATCCTCGCCGAGATCGCGATCGCCGGGCTGCCGTGAAACTCACGCCGTTGCCGTGTCCACATCGAGCAGCACTGCGCGGCGAGCGACCGCCATGGCATGCCAGGCGAAGCGTTCGTAGCAGCGCGCCACCAGGGTGAGATCGACCGCCGCATCCGCGTCGATCGAGGCACCTCGAGACAGCAGCCGCCGGTACAGCAACCGCTGCGCGCGGTCCGCTGACGCGTCGAACCCGGCTAGCTCCGCGATCCCGACCGCCCCACGCGACTCCACAACATCGGCTGCCTTGACAGTCATATCGAGGCAAATCCCGCTCACCTCGCGCAATGCCTCCAGCATCGCCTCGGGGATGGATGGCCAGGAACGCCGGGTCCGGGCGATGTCGGCGACCTCCCTCGCCAGCTGCCCCATCACCTCGGCCTCGGCGTTGATGTGCACGGCCGCAATGGTCGCGGGCAACAGCTTCGATTCCGCCGAGCGGCGACGATCCGCCAGGGTGTCAGTCGCATGGCTGTCCACCTCACGCCGTAGCGCATCGACCGCCCGGTAAGCGGTGTTCAAGCTGTCGCCTAGGGAAGCATCCGGAGCAAACACAGCCTCGGTCGCGCGACTCATCGCGTCGCTCGCCAAACCGACCAGCTCCACCAGCTCCGTGCTCGCCCGGTCCGACTCCCAGGCCGACGTTTCCTGCTTCACGAGCAACCTCCCGCCATCGCGGTGAGCCACAATGCACGACGCTACTCCGCCCCGGCGAGGTCACCAAGGACACGGACAGAACCCGCCGACCATGCGACAAGCATCAACGATGAGCGGGGGGCGAACTCCTCACCAGCCGGGCTGAGGGCTCCCGGCACGGACGAGAGAATCTATTCCTGGCTTCCCAGTCCGCAGGGCTGAGTGGTGCCAGCGCCCGACACGTGGAACATTCGCCCGTTGATGATTTCTATCGGGATCCGCAGGAAGTGTGAACGTTCTCCACCGGGCCATGGCCGGTGGCGGGGTTCGGCCAGCGCCACCAGTTCGTCGATTTCGGTGATCGGATTCGCCTTGCCAAGCACGACAACACTCCATCCGGTGCGGGTGGTGAGGTCGATGTTGTCGACCTCGAACGCGACCACTTCGTCGCGGAGCTTGGCGATCGACCCGGTGCGGCTGCTCCGGACGATGATGTTTCCCTCGTGCATGTGGAAGTTGACCGGCCGGATGGCGGGCAACGCGTTCTCGGAAAACACCAGCCTGCCCACTGGCTGGGTCGACAGCAGGTCGATGCATTCCCGTGTGGTCAAGGGGCGCAACTCAGTCATCGTTGATCCCGGTAGTCGGCGGAACAGTGGGTTCACCGTCGAGTGTGCCCGGCTGCAGGCAGCGGGGTCAGGGCAAGAAGTCCTTCACTCTCGGGACAGTCGGCTGCCGTCGGGCCGCTGCGGTGTCCGGCCGTGCACTCGGTCATCGACCTCACACCGATCAGATCGGCCGGCGGTCGGCGACGCGCGAGCACACCGCTGGCACCCGAGGGTCCCCCCGGCGCCGGCGGGGTCGGGTTCGACATCTCCTGCGACGTCCGCCTGCTGGCTACCGACCTCGTCCGATCCCCTCGCACCTCGCCTCGGCACGTTGGCGGACACGCTGGGACACACGATTCCGCGCGACATGCACCGCGGCTGCGTCTACCCCTGACCTCGTCACGTCGGCTGCGGGAGATCCTCACTGGCGGTGCGTCATACGTGGTCGCGGCCGGGCATGAGGTGCCCCGGGAGCCGAGGCGGTGCGAGGACGGCGGTGTCGTTCCCGGAGCAGACCCGGGCCAGGCCAGCGAGCGCGCGGTCGAACGCGGGCTCGGGCAGGTCGGCAGTCCAGCGGGATCCCGCATCGCTGGGCCGCAGCGTCCGACCGGGCGGGCGTGGCCGTCGTCTCCGACCGGACAACCCTCAGTGCCGAGACCCTCGCGGCCCGATCCGCGTCCACCGGCCCCGTGCCGGCGTAACCGCCGTCAGCCGGCCGCGCGTCGGGCCGGACAGACTGCCGCGCCCGCGCGCACAACCCCGCAGGCGCACGTGCAGCTCGGCCAGGACCGCGCCTACGGCGCAAACCTGGATCTCGATGACACGCTGTAATGGATTCGGAGTGTTCAATCGCCGAGAGGCTCGTAGTCGAACCAGTCGAAGTGGACAGTACCCGCGACGGCGTACATGCCGATCACTCGTCCGGTGAAGCCGCCTGCCACCTCGGTGGACAGATACCGCCCGTCGAGGGCGCTGAGTACGGTGAAGCTACCATCCGGTTCCCCTACTCCGAAGGAGATGCTGTCGGGTCCGCTGAGTGGGCCACTCGGTGTGCGCGTGGTTATGTCGATCCCCAAGACGACGGGCTCCGCGGAGATCTGCCGAGAGGCGACCGCGTTGTGCAGTGGGCCGATGCGGGCGAGCACCTGGACTAGTCCGGCACCGATCACGATCTCGTAGTGGTGTTGTTCGTCGAAGCGGACAGCGAGGCCGCCGCTGCCGTCGGCAGGGTCGATCAGCGCTCGCACCCGGCAGGACAGGTGTTGCTGGCGCCGGCCGATGAACGCCGGCCGCGGATCGTCCAGGGTACGGCCGTGGGTGGTGAGGCTCAGCCAGCTCGCCCGCCAGTGGGTGGTGCCGTGCCGGACGGGAGGATTGCGCGGCGAGATCCAGCACGGTCGCAGGTCGCCGGGGTCGAAGTCGTCGCGGACCGACGCTGCGGCGCTGGAGTGGAGGGGTGAAGGTGGCGCGGAGACCAGTTCCCCGACAACCGGCCAGCCGCCCGCCCAGCGCACCGGTGCAAGGAAGGTCTCTCGGCCTGCCACGTGCCAGCCCGGCGTTCCACCTCGCGGTCGCACGCCGAGCAGCACCATCCACCAGGAACCCTCGGCCGCTTGTACCAGGTCGCCGTGTCCGGTGTTCTGGACGGGCTGATCGGTGCCGCGGTGGGTGACGATCGGGTTGGCGGGACACGGCTCGAACGGCCCGTCGGGCCGGCGGCCGCGCGCGATCGAGATGCTGTGTCCCCGCTCGGTTCCGCCCTCCGAGATCAGGAGATACCAGAAGCCGTCGATCAGGTACAGGTGCGGCGCTTCCGGCGCCTTGGCACCAGGGGTGCCGGACCAGAGCCGATTCGGGGCAGCGAGGGCCTGTCCGGTGTCCGGATCGATGCGAACCTGTCCGATCCCGGCGAACGTGCACCAGCAGGTCCCGTCCGCGTCCCACGCCAGGTCCGGGTCGATGCCGGGAACCCCGGGCAACCGGATCGGGTCGGACCACGGTCCGGCCGGATCGGTGGCGGTGACCAGCAGGTTGCCCCCGCCGTCACTGACGTTCGTGACGATCAGCCAGAACCGGCCGCTGTGGTGGCGCAGCGTGGGTGCGTAGATTCCTCCGGAGGACGGTGTTCCCGGCGGGAAGCTCAGCTGGCCCGGCCGATCCAGGACGTTGCCGATCTGCCTCCAGTGCACCAGGTCGCGGCTGTGGAAGATCGGCACGCCGGGGAAGTACTCGAAACTGGAACACGCCAGGTAGTAGTCGGTGCCGACGCGGCAGACGGTGGGATCGGGATGGAAGCCGGGGAGCACGGGGCGGACGACGGTATTCCCCGGCTCGTGGTGGTCTGGCACTCCTACTCCTTCCGATTGCACGGCGGGAACGCGAGAGCGGTACCACCTCGCGGCCGCGAGGCCACAACGCGGCGACCGGTGCCGTCGTGGCCCCGCGCTGGAGTTCACATGGCGATCGGCACGTCCGCCCCGGCGCGCAGGAATACGGGGATCCGGTGTGCCGGTGCGTCCGCGGTGACGGTGGTGCCGCCCGCGTGGCGGGCGCCGGTCCACGCCTCGGTCCATTCGCAGCCCGCGGGCAGGTAGACCGTGCGCTCGGTCATGCCGGGAGCGAGCACCGGAGCCACCAGAACGTCGGGGCCGAGCAGGAACTGGTCTTCGACCGCCCACGTTCGCTCGTCTGCGGGGAAGTCCATGAACAGCGGGCGCATCGGCGGGATGCCCTGTTCGTGCGCCACCCGCATCTGCTCGTGCAGGTAGGGTCGGAGGCGTTCGCGCAGCCGCAAGCAGTCGGTGATCGAGGCATAGGCCTGTTCGCCGTAGGACCAGACCTCGTTGGGACCGCCCTCCATCTCGGGACCGAACGGCGTCCTCGGGTCCCGGTGACCGTGCAGCCGGAACAGCGGGCAGAACACGCCGTACTGGAACCAGCGCACCACCAGCTCCCGGTAGGCGGGTGACTCCGGGTCGCCGCCGTGGAAGCCGCCGATGTCCGTGGTCCACCAGGGGATTCCGGAAAGCGCCACGTTGAGCCCGGCGCGCACCTGGGTGCGCAGCGACTCCCACGTCACCCCGATGTCGCCGGACCACAGGGCGGCACCGTAGCGCTGGCTGCCCGCCCACGCCGAGCGGCTCAGCAGCACGACCTCGTCGTCGCCCTGCGCGAGCATTCCCTCGTGAAACGCCCTGGCGTGGGCCATCGGATACAGGTTCGCCACCTCGGCCCCGGCCCCGGCGTGGAAGCGCAGGTTCTGCGGATGCCCCGGCTGGATCTCCGGCTCGCAGGCGTCGAGCCACCACACCCGCACTCCGCGGTCGTAGTAGTTGCGCTTGACCGTGGCCCAGATGAACGCGCGGGCTGCCGGGTTGGTGGGGTCGTAGAAGGCGACCGGCATGGCGGTTCCGAAGCCCTTGTCCTTCCACGGCGCGTGGAACGGCACACCCTGCTCGGTGGCGGTAAGCAGACCCTCGTCGAGCATGCGATGGTAGTTCTCCGAGAGCGGGCTGACCGAGGGCCAGATCGAGACCATCAGCCGTACGCCGAGGTCGTCCAGCTCGGCGAGCATCCCGTCCGGGTCCGGCCATTCGGTCTCGTCGAAGCGCCAGTCGCCGAGGTGGGGCCAGTGGAAGAAGTCGGTTACCACCACCGACATCGGCAGCCCGCGCCGCTTGTGCTCGCGCACCACCGACATCAGCTCGTCCTGCGTGCGGTAGCGCAGTTTCGACTGCCAGAACCCGCTCGCCCAGTCCGGCAGCATCGGCGGGTGACCGGTCGCATCGGCGTAGTTGGTGAGAATTCCGGCGGGCGTGGCGGCTGTGGTGATCCAGTAGTCGAGCTGTCGCGCGCTGTCGGCCACCCAGCGCGTGCCGTTGTCCGCCAGTTCGACCCTGCCCACAGCAGGCAGGTTCCAGAGGAAGCCGTAGCCTCGGCTGGAAAACATGAAGGGGATGGTCACCTCGGCGTTGCGCTGGACCAGGTCCAGCACCATGCCCTTCTGATCGAGCCGGCCGTGGGTGTGCTGCCCGAGACCGTAGAGCCGTTCTCCGTCGTAGGCGGCGAACCGTTGTTCCAACCGCGCGTACCCGTTGCCGTTCGAGGTGAACAGCCGCGAGCCCGGCCACCAGAAGTGTGCGCGCTCCTCGGCCAGCAATTCTTCGCCGGTGTCGGAGCGCACGAACCGGATCAGTGCACTCGCTCCGGTGTCGGAGTCGGCGATCTCGACGACGGCAGTGAGCGCGCCGTTGACGATTCGGGCGCTGCGCTCCTCGGCGGTCACGGTGACTTCGACGGGTTTGGGCGGCAGCAGCGCACCCGGAATGTCGTCGATGATGACGTGCTGGGCGGCGCGGACCCGGAGGCTGTCGGCCCCCCACGGCTCGATGCGCAGGATCTCGTGCTGCACGGTCACTTCGAGGACGCGACCGTCCTCGCGAATGCTGATCACAGGTCTCCTTAAACGAGCGGAAGAGGGGAACTACGACGTTCACCTGCCCGGCCTCGCCGATTTCCGCAGGCGCTTCCCTCTGAATCGTCGAAGAGCGTCGATTTAACCGACCCTCAGCAGGCGGTTCCGTTGGGTGTGCAGTGAATCGATCCGTTTTCTGCACCGGAGAACAGCTCCGGTCGAATGAACGGGCTTGGTGGATTCGTAGGTTGACGTGGTTCGCTGGACTCCGAGTGGCGTCAGCGCACCGCAGCCGACGAGTCTCGGACGTTGAGCATTGGCGGGATCAGGGTGGTCGTGCCGCCACTGGGCCGATCGGAAAGCTGCGCCATGACCAGGTCGACGGCGCTGCGGCCCATCTCCTCGGCGGGGATCGACACGCTCGTCAGCTGTGGTGAGAGTTGCAGCGCGAGCTGGTCGGGACAAATCGCGACGACGGACACGTCCTCGGGAACTACGCGACCGAACTGGCGCAGCAGGTCGAGCGTCGGCCGGATGGCGGCTTCGTTCTGCACGACGAACCCGCTTGTCGTGGGCCGTTCGTCGAGGATGCGCGTGAGTACCCCCGCCGTCGCCTCGAAAGTGCCCTCGCACGGCCGGTGCACGGCACGAAGCCGGCGCTCGTGTGCCTGGCGCTGGAAACCGTCGAGTGTGCGCGCCGCAAAGCCAGTGTGTCGGCGGTACACGCTTTTGCTCTCGCCGATCAGCGCGATGTCGCGGTGGCCGAGGTCTGCGAGGTGGTCCACGCACGCCGCTCCGGTGGCCTGGAAGTCCAGGTCGACGCACGTCAAACCCGCGGTATCGGAAGGGAGGCCGATCAGCACCGCCGGCATCGCGGCCTCGCGCAGGACCGGGATGCGCTGGTCGTCGAGCTCGACGTCCATGAGGATGATGGCGTCGGCGATCCCGCTGGCCGCGATGCGGCGCACCCCGTCGGGCCCCTCGCCGCCGGTGAGCAACAGGATGTCCTGGCCGTGTTCGCGAGCGGTGGTGGCCGCGGCCATCACGATCTCCATGATCACCGGCACGTACATGTCGCTTCGCAGAGGCACCATGAGTGCGATGACGTTGGTGCGGTTCGACGCGAGCGCCCGGGCGCTCGCGCGCGGGTGGTAGCCGAGTTCGACGACAGCGCGCATGACGCGGTCGGTTGTCGTCTGGGAAATCGAGCGCTTCCCGCTCATCACGTAGGACACCGTGCTCGCGGACACGCCAGCGTGTGCGGCCACGTCGGCGAGTGTCACCATCGCTGCTCCTCGAGAACTGGGGTGAGGCCCCAGAGGTGGTGCTTCATCTCCGCCGGAAGGCTGATGAAGCTTTTCGATACTACAGGCGAGCACGGTGCCCGGCGGCGTGCCCTGGTCACCCCTTGATCGCGCCGGTGAGCGCGCCTTTGGCGAAGTGTTTCTGCGTGAACGGGTAGACGATCAGAATGGGAATCAGGGTGAGCACGACCACCGCCATCTGAAGGGACAAGGGTGCGGGCTGCGCGTGGCCGGCGATATCCGGCGAGCCGCCGCCGGGCATGCTCGCGCCTTGGTTGACGTACTCGTACAGCACGTACTGGATGGGCCATTTGCTGTTGTCCGCGGGCATGTACAAGAGCACATTGAACCAGCTGTTCCAGTAGGTCACGCCGTAGAACAACGCCATGACGACGTTCACGGCCTTGGAGGTGGGAAGCACCACTGACCACAGGATCCGCCAATCACCTGCGCCGTCGATCTTGGCCGCGTCGATCAGGTCCCGCGCGGTGTTCATGTAGAAGGACCTGATGATCAGGATGTTGAACACCGACACCGCGCTGGGCAGGATCAGGGCCCAGTACTGGTCGTAGCCGTGGAAGATGTTCGCGACGACGATGAACGTCGGAATCAGTCCACCGCTGAAGAACATGGTCGCGATGAACGTCATCAGGATGGTGCGATGACCGAACGAGTGCTGCCGTGACAGGCCGTACGCGCACAGGACCGACACGACCATGGAGATCGCGGTGCCCGCGAGGGTGATCACCAGGGCGATGATCACGGCGCGGGTGACGACGCCGCCGTCGAGCATCTGGCGGTAGGCATCGAGCGTGAGGCCGTGCGGCACGACCACGATCCCGCCCGCGATGTTGATCGAGGCTTGGGTGGAAAAACTCGTGATCACCACGCAGTAGAGCGGGAAGAGGATCACGCCGAGCACGAGGCACAGGCTCAGGAACTTTCCGAGCTGCCCGAAGAGGGTGGGCTTCTCCTCCCAGGACGGACGTGCGGAAGTCCGCGGTTTCGTTCTTTTCGCTGTCGGTAAGATGGTGATCATTTGCTGCTCCTGTACAGGCCGTCCTCGCCGAAGAAGTGCGCGAGCTTGTTCGCCGCGAGAACAAGGACCAGTGACACGATCCCTTTGAACAGTCCGGCCGCGGTCCCCAGGCCGTAGTTGTTCGCAATGACGCCGTAGTAGTACGAATAGGTGTCGAGTACTTCGGATGCGTCGGAACCGACCGCGTTGCGTTGGATCAAGAACTGTTCGAACCCGACGGTCAGCGCGTTGCCCAGACGGAGTACCAGCATCAGCACGATGACGCCCCGCATGCCGGGGAGGGTGATGTGCCATATGCGGCGCCAGCGTCCGGCGCCGTCGGCGGCCGCGGCTTCGTAAAGGCTCGTGTCGATCGCCGCGATGGCGGCGAGGAACACGATGATGCCCCAGCCGGCTTCTTTCCACACCGCCTGCGCGGTGACGAGGTACTTGAAGGTATTCGGGTCACTCATGACGTTCCAGACACCGACGCCATTGAGACGCAATATGTGGTTGAGCAGCCCGGCACCGCCCAGCATCTCCTGGAACAGCGTGACGACGAGGACCCATGAGAAGAAGTGCGGTAGGTACACAACGGCCTGGATGAACGAGCGCAGCTTGGCGCTCAGCACCGAGTTGAGCATGATCGCGAGCGCGATCGGAATGGGGAAGAACAGCACCAACTGGACAAGGCTCAGGACGAGCGTGTTCTCGAACGCGTGCCAGAAGTTGCTGTCGGCGAACAGTTGCTGGAAGTTCCCCAGGCCGGCCCACGGGCTGTGGAAGAAACCCGAGATGTAGTCGTAGAACTGGAACGCCGTCACCGTGCCGAACATCGGCAGGTAGTTGAAGGCGATGATCAGCACCAGCGCCGGCAGCGTCATGAGGATGAGTGTGCGGTCGCGGCGCAGCCGGACCCGCCAGGTCAGCCTCGGTTTCTTCGCGCGCTCGCGAGGCCGGCCTTTGAGCTTCGCCCTGTCCGGCTTGGCCGGTCGCGCGTCACCGGATCCGGTTGAGCGACCGGTCGTGGTTGCCGTCACCGGGTCCTCCCTCCGCCGCTCGTCACTGTCCTGTGCCGTACTTCTCGAGGACGTTCGTCCGGTACCAGTCGGTCATCGAGTCCCCGCCGCCGGACTTCCACGTCTTGACGGCGTTCTTGAAGTCGGCCACGGTCTTGGTGCCGCAAGTCACCTGAGTGACGGTGTCTTTGAGCTGCTGGGCTGTGGAGGCGCTGGAAAACCGGCTGGGCACGGTGGCGTTGAGGTTCCAGAACACCGGTTTGCGGGCGTACTGGACGGCATTCGCCACCCAGGCGCAGTAGCCCTTGGTCACGGAGTCGTGGCCGGGGCTGTTCACGTGGCTCTCCGGCGCGGACAGGAACTGGTAGGTCGGCTGGCTGCAGTCCCGCTTGCCGGTTTCGGTGTATGCCGGACCGTTTGCGGTGCTGGTCCAGTGCACGCCTTCGACGCCGAAGTTGATCAGTTGGTACTCGGTCGAGCCGAACGGGGCGGCCAGGTAATTCGCGATGCGGAGGCATTCCTCGATCTGAGCGGGAGACAGGCGCTTGTTGAGGTAGCTGACGATGCCGGTCGACGGGCCGAGGTCGATCGTCGGGGTCGAGCCGTCGGCGGAGAAGAGCTTGAACGCGCCGCGCTCGAACTTCGGATTCGCGGCCTGGCCCTGTTCGGCGTCCCCGACGCTCCACTGACCGGGTCCCTCGGCCGTCACCAGCTCGTTGCCGCTGTAGAAGCGCTGGGTCTTGTTGCTGGTGTCATTCGCCAGCGCACTGGGGTGCACGTAGCCGGACTTGGCGAGTTTGTACGCGAATTCGAGAGCCGCCTCGGTCCGGGGCGATTCGGACCAGTGGACCAGCTTGCCGTTGTCTGCAGAGAACCCGGACGTCGGTGCGCCGTACATCTGCTGGATCATCAGCCAGAGCACGTCGAAAGCCCACACGTTTGCGCTGGGAGCACTCAGCTCGGCGCCGAGGTGATAGAGATCGTCGGCGGACTTGATGTCGTCGGGGTTGATGCCGCGGGCGTCGAAGATGTCCTTGCGGTAGAACAGCGCGCTGCTGAACGCGTCCCCCTGGGTGAACGACGGCAGGCCGTACAGCTTGCCCTCCCAGGCGCCGGACTCCCAGCCGCCGGTGGCGATCGCGGCCAGGTTCGGGTACTTCCTGATGTTGCCCTTCGACAGGTACGGCGTCAGGTCGGCGAACCGCTGCGCGGCGAGCGCACCCACGTTGAAGTTGGTGTTCCACTGGCTCGGCAGCTGGATCCAGTCCGGCAGCTTGTCGCCGGCGACGAGGGTGGGGACGGTGGTGTCGTAGGTGTTGCCGTTGGCCGGATGGACGTCGATGTTCGCGCCGAGCGCTTTGTTGACCGCCTGGTAGTACGCGTTGCCCGCCGGAGGTATCGCGCCCCACAACGGCGTGATCGCGGTGTAGGACCCGCCGGCCCCGGGAACTTCACTCGCCGTCTTGACCAGTTCGGCCGGGTAGCTCAGGTAGCCGGGTTCGGTCATGGCGCCGTTCGCGCCGGTCACGCTCGGGATGTCGGGTTTCACCCCGCCGGTGAGCGGCACGTGGTCGGGCAGCACGGCGGCCAGCCCGGACCTGCTCACGCCGCCGGCCGAGCCTCCCCCGTCGCCGCACGCGGCGAGCAGCGGTGACGCGAACACCGCGGCACCCAAGCCGAACGCGGAGGCGCGGAGAAACCCCCTGCGGCTCAGACCGGTGTGGTCAGTTCTCATCGTCATGAACTCTTCTCCTCGTTGAGAGGTTCGTTGCGGTGGTGCTCGGCTCAGGTGGCCGGAGTGCGCGCACCCGGCGGAGTCAGTGTCGAAGCGCTTGAATTCGGGCTCGGACGCTACGCGATCGGATGTCTTCGCACAAGCAGCACGAGTTATGCACTAGTATGTCCTGTTTGTCGGCTCGATCGAGCGATGAAGCGAAGGAAAGATCGACCAAAGTTGGGCAGCCCACTCGTCTTGACAGCGGCGCATTCACGTGGAAACTTCGAAGCGCTTCGACAGTCCGGTGAGATGCCGGTTCGTCCCTGACTTCCGCCAGTTCGCGCCCTCAGCCGCACGATCGGACCCTTGTCATGTCCCAGTTTCCTTTCCGGGATCCCGCACTGCCCGTCGAACGGCGTGCGAAGGATCTCTTGTCGCGTCTCACGACGCCGGAGAAGATCGCGATGCTCCACCAGTACGCGCCGGCCGTGCCGCGGCTCGGCTTGGGCGGGTTTCGCACCGGTACCGAGGCGCTGCACGGCGCGTCCTGGCTCGGCGAAGCCACCGTCTTTCCCCAGGCGGTCGGCCTCGGTGCGACGTGGCATCCCGAACTCGTGGCGGCGGTCGGCGAAGCCACGGCCGTCGAGGTGCGTGCGCTGCACGCCAAGGATCCGGCCGTGAGTCTCAATGTGTGGGCACCGACGGTGAACCTGCTTCGCGACCCGCGGTGGGGCCGCAACGAGGAGGGCTACTCCGAGGACGTCCTGCTCACCGCACACCTCGCGATCTCCTACTGCCGCGGGCTGCGCGGCTCCGATCCGTATTACGTGCGCACCGCGCCGACGTTGAAGCATTTCCTGGCGTACAACAACGAGATCGACCGCAGTGAGACCTCGTCGGCTGTGCGCCCGAGGGTGCTGCACGAGTACGACCTCCCCGTATTCACGCGGGTGATCGCCGCCGGTGTCGTCGACGCCGTCATGCCCTCGTACAACCTCGTCAACGGGCGTCCCAACCATGTGAGTCCGTATCTCGACGGGGTCCTGCGCAAGCACAGCGATCGGGAGATCGTGGTGGTCACCGACGCCGAGGCGCCGTCCAACCTGGTCGACACCGAGCAATACTTCGAGGATCACGTGATCGGTCACGCCGCGGCGCTGCGGGCCGGCGTCGACAGCTTCACCGACCACGGGGCCGACCCGTCGCTCACCGTGGCGCGGCTGACACAGGCGCTCGGCGAGGGCGTGATCGCCGACGAGGACATCGATCGCGCCGTCGGGCGGCTGCTCGAACTGAGGATTCGAACCGGTGAGTTCGATCCCGACATCCATCCGTACTCGTCGATCTCCCGGGATGCCCTCGACACGCCGGAACATCGCGCGCTCGCCCGGCGCGCGGCGCGCGAGCAGATCGTGTTGCTCAAGAACACCGAGAACTTGCTGCCGCTGGCCAGAGGCACCAAGCCGCGGATCGCTGTGGTGGGCCCGTTCGCCCTGGACCTGCGCACTGACCACTACAGCGGCACCATGCCATACCGTGTGGACGTCGCCCAGGGACTCGCGGACGCTCTCACGCCGTTCGGCGGCGAAGTGATCGGCACGGACGCGATGGATCGCGTGAAGTTGCTGGCCACGAGCGTGGACCGGCCGGTGCGCGTTGACCTCGGCGCAGCACATCCCCTGCTCACCTGCGCCGCCGGCACGGCTGACGACAGCGAACTGTTCGACCTCCTCGACTGGGGCGACGGGGTCAGTACGCTGCGCAGCGCGGTCACCGGCCGGTACGTGACCGTCCAGGCCGATCCGCCCGAGGCCGCGGGAAGCCCCGCGTCGGCACCGGAACGCCGTGGTCGCACGGCGGCGCTCATCGCGGATCGGGTGCAACCGGACGGCTGGGCGACCCACGAGACCTTCACCTTCGTCGAGCAGCCGGATGGCACGCGGCTCCTGCGCAACGTGTGCACGGACAAGTACGTGACCCTCGACCCCGAGACGGGTGAGCTCGTCGCCACCGCGCAATCGCCGGAGGTCGCCGAGCGGTTCGAGCTTCGGCTGGTGCGAAGCGGGATCGAGCGTGCCCTGCAGCTCGTCCGGGACACCGACGTGGCGATTGTGGTCGTCGGAAACGACACGCACATCAACGGCCGCGAGACGCAGGACCGGACCACGCTCGCGCTGCCACCCGCGCAGGAGGAACTGGTGCGCGAGGTCGCACGCGCACAACCGCGCACGGTCCTCGTCGTCATGAGCAGCTATCCGTACGCGGTCACCTGGGCCCACGCGCACGTGCCGTCGATCCTGTGGACGAGCCACGCGGGACAGGAGACCGGGAACGCAGTCGCCGACGTGGTGTTCGGTGAGCACGCACCGACGGGTCGGCTGTCACAGACCTGGTACCGCGCCGACGAAGATCTGCCCGATCTGCTCGACTACGACATCATCAAAGCACGCCGGACGTACCTGTACTTCGACGGCGAGCCGCTGTACCCGTTCGGGCACGGCCTGACGTACACCACTTTCCGCTACGGCCGAATTCAGTCCACAGTGGACTCGCGGAAGATCGCGGTGCGGCTCGAAGTCACCAACGACGGGCAGCGGGACGGGGTCGAGGTGGTGCAGCTCTACAGCCGGCCGGTGTCGCCTGCCGGCGAGCGCCCGTCGCGGCAGCTGCGGGCCTTCGCGCGCGTCGAGCTGGCGGCCGGGCAGACCCGCACGGTCGAACTGGAGTTCCCGGTGGCCGAACTGGCGTACTGGGACGTCGCCACCGGTGAGTTCCGGGTGGACGCCGGCGAACACGAGCTGATGGCCGGCCGGTCCTGTGCGGACATCCGATCGAGCACCCGGGTGGTCGTGTCCGGCACGAACGCCGGAATGCGCGATGTCCTCGGGATCGAGGTGCGTGCGGCCGATTTTGACGACTACGAGGGCGTAACTCTGGTCGACACGACCCGCGCGTCGGGTGATGCCGTGACGCCGGCCGGCGACAGTCCGGGCTGGGTGGTCTTCCGCTCGGTCCACCTCGACAGACCCGCGCAGCGGATCACCGCACGCGTGTCGCGCACCGGCGCCGGCGAGGCGGAACTCGCGGTGCGGCGCGACGATCCCGTCGACGGCGTCCTGCTGGGCAGCGTGCGCATCGCCTCCACTGGCGACAGGTACGCGTGGACGACGGTCAGCTCCGGGATCGATGCGCCGCCGGGCACTTACGACCTGTACGTGGTGCTCGACGGGGAACAGCGGCTCGACTCGTTCAGGCTCGAAGCATGACGCACGCGTTCTGGTTCGGCGGAGACTACAACCCCGAGCAGTGGCCGCCTGAGACTTGGGACGAAGACGACGTCCTGATGCGTGAAGCTCGCGTCAACACGGCGACCGTCGGCGTGTTCGCGTGGTCGTCGATCGAGCCTGCCGAGGGCGTCTTCGACTTCGACTGGCTCGACCGGACGCTCGACCGGTTGCACGCCAACGGAGTGCGCGTGATCCTCGCGACCCCAACCGCATCGCCACCGCCGTGGTTCACGTTCGCTCACCCCGATGCGCTGCCGGTCACGAGTGGGGGCACCCGGCGCTGGCACGGCAGTCGCGACACCTACTGCGCGGCGGCGCCGGCCTACCGCGAGGCCGCGAAACGAGTCACGTCGGCGCTGGGCGAGCGTTACGGGGACCATCCGGCGGTCGCGCTGTGGCACGTGCACAACGAGTACGGCACGCCGTGCTACTGCGGTCACGTGGCCACGGCGTTCCGGCGCTGGCTGCGGGCGCGTTACGACGACGATCTGGCCGGGCTGAACGAAGCGTGGTACACGAAGTTCTGGAGCCAGAACTACGGTGACTGGGAGCAGATCCTGCCGCCGCGTGACACGCAGTACCTGCCGAATCCGGCGCAGGCCCTCGACTTCGCCCGGTTCTGGTCCGACGAGCTGCTGACCGCCTACCGCGAACAGCGGGACCTGCTGCGTGGGCGAGTGCCGGTGACCACGAACTTCATGCTGCCGGACAGCTACCAGATGCTGGACTTCTGGCGCTGGGGCGCGGAGGTCGACGTGGTCGCGATCGATCATTACCTCAACGCGCCCGGCGTCGCCGGCACGATCGACGTGGCGTTCGCGGCCGACCGCGCGCGCTCGTTCAACCGCGGCCGCCCGTGGCTGCTCATGGAGCAAGCCGTCGGCACCATCTGGCCCGGGCACGGCGAGATGGTGGTCGCGAAGGAACCCGGCAGGCTCTTGCGCGACAGCCTCGCGTACGTGGCGCGCGGGTCGGACTCGGTGCTCGCGTTCCAATGGCGTGCCGGCCGCGGCGGGTCCGAGCTGCACCATTCGGCGATGGTGCCGCACGCGGGCGCCGACACCCGGGTGTTCCGGGAGGTGAGCGCGCTCGGAGAGACATTGTCCGGGCTTGGGGAGATCGTGGGCAGCACGGTCCGCGCCCACGTGGCGATCCTGTGGGACGCCGACTCCCGGTGGGCACTGGAACTTCCCGTCACGCCGT
The DNA here is from genome assembly GCF_040678995.1 of Amycolatopsis sp. NPDC049253. Taxonomy (NCBI): domain Bacteria; kingdom Bacillati; phylum Actinomycetota; class Actinomycetes; order Pseudonocardiales; family Pseudonocardiaceae; genus Amycolatopsis; species Amycolatopsis sp. NPDC049253. The sequence goes on along the minus strand of NZ_JBFAQX010000049.1, from coordinate 18,378 downwards.
CACGGCACGTGAAGTACATGCCTGCGGTGCGCGAGCTGCATGCCGCGGTGTGGCGGGCCGGCGTGACCGCCGACTTCGCGCGGTACGAGGACGACTTGTCGCGCTACGCGGTCGTGTTCGCACCCAGCCTGTATCTGCTGTCTCCGGCGGCAGCCGAGTCACTCGTCCGCTACGTCGAGGGCGGTGGGCAGCTCGTCGTAGGCTGCTTCTCCGGAGTGGTTGACGAGCGGCAACAGGCGTGGCTCGGCGGTTTCCCCGGCGGTCTGCTGGACGTCCTCGGCGTGCGCGTGGAGGAGTTCCACCCAGTCGTGCCGGGACAGACCGTCGCGCTCAGCAGCGGCGCCACAGGACGGCTGTGGAGCGAAGACCTTGTCTGCCACGGCGCCGAGGTGCTCGCCGCCTACGAGGGTGGTCCGCTCGACGGCAAGCCGGCGATCACCCGTCACCCCCACGGCGCAGGCACCGGCTGGTATGTCTCCACGTACCCGGACGAACCCACGGCCGACCGGCTCGTCCGACGCGTATTCGAGGCGGCCGGAGTCGAGCCGGAACTGCCCGGTGCGCCGACTCAGGTCGAGGCGCTGCGACGGCACGCGGCGGACGGCAGGTCGTGGCTGTTCCTGTTCAACCATGGCTCTGCCGCCGCGCTCTTCCCCCTGACCGGTCACGAGTTGTTGACCGGAAGGTCCGTCGAGGGCTCTCTCCGGCTGGCGCCCGGCGACGTAGCCGTAATCCGTGAAACCCGACCAACCGAGGTGAACTGATGTCGCTTTCCCCTGACCCGCAAGGAAACCAGCCCTACACTCCCGATTGGTCTTCGGTCGACCAGCACACGGCGGCCCCGGAGTGGTTCCAAGACGCCAAGTTCGGGATCTACCACCACTGGGGCGCGTTCAGCGTCCCGGCGTTCAACAACGAGTGGTACCCGCGCCAGATGTACATCGACGACGATCCGGTGAAGCGCCACCACATCGAGAACTACGGCGACCCCGCCGAATGGCCGTACCACCGGTTCATCGACGGCGGCTACGACAAGGCCGGCCGGTTCGTCCAGTTCGCGCCGAAGCTGAAGTCCCAGGGCGGCAGCTTCGACCCGCGAGAGTGGGCGCAGTTGATCGCCGACTCAGGAGCGCGTTTCGCCGGTCCGGTCATCGAGCACCACGACGGGTTCTCGATGTGGGACAGCAACGTCAACGAGTGGAACTCGGTCGCGCGGGGGCCGAAGCTGGACCTGCTGGAGCTGTTCACCGAGGCCTACCGGGAACAGGGGTTGAAACTGCTGGTGGCGATGCACCACGCGTTCCACTTCACCGGGTTCTACGACCACGTACCGCCTCAGCCGACCACGTCGCTGCGCCGGCTGTACGGCCAGCTGGACGTGGCCGCAGAGAACCGCCTGTGGCTGGACAAGCTCAAAGAGGTGGTCGACCGGGCCCGTCCCGACATCCTCTACCAGGACGTCAACCTCGACCAGGTCGAGGAACGGACCGGGCTGGAGTTCCTCGCCTACTACTACAACCGGGCGGCCGAATGGGGGACCGACGTCGTCGCCACCTACAAGGACGGGTTCAACGACAAGGGTGAGGTCTTCGACTTCGAACGCGGCGGGCCGGCCGACCTGACCTACCCGTACTGGTTCACCGACGACATCGTCGGTACCGAGGCCTGGTCCTACACCACGGGCATGAGCTACTTCTCCCTCGAGCAGATCCTGCACTCGCTGATCGACCGGGTCAGCAAGAACGGCAACATGCTGCTCAACTTCTCCCCGACGGCCGAGGGCATTATTCCCGACGAACAGCGAACCCTCCTGCTCGGCATCGGTGACTACCTGCGCCAGTCCGGCGAGTCCATCTACGCCACCCGAGCCTGGAGCGTCTACGGCGAAGGACCGACCGCGATGGGCGGTGGCTCGTTCACTCCGCCGGTGGCCGGCGGCGGCGAGGACATCCGGTTCACTCGCGACAAGGACGGCCGGGTGCTCTACGCGACGGTGCTGGGCTGGCCGGAGGGGACGCTCACGGTGAAGACGCTCGCGTCGGGCCGGATCGACCTCGGCTCGCTGCGTGCCATCGAGTTGATCGGACCCCGCGCGGGCGAGTACGTTCCGCTGCGCGAGTTCCGCCAGAACGAGACTGGCCTGCACATCGACGTTCTCCCGGCGGCGCCGTTCGCCGCACCCGCGTACGCATTGAAGCTGACCTTCTCCGGGCCGATTCCCGAACTCCGGTCATGACCCCACGGTACTTCGAGGACTTCTCCCCCGGCTACGGCAGTCTCGCACCACGCGCCGCGGTGCGCTCGGACGCGCCGCGGCTCGACTTGAGCGGTTCCTGGGCATTCCGGTATTTCCCGGCAGTGGTACTGGAGCCGGACGGGTTCGAGCTGCCGGAGTTCGACGACCGCGCCTGGGACCGGCTTCCGGTGCCCTCGCATTGGCAGTTGCACGGACACGGCCGTCCGGTGTATCTGAACATCCGTTATCCCATCCCGGTGGACCCGCCGTTCGTGCCCGACGAGAACCCGACCGGCGACTACCGTCGTGCATTCGACGTGCCCCAGTCGTGGGCGGACACCCCTGCGGTGCTGCGGTTCGAGGGAGTCGACTCGTGCGCACGGGTCTGGCTCAACGGCATCGAGCTCGGTGTGAGCCGAGGGAGCAGGCTCCCGGTCGAGTTCGACGCGACCGCCGCGCTGCGCCCCGGACGCAACGTGCTCGCGGTGCGCGTGCACCAGTACTCCTCGGGCACCTACCTGGAAGACCAGGACACCTGGCGGATGTCGGGGATCTTCCGCGAGGTCGCGCTGATCGCGCGCCCGACGGGCGGGGTCCGGGACCTGTTCGTGCACACCGAGTACGACGCGGACAGCGGTCGGGGCCGGCTGCGCATCGACCTGGACGCGGGCGCCTCGGTGCGGCTGGACATCCCCGAACTCGGGATCCTCGGCGCACCCGCCTCGGACGAGTTCACGTTCGAGACGGTGCGGCCGTGGAGCGCGGAAGACCCGTTCCTGTACGAAGCAGTGCTCGCCACCGACAGCGAACGGGTGCGAGTGCGTATCGGCTTCCGCACTGTCGCGATCACCGAGGCCGGGGTGCTGACGGTCAACGGGCGGCGGGTCCTGCTGCGCGGAGTCAACCGGCACGAGTTCGATCCCGACCGCGGGCGGGCGGTGACTCGCGAAACGATGCGCCGCGATGTGGAGATGATGAAGCGGCACAACATCAACGCCGTCCGCACCGCGCACTACCCGCCGCACCCGTGGTTCCTCGAGCTGTGCGACGAGCTGGGTCTTTGGGTCGTGCTCGAATGCGACTTGGAGACCCACGGGTTCGAGATCGCCGGCGCTCAGCGGTGGGAAGGCAATCCGTCGGACGACCCGCGCTGGGGCCCCGCCTATCTGGACCGTATCGAGCGGACGGTGGAGCGGGACAAGAACCATCCCAGTGTGATCGTGTGGTCACTGGGCAACGAAGCGGGCGACGGGGTGAACCTCGCGGCAATGGCCGCCTGGGCGCGCGAACGAGACCCGGACCGGCCCATCCACTACGAGGGCGATCGGTTCGGCCGCTACACCGACGTCTACGGAGAGATGTACCGCACCCAGGCCAACGTCAAGCGAATCGGCCAGGGGCGATTGAAGCCCGGCGAGTGCTTCTATCCCGCCACCGAGGGCGAGGGCGATCCGGCGGACGAGCGACGCAACCGGATGCCCTTCCTGTTCACCGAGTTCGCCCACGCGATGGGCAACGGGCCGGGCGGGCTCGCCGAGTACCTGCGGTTGTGCGACGAGTACCCGCGGCTGCAAGGCGGTTTCGTCTGGGAGTGGATCGACCAGGGTCTGCGCACCACCGACGCGGTGGGCCGGGAGTTCTTCGGCTACGGCGGGGACTTCGGCGAGGAACTGCACGACGGGAACTTCATCTGCGACGGCCTGGTGTTCCCCGACCGCACCCCGTCACCGGGGTTGCTGGAGTACCAGAAGGTCATCGAGCCGGTCCGGATCACCGCTGACACGGGCTGTGTGTCGATCGAGAACCGGTATGACTTCGTGGACCTGTCCCATCTGCGATGGGCGTGGTCGCTCACCGAAGAGGGAACACCGGTAGCCGAGGGCGCGTTGACCGTGCCCCCAGTGGCGGCGGGCGAACATGCCGAAGTACCCCTGCCGCAGCTGCCCGCAGCACCAGGTAGCGGTGAACGATGGTTTCTGGTGCGCGCCGAAACGGCCAAGGCGACCGCGTGGGCGCCTGAGGGACATGTGGTCGCCTGGGGGCAGTTCTCGTGGTCTGACAACAGGCCCTCTCGCGACGGCGCCCGTGGCGCGCGGGTGCCGACCGCCACCGTCGCCGGGCAGATCGCACTCGGCCCGGCGCGTTTCGATCCGCACACCGGGACCCTGCACAGCCTCGCCGATCGGACCGTGCACGGGCCCTGGCTGGAGTTGTGGCGCGCACCGACCGACAACGACCGGGGCGGCGCCCAGCGCGACGCCGCATATTGGGAGGAACGCGGTCTGCACCGGCTGCGGCACCGGACTGTGTCGCTGGACGTCGGGAAGCACGAGCTGACCGTGGTGGTGCGCAGCGCCGCGGCCGCATCCGGCTCCGGATACCTGACCACGTACCACTGGGACGCCGACGAGGAGCGGCTACGCCTGCAGGTGCGCACCGAGCCGGTCGGCCACTGGCCCGAGCGCGGCGACATGTTCGGCGAAGGCATGGTCGATCCGGACCTGCCGCCCGACCGCTACGCGGAGCTCGCCCGACGGGACAAGGCACCCTCGCTCGCCCGCATCGGCCTGCGCTGGCTCCTCCCCGCCGAGTGGTCACGGGTCAGCTGGTTCGGCGCCGGCCCGGGCGAGGCCTACCCTGACTCCCGCCACGCTGTTCAGACCGGCCGCTTCGAATCCACCGTGGATCAGATGCAGACCCCGTACGTGCGTCCGCAGGAAAACGGCAACCGCACGGATGTGCGCTGGGCCAAGTTCACCGACCCGGTCGGCCACGGAATGCGCGTTGACGGCGATCCCGTGTTCAACGTCTCTGCGCGCCGGTGGAGCGACCAGCAGCTGGCCGCTGCACGCCACCTCACCGACCTGACCCCCGAACCGATGATCCACCTGCACACTGATCACATCATCCAGGGCATCGGCACCGGTGCCGTGGGCCCCGGAGTGCTGCCCCAGTACCGTCTCGAGGTCGGGCCTGCCGAATTCGCCCTCACACTGACAGCCGTGGCACGCCCGTCGCCAGACAGCTGAGTCCTCGCGGCCGGCTCACGACACCGAGTGAGCTCGGCCGTGGAGGCAGAAGACCTCCGGCTGTGAAGTGGAGCCGCCCCGGAACCGCATCGCCTGGGCCGTCTGGCCTGCCCACAGTATCCGCGAGCCGGCACCAGCTGATCCAGAACGGCACGGCAGGCCAACGCAGCCCCCAGCAGCTCGGCCGCGACGTCCCGACCTACGGCCAGCCTCGGGACGTCGCAGCCCACATTCCCGGAAACACGTCGCCGTGTTCTCTCGTCATCCAATTGCCTGCCCGAAGCCAGACTTCGCGCGTGCGCGGGCGGAAATCCGTTCCTGCGAACGCTGCGCTTCCGCCATGATCTTCTAGCGTCGGCGCTGTGTCGTGGGCGGCATCCAACCCCTGGCGACGTCGGGCTCTAAACGGACTCTAGTGCCGCAAGCTGCGAGGTCCGGGTCCGACCTCCGGCTGTCGCCGGACGCTTCGTCGAGGAGATCCGGAGCGGTGGGGAATGTCAGGTTCCGGGGATCGTGCGCGCCCACCGCAGGCGTCCACGCCGCAGCTCGAGGATCCTGCAGGTCTCCACCAGCTAGACCACGTTCTCGGTGAAGTCAGCCAGCACCCTGGCGCCGCACGCCCCTCTGCAGGGCATCCCGCCGACTGCGAACAATAGCCCCTTGTGCAGGCGGGGCAGCCCAACCCCGATCCGATCGCTTCCAGTCTCCCCGGCTGGGCCGTTGAGCAGCAAACGGGCAAGACTGGGCCGAACGGGTTACCGTCAGTAGATCGCAGCGTGACGACGGAGGGTCGAAATGGCTGCTCGCGACCGATCTCACGTCCCTGCCTGGGTCGAGCCGATGCTGGCCAAGGCGGATGGTGGCCGGCTGCGCAGCGGACCGGAGTGGACGTATGAGTACAAGCTGGACGGCTACCGCGCGGCGATGCGGATCGCACCGGATGGCACCACGGTGCTGACCAGCCGCAACAACATCGACTTCACCGCCGAGTTCGCCGACCTCGCCACCGTGCTCGGCCCCGCCCTGGACGGACGCTCCGCGGTGCTGGACGGTGAGGTCGTCGTGTACGACGAGGACGGCCGGATCGACTTCGAGCTCCTGCAGGAACGCCGCGGCCGCTACACCAAACACGCCGGATCGCTGCGCCGCGACGAGCAGTTCGAGGACCTGCCCGTCCGGTTCCTCGCCTTCGACTTGCTCCACCTCGGCGGGCGCAGCCTGCTGACCCAACCGTACGACGAACGCCGTCGGCTCCTGACCGGCCTGCCGAAGCCCGACCCGCGCCGGGTCGCCGTCGTGCCCGCGGTGACCTTCGGCGAGCTCGACGCCGACCACCGCACCCCCGCCCACTTCCTCGCCGACGCCGCGCACGCCGGCTACGAAGGCGTCGTCACGAAGCTGCGCAACTCCACCTACGTCCCCGGGCGCCGGGCGGACTCGTGGCTCAAGCACCCGTTCATCCAGACCCAGGAAGTCATCATCTGCGGCTGGCGCCCCGGCCAGCGCAGCTTCGCCAGCACCCTCGGCGGCCTTCTGCTCGGCGCCCACGACCCCGACACCGGCGACCTCGTGTACCTCGGCGACGTCGGCACCGGCTTCTCCCAAGCTGCCCGCGCCGAGCTCATGGCCCAGTTGCAGCCCCTGGAACGCCGCACCGACCCGTTTGCCGCGACGCCCCCGCGGGAGGACACCGCCCGCGCCCGCTGGGTCGAGCCGCGCGTGGTCGGCGAGATCGTCTACCGCCAGTTCACCCGCGCCGGGCGCGTCCGCCACACCGCCTGGCGCGGCCTGCGCCAGGACAAGAAGCCCGCCGACGTCCTCGCGCCCAAACCGAGCCACCGCGTCGAGCCGTCGCCTGCGTCGTCCGGACCGTCTCTTTCCGCGACCGAGCAGCTGGTGCAGGTCGGCGACCGGCGGCTCAAGCTGTCCAACTTGGACAAAGTCCTCTACCCGCGTGACGGCTTCACCAAGGGCGAGGTGATCAACTACTATGCCCGGATCGCACCGGTACTACTGCCGCAGCTCGCCGGACGCCCTGTCACGTTCATCCGCTACCCCGATGGCGTCGACGGCGAGAGTTGGTTCGAGAAGAACCTCCCACGAGGGGCTCCGTCATGGCTGCGCACAGTGCTGTTGCCCAGTACCGGTTCGCGCAGCGGCCGCGGCCCCGGCACGATCAGCTACCCACTGATCGACGACCTGCCGAGCCTGGTGTGGGCAGCCACCATGGCCGCCCTCGAACTACACACTCCACAATGGACTATCGACGAAGCCGGGCAACGGCAGCTGCCAGACCGGCTCGTGGTCGACCTCGACCCGGGGCCCGGCACCACCATCGTCGAATGCTGCCGCGTCGCCGAGCGACTGCACGACATCCTCACCGCGGACGGCCTCACCCCCTTCGCCAAAACCTCAGGCTCGAAAGGCATGCAGCTGTACTGCGGCATCACCACCAACCACGCCGACGCCCCCTCCGCCTACGCGAAACAGCTCGCCCAACAGCTCGCCCAGGAGACACCCGACACCGTCACCGCCGTAATGGCCAAAGCCCGGCGGACCGGCAAGGTCTTCATCGACTGGAGCCAGAACAACCCCACCAAGACCACCATCGCGGCCTACTCCTTGCGCGGCCGTGAAACGCCGACGGTGTCCACCCCCGTCACCTGGGGCGAAGTGTCTGCCTGCCGCCAGGCCCACCAGTTCGCGTTCACCGCCGACGACGTTCTCGATCGCGTCGACGACATCGGCGACCTCCTTCAACCCTTACTTGACACCACCGCACCATTGCCCACGCGGTAACCTTCCCGTGCGACAAATTGAGCGTCACAGAAATTTGTTCTTCTCCTACGAACTGGCACAAAAATCTTTGAAGCTCCATCAGACGACGGCGTCCCAGTTCGGCTTTCGCGCGGCAGCAAGGAAATTCGTTGCGTTCACGGCTGAATTCGCGGTCGCCCGAGGCTTCGCGTCCGGCGAGTTCGCACTGCGCAGCGGGAGTCAGGTCGCCCGAACTGGTGAGCGCGTTCGGGATCACTCATACCCGCCGCGTACCCGGCCCGGCGCCGAACAAACACGGGATGATCGAACGCGGGACCCGGACCACCACCGGTGGACAACGCGCCGGACTTCACGCCCCGCGGCCCGTAGTGCGCTGCAGCTCGTCGATCCGTTCCAAGGCCTGCGCCTTGGTGAGGTCCTCGGGCACCTCTACCCCGGCCTCCTGGCCCAACGTCTGCAGGTACGACTTCTGCGGCCCGGTCATGGGCTCGTCGCCGGTCGTCCAGTCGCTCGGGTCCTTCTGCGGGTTCTGGGCGTTCAGGCCGGCACGGCCCTTCAGACCGGAGGTGCGCACTCCCGACGCGGTGGCCGGCGAGGCGAATCAGGCGTCGCGGAGGTGCTTCAGAGCCGCAGACAGCAGCGGCCGGTGCCCTTCGTGCAGCTTCCCTCCAGCACCCTCGATCGCTGCCGCGAGTTCGTCCAGGCTGGCGAACGGAAACCACGAGGCCGAGGCCGCGTCGTCACCGGCGGTGGAAGCGTTTCCTCGATCCGGTAGAGCGCCACCGTGCTCGACGCCCACGCGTGATCGGTGTTCCGCCAGTCGTCCACGTAGGTCCGCGTCGGGATCTTCGGATCCATACCGGCCAGGTCTACATCGGTTTCCTCGCGCAGCTCGCGGACCAGCGCGCGCTCCGCGGTCTCACCCGGGTCGACCATGCCGCCGGGGATGGCCCACTCCGCGCAGTCCCGGCGCAGGATGAGCAGCACCTGTGGTTCCGCACCGCCGGCTCCGGCCACGACGATCGGGTCCGCGGCCTGGTTCTCGCCCCATTTTCCGAGGTGCCGTCCAGGCCTTCCGGTGCGGCCGGTGGGGTTCAGCGGCCGGCGCCGCTCATCGAGCCGGTACGACACCAGGGCAGCAGCCTGCCGGTCGGCCCAGTCCGGGACATCGCGCGGCGTCGCGTAGGGATCAGCCCAACCTTCGCGCACGCTGCGTTCCAGTCCAGCGCCCACGAGTTCTGAGGGGGTGATTCGACCGGGATGTATCCCGGCCACGGCGTGGACCACGAGCGCATCGTGTCCGGCACCCGCGAGCCGGCGTGGCTCACCCCGCTGCGGCTTCCGGTCGCCCACAACTCGGCCGGCCCCGGCTCCCCGAGGTCGTCCCGACGACGTTGCGCGGTGGTCCGGGGCACCCCCATGGCCGCCGCCAGCTGGCCGTACGACCCGCCGTCGCGTGTGTGCGGCCGGATTCCAGCGGAACGCACACCCTCGAGACGGGCCAGCAGTCCGCACACGTCCCGCAGCAACCGCTCGTCCCACGCCAGTCCGGCGTCGCCCCGACGGTCCTTGAAACTGGTCTCATCTCCCCGGGACTCGGCGTGACGCCCCTTCCGCATCGCCGCCAGCCCGACCAGCACCGTGTCCAGCGCATCTGCCAGCTCCGCCGCATCGGTTCCCCACGCCGCTCTCTGATCCTCGGCCAAGGACAGCACCAGTTCCAGGCCACCCCGTCGCGCCTCGGCGCCTTCGCGGCAATTCACACCGCTTCAACTCCCGTAGTGGTTCGCGTCCAAGACCCAACACACGCAGACGCGTATGGGCGCCTACACTTTCGCTCGGCCTCAACGCGGGTCCATACCGCCGTGATCGCCGCCGCCCTCGTCTTCTGTCCTGGCGCCGACTGTCTCCGGAGGTTGGTCGCGGAAAGTCGGTTCGGTGTGTTCGTCACCGAAATCAGCGTCTTCTTCCATGCTTTCCGCAGTGACCGGGTCGATTTCGGGTGTGCTCATGTTTACTCCACGGGCGTAGACGTTTCTCCGGCCGATGTCTGCCGGAGTGCCCTTGGCCCGGCGAATACCACGCCAGCGCTCGGCCAAACCGAGGAGCGGCAACGGGCCGATCGGCGGCGCGCTCGTTCCCGCGCGACCTCGCCGGCCACGGCGTCCGCTTCGTCAGCGTCCATCGCCGTGGTATCACGCGGCGGCAGGACGGGCTCGGCTTCACCGCCCCCGCCTCCCGCCTCGAGCCGGCGGCCGCCGGCCAGCTCGGCGTCCAGCTCGGCACCGAGCAGCAGGGCAACGTTGGAGATCCACAACCACACCAGGAACACGATGACCCCGGCGAGCGACCCGTAAGCCTTGTCGTACGAAACGAAATTGGCTACGTGGAGCGCAAATCCCGCCGAGGCCAGCACCCACAGTGCGACGACGACCAGACCGCCGGGCGTGAGCCACCGGAAGCTCGGCTGCCGCACGTTGGGTCCGGCCCAGTAGAGCAGGGCGAACACCAGGCTGACGAGAACTGCGATCACCGGCCACTTCGCGATCTCCCACACAAGGACTCCGGGCTGCGTCCGCGCCCTGTCCGAGCAGTCCGAGCACCGAGATCAACACCACGAGGCTGGGGAAGCATTCTGGCTTTACGGACTGCTCATCGATCACGGCAGCGACGCCAACGTCGTCCCGCCCAACAACGTCGACAGCTGGCTCCACCTCGGCCTCGGCCTCGGACTCGGACTCGGCATGATCGCCCTCGACCTACTCACCAGCCGCGAAGCACGCACAGCCTCTCGACACGACCGCAAGCGGGGGCCCCGAGCGCTCGTCATGAGAACCGACTCCGATGTCTACGAGGCCATCGGACGAGTCCTCGCGCACTGGGCGGATAAGCAGCGGCGAAGGTGGGTGCCGACACAGGGGCAGTTGGCACCGGCCTGGACGATTGCTTGCGTGAGCTCGTGACCGACGGCGTGAGCGGAGTCAGCGCTGGTCGAGCTGGGCGCGCAGGTAGTGGATCGTGTTTTCGGCGTCGGCGAGCTGGTCTTGCAGGCCGATGATGCGGGCGGCGGCGGTGAGGGTGTGGCCTTCGTCGAGTTGTTCGCGCAGCCGGATCACGAGGGTGAGCTGGCGGCGGGAGTAGCGGCGATGGCCACCGTCCGAGCGCTGTGGGCGCACCAGGTCCGCGGCGTCCAGGCTGCGCAGGAACGCTTCCTGCACACCCAGCATCTTCGCGGCCTGCCCGGTGGTGAAGGACGGGTAGTCCGGGTTGTCGAGGTTGCCCAGATCAGCCACGCACTCCTCCTTGACGAGTCGTCACGCTCGCTCCCGGCCACTTCAGATTATCTGGTACAGGCACTTGACACAACTTGCAGTGCGCGCTATAGAAATGGATGAGCGGTACATGACCTGGTGTCGAACGCGATGTTGCCGGGGAGTGATCGATGATGCCGGACACCACCCGCCGCGAAGCGGTGACCAGCGGGTTCGCCGAGCTGGTGTATGCGGATCCAGCGTGGCTGCGCGCCGAGTTCGACGCGATCATGACCGCCAATTTCGAGGTGCTTCCTCCGTACCCACCGAGGCCCCGGCCTGGATCCTCGGGTCCGCAGCGATCCAGCCGCGCACCCCGCACCGTCGCCACCCGCGGCCGGTCGATCGGCGTGGTGCCGGCGACACGAGGCGGGTATCGGCAGCGTTCCCCTCCGCCGACCGGTGCGCTCCTGGGGCCAGCGAAGCGATGGTGATCTCGAAAGGCGGCAGGTGATGCCTGCACACCTGGAGCCCGCCCGCCTGTAGTCCTTTCACCCGGCGGGGATGCCTGCTCCGACAGACGACCGGGGAAACCTGAAAGCGGTCCCGGTCCGGCGTCTCGTGGCGCACACCTCGCGGCACCCCCCCAGCCCGGGCGGTATGGCTGCCGGGACGGGCCCCAGGTCATTGAAGGATCGATTGCACACCCGGCATTCTCGAGAGGTGTTTCCCACCGAACTGGTTCCGGCCCCGCCGCCCGCGTTGCGGCGGGAGCCGGATCTCGGCGATGACACGAAACCAGCACTCATCTCCCCAAAGCAGGGTGGCGTACAGGTTTGACGAGCCGCCTCCGGTCCCCAGCACGCCGGCGGCGGTGCACAGGGAAAGAGCAGAGGAGGGATGGTCATGTTGATGCGGACCGACCCGTTCCGGGAGCTGGACAGGCTGACCCAGCAGTTCTTCGGCGCCACCGGCACCACATCGCACCCGGCGGTGATGCCGATGGACGCCTACCGGTCCGGCAACGAGTATGTGGTGCAGTTCGATCTGCCCGGTGTCGCGCCGGACGCCATCGACCTGGACGTGGAGCGCAACGTGCTCACCGTCAAAGCCGAACGCAAGCCGACCTACGACGAGGGCACCGAGGTCCAGGTGTCCGAGCGGCCACGCGGGGTGTTCTCCCGCCAGCTGTTCCTGGGTGACACCCTCGACGCGAACAACATCGCAGCACACTACGAGACGGGAGTGTTGACGCTGCGCATGCCGATCGCCGAACAGGCCAAGCCGCGCAAGATCGCCATCAGCGGCGAAAGCGAGTCCAAGCAGATCAACGCCTGAGCACCCAAGCCTGGCTCCGCTCGCGCGGCATCGAACGCTGCCGGGCGGGGCCCGCGTCGCCGTCGACCCTCGCACAGCAGGAGGAGAGCGGAACCGATGGCTACCATCCGACACCGACCGGTCACGATCGCCACCACGCTGGCCACGACCGCCCGCGACCTGCGGCGCGCGGTCCGCGCGGCCGACCCGGCCACGACGTCCAGCCTGGCGCAGCTGCGTAACGCCGGCTGGCAGCTGGCCCAGCTCACCGGCGAGCTGACCGATCTGGTGACCCTCCTGGCCGAACACACCGCCCACCACACCCAACGTCCCGAGCAGCTTCGCCGGGTCGACGGCGCGCCGGGCACCGCACATCTGGCCTCCGCATGCCGGGAACTGACCACCCTGCGGCGCGCCCTCGACACCGCTCACATCGCGGCGCGCGATTACTACACCGAGATCAGCCAACTCAACCCAGCTGCGCCCGGTTCGCTCCGGTCCTCGCCATGAACCTCTCGCACCCCGCAGACCTGCCCGACCTCTACGCAGTGTGCAGCTCCAGCCTTGCTCGACGATCAAACACGCCAGCCGCAGCCGGGTCCGAGGGGTCAGCGCGGCGTTAGGGTGGGACACGAAGGCCTCCGGTGCGTGAAGCGGTTCCTAGACAGCTCGACTTCACAACCAGAGGCCTTCACCTGTCTGCACGACAGGCCGGCACACCCTCAAAACCAGAACAACGTCCCTGGACATCACTCCTAGCCCAGCAGGAAGGCCGCTATCCCCGTCGAGGTCACCACCCGCGGCCCGAACCGGCGCTCCCGGCCGACAACGACACGAGCGTGGCCGCCGCCTTGGATCTTCAGCAGCTACGGCGCCGAACAGCGTGCGGGCCGGCTCGACGGTGACGTAGGTGGGCAAGGCGAAGAACGACACCGCGATGACCTTCAGCGCCGTCCGCTCGCGGCCTGCGGGTCATTGGCAGAGAATTGCCAGGTCACCGCGGCTGCCGAGGCGGCCTCGATCAACGAATCCAAGCCGAAACCGATCAGCACGGTCGACGAGGCGACCATCCCTGCCGCGAGCCCTATGACCGCCGGGAAAGCGTTGGAGGTGACGGCGGCCGCCACCGGCAGCCGCGCCCGCCACGACAGCACCACGCGACGATCCGCGTCCCCCGGCCCATCGTGTTCGGCGACGCAGAGGCCGGAGCGTCGCCGTCCGGGCTACCCGCGACCCCGTGGCCGACGCCCTGCTGCGACGCGTGCTGGCCGGTGCTGCGCTCACCGCTCTCGCCGCACAACGGCTGCGCCTCGAGGGACACCGGCTACACGACTGGCTGGCGCCGAATCTCCCCGTGGCTCGACGTCAAGTCACCCGCGGCCGGCCTCCGGCACACGATCCCGGTTCCGCCGCCGCGCAAACGGGTAGCCGAGTCCTCATGGACGGGGCGGGGACGACGATCGGGGTCGAGGAGGAGTTCCTTCTCGTCAACCCGCGCACGGGTCGGACGGCGCCGTGCGCGGACCGCGTGCTGGCGCGCTGCGGGCACGACGGCCGGTGGCCGGAAGGCGCGATCGCGCAACGGGAGTTGCGCCCGACGCAGGTGGAGCTGGCCACGGGCGTGTGCACGAGCGCCGACGAGCTACGGGTCCAGCTGACCGCCGGGCGCCGGTTGCTCGCCGAGGCAGCGGCCGCCGAGGACTGTGCGCTCGTCGCGTCCGGCACACCTGTGTCGCTTCCGGGCCGTGGGGCGCAGCCGGAGCCACAGGGCCGGTACGCGCAGATCCACGAGGCCTACGGCCCTCTCGCCGCCGACTACGAAGCTTGCGGCTGCCACGTACACGTCGGCGTCGAGGACCCGGACACGGCCGTCGCGGTGGTGAACCACCTCGGCCCGTGGCTGCCGGTACTGCTGGCACTGTCGGCCAACTCGCCGTTCGCCGACGGCCGCGACACCGGTTACCACAGCTGGCGCATGGTGCTGCAGACCCGATTCCCCGGTTCCGGTGTCGCGCCGTATTTCCGCAGCCACGCCGAGTACCAGAGCGCGGTGGACGCGCTCGTGACGTGCGGGGCGCTGGTCGACCGCAACCAGAGCTTTTGGCTGGCCCGGCCGTCCGCACGGCTGCCGACGGTGGAACTGCGCGTGGCCGACGCGGCCCCGACCGTCGACGGCGCGGTACTGCAGGCGGTGCTGTCCCGCGCCCTCGTGCGGACCGCGCTGGCCGCCCTGGAGCGCGGGATCGAAGGTCCGCGCCTCTCGCCGCAAGTGTGTGCCGCGGCCGTCTGGGCCGCCGCGCGCCACGGCCTCACCGGGCTCCTGGTGGATCCCCGGCTCGAACGACGGCGTCCGGCCGTCGACCTCGTCGACGACCTGCTCACGCACACCGCCGGCGCGCTCGAGGAAGCCGGCGACCGCGCCCTCACCGAATCACTGGCCGGCCGACTGCTCGTCGACGGCACGGGGTCGGACGCGCAGCGCTCCGCGGCGGGCGGCGGGCTGCGCGCTGTGGTGCGGCTCCTCGAGGAGCGCACCGTACCCGTCTCGGGGCATGAACCGGCCGCCGCGGGGTAACCCTCCGGCCATGACGAGTCTGCGGTCCGCCATGTTCCCCACCGCCCGTGGGCCGTTGTCGGCCGCCGTCTCCGAGACCCTGTCCGCTCCCCCGCCCGGGCAGACTCTGCCGCTCGACGCGATCGCGGACGCGGACCCGTTCGGCGACGACCTGTAGCTGGGCCTGCACCTGTGTTACGAGCTGCACTACCAAGGTCTGCCGGGCGTCGACGCCGGCTGGGAGTGGGACCCCGAGCTGCTGCGGCTGCGGGCCGCGCTGGAAGAGCGCTTCCTGAGTGCGTTGCGCGCCGCGGTGCCCGGTGGCGACGACGTCGACGGCGGGTTCGCCGCGCTGCTGGTCGAGCCGATCGACGCGGCCGGTGTTTCCCACTACCTGCGTGACGAGGGCCAGTGGTGGCAGGTGCGGGAACTGTTCGCCCACCGCTCGATCTACCACCTCAAGGAAGTCGATCCGCACGCGTGGGTCATCCCGCGGCTGCGGGGCCGGGCCAAGGCGGCGCTCGTGGCCGTGGAGTTCGACGAGTTCGGCGGCGTCCGCCCGGAGTACGTCGACTCGCACCTGTTCGCCGACCTGCTGCGCGGCGCCGAACTCCCCGACGGCTACCTGGCCCTGCTGGACCACGTGCCCGCGCCGATGCTGGCGATCGTCAACGCGATGTCGCTGTTCGGGCTCCACCGCGCGCTGCGGGGCGCGCTCGTCGGCCACTTCGCCGCTGCGGAGGTCACCACGGCGCCCTCGGGCAGCGCATCGTGCAGGCGCTCACCCGGATCGGCGCGCCCGAGGCGTGCAAGTTCTTCTCTATCGAGCACATCGAAGCCGACACGGTGCACGAACAAGGGATGCGCCACGACGTGGTCGATGACCTGCTTGAGCAGGAACCGGCGCTCGCGGCGGACGTGGTGTTCGGTGTGCAGGCCACGAACCACCTCGAGGACCGCCTCGGCGAGCACCTGCCGGGGTGCTGGCGCACCGGGCGGTCCTCGTTGCGTCAACCGTTGCCTTGAGCGCGGACCCGCTTTCGGTGGCTGGTGTCGCACAGCGGGAAGCACTTGCTGCGCCCGCAGGTGCACACTGCCACCAGGAACCGGTCGGAGCGCACCGTGTTGCCCTCGGGCGTCTGCAGCTCCACCGGACCTTCGATCGCAGCGGCCCACCCGGGACCACCCGCACCCGCCGGTGGCCCCGGCCCTCACCGGTCGGCACGGAGCACCACCAGTTCCTCTTTCCGCACCTGCGGGGCTACCAAGCCCGACCGTTCAAGGAAGTCCGTCCGCGTCGCTCGCCGGTGACATGACGAAGGAGCCGGCCTGGGTCACCGCGCGACGATGTCGAAGTTCAGCCCGAAGTTGTCGAGCGGAACGGGCAGCTCCCCTGAGCTCCGCGTGGCGCCGTAGAGGTGGGAGTCGTGGGCCTGCAGCAGGTTCGCGTACAGCATCGACGTCGTGGACAACACAAGGTCGTGGCCGCGGCACGCTCCGGGGCCGCCGCTGAACGGGACGAGCGCGGCGTTGTTCGCCGCGCGCCCGTCGAGCCGGATGGCGTGGCAGCCAAACCGGGTCGGCCGTGCATCGGGTTTAACTCCGCCGCATCTCGTACACGTCATCACCGGGAAGCCGGTGCCGACCAGAGCCAGGGAACGCACCGCGGCGCTGACTCGGAGCGACGCGTCGGCCTCGTCGACGCTCCTCTCCCACCGAGCACTCGGACCTGCGCGCCACGCCACGTGCCACTCACGTGCCATCGTGGAGGCGGGGCCCAAGTCAGAGCCACGGAGCGCCTTCCACCAGCGACTGCTTCCCCAGCGGCTACCTCTTGACCGGCTGCAGGGTCCGCTCGAGGTGGGTCAAAGCGGTCATCCCTCCTGGTGACTCGCGGCGGAGAGCCGGCCGCCATCGGTGTGCAGCCAGCCAGCAACGCGATCCGCGATCATGATAGTCGTGATGTTCGTGGGAGCGCTGGGGACGAGCGGCATGATCGAGGCATGGGCGACGACGAGCCCGTCGATGCCGTGCACGCGACCGCGGCTGTCGACGACGCCCGTTTGAGCAAGGCGCAGCAGTGGAATTCATGACGTCATACCAGCCGAGGGCATTGAACCTGGCGTTCAGCGGTGACCCGGACATGCGCATCGGAGCCGTCCTGCACGTCCGAGCTGCCCTGCCCGGTCTGGACGCGCTGCGGCAGCACATCGAGCAGCGGGCGGCCGCCGTGCCTTCGCTCGGCCACCTCATCGACGGCTCTGCCTGGCGGCCTCGGGTATTGCGCGTCGCCGATCACCTCACGGAGCACCGGGCCGAAACTCTTGAGCAAGCGCGCGAGGAAGTGCTCGCGCGACCGTTCCCCGAGGGACGGTCCGCGGTGGGACATGACCGTCCTGCGCGGCGACGAACCGGATCGGTACGCGCTGTTCTACCGCGTGCACCACTCGTCCAGGATTACGGCGGGGTCACTTTCGCACTGGAGAGCCTGTTCTGCCCACAACCACTGTCCGTCGAGAACTCGTCCGCCGTGCCGCCCCCCGGTGCGCGAACCGGTCGTGTGCGCCGATGACGTTGGTATCCGGCCAATCGCAGTCCTCTGTTCGTTGTGGTCCTACGAGTTTGGTGCCGAATAATCCGGGTATGCGCAGGTCGTACGAGCGACTCGAGCTCCGGCCGATCTCGTCGTACGCAGCGCACAGCACAAGCCATCCAGCCCGTGACATCTCACCAAGATTCTCGGACATGCGGACAACGAACGACGAAGTATCTCCCTGACCAGCCCGGAACCGCGCGGGTGCCCACCAACCCACTGCACGAACCCGGCGAATTCACCGATGCCCGGAAACCGCAGGCACGATCATGGTCGACCTGGCAACCTCAGGCAAATTTACACCTGGACAAGCCTCTTCATAGATCAGCGATGAGCCATAGCGCTCTCCGAAGGGATAGATCAATGAATACCGGTTTCAACGTCCTGCAGAGCCTGCAGAGCGCATTCACGACATTCGTGGGCTACCTGCCGCAGCTGATCGGCGCGCTGCTCGTGTTGCTGATCGGCTTCATCATCGCCAAACTGCTGGACAAGGCCATCACCAAAGGCCTGCAGAAGGCCAAAGTCGACGACCGGCTGAAGACCGGCGGCGGCGCGAACTACGTGGAGAAGCTCTCCCCACGAGGCAGCCCCTCCAAACTCGTCGGCCTGGTCGTGTT
>NZ_JBFAQX010000048.1:0-40384 GCF_040678995.1 Amycolatopsis sp. NPDC049253 | reverse complement strand
AACACGACCAGGCCGACGAGTTTGGAGGGGCTGCCTCGTGGGGAGAGCTTCTCCACGTAGTTCGCGCCGCCGCCGGTCTTCAGCCGGTCGTCGACCTTCGCCTTCTGCAGGCCTTTGGTGATGGCCTTGTCCAGCAGTTTGGCGATGATGAAGCCGATCAGCAACACGAGAAGCGCGCCGATCACCTGGGGCAGGTAGCCCACGAATGTCGTGAACGCACTCTGCAGGCTTTGCAGGATGTTGAAGCCGGTGTTCATGGATCTTGTCCTTTCGTGGACGAATGACGGTCACCATGGTGGGCACGGCTCGAACGCATGGTGGGCGTTTCGATCCGGTGTCCACGCGGGATGATCCTTTGGACGAGTGCCTTCGCCGGCGCTGAAAAGCCCTGGCTTGGTCGTCGCGTCGAAGGGGAACACCGTGGTCCGGGGTGTGGGTTGTATTTCTTATGCGTACCCGGTCGGTGGCCGGTCAAACACGCGGTCACCATCCCACGGCGCGCGAAGCGTCCCGGTCTTTCGTTCACGAAAGCGCTTCCGACAACGGTCGGATAATGAAAGGGGAATGCCTATTCGTCGGAAAGGAGTGTTCCCAGTGGTCCGAGATCGAGGTTCAGGTCCCGCCGGTCCAGCCCGAAATGATCGCACAATTCGTCCATGTGCAGATCGAGATACATCAGCGTCTGCCCGATCTCCTCGATCTTGGCGTCGGGCAGGTCGCCGTGGTCGACCCGGCGCAGCGCCTGGCGTTCCATGAGCTGGCGCAGGAGTTCCACCACGGTCAGCACCAGGCTGACGAGGCTGCGTTCCGCGGTCTCGGGGTCGGCGTTGATCCGGTTCTTCTCCTCGTCATTCATGATGGGGCTGCAATGCGGTGATCGACGTGATCAGGGTGCGCAGGGAAACCTGCACGAGATCGACGTCGGCGATGGACAGGGTGATTTCGCCGCTCACCACGACTCCGCCCGCCAGCACGCGGTCGAGCAGGTCGATCAGGGCGACGTTGCGGTTCCCGGCCCGCGCGGGCACGGTCATGGTTCCTCCAGTGAAGAGAACGAGTACGGCGGCCAGGGCCCGGTCAGCGTCACCGTGAGCAAGGCGCTGTCCCGGTCGCACGAGTCCACCGTTTCGGCGAACTGCTCGGCTCGCTCGGCATCGACGAGGTACGCGCCGTTGAGCACCATCGGCCCGTCCTGGTCGGTCAGGGCGCGGCTCTGCGGCGGGTGTGTGCAGGCGTCGGCCGCCAGTTCGGACAGCGCGGCATGGATGTGACTCGCCTGCTCTGCCGCGTGCCACTGGCGTTCTTCGGATGACGCGAGGGCCCTGCGCCGACGTGCCAGGTACGCGGCCCCCGCACCTTCCCCGGACTTCACGGGCCGGGCGGGTTCAGGTTCGATCTGCAGGAATGCCTTCACCCCCCACTCGACCCGGCCCGAGACGTGCTCGAGCGTCCGCTCGAAGTCCGCGGCGCGCTGCTCGACGGCGACGCGGACGGAGCCGTCGTCGTGGTAGACCGTCGCGAGCCGGACCGGCGCCACCGGCCCCCGCTCGACCAGCGCCGCGATCACGGTGTCGTGCGCTCGCGCCACCGTGGCCAGCCAATCGAGGTCCTCCAGGTTGCGCCGCAAGGCCTCCTCGCCGAAGGAGCTCAACGGCACATCGCCCACCACCGCGACCAATGTGCCCGCCGTGACAGCCCGCGGGTGCTCGGCCGAGACGCCCGTGAGGCCGCCGAGCGCGGATGCGCCGGCTTCAGGCATCACGGCGTACAGCCACACACCGCGGTCCTCACTCGCGTTCATCGTCCTCTTCGCCGGCCTCGATGGTCTCCGGCGCCGCCTCCAACGCGGCGACGCGCGCCCGTAGCTGCCGGTTCTCTTCCTGCAGCTTCCCGTTGTCACCCGTCAGCCACGGATCGCTTTCCCACCAGTTGATGCCGACCTCACGGGCCGTCTCCAGCGAGGCGATCACCAGCCGCAGCTTGATCGTCAGCAGTTCGATGTCGAGCAGGTTGATCTGGATGTCCCCGGCGATGACCAGTCCCTTGTCCAAGACCCGCTCGAGGATGTCGCCGAGGTTCGCGGGCTGGCCGCCGGCCGCACCGAGGCCGCCTTGGGGCCTGCCGACCGGTTGTCCCGATACCATCTCAGCTCCCCTCGTTACCGGTGCCGGACTTGCCGCGCGCGTACCGCCTCGTGCGGCGGAACGCGAGCAGGTCGCCTTCGTCGTCCAGCTCGATCTCGTACAGCGCCAGGATGTCGGCCGACGAGGGGATGCGATGCTCCTCGATCACCTCGACCTCCACGATCCAGCCGTCTTCGAGTGGCTCGATCGACGTGACGCCCACGGGTTCGTTCGTGATCAGCTCGTCCAGCTGACGCACCGCCGCGGCGGCCGCGGTCGAGGCGATCATGCCGTCCCGCTCCGATCGACGGCGGGCCGACGGGGCCCGGCCTTCACCTTTGGCGGTGGCCATCGGCCGTCACCCTTCCCTTTCGTTCCTTCGGCGCACGGGCCGGCTCGGCGGTGAGGCCGTGAGCCGGCTCAAGGCCCGTTGCTGCATCTCGGCTTCTTCGTCGGCCGAGATCTCGCCGGCCGCCCGCGCCTCCTCCGCCGCCTCCAGCTCACGCCGGACCGACGCCGGGTCGTGCAGTTCTTCGTCGACCCGCCGCCGGATCAGCTCGCCCAGGGCGAGGACCCCGCGGACGGGGGCCAGCGGCAGGCCGAAGATTCCCGACAACAGACCCATGGCGTCACTCCGGCGTCCGCGTGACGACGAAGTCGTACGCTGCGAGCGGACCGAGCAAACGGACCTCGACACGGCCTTCCCATTCCTTCGCGAGCTCGCCGATCGCGGCTTCGAGGTCTTTCTCCCGGTCGGTCTCTGCCAGCACGGCCAGGTTCACGGCCTCCTCCTCGTGAGTCGGCTGCCGCGGCGCGAACTCCTCGACCAGCTCGTCCAACGCGTCGGCCACCAGTTGCGTATCGGCCGCCCGCTTCGCCTCGATCGCCTGGGTGATGTGCTCGCCCAGCGCCATGCGCTCGTTGCGGGTGGCCTCCTCCGGCTTGCCCCGGATCGCCTTCGCGAGCCGCGCCATGCCGTCGTTCTCGGACAGGATCTCCCGCAGGATGGCCTGCTCGTCGTAGCGCGCACGGACGACATACTCCGCCATGCCCTCCAGCTGTTCCAGCGCGGCGGTGAAGTCGTCGCGGTTCGCGTCGAGCAGCTCGTCGACCACGGCCCGCTCGTCCGCGACCACCGCGCCGAAGCGCAGCGGCAGCACCGGGACCTCGGCGGCCGCCGAGTCGAGCAGACTGGCGTGCGCCGTGAGGTCCTGAGGCCGGCCCAGCGGTGCGTCGTGGGGGATTTCGCTGACCAGCGCCGCGATCGGACCGCTGTGCACTGTGGTCACCTCGGCAGGCGGATCTCCCACTCCGCGCGCGTCGTCGTCGATCTCGACGTCAGCGGGCAGGATGCCGTAGACGTAGATCGCGGTCTCGGTCACCGTCCCGGTGTCTGTTTCGGCGGCCACCGGCCTCACCGTCCTTTCCGGCCGCGGCTCACGGGTTCTTCTTCGTCGTCGCCGAGGATGTCGCGCAGCTTGTCGCCGGCCGCGTCGAGCGCACCGCGGGTCTTGGCCTTGGCGCCGCCGGAGGTCACGTCCTCCAAAAGGTCGGGCAGGCCCTTCTGTTCGGTGCCCGAGATGTCGAGCCGGTTCACCGCTTCCGCGAACCGCAGGTAGGTGTCGACACTGGCCACCACGATCCGGGCATCCACGGTCAGCAGCTCGATGCCCACCAGGGACACCCGCACGTACGCGTCGATCACGAGACCCTTGTCCAGGATCGTGTCGATCACGTCGGCGAGGCCGCTCGAACTCGGCCGGTCGAGGCCACCGCCGCCACCGGACGGCTGTACCGCTGTGGTCATCGCTTACTCCCTCGGCTTCTGCCGGCGCCCACACGGGCGCGGCCTCGGCGCGGCCGTTCTTCTTCGGGCTCCTCGTCGGTGTCTTCTTCGGTCTCGTCGGTGTCTGTCTCGTCGGTGTCTTCGGGTTCTTCTTCCTCCGGCTCTTCTTCGGGCTCTTCTTCCGGTTCCTCCTCGGACTCCACGTCCTCGTCCTCGGCGGAACCGGTGTCGGCGGATTCTTCGTCCTGGTCGGGTGAGCTCTCGTCGCGGTCGGTGTCCTCGTCCTCCTGCTCGACGACCTCGCCGTCGTGGATCTCGCCGTGCCACCCCTCGATGTCGTCGGGGTTCAGCAGGTCTTCCATCATCACGTGCCGGCGGAAGTGCTTGAGTTCCAGCCGCGCCCGGCGGCCCTGGGCCCGCCAGATGTTGCCGGTGCGCTCGAACAGCCCCTGCGGGTGGTAAGCGAGAACCAGCACGACCTTGGTGAGGTCGGGTGTGAGCTCGTGGAACGTCACGGCGCCGTCGACGTGGCCCTTCGCTCCCTTGGAGCGCCACACGATCCGCTCGTACGGCACCTGCTCCAGGATGTTGGCCTCCCAGGTGCGGTGCGACCAGAAGACCTGCGCCTTCCACTCGGTTTTCTCGTCGCTGACCTGTTCGACGTTGTTGACCTTCTTCATGAACGCAGGGAAGTCGGTGAACCGGGTCCACTGGTCGTAGACGAGGTCGATCGGCGCACCGATGTCGATCTCCTCGACGATGTTGGTGAGCTTGATCTTGCTTCCTTTCCCACCGCCGCCGCCCCCGCCGCTGAACGCGCCCTTCACCTTCTCCGCGATGCCGGACAGGCCACCTTTGAGCGCGCCCTTGATCGCCTGGCCCTTGATGCTGCCGCCCTTGCCGCCGGTTATCGCTTCCATCAGGCCACCGCCGCCGCCTCCGGCGAAGTCGGTCAGCCGCCCGGCCGTCGAGGACATCTTTTTCGTCACCGCGCCGGTCGCCCGGCTCATCGCCGCCTGGCCCAGCCCGCGCAGGGCGTCGGTCAGCTCATTCGTGTCCCCGCCGGTGGCCTTGGTGGCGGTGTCGGTGGCTTTGCCGGCTGTGTCCGTCGCTTTGCCTGCGGTCTTTTTCAAAGTCTTGGTGACCACTGCGTTCACTTCCTCGTCCGTCGGACGGGCGAGCGTTTGGTGGCAGTGCGTGCACTGCCGGATCCGTCGCCGTCACCGGACGCCGCGGCCCGCTTGCCTGGCGACCGCCGCTGCCGCGGCCGTTCGCCATCGGTGTCGCTGTCGTCAGCGCTCGTGCGGCGACTTGCCGCACGGCGGCGCCGGGGCTTCTCCGGCTCCTCCTCGGGTTCCGGTTCCTCCTCGGATTCGGCTTCGTCCTCGTCGGCGACTTCGTCCTCGTCTTCGGTCTCTTCCTGGGCTTCGTCCTCACCGTTCGGCTCTTCGTCGTGCTCGTCGTCGGCTTTGGACTTCTTGCCGCGGGTGAGCGCGCTGCCGTCCTGGAGACGTTCGCTCAGCGACTCGATCTTCCCGCTGGCCGCCGTCACCGCTGCGGACTTCGCCGCGCTGAGCAGCTCGTCGCGGGCCAGGGACGTCAGCTGGCCGATCTCCGCGGACGAACCCAGCTGCTTGAGACCACTTTGGACGAGGCTCGTCGGCGACACCCCGGCCTTGCCGGACGCCCCGGCGGCCGCGATCATCAACGCGAGACGCCCCTTTTTCGTCCGTCCCAGTAGATAACCGGCTGCGACGCCGAGCGCCATCCGTGTTCCTGCTTTCATTGCTGCTCCTCCTGAATCTTGCGGTAGCGAGATCCGCACGCACAACCCGCACGCCGCCCCCGAAAGCAACGCGAACAGGAATGTGGCTTCGTCCTCCAATTCAGCTACCCGCATCCGTGTGCGCGAAAACACGAGATCATGGAAAACGGGTTCCTCCTTGCGTATCAAGGATAAAAATCGCTTGCGGGAGCGGTTCCAAAGATCGTCGGCTGCGATGATCGAAGGTGGATTCCCTCGGAACCCTGTCGGACCTCCAAGGCGTTGAAAAAATTGTGTGAACCGATGTGCGTTGGCCCATTTCCTGTTTTTCGGCATACCGGCCGCACACGACGGCGCCGGTGGCGCGGGTTGGCGACCGGCGGGAGAATGTGGGTATGAGCGACGAGGCGAGACGTGCCGTGGTGGCGGCGCTGATCAAACTCGCGGGCAGCCCCGACTACCGCGAGCGGGTCGACGCAGGCCGCCACCTCGCCAACTTCGCCGAGGTGGGGGAGGCCAAGGAGCCGCTGCGGGGGCTCATGCTCGACGCCGGCGACACGGCCGTCACCCGCGCGACGGCGGAGGCCTTGCTCCGGCGTCAGGACCCGGCCGGGCTTGCCGTGGTCGCCTCCGCTCTCGCTGCCGCCGACCCCCGCCACGCCGACTGGATCCACACTGCGGTGCTCGACGTGTTCGGGACGCTCGCCGGCGACCGGGCCGCCGCCGTGCGAGCGTGCGAGGCGCTGGGGCGGGACGCCGATGAGGGCGCCCGCCAGGGCACGGGCCGACTGACGGCCATGCTCGCCGAGATCGATCCGGTCGCCGGTTGAGTCGCTGCCCGCCGGCCGCGTTGGCCGCGCCGACCGTGCCGGCCGCGTTGGCCGGGGGAGGTGTAGCCGCTCCGCAAACGGGTACCCCGCGCGACTGTGGCCGGTGCCACGCGGGTCGAGGCCGCCGGGCAGGATCGGCCGGGAAAGGGACCGGGACCAGGTGCTGCGCCGCCACGTGCGTGCGGGATCCTCGCGGTGGGCCACGCGGGCGGCTGGTGGACGGCGGTGTTCTCCCGCTCCCTCGGCCTGGTCATGGGCTCGATCTTCCTGTCGTGGCCGGCGCAGTCGATCGCTCGCGTCAGCGCGTGCGACGGGGAGCAGCTCGGCGACGTCGGTGATCCCGTCAGCGGGGGCGAGCACGTGCTCTCGGCCGACTTCTGGAATCGGACCAGAAGTGGCAGTCGGAGTTCCTCGCCATCGGCTGCGTGGCCATCTTCAGCGTCTACCTCGGTCAGAGCAGCTCGCCCCGAGTCGAAACCCGTCGGGACCGAACACCACGTCACCGACGAGTCGGGCTGTTCACTCCCACGAAGTCTCGGTGCCAGGTTGGGCGCGCCGGTGCGCGTAGCCGCGCCCAACCTGGCTGCGCTGTCCTGCCTGTGATCTTTCCCAAGCGGCCGCCGGTTTCTCCGCTCGGGCCGGCGGGTACCCGGAGCTGCCGCCTCCGCTGGTGGAGGCAACGACGTCAGGAGACGGCTCAATGGTGGCGCTGCTCGGCATTCTGCTCGTGGTGTGGCTGGTGTGCGTGGTGGTGGGCATCGCGGTGAAGGGGCTGGTCTGGCTCCTGATCCTGGGCGTGGTGCTGTTTGCCGCGACGGCGGCGATCGGCTTCGTCAAGCGCAAGAGCCTCGGACAGCGCTGACGATTCCGGTGTCCGCTGCCGCGGCCTGACGTCCCACCGGCCCCCGCGGCCGGTGGGACCCATCCGTTCCTCCACATTCGGAGATTTCGATGCGTTTGCCCAGCCCCCGCGGTCCGTCGAGTTCGGCGGTCGTCACCCGGCTCCTGACCGAGCCGGACGATGCGGCCGCCGGCGCGGCGCCGACCGGCGCCGACGTCCCGGTGTGGCACGACGAGGATCTGCAGCTCACGCTGTGGATCTGTTACGAGCTGAGCTATCGCGGCTTCGACGAGGTCGACGCCGACTGGGAACACGCTCCTTTCGTCACCGGCCTGCGACGGCAGCTGGAACGAAGGTGGGTGGCCGGCCTGCGCGAGCTCGTGCCGCAGGCTGCGGTGCGGCCGGACGCGGTGGCGCAGGCGCTGGCCGACCTGGTGCGGGCGGACGACGGACCGCCTGTGGCGAAGTTCCTCCAGCGGCGCGCTTCCGAGGAGCAGTTCCGGGAGTTCGTGGCGCAGCGCTCGGTCTACCACCTCAAGGAGGCCGACCCGCACAGCTGGGCCATTCCCCGATTGTCGGGAGCGGCCAAAGCGGCACTGGTCGAGATCCAGGCCGACGAGTACGGCCAAGGCCGGCCTGCCCGCATGCACTCGGAGCTGTTCCGGGCCACCATGCGCTCGCTGGCGCTGGACGACGGCTACGGCCGCTACGTCGACCGCGTGCCCGCCGTGACGCTGGCGGTCAGCAACCTCATGTCCCTGTTCGGGTTTCACCGCCGCTGGCTGGGCGCGCTGGTCGGGCACCTGGCGGCGTTCGAGATGACGTCGTCGCTGCCGAATCGCCGCTACGGCAACGGATTGCGGCGCCTGGGCCGGGACACGGCCGCGACGCGGTTCTACGACGAACACGTCGAGGCCGACGCCGTCCACGAACAGATCGCCGCCCACGACCTGTGCGGCACGTTCGCCCGCGAGCACCCGTCGGCCGCCGGCGACGTCCTCTTCGGCGCGGCGTGCGCGCTGGCGATGGAGGCGGAGTTCGGCCGGATGCTCCTCACGCGGTGGGACGAGGGACGCTCGTCCCTGCGCCCCGCGCCCGCGCCCGGGTCAGCGCCCGCCGCCCGGCGCGCGGAAGCCGCGCACCTTGTGGGTGCCGTCGCAGAACGGCTTGACCGCTGACAGCCCGCACCGGCACAACGCGACAGTGCTCCGGCCGGGGTCGATGACCTCGCCGTCCGGTGAACGGAGCACGAAGTCACCGCGGACCAGCAACGGCCCGTCCTCGTAGGGTGTGATGGTCGCGGCTTCCGGGGCGTCGTCGTTCACCAGGCCCGGATACCCCGCTCGCGTCCCGCTCAAGCTCGCGGCTGCAGGCGCGCCGGGCGCGCCACAGTAGTCTCCGGTCACCAGGAGATCCTGCGACAAGGACGGCGAATGTTCGGATGTGCTGAATGGACCCGCTCGCCGCGGGGATCCGGGCGCTGGCGGGGATGCGGCTGGTCGAGATCAGGCGCATCGTGAACATCGTCGTCGTGGTGTTCCGCTCCGACGCGGGGGACGACCACGCGATCCACGCATAGTGTGCGTTCCGGGTGATGCACGGCGACGTGATCCTGCTCGGCTCGCGCGACATGCGCTGGCCCCAGACGCCCGGCGCCGACCGTGACGAGGCGTTCGACAGCTTCACCACGATGTACGACGTGCAGGCGGCGTTCCTGACATCGAGGTTCGCGGAGGACGATTTTCGGGTGACCGGTGCCGATCTCGGCCCCGGGGGAGTCGTGGTCGTCGAGGCCGCCGGCGGCTCGGACTCGATACGGATCGAAGTCATTCCGGACAGTTCCGGGCCGAAGGTCGAAAGCTGGCGATTGTTCGCGGTCGGGGACCATGGTGAGCACTACGTGTACCCGGAGGCCGCGGGTCGCGGGTGACGGTGTCCACTTCGGAGGGATTGCACCAGGCCCTCGGCACAGATGGCGAGACGACGCGGCTGCTTCGAGAAAACAGCGAGACAGCTGAGCGCAACGGCTGAGGCCGAGCAACGCACCGTGTCCAGGGTGGACATTCCCGGCACCGGCCGAAACGCGGTGAAAGCGCCGGCGCTCGCCGTCCGTCCCCGGCGGGGTGCGGGCCGGGGACGGACGGCGGGTCACGGTTCCGGCCGCAGCAGGGGGCGCAGGTCGTCCAGGCGGTCGAACAGATGCCAGACGTACGAGGACGAGCCGTTTTCCCGGTGCGGGTGCAGGTCGGCCAGGGCCGGGTCGGTGCGGTAGCTGTCGAACGCCGCGCGCGACTCCCACTCGACGACGATCATGACCTTGCGCGGCTCGATGTCCCCGGTGATCGATTCCTGGAACCGGCCCAGTGCGACAACGCGCCCGCCGTGCGCGGCGACCTCCTTCGGCGATCGCCGGGAGTAAGCCAAGTACTCCTCGCGGTCGGCGATGTCGAACAGGTTGAGCGCGTAGACCGGTCCGGCGTCCTGCGGCTGCGACATGCGTTCTCCTCGAGCGAATCAGTGGTGCACAGCCCGGAAAGCCCGCTCCTCGAGTCGGTGCTCTCGCCGCCCGGCCTGCGTCACCGTAAACCTTTCCTGAATGTGTCTTTCAGCGTCTCGACACCCCACGGGGCGCCGGTGACGCTCTCGGCTTGAAGCAGCTCCGGCCGACGGGTCGGGGCTGCTTCGCCCGCGAGTTACTTCGCCGCCGCCGACGACGGCACCGTGGCGAACACGGGGGCAGCGGCCGGCGCGGTCGGGGCGGCGGCGATCCGGGCCCGGCGACTGCGTGTGCGCATTTCTTGCTCCTCGGGAATTCGGGCTTCGTTCGCCTCGGCTGACGATGCGGCTCCGGCTCGGTGGCGGAGGTGACCGGGTCCACAGCTCGGCACCCCGGACGGACTCTGACTTGTTTTTTAAAAGTCAGCAGTGTTACGCTGACCGGGTGCCGGCCTGTGATGCCGCGCGTTGAATTCCCGGAGGTTTCGGCATGGCTCGAGTTTTGGTTGTCGGCGCAGGGGCGACGGGCGCCTACTTCGGCGCGCGGCTCCTGCAGGCGGGCAACAAGGTGGATTTCCTGGTTCGGCCCCGACGTCGTGAGGTGCTGCGTGAGCGCGGCCTGCGCATCGTGAGCGCGGAGCGGACGGAGGTGCTCCACCCCGAACTGCTCGTCGCGGGGGAGCTGTCCGACGCGTACGACGCGATCCTGCTGTCGGTCAAGGCCGACGCGCTCCAAGCCGCGATCGAGGACTTCGCCCCGGCAGTCGGACCGGGAGTGGGGATCATCCCCTTCCTCAACGGCATGGCTCACCTCGATGTGCTCAACGACCGGTTCGGTACCGGCTCGGTGCTGGGCGGGGTGGTCAAGGTCGTCACGTTCGTCGACGAGAACGGCGACATCCGCCAGCTCGCACCGCTCGCGGACATGGTCATCGGTGAGCAAACCGGCGAGCAGACGCCCCGGCTGACCGCGCTCGCCAACGACTTCGGCTCCGCCGGCTTCCCGTTCGCGACGTCCGGCCGGATCGTCACGGAGATGTGGCACAAATGGGTGTTCATCGCCTCGGCCGGTGCGATCACCACGCTGATGCACGGCAACATCGGGGAAATCGCCTCCGTTCCCGGTGGCGTGGACTTCGCGGCGGCGGTCGTCTCCGAAGCGGCGGCCGTGTCCGCCGCGGCCGGTCATCCGATGACCGACCGGGAGTTCGCGGCCCCCAAGGGATTGCTCACGGCGGACGACTCGGCCTTCGCGCCGTCCTTCTACCGCGACCTCTCCCGCGGCCTGCCCACCGAGGTCGAACACGTCTTCGCCGATCTCGTCCTGCGCGGGGAGAAGCTCGGCGTGGACACTCCGCTGCTGAAGCTGGCGACCATCAATCTGCGGGTACACCAGAATCGCGTCTCCGCCGCCTGATCGGCACAACGCCACCGGTCGGGCGGCTTCCGATGTGGTGAGCCGCGATGCGCCGGGCATCGCCGCGATGCGCGCGTCGGCCACGGCATGCCTCCCTCGGAGCCGTCTCCGCAGGCCGCCGGCGCGCGAGGTTCCCTCGAAGATCACCTTCAGTGCGACAGTTCGGCCGGCGGTTCGACGCCGAGCGCGGTGAACAACCCGGCCAGCTTGGTGTCGAGCAGGTGCCCGACGGCGGTCACCCGCGGATCTCCGAAGCTCGCGAACAGCGTGCCGGGCTGGTCGGTCACGAACACGCCGTCGCCGTGCTCGTCGGCCTGGATCAGCAGGCGCAGGGGTGCGTGCAGCATCACCGTCGGGTTGTGGCGGTACATCTGCTCGGCGATCACGTGGTTGCCCATCAGGTATTCCGTGCAGTCCCAGGAAAATCCGGAGCCGACCATGAACGGCGGCACCTCGATGCTCGCGAACCGCAGGAAGCCGAGCGGCGCGACCTCGTCGGCCTTGGCGACGACCGCGGCCCAGTCCGGCAAGCCCTCGAACCGGGTGCGGTCCAGCACCGGCACGGTTTCCTCGAACAGGCGGATCGCTTCGGCGTAGGGCCGTCCGAGCGGCACGGCGAGCCGGCGTACGTCGTGGGTGGTCGTGGTGACCGGAAGTCCGGTGGCCATCGGTGTGCTCCCCTCAATCGTGAACGGGTTCGGCAAGCGGCACCGGGACGGCCGAGCGCCAGGGCCGCAGCCAAGTGAGCTCCGTCCGCGCCACCGTCCGGCCGCAGCGCGGGCAGTGGTCGCCGAACGGCATTTCCGCGCCGCAAACGGCGTGGACGACCTTCATCGGCCGGGTGCGCCGGTCGGAACGGGTATGGTTCTCGCCCCACCGGGCCAGCGCGTGCAGCACCGGCAGCAGGTCGGCGCCCGCTTCGGTGAGCCGGTACTCGTGGCGGGTGCGGTGGTCGTCGCGGTAGGGCACCTTGGTCAACACCCCCGCACCGACGAGGCCGGCCAGTCGTCTCGCGAGCGCGTTGGTCGACACGCCCAGATCGTCGTGGAGGTCGTCGAACCGCGTGGTGCCGGCGGTGATGGACCGCAGGATCAGGAGGGTCCACCGGTCACCGAGGACGTCGGCCGCGCGGCCGATGGGGCAGGGCTGGCCGGCCACGACGATCCTTGCCGCCCGGGTCACCGGACACCCGCCCGGCGGCGGATCTCCAGGAACACCAGTGGCGCCAGCACCAGGCACAACACGCCGATGACCGCGGCGACGAGCACGGTCGCTGCAGGCAGCCCTTGCGCGAGCGACAGCAGTCCGACCACGACCACCGGTCCGCCGAGGCCCAGGTAGCTGACCACGTAGTACGTCCCGATCACCGCGCCGCGCTCGGCCGGCGGTGTCACGACCGTGAGCTCCGCCAGCGCCCCCGTGAACACGAGCCCGTGCCCGGCGCCGGTGCCGAGCATGGCCGGCACCACCAGCCACGTGGCGCCGGTCCCGTTCGCGAGCACCAGCAACGCCAGACCGGCGGCGAGCACCACGAGCCCGCTCGCCTGCGCGCCGATCGGCGACACCTTGCGGGCGCCGAACTGCACGAACCCCGAAGTGGCGATCATCAGCGCGAGCGCCGCCGCGGCGACCGCGAGGTTCGTGGAGCCCAGCATGCTCTGCACGAGCGAGGGCACCACCGCGGAGAACACACCCAGCACCGCCCACGCCAGGAACGACGACGCCCCGGCGACGACGAACGTCCGCCGGATCTCCGCCGGCACCCCGAGCCGCGGCCGGCGCCAGCGCACGCCCTCGGCGCGGACCGGGCGGGGCGTCCGCAGCACCAGCAGCGCCACGATCGCCACGACCACCGCGTGAACCACGAACGACAGGTGCCGCGGCAGCGGCCCGTACTGCGCGAGCAGGCCACCGACCACCGGCCCGAGCGCCAGGCCGAACGTGACGCACGCGGTGGCGGTCATCGCCGCCCGCCGCTGGCCGCCTGCGTCCTGCCCCGCGCTGTCGCTCAGCGTCGCCTGCGCCGCCGCGGCGCCCGCGCCCATGCCGAGCCCCTGCAGAATCCGCGCGACGAACAGCCACCCCGTCCCGGTCGCGAACGTGAACACCAAGTCGCCCGCGAAGAACGCCGTCAGCGCCACCAGCATCAACGGCCGCCGTCCCACCGCGTCCGACAGCGGCCCCGCCACCAGCAGGCCCGGCACGATCACCGCCACGGCCACGGCGTACAGCAACGTCTGCACCAACGCCGAGAAACCGAACGTCGTCCGCAGCAACGCATACAACGCGCTCGGCAAGTTGTTCCCGACGTACAACGCGGCGAGCGTCGCCGCCCCGGCCGCGAAGGCTCTGTGCCCGGCGGACACGGGCGCCGCGTGCAATCGAGTCTCTGACATGGGGGCACCGTAAGGTGCTGGCTTTTCCTGCGCAAGTCAACTCGGCGTTTTACCTGGTCAGAGCGATGGCTCGCTCGGTCCGGGTGCCGACGCTTCGGGCTGGTGCTGAGTTCCGTGTGCCGGTGTGCACGTCGCCACCACGCGGTCCACGGTCTCGGCGGTAGCCGAGACCGTGGACCGCGTGGGCTTCACGGCGAGGGACTCGTCGTCGATGCGGGGAAAGCTAGTGCTCGTTCCACCATTTCCCGAGAGCTTCGGCGGTCTAGCGCCCCTGCTTGGCGCCGGCTTCCGTTGCTGCGTCGACGAAGTGCGGGTCGAGCAGATCGGTGGGCGTGCGGTAGTAGGGATCGGACACGAGGACTCGCACGTCGAAGCCGTGCTCGGTGAGAATGGACTGCTCGCGCGCGAGGTCTTCCGTGGGCCGGCACGCCACGATGAGCACCTTGCCCCTGCTGTGGAGCGGGTCGCGGGGCCGGTCGTCCGCGTCGACGATCAGGTCGGCGTTGGTGGCGGAGCGCACCCCGCCGTCGACCCAGACGGCGCCGGCCATCTCGACGGCCGGCGCGACGCCCGGAGCCGCGGTGGAGCAGGCGATGCCGACGGCCAGGGGGATATCGTCGCCGGCCGACCACGCGTGTGCCTCGCCGGTGCCGACGTCCACCGCGGCCATCATCAGGTTTCGCGGCCACGCGCCCTCGGGTGATCCCCGTTTCCACATCTCTTCGGCCTCGCCGGCCGAGAGGGGTGGCTCCGCTTCGACCGCGGCCCGGGCAATGGCCGGCATCGAAGGTGTGCCGGCCTCGGACTTCTTGGTCATGAGGCGCGTCAGCGTCTCGCGGTCGCCGCGACCGTTCGCCGCGCGATCGGCGTGCCAGGCCGCTCGTTCGCGCATCCGGTCCGGCAGCACGGCGAGGCCCTCCGGGCGCATCGTCAGCCACGCGCCGACGATCGATCCGGCCGACGTTCCCAGGACGACATCGGCCTCGATCGCCGAGAGTCCGTCCGCGCCGAGGGTGAGAAGCAGCGCCGCTTCCCACGATGCGCCCACGGGTCCTCCGCCACCCAGGACCAATGCCCTCATCGGAGCAGAACCCGGTTGCCGATCTTCGTTCATTCGAGGAAGTCCCCTCTCGTTGTCGCGGCCGGTGTGGCCGTCAGGGGACTGCGACAACGATCTTGCCGACCTGGTCATTGCGCTCCAGGTAGCGGTGCGCGTCGGCGAAATCCTCCAGCGGGAAGACTTTGTCGATGACGGGAACGAGATCGCCGGCGACAATGCCCTTCCGGACGTAGTCCACCGCGGGACCCAGCCGCCGGCTGTCCGACGCAAGCTCCGCGACCCCGAAACCACGAATGGTGAGCCGCTTGAGCAGCACGTCCATCACGCTCACGGTTGCCGGGCTGAAGTCGAGTACGCCGTAGATGACGAGGATCGCTTCCTGGGCGGCGGCCTCGATCGAGGTCGCGAGGGTGGCGCCGCCGACCGGGTCGAAGACGACCCTCGCGCCGCGCCCGCCGGTCAGGTCCCGGATACGGGCGACGACATCCTCTTCGGTGGTGGCGATCACCACGTCGGCTCCGGCGTCCAGCAGTTGCTGCCGCTTCGTGCCGGTGCGCGTCAGCGCGACGGCTTGCGCGCCCGCTCGCCGGGCGATCTGGATGGCCGCGAGGCCGACGCTGCTGGACGCGGCCGAGATCACCACGGTGTCCCCGGGTTGCGTGTTCGCGATCTCCACCAGACCGCCGTAGGCGGTGATGTACTGCATCCACGCCGAGGCCGCCTGCTCGAAGGAGAGCTGTTCGGGGTGGGCGACGACAGCGTTCACAGGTGCGAGGACCGCTTCACCGTGCATCGGGTAGTCGAGCAGGTTGAAGCCGGGCACCACGCTGACCGCTTGGCCGGCCCGGAATTCGTCGACCCCCTCGCCGACGGCCTCGATCACCCCTGCGACCTCGAACCCCAGGCCGGCGGGGAAGACGGGGGCGACACTGTACTGTCCTTGGCGGAACAGGGAATCCGCTCGGTTGAGGCCCACGCGCGGGCGTGGATCAGGACCTCGCCGGCGCCCGGCTTCGGCTCGGGCACGTCTTCGAGCTGGAGTACTTCAGTGCCGCCGATCTGGTGGAAGCGTACGGCGGCTCATGGTGCGACTCCTCGTGAGATGGGGATGATGCGGAACTGACCGGCCGACGCGAGTGCGGTCCGGGATGGCGGGCAACGGCCCCGGGCGGGATCGCCTGCCGGCGCAGCCTGTTATGTCGATCGACATAACGCTGAGGGCGACTAAATATGTCGGGCGTCATACAGGCAACCGAGGTACACTCGCGGCATGGTCAGACGGTCAGACACCAAGCGGCGCATGGTCGGGGCCGCCCGCCAGCTCATCCGCGAACACGGCTACCACTCCATGGCGCTGTCCGACGTGGTCGAGCGCAGCGCCTCCCCGCGCGGGTCGGTGTACTACCACTTTCCCCAAGGCAAGGTTCAGATGGCCGCCGAAGCGGCCGAGGCGCACACGCGTGAGCAGGTCGACCTGATCAACCAGCTCGCCGGTGAGGCTACGTCGGCCGAGGATCTGGTCCGGGCCTACGTCGAGCTGGCCCGTGAAGGCATGCTGGCCAGCGGTTATGGGCGTGGTTGCACTATCGCGCCCCTGGTGCTCGAGGTCGGGGAGACCTCGGAGGAACTCGGTGCCGCCAGCCGGCGGGCATTCGTCCTCATGACCGAGACGCTCGCGCTGCAGCTGGTCGTGCTCGGGGCCGAGGCGGCCGACGCCCGGGAGCTGGCGCACGCGACCGTGGCGGGTGTCGAGGGCGCGATGGTGACCTCGCGCGCGTTGCACAGTCCCGAGCCGTTCAACGCGATCCGCGACACCGTGGTCGCCCGGGCTCGCGCTCTCGCCGCCGCCCGCGGCTGATACTCGAAGTTGGGTGAATCACCTGAACGCGGCGCCTCGAGTATGTCGGTCGGTATATATACGTGCTAGCCTCGTCGGTGATGGCGCCCCGCCGCCATCGGAGGACCGGAGTGGTGGATCGGCCACTTGCCCGGCCTGGTCCAGCCGGACCGGTGAGACGCAGAGGGCTGTCTGATGTAGACGGTCCGGGCCGGCCCGCGTACCCGCTGCGACGTGCCGGCCACCACCGCGAACTTCACCAGCCCCTCAGTGAACTGGAGCTTCCAGACATGTCTTCAATCCTCATCACCGGCACTTCGCAGGGAATCGGCCGCGCCATGGCACTGGAGCTCTCCGGCCGTGGTCACCGCGTCATCGGCACCGCGCGCAATCCGGAGAGCCTCGCCGACCTCCCCCTCGCCGAGCGCCTCCGCCTGGACGTGACCGATCAGTCCAGTGTGGACGCCGCGATCGCCGCGGCGGGCGAGATCGACGTCGTGATCAACAACGCCGGTGAGACCATGCGGGCCCCGCTGGAGAGCGTCCCGGTGTCCGAGGTCGCCAGGCTGTTCGACCTGAACGCGCTGGGCGCGCTGCGCGTCGTCCAGGCCGCGCTGCCCGGCATGCGCGAACGTGGCTCCGGCCACCTGGTGTTCGTGTCCAGCATCCAGGGGCGGATGGTGCTGCCGATCATCGGCCCGTACGGGATGAGCAAGTGGGCGGTGGAGGCCATGGCCGAGGTGCTGGCCATCGAAGCCGGGCACTTCGGGGTGAAGGTCAGCCTGGTCCAGCCGGGTGTGGTGGCCACCAACGGCGGCGCGAAGGCCAAGGTGTACCGGGCCGACGACGACCCGTACGGTCCGCTGTTCGACGAGCTGGTCAAGACCCGCGGCGAGGTCGTGACCCCGGAAGAGGTGGCCAAGGTCGTGGCCGACACGATCGAGCAGGAGAACCCGCCGCTGCGCGTGCCGGCCGGCGCGGCCGCCACCGAGATCCTGGCTGCCCGCAAAGCCGCGCCCGAGGGCGAGGTCTTCTTCCCCTACGCCGTCAACTGGTGAACCGTCCGCCCGTCCGGCCCCGGCATTCCCGAAGGGCCGATCAACGGGCGCGGATGGCCTGCCTCGACGACGGTAGTCGATGGGGTCGTTCCGAATAGACCTGGGCGACCGTCCGAGGGCGGGAGCGGTCCTCGAAGAATCTGACCGTCCGATGTGGACGGAATCGTGCCACCGAACACCAGGGCGCGTCGAGCGCGGAGCCGACGCCGACCGGTGACCCACGCCGCGGTGCGGGCTGTGCCTTCAGCACTGCGGCGAACAGCATTCAGAACAAGGAGAATCACGATGTCGTCCGTCCTCGTCACCGGCGCGTCCAGGGGCATCGGCCGTGCCATCGCGATCGAGCTGGCCGGTCGCGGCCACCGGGTGATCGCCACCGCGCGTCGTCCCGAGACGCTCGCTGATCTGCCGGTGGACCAGCGACTGCGCCTCGACGTCACCGATCAGGACAGCGTCGACGCGGCGATCCGCGAAGCCGGGGAAGTCGACGTCCTCGTGAGCAATGCCGGTACGACCGTGCGCGTGCCGCTGGAGAGCGTCCCGCTCGACGAGTTCGAGCGGCTCTTCCAGCTCAACACCGTGGGGGCGCTGCGCGTGGCGCAGGCCGTCCTGCCGGCCATGCGGGCGCGGGGAGCGGGGAGCGGGGCGGCTCGTGTTCGTCTCGAGCATCCAGGGGCGCATGGTGCTGCCGCTGGTCGGTCCGTACGGGGCGACGAAGTGGGCGCTGGAGGCGCTTGCCGAAACTCTGTCGATCGAGGCCGGTCACTTCGGTGTCAAGGTGAGCATCGTGCAGCCCGGCGTGGTTTCCTCGGGCAGCGGCGGGCCGGCGAAGGTGTGCCTGCCGGACGGTGATCCCTACACACCGCTGGTCGAGG
Organism: Amycolatopsis sp. NPDC049253; assembly: GCF_040678995.1. Taxonomy (NCBI): domain Bacteria; kingdom Bacillati; phylum Actinomycetota; class Actinomycetes; order Pseudonocardiales; family Pseudonocardiaceae; genus Amycolatopsis; species Amycolatopsis sp. NPDC049253. The sequence continues at coordinate 21,900 of NZ_JBFAQX010000048.1, read as the reverse complement.
CGCTGGGCGTTCTCCGCGGCGAGGCGGTCACCCGGGAGGCGGTGGCGGCCACGGTCGCCGACACGATCGAGCAAGCCGAACCCGCGCTGCGCGTGCCGGCCGGCGCGCCCGCCGAGCAGGTCCTCGAGGCGCGCAAGGTGGCACCGGAGGACAGGCCGTTCCTGATGCGCGAAATCGACTGGTCATCGTCCGCCCGAGCGGCGCACCCACCCGGCGTGCCGCTCGGGCCCTGCCGTCGGCTCACGGCGGCCCGTGGTGATCGGCTCCCGCGTCCGGAACGAACGGCTCATGCCCACCCGCCGGCCGAGTGCCGCACTTCCCCCAGATCACGATTTTCGGCTCTATGAAGGGTGGTCACGTGTCCGACGACAGGCTGTTCCTGGTGACCGGGGCGACCGGCAGGACTGGGGGAGGGGCGATCAAGCTGCTCCTCGAGCGCGGCTATCGCGCCCGTGCGATGGTGCACCGGGAGGACGAGCGCTCTCGGGCGCTGGCCGAGGCGGGCGCTGAGGTGGTCGTCGCCGACCTGCACGACCTCGACGGCATGACGACCGCGGTGCAAGGGGTCACCGGTGCGTACTTCTGCCACCCGATCCTGCCGGGCCTGGTGGAGGCCACGGTGATCTTCGCCCAGGCCGCGACCGAGGCCGGGGTGCGTTCGGTGGTGAACATGTCGCAGGCCCCCGCCCGCCGCGAGGCCGGCAGCAACGCCGCCCGGCAGCACTGGCTGTCCGAACGCCTGCTGGACCGGACCGATCTGCTCACCACGCACCTCCGGCCGACGTTCTTCGCCGAGTGGCTCACCGTGTCGTGGGAGATGCGCGACGGCGAGGGGTACCTGCGCCTGCCGTTCGGCGACGGCCGGCACGCGCCGATCGCCGCGGCCGACCAGTCTCAGGTGATCGCGGCGCTCCTGGTCGAACCCGAGCCGCACAACCGCGCGATCTACTCGTTGCACGGCCCGGTCGAGATGAACCACCACGACATCGCCGAGGCCATGGCCCGCGAACTCGGCCACCCGGTGCACTACGAGCCCATCGGCGTCGAGGAGTTCTCCGCGTCGATGCTCGCGCGCGGTTACGACCCGCACCTCGTCCAGCACCTGCGCAGCGTCGCGCTCGACTACCGGAACGGCGTGTTCGCCGGGACGAACGACGTCATCGCAAGGATCGGCGGCCGGCCACCGCTTTCCGTCGAAGAGTTCGTCCGTGAGAAGCGCGCCGACTTCGAGAGCAGTGGGCCGCGTTTCGTCCCCGCTGCTTGACGCGGCGGACCCAACCGAGGAGGTTCCCTTGTCCTACGCGGTGGATGCTGAGCTCGCGCCCTGGCTGCCCGGGATCCCGGACCTCGACGTCGGCGATCCCCGGAAGGCTGGCGAGATCGAGCGTGCCCTGGCGGCTCGGCGCCCGGAACCGGACTTGGCCGGGCTGACCGTCGAAGATCACGAAGTGCCCGGCCGGCACGGCGCACCGTCGGTGCCGGTCCGCGTGTACCGGCCGCGGCAGGGGAGCGGGCGCCTGCCGGCGGTTCTGCTGATGCACTCCGGCGGCTTCGTGACCGGTGGCCTGCACACCGAACACGCCGGTGCGGCGGCGATCGCCGAGTCGGTGGCCGCGGTGGTCGTCTCCGTCGGCTACCGGCTCGCGCCCGAGCACCCGCATCCCGCCGCGGTCGGCGACTGTTACGCGGCGCTGCTGTGGCTGGCGGAAACGGCCGACGACCTCGGGGTGGACCCGGCGGGGATCACCGTGTCGGGGCAGAACGCCGGCGGTGGGCCGGCGGCGGCCGTCGCGCTGCTCGCCCGCGACTGCGGCGGCCCGGCACTGGCGTTCCAGGCGCTCGGCGCCCCGGAGCTCGACGACCGGCTCGGCGCCGAGTCGATGCGGTCCTGTGTGGACACTCCGGTCCGGTACCGCGGCCACGCCGAGCAGAGCTGGGCCGCCTACCCGGGCGACGAGGCCGGTGGTCCGCGCGTGTCGTCGTACGCCGCGCCCGCACGTGCGACCGACCTGACGCGGCTGCCGCCGGCCTACGTCACGGTGAGCCAGTTCGACCCGTTTCGGGACGAGGCATGGGAGTACGCGCGCCGGCTCGCGCAGGCGAACGTGCCGGTGGAACTGCACCTGTACCCGGGCACGTTCCACGGGGCGACGCTCGTCTCCGGCGCCGCGGTGTCCCGCCGGATGACGGCCGACCTGGTCGACGCGCTGCGGCGAGCGTTGGCCGTGGCGCCGGCTTCCGCGGGGCTGCCATGACGTGGCGGGGGAACGGGCGCTACACCCTCACGCCGGCGCCGGGCGGGCTCGCCCTCGTCCAGGATCTGCTCAACACCCGCCGCAGCTCGCGGGGGACCCACGACGACCTCTTGTCGTCGGTCCGCTCGGCTCAGGAGTGGGCGAACGCGGCGATCGCGGAGTGGGCCGCCGCCGGCGGCGGCCGGGGGCCTCGCGTTCGGATCAGGGCCGCCGACGTCGAGGAGCTCCGCGCGCTGCGTGACCAGCTCGTGGCCGTGGTCGGGAACGAGGGCGAACCATCGCCGGCCGAGCTGAGCGTCGTCGCCGAGTGGGATTCCGGCGGCCGGCTGGTGCTCGAGCCCGCGGGCACCGGGTGGCAGGTCGTCGCGGGCGCGGTGCTGCTCGAGGTCCACCGGGCGCAGCTGCTGGACCAGTGGCGGCGGGTGAAGACCTGTCGCAGCCCGGTCTGCCTCGCCGTGTTCTACGACCGCTCGCGCAACAACAGCGCGGTCTGGCACGACGTCCGCGCCTGCGGCAACGCCATCAACCTGCGCGCCTCCCGGGCCCGCGCCGCTGCCCGGGCCGGCCTCGCGCGGCCGGCCCGGTGACCGCGGTGCGGGGCACGGCCGGTCCGCACGGATCCGTGGCGCGCCCGGGACCCGGGCTCGCCGCTGGGTTGCCGGCCACAGTGGACACCACCATGGCCCGGCCTTCACTATGTCGCGCGCGTGGACGGTTCGACTGTCGCGCCCGTCCGAAAAGGTTCGCACGGCGGCGAAAATCCCTTTTCCACGCCCTCTGCGCCACCATCGAAACTGATTTCCCGGCGACAATTCTAACCCTGCTACTGGTTAACCCTGTCTCGTATCGGCTAACCCCATGGGCCGGTTAGAATCCTCGATGGCCCAGGTCGGCGACCTGCGCATGCACTACCGGCGTGGCGGCGACGGCCCGCCCGTGTTCCTGCTGCACGGCTGGCCACAGACGTCGCATTGCTGGCACCGCGTGGCGGGCCCGCTCGCCGAAACCCACACCGTGATCGCACCCGACCTGCGCGGTTACGGCCGCACCGACAAACCGCGCGGCGGCTACGACAAGCGCACGATGGCCGCCGACCTCGCCCAGCTCGCCGAGCAGCTGGGGTTCGACCGGCTGGCCGCGGTCGGGCACGACCGCGGTGGCCGCGTCGGGCACCGCTGGGCGCTGGACCGGCCCGAGCAGGTCGAGCGCCTGGCCGTCCTCGACATCGCGCCGACACGCGAGATGTGGAAGCGGCTGGATTCCGATGTGGCGAAGGGCTACTGGCACTGGCTGTTCCACCTGCAGCCCGACCTGCCGGAACTACTGGCGGGCAGCAACATCGCCGCGTACCTCGGCTACTTCTTCGACCGCTGGACGTTCCAGCGCCAGAGCCTGCCCGCCGAGGACGTCGACGAGTACGTGCGCGCGTTCTCCGCGCCGGGCGCCCTGCGCGCGGGCTTCGACGACTGCCGCGCGGCCTTCCCGGACGACGCCGACCTCGACGACGCCGGCTACGCGGCGGGCAAGCGCCTCACCCAGCCCGTGCTCGTCCTGGGGGCTTGGTCGGTCTCCTCGGCAAGTTCCCGACGCTCGACCTCTGGCGCGACTACGCCGACAACGTCACCGGCACCGGCCTGGAGAACTGCGGCCATTTCCAGCCGAGGAACAGCGCGAAGAGGTGCCGGCACAGCTGCGCGAGTTCCTCGGCTGAGCCTCGATCGGCCCGCCGGACTCCGTGCGCTGCACCTGCCGGGTGGCCTCGGCTCACTCGGCGGAAGGGCCCGCCTTGACACCGTGGTTTCCGCCGTGCACCCTGCGATGGGTGCTATGTCGGTCGTCATACATGCCGACGAGGGGGATGACGTGGTGAGACAGGGGCCGGACGCGAGGCAGCGGATGATCGGAGCGGCCCGGGAGATCATCCGGGAGCGCGGTTATCACGCGATGTCGCTGTCCGAGGTGGTGGAGCGCAGCGCCGCGCCGCGAGGGTCGCTGTACTACCACTTTCCCCAGGGCAAGCAGCAGATCGCCGCGGAGACGGCGGGGATCCACGCGGGCGAGCAGCTGGGGGAGATCCGTCGGCTGGCGGGCGAAGCGACGTCGGCCGCGGACCTGGTCCGCGGGTACGTCGACCGGGCGCGCGAAGGCATGATCGCAAGCGGGTACGGGCGTGGGTGCGCGATCGCGCCGTTGGTGACCGGGGTCGGTGAGGCTTCCGGAGGCCTCGGTGAGGCATGCCGTCTCGGGTTCACCGAGATCGTCGACGCGATCGCGGTCCAGTTCGTCGCGTTCGGCCTGGGCGCCACGGCGGCGACGGAGCTCGCCCATGCCGTGCTCGCGGGGGTCCAGGGCGCCGAGATCACCTCGCGGGCGTTGCGCAGCCCGGAGCCGTTCGACGCCGTCCGCAGCGCGCTCGTGGAGTGCGCTCGGCTCCACGCCGCGGGCACTGGCGACGCGCCTCGGCGTTCACCGCCGCCGTGACGGCAGGCGTTCGCAGGGCATGACACAGGCTCTTCGCAAATATGATGAGCGACATATTTCAGACGGAGGACTGGACGACAGTGGACGTCGAGAAGCAGGCAGCGGTCGCGGCGCCCCGGGAACGGCCTCGAGCGGAGGGGCCGACGGTCGCGTTGGCGTGCGTTGCCACCGCGTTGGCGATGGTGATGTTCACGTTGCCCATGAGCACGTTGGTGACCTTGGCGAGCACCCTGGGCGCGAGTGTCATGGGACGCACGTGGATGCTCAGCGCCGCCAGCATCGGACTGGGCGCGGGCCTGCTCGTCAGCGGAGCGCTGGCCGACCGGCTGGGCCGCCGGACCGTCTTCGTCATCGGCGCCGCGGTACAAGCACTTTTCCTGTTCGCCGGGGCCGGTCTGCCCAGCCCGGCCCTGTTCACCATCGCCCGCATCGGTCAGGGACTCGGCGCCGCGGCCCTGGTGGCGACGAGCCTGGGCTTGATCGCCCAGGTCACCGCCCCCGGACACCGGCGCACGCGTGCCACCGGGCTCTGGGGAGCGAGCCTCGGCGTGGGTATCCTGATCGGGCCGCTGCTCTCGGCTCTCCTGGAGCCGGCCACCGGCTGGCGCAGCCCGTACCTGCTCGTCGGGCTGCTCAGTGTCGGCCTGATCGTCTTCTTCCGGGCGCTGCCGGCCAACCCCGCCAGTCCCGTCGCGGCCGGCGGGCGAATCGACTACGTCGGTGCGGCGGCCCTGATCGCCGGCCCGAGCGCGCTGCTGGCCGGGCTGGTCCTCGGCCGGACCGGCTGGCTGCAGCCGACGGTGCTGGCGTTCCTGGCCGCGGGGGTTCTCATCGTGGCCGGCTTCGTCTTTCACGAACGCCGCACGGAGTTCCCCTTGGTGGACATCCGCCTGTTCACCAACTGGCAGTTCGTCACGGTCACCGTCGCCGCGTTCACCGCCGGGTTCGGCGTGATCTCACTGACCTCCTACACCCCGACCCTGGTCGAGCAGGGCCTGCACGGCTCCTCGCTCGCCGGCGCCGTTCCGCTGGTGATCTGGTCCGGTCTGAGCGTGCTCGTCTCGCTGGTCGCGCGGCACCTTCGCGGGCGCGTCACACCGGAAACCCAGCTCGCCGCGGGGCTGATCATCATCGGCGCCGGCCTGGCGACCCTCGCGCCGTTGCACGACAACGCCACGCTGCTGCGCCTGGCTCCCGGCTTCGCCATCGCCGGCCTCGGGACCGGCCTGCTCAACGCCGCGCTCGGTGCTCAGGCCGTCGCCACCGTCCCCGCTCACCACGCGAGCATGGGCAGCGGTGTCAACAACACGGCCCGTTACCTCGGCTCCGGCCTCGGCGTCGCGGTCGTGACCTCGACGGTCAACCCGTTGTCTCCACAAGCCCTTCTGCACTCGTGGGCGGTGCCGGTCACGATCTGTGCCGCCATCTCCGTGGTGGCCGGTGCCGCGATCCCGGTCTACGCAAGGATTTCCCGCGGCGGCGGCGAGCCGGCGTAGGCAAACGCGGTCGACCCGGTGCGGAACGCGCGCGACGTGGGCACAATCGAGCGTATGGATTCCGAACAGCTGCGCGCGACCCAGGCCCCGTTGAAGGACAAGTACCGCGACGAACCGGAGAGCGCGCTGGTCACGCTGCACGCCGACGCCGAGCTGGACGGCCTCGGCATCTCCTGCAAGGTCGAGACCGGCCGTGCGATCGTCGAGGCCGGGCTGCATCCGGCGACCGGCGGCGACGGCACCCTCGCCTGCTCCGGCGACATGCTGCTCGAAGCGCTCGTCGCCTGCGCCGGGGTGACGCTGCGGGCGGTGGCGACGTCGCTGGGCCTCGAAGTGCGCGGCGGCCGTGTCCGCGCCGAGGGCGACCTCGACTTCCGCGGCACGCTGGCCGTCGCGAAGGACGCCCCCGTGGGCTTCCGCGCGATCCGGCTGTCGTTCGACCTCGACACCGACGCCGACCCGGACCAGCTGGCGACGCTGAAGAAGCTGACCGAACGCTACTGCGTCGTGTTCCAGTCACTGCGGACCCCGCCGGAGTTCGCCGTGACGCTCGCGGCGAACTGAACCGTCCTCGAACGGACGCGGAGATCAGGCCATCAGCTCGGCGAGGGTCCGCAGCGTCGCCGGGTCCGCCATGTTCGCGCTGATGACGTCGACGACGGTCGTCTCCCAGGCCTGCAGGTCGTCGCGGATCTTGTCCGCGGGGCCGATCAAAGCGACCTCCTCCACCATCCGCGTGCTGACCGTGGCGGTCGCCTCCGCGCGGTGGCCGTCCAGGTACAGCCGGGTGATCTTCTCGCACTCGGCCTCGTAGCCCAGCCGCGTGAACATGTTGCGGTGGAAGTTCACCTCGGCCGCGCCCATGCCGCCGATGTAGAGCGCCAGCAGCGGGCGCAGGCCGTCCGCCGCACGCTCCACGTCGTCGTCGACGCGCACGTTGACGTTGGCGACGACCGTGAACGACTCGGCCGTGTGGCGGGCGCCCGGACGGCCGAAGCCCTCGGCGAGTGCCGCGCGGTAGTACGCGTCGAGCTTGGGGCCGAAGAACATCGAGAGCCAGCCGTCGGCGATCTCGGCGGCGAGGGCGACGTTCTTCGGGCCCTGGGCGCCGAGGAAGATCGGGATTTCGGGCCGCCGCGGCCGGATGTTGGCCCGCAGCGGCTTTCCGAAACCGGTGCCGCCGGCCGCGGGAATCGTGTAGTGCTCCCCGTGGAACTCGACCGGGCCTTCGCGTGCGATCACCTTCCGCACGATCTCGACGTACTCTCTCGTCTGGTGCAAGGGCCTGCGGTACTGCTGCCCGTACCAGCCCTCGACCACCTGCGGCCCGCTTGACCCGAGGCCGAGGATGAACCGGCCATCGGACAGGTGATCCATGGTCATCGCGGCCATCGCGGACGCGGTGGGCGTGCGCGCCGCCATTTGCGTGCACGCGGTACCCAATGCCGGTCCGGTCGTTCGCGAACCCACCCACGCCAGTGGCGTCAGGCTGTCCGAGCCGTAGGACTCGGCGGCCCAGATCGAATGCAGGCCCAGCCGTTCGGCTTCCCGCGAGCTTTCGTCGAGGAACGGATGCGGTGCCGAACTCCAATACCCCATGTCCCAACCCAGGCGCACGCCATCCTCCTCGACGGTGATTGATCATTTTCGGCCAATTGCGGCGAACCTCCACCGTCAACGGCATCAAAGAGTTGCTTGATGAAACCACAGAGCGCCCAGCGGGGAAACCCTTTGACCTGCAAGATCAAGTGAAAAAACCTCGCTCTGTGACGCTTGCTCCCGTGCGATGGCTGTGGTTAGAGTTCTATGACGAAACGCACTTCATCCTCATGCGTGAGCCCATTCCCCTCGCGCCGGAGGGCACCGTCGCCCACACCGGAAGGAACGTGAATGAAGCTCGGAACTTCACTTCGCTTCATCTTCGCTGCGTCCGAGGAATCCCTGCGCAAGTACCACGAAATCGTCGTCGACCGCGGGGAGTTCAGCGACATCCCGCTGGGTGTCACCGACGTCCGGCTCCAGGCGAGGCAACTGCTCGAGATCGCGAAGACCGCCGCCGAGTGGAACTACGGGTTCCTGATGGTCGGCGACAGTCACGCCTCGTCGTACGCGAACGCTTTCGCGCCGACCCCGACGCTCGCGCGCATGCTCGCCGTCACCGGCGACATGCCCGTCGGCCTGCTCTACCTCGCGCCGTTCCACCACCCCGTGCTGGCCGCGGAGCAGGTGGGCACGCTCGCGGCATTCGCGCCGGAGCCGCTGACCCTGATCGTCGGCAACGGCGACGTGAGTGAGCAGTTCGACGCGTTCAAGATCGCCAAGGGGTCGCGCGGCCGGCGCAGCGAAGAGTTCATCACGGTCGTGCGCCGGCTCCTGGCCGGCGAGCGGTTCAGCCACGACGGCGAGTTCTTCCAGTTCGACGACCTGCAGATCAACCCGATCCCGAGTACCCCGGCGGAGATCTGGGTGGCCGCCATGGCCGGCAAGGCCGTCGAACGGGCCGGGCGGCTCGGCGACGCCTGGGAAACGGCCCCCGGAACGCCGCCGGAGGAACTGGAGAAACAACTCGAGCTCTACAGCCGGATCTGCTCGGAACACGGCCGCGTGCCCAAGGCGGTCCTGCGCCGCGACATCTTCGTGGCGGAAACGGACGAGAAGGCGTGGGAGGCGGTCGAACCGGTCGTGGCGGCCGGATATCGCGGATTCGGCCGCGAACGGGACACCTCACTGGTCGGGTCGGCGGAAACCGTCGTGAAACGGCTGGGTTTCTACCGCAAGATCGGGTTCGAAACGGTCCTGGTGCGCCACATCGTCGGCGATCACGGGCTGATCCTCGATTCCATGCGCCGGATCGGCGACAGCGTCATCCCGGCGATCGCAGACCTGTGATCGCCGGTTCGGAGCCAACAGGAGGAACGGGTGGAAGAAGAGCGCATCGCCATCATCGGTGGCACCGGGCCGCAGGGCAGAGGACTCGCCTACCGGCTGGCGCGGGCAGGTCGCCGGGTGGTGATCGGCTCGCGTGACGCGGCGCGCGCCGAGCAGGGCGCCCGGACGGTCAATGAGCGGCTCCCGGGCGCGGAATCCGTCACCTGGGCGGAAAACCGGGAAGCCGCGGCGGGTTCGCAGGTCGTCATCCTCGCCGTGCCGTACCGCGGCCACGCCGAGCTGGTGCGGTCGCTCGCGGGCTGCCTGGCCGGCAAGGTCATCGTGAGCTGTTGCAACCCGCTCGGGTTCGACCGGCGCGGCCCCTTCGGGCTGGACGTGCCGGACGGCAGCGCCGCGGAGGAGCTGCAGCTGCTCGTACCGGCGGCGCGGGTGGTGGGCGCGTTCCACCACCTGTCCGCGGTGACGCTCTGGAGCGCCAAGGAGGACCTCGCGGACGAGGACGTGCTGATGGTCGGCGACGACGAGCACGCGCTCGACGTCGCGGGCGAACTGTGCGCCGCCGTCACCGGGAAGCCCGGGGTCGTCGCCGGCCCGCTGCGGCTGGCCCGTCAGCTCGAACCCCTCACCGCCACGTTGATCAGCGTCAACAAGCGGTACCGCACCCAGGCCGGGGTGCGGCTCGTCGGGGTCAACCTCCCCGAGATCGACCAGGACGTGGACATCGCCTGAGCCGGACGCGCCGGCACACCAGGACAACTCGGCTGCGTCACCCGTGGCACAGCCGAACCTCAACCTCGCACAACGAAGTGGAGGTGGTCGGGCCATGAGCGAGCTCATGAGCACGATGCAGGATTTCCCGCTGACGATGGCGGCCATGCTGCGTCACGGCTACGACGTACACCCCGACAGCCCGGTCGTGAGCGGCTCCGCGGGGCGGGTGGTCCGGGAAACGGACTTCAGCACCGTCGCCGGGAACGCGGCCCGGCTGGCGACCGCACTGCGCGGCCTCGGCGTTCGGCCCGGCGACCGGGTCGGCACCTTCTGCTGCAACCACCAGCCCCATCTCGAAGCCTTCTACGGCGTACCGGCGATGGGCGCCGTGCTCCACCTGATCAATTCCCGCCTGTCGGACGAGCAGCTCGTCTACGTGATCGGTGACGCCGAGGACGGTGTGATCATCGTGGACGACGATCTGCTTCCCCGGCTCACCGCGCTGCTCCCGCGGCTCCCCTCGGTGCACACCCTCGTGGTGGCCGGCGAGGAGAGGGGAGAACACCCGGGTTACGGCGAACTGCTCGCGAGCGTCACGACCCCCGACAGTTGGCCGGAGCTGGACGAGCGGGCGCCGGCCGCGGTCTGCTACACGACCGGGACGACGGGACTGCCGAAGGGGGTGGTCTACAGCCACCGCTCGATCTGGCTGCACGCGCTCGCGATCAGCTCGGGCGCCGCGTTCGCGCTGTCCGACCGGGACCGGATCCTGCAGATCACCCCGATGTTCCACGTCAACGGCTGGGGCCTGCCACACGCGGCCCTGCTCACCGGCGCGGGGATCGTGCTCCCGGGTCGGGACGTGAGCGCCGCGGCGGTTGCGGCGCTGACCGCCGCGGCGAAGCCGACGCTGGCGGTTTCGATCCCGCTCATCTGGGCGCAGGTCAAGTCCTACGCGGAAACGCACCCGGTGGACCTGTCCTCTTTGGACTCCATCGTGTGCGCCGGCTCGTCGGTGGCTCCCGCTCTCATCGACTACTACGAGCGGGTGCACGGCACGAATCTCTTCCAGGGCTGGGGGATGACCGAGGTCAGCCCGTGGGGTGGGATCTCACTCCCCCCGGCGCGTGACCTGACCGATCCGGCGAAACCCTGGCGCGGCTGGTCCGGCCGGTTGCTGCCCGGCGTCGAGATGCGCGTCGTGGACGAGTTCGGCACCGTCCTGCCTCGCGACGGCGAGTCGGTCGGCGAACTGCAGATGCGCGGGCCGTGGGTCACCGGCTCGTACGTCGGAGGCACGAGCGAGGACCGCTTCAGCGCCGACGGCTGGCTGCGCACCGGCGATCTGGGTGCGCTTGATCGCCACGGGTACTTCCGGATCACCGACCGGTCGAAGGACGTCATCAAGTCCGGCGGCGAGTGGATTTCCTCGGTGGCGCTGGAGAACCACCTCGACGCCCACCCGGACGTGGCCGAGTCCGCGGTGATCGGCGTGCCCGACCCGCGCTGGGAGGAACGTCCGCTGGCGGTGATCGTCCTGACCGAGACGGCCACCGCGTCGATGGCCGACCTGCGAGGTCACCTGGCGGCGTCCGTGCCCCGCTGGTGGCTGCCCGAACGCTGGGTGCGGGCGGAAACGCTGCCTCGCACCAGCGTCGGCAAAATCGACAAAAAGCGGCTTCGCGCTGTCGCCGCTTCGGGGGAGCTGCACATCGAGCACGTGCCGGGCTCGGCACAGGTCGCCGGCGCGCCGGTGCCCGCTCTCCCGGCGTCGTTCCGGGACACCGAACCGATCGCGACCGCGCGTCACCGAGGAACCGGAGGCCTGTCATGAACTCGAACAACGCCCGCTTCCCCACGGGCTCACCGCCGGACGAGCCGGCGATCAGTCCCGCCGAGCTGAGGCGAGTGCGGATCGCGACCCTGCTGGGCCAGTCGACGGAGTGGTACGACTTCTTCCTCTACACGACCGCGGCGGCGCTCGTCTTCCCGCGGGTCTTCTTCAGCGCCTCGTTCAGCCCGCTCGCGGCGACGCTGTCCTCGTTCGCGACGATCGCGGTGGGGTTCGTGGCGCGTCCGGTGGGCGGCGCGCTGTTCGGCCATCTGGGCGATCGGCACGGCCGCAAGAAAGCGCTGGTCATCGCGCTGGCGCTGATGGCGACGGCGACTTTCGCCATCGGTGTGCTCCCCGGGTTCGCCGCGATCGGCATCGCCGCGCCGGCGGTCCTGCTCGTCCTGCGGATCAGCCAGGGGCTGGCCCTCGGCGGCCAATGGGGCGGCGCGGTCCTGCTCGCCACCGAGTACGCACCGCGGGGGAAGCGCGGCGCCTACGGCGCGTGGGCCCAGCTCGGGCTGCCGCTGGGACTGATCGTGTCCAGCGCCGCGTTCTTCGTGGCGGCGGGCGTCACCACCGCGGACGCCTTCTTCTCCTGGGGCTGGCGGGTTCCCTTCCTCCTCGGCGGCGTGCTCGTCGTCGTGGCTCTGCTCGTGCAGATGAGGATCGACGACACGCCCGCCTTCCGCCGCGCGGCGAAGGGACGCGGTGAAGTGCACCGGTCGCCGGTGCTGCAGGTGATCAGGGACCACCCCCGGCGCATCGTCGTGACCATCGGCGTTTTCCTGGTCGTGGGCGGGTCGTTCTACGTCTACACGACCGGCACGCTGGCCTACGCCACGCAGGCGCTGAAGATCTCGCGGAACACGATGCTGGTGTCGATCATGATCGGCGCCGCCGCGATGGCCGTGTCGATCGTGATCGCGTCGAGGCTGAGCGACCGGTGGGGCCGGCGCCGGGTGTTCCTCGTCGGCGCGATCGGGACGATCCTCTGGGCTTTCCCGTACTTCGCGCTGCTCGACTCCGCCGCACCGCCGGTCGTGGGGGTCGCGATCGCCGTCGCGATGTTCATCAACGGCGTGATGTACGGACCGACCGCGGCGCTGTTCTCGGAACTGTTCCCGGTGGCGGTGCGCTACAGCGGCGCTTCGCTCGGGTACCAGCTGTCGAACGTCGTCGGCGGCGGGTTCGCACCACTCGTGATGACCTCGCTGCTGGCGTCCACCGGGACCTCGGCCTCGGTGGCCGGCTACGTGATCGTGATGGGCCTCATCACGATCGGGGCGTTGCTCGCTCTGAGGCCTTCGTGGTCGGGGCAGGGTGAGGCTCGGACCGCCCGAGCCGGTGACCCGGGCCGGGAGATCCCGGCACCGTCGGCGGGCTTCGGCTCGGGCTGATCATGAATTCCGCGAACGCTCGAGGATGACAGTTCTTTGATCGAATGCTCATCCTCGAGCGCCGGTGGGCCACGGGCGGCGGAAGTGCTGACAGTGCATGTTTTCCCGCCGCGAGCACAGCGATTTCTTCCCCCTTCAGTACCGGTCTCACCCGAGGTATAGTTGCATCATGCGCAGGAAGAGCTTTGCTGATTTCGACTGTTCGATCGCCCAGACGCTCGAGGTCGTCGGCGAGTGGTGGACGTTGCTCATCGTCCGCGACCTGTTCGGGTTCAAAGGGCACTACCGGTTCGAGGAGCTGCAGGAGGACCTGGGCATCTCCCGGAACATCCTCACCGAGCGCCTCGACGGGCTGATCCGCAACGGTGTGGTCGAGAAGCGGGCGTACCAGGAGAATCCGCCCCGGTACGAGTACCACCTCACCCGCAAGGGCAAGGACCTGTTCCCGATCATCATGGAGCTGCTGAACTGGGGCGACAAGTGGGCGTCCGGCCCCGACGGCCCCCCGGTGCTGCTGCACCACACCACGTGCGGCCACGACGCCCGCGCGGTCGAGACGTGCTCGCACTGCGGTGAGCCGTTCACCGGGCGGACGGTCGAAGGGCGCGATGCCCCGTACGTCGAGCAGAAGGGGAGGCGATTCGCCTCCTGATCCGGGCTCACGGCGAACCCCGATCCGGGCCCCGTCATCGCGACCACGCGATGGCGGGGCCTTTTTGCGGAGCGGATTGGTGCGGGCAAAGGGAATTCACGAAAAGAAGACGGCTTTCAGTGCATTGTGAAGGTACCTTGTAAGTTCTATAATAGAACTAACTGACAATTCGATCAAGGAGCGGCTCCGATGATGTATGCCGATCTTCCGACCGCCCGGGCCACCGTCGAAATCAGCGCCACCCCCGAAGCGGTCTGGGCTCTCGTCAGCGACATCCACCTGATGGTGAAACTCAGCGAAGAGCTGCTGGAAGTGACCTGGCTCGACGATGCGGGCGAACCCGGCGTCGGCAAGAGGTTCCGGGGGCGCAGCTTCCACGAAGCGCTGGGGGAGTGGGAATCGACTTCAAGGGTAATCGAGTTCGAGCCGAACTCCGCGTTCACGTGGGAGGTCAACGCCGGCCAGGATGAGCGGCCGTCGTCGGTGTGGGGGTTCTCCCTCGGGTCGTGCCCGGTGGGCACCGAGCTGAGCCAGTGGGGGCAGATGGGCCCGGGCCGATCCGGCCTCAACCACGCGATCGACCGTCTCCCGCACAAGGAGGGGAAGATCGTCGCCAACCGGCTCGGGGAGTTCCAGGCCGGGCTGGAGTCGAACCTGCGCCTCATCAAGGAGCTGGCCGAGGGAGCGCGCTGATGCGTACCGCGACGACGATCGAAGCGCTGGTCGGTTCTTGGCAGGACAACGTCACGCTGGCCGTGGAGGCGGAAAAGCTCGGCCTCGACATCTGCTGGATCTCGGAGGCCTGGGGCTCGGACGCGCCGTCGCCGCTCGGGTATCTGGCCGCGCGGACGGACCGCATGCTCCTCGGCAGCGGCACGATCCAGCTGGCGACGCGCACGCCGACGCTGATCGCGACCACGGCGATGACGCTCGCGGAGCTGTCCGGCGGCCGGTTCGTGCTCGGCCTGGGCAGCTCCGGCCCGCAGGTCGTGGAGGGCATGCACGGCGTGCCGTTCGACCGGCCGCTGCGCCGGATGCGGGAGACGGTCGACATCGTCCGGCAGGTGTTCGCCGGCGGCAAGATCAAGCACGAGGGCGAGGTCTTCTCCGTGCCGCGCGCCGGCGGCGAGGGCGTCCCGATGCGCACCTCGCTGCCGGCGAACCCGGACATCCCGATCTACATCGCCGCGTTGATGCCGAAGATGCTCGAGCTGGCCGGTGAGATCGCGGACGGCTGGCTGGGCAGCAGCTTCGTGCCCGAGGGTGCTTCCGCCTACCTCGACGCGCTGACCGCCGGAGCAGCGCGTGGGGGGCGGACACTCGCCGAACTCGATCTCTGCCAGGGAGCCGAGGTGAATTTCGTCGAGGACGAAGGACAGCTCGCCGCAGTGGCCGCGACGCGCAAGAAGGATCTCGCCTTCAGCCTCGGCGGAATGGGCTCGGCCACCACGAACTTCTACAACAGCGCCTACAGCCGGCAGGGGTGGTCGGAGATCGCCGCCGAGGTCCGGGATCTCTGGCAGGCGGGGCGGCGCGCGGATGCGACCGCGCTGATCACCGACGACATGATCTTCGCGACCACGCTGATCGGCACCGAGCGCATGGTGCGGGATCGGCTGACCGCGTGGCAGGACCGCGGCATCACGACGGTGCGGTTCTATCCGGCGGGAGCGACCGTCGCGGAGAAGGTGGACAACCTCGGCCGGGCGATCGACCTCGCCCACGCCCTCGCGTGACGGTGCGCTCGCGGCCCGACCTCGCCGGCCTGCTCGGCCGGGCGCGGATGACCGTCGGCGCGACCACGTCCCTGACCGGCGACACGCTGAGCGGTTCGGGGGTGGCGGTCTGGTCGGGCGAGGCGAGCGTCACGATCGCGTCGGCGGACCGCGCCGAGGCCGAGGGGGCGTTCCTGTCGGAGTGCCGCGCGGCCGACGGCAGCGTGACAGGCACGTTCTTCGAAGCGGGCGGGCTCCTCGTCGACCTCCAGAACGCGGGCGATGTCGTCGCCAAACTGGCCGACCACAGCGGCTTCACCGCGTTCGGCGTTCTCTTCGGTGAGCCGGACGGTTCCGGGTACGGCCGGCTCTCCGAAGCACTCGACGGGACGATCACGGCGTCGGGCAGCCACGTCGTCCTCATCGGACACGTGGTGCTCGCACCGGCGTGGCGAGGTTCCGGCGGCGTCGGCAGGCTTCTGACGAGCCGGCTGCTGCCGTGGCTGTGTGCCGAGCCCCGCCTGATCGCGGTGGCGCCGACCGTGACCACCCGCGGCCCGGTGCCCTGCCGCGCCCGCAGGATCTGGGCCTCCCTCGGTTTCCGCCCCTACGGCAACCACATCTGGATCCTCGACCCGGCGACGTCCGACCACGACGACGCCGTCTTCGACCTCGAGACCCGTTTGCCGGGCGCCTGAATCACCGAGCGCGAGGGCGCTAGCATGCGGTGCGCTTCTAGAAACCGCTTCGCTGACGAAGTCGTCGGCGCGCTCGTCGTAGCCGGGGCCCGGAAGGACGATGAGGTCGGCCGGTGCGATCGTGCGGCCGCACGCCGTGCACGACCCGTCCGGCGCGAGGAGGCCGGAGTCCTGCACGTGGCGGAACTCCCGGCGCGGGCCGTTCTCCGAGCAGTGTTCGTCGCCCCCGGCGAACAGGTCGCGGACGACCGGCCACAGGTCCACACCTTTGCCCGTCAGGACGTACTCGCGGTAACGATGGCTGCCGGGCCTGGTCTCGCGGCCGAAGTCCGGCACCGCGTCACCCTGCCCGACGGCGGCCGGCGCGTGATCCCGCACCCGAAGCCCGGCCCGCGGCTCACTCCGGTGGACCCCGTCGCGGTCGAACCGCGGGAGTTCGCCGGCCGGACTCGCCGCGTGCCTCTGGGCGAGGTGGCGGGCGCCCGCCCCGGCGACAAGGGCGGCAGCGCCAACATCGGCCTCTGGACCCGAACCGGCGCGGAGTACGAATGGCTCCGTCGCTACCTCGACGAAACTCGCTTCCGAGCCATGCTGCCCGAAGCGGCCGCCCTCGAGGTCCGACGCTTCGAAACTGCCGAACCTGCGGGCGCTCGACTTCGTGGTGGTCGGTCTCCTCGGTGAGGGCGTCCCCGCGTCGGTCCGCCCCGATTCCCAGGCCAAAGGCTTGGGTGAGTACCTGCGCGGCCGCGCCGTCGATGTCCCAGAAGAGTTCTCCGAGGGGTGACGGTCAGCGGACGTGGACCTCGTGGGAATCAATGCCGCTGAGACCAGCCAGAGCCCTGAGTGCCTCCCGACGTAGCCCTGGGCAAGCCAGTACGGCACGGAGTCGACGGCGTCGAAGGCCTCGGGCTTTCAGTGAGCGGGGGACCGTTGGCGGGGCGGCTCGCCCGCGGGGTCAGGGGAGGGCGGCGACCAGCACGGCGAAGGCGGTGATCAGGACGCCGACGCGAAAGTAGTGGAAGCGGTCCCAGCGGTTCATCTGCTCTTTCCAGTCCGCGGGCCGGTTCTCGGGGGTCCACGTCTTGCCGCGGTTGTTGATCGGGACGAGCAGCAGGAGCGACATGATCACGCTCACGACCAGCAGCGCGGCGCCGATGACGACGAGGCCGGTGCCGGGGTGATGCCATGCGGCGACGGCCCAGATCGCGCTCAGCACGAGCGAGCCGATGTACCAGAACGGCATGAGCGCGCCGAGCATCCGGCCGCCGTGGGCGCGGCCGAGCTGGCTGCTGTCGTCGGGGAGTCGGTTGAGGATGGGGTTGATGACGAAGGCGACGGAGAACTCCACCCCCACCATCAGGCCGACGACCACGATGGTGAAGACCTCGAGCGTGCTGAGCATGGTGACCTTTCCGGAATCTAGTGGCGCTAGATGATGAAGCAACGCTAGTACTACTGCCGCTCGGTTGTCTAGCGGTGCTAGACTCCGGACATGTCGGTACAGGAACGCAAGCAGCGCGAACGGGCGGACCGCGAGCGGCTCATCGTGGCGACGGCCCGCGAGCTCGCCGAGCAGCAGGGCTGGGACGCGGTCACCACCCGTCTGCTCGCCGAGCGCATCGAGTACAGCCAGCCGGTGCTCTACAGCCATTTCCGCGGCAAGCGCGAGATCATCGGCGCCGTCGCCCTCGAGGGTGCCGCCGAGCTGGCCGCGACGCTGCGGGCCGCGACCTCCGCCGTGGACGGCCCGCGCGCCCGGGTCACCGCGCTCGCCCGGGCCTACCTCGACTTCGCCGAGCGCAACCCGGCGGTCTACGACGCCATGTTCCAGCTCGACGGGGGCCTGATCTTCGCGAACGAGGACACCCCGGAGCCGCTGAAGGACGCCTTCGGGGCCCTGCTGGAAAGCCTCGGCGAGGTCGCCGGCGACGGTGTCCACCCGGGACTGTTCACCGAGCTGTTCTGGGCCGCCCTGCACGGGCTGGCCACCCTGACCCGAGCGGGCCGGCTGCCGCCGGCGGAGACCGAGCAGCGGACGCGGCTGCTGGTGGACCGGCTCGCCGTGCTCTGACGCGCCACGCATCCGGCGTCGTCGGTTCCCGCGGTCTCGCGCGCGGTCAATCGCCCGGCCCCGGCCCCGGCCCCGGCCCTGGCCCCGGACCCGGACCTGGCGCCGCCCGCGGAAGCGGCGGTGCATTGATCCCCATCCGGTGCGGGCCCCGGGGCGGGCATGCCGGCCGTCACCGGCCCCGTCCGCGATGCGGTCGAGATCGGCAAGGTTCGTCGTCGCGGCGTTCCCCTGCGGTACGCCGAAGGCCGGCCTCGTCGGCGTCCGCACGCCGCTCCCGGCCAACGGCGGTTGACAAATAGTCCTACCAATAGTCCATACTGCCAAAGTCCGATTCCGCACTCACGCCGAGGTGAGTCGCCGCCCCGTGCGGGCCGGTGGCCGCCCTGACCGAAGGGACGGGTATGGACGTGTGGCGTTCGATCTCACGGCCGCTCACAGCCCTGCTCGCCGCCGGACTCGTGGTCGCCGCGTGCGCCGCGTGCGGTGGCGCGGCGGACGACTCGGCGGCGCAGGCCGCGGCCGACAAGCTGAGCCCCGCCCAGCTGGCGGCCGCCGCGGCCAAGGAGGGGTCCGTCGTCTGGTACACGACGTTCGCGGACACCGATGTGCAGCCCATCATCGCCGACTTCACGAAGGCGTATCCGAACGTCAAGGTGAACGCGTTGCGTCCCAGTGCATCCGAGCTGCCGCAGCGCATCATCACCGAACAGCGTGGCGGGAAGTACAACGCGGACGTCGTCTCCGGTGAGGGGCCGCAGATCGCCCAGCTCGTGCAGGCCGGCGCGTTGCAGCCGTACCAGCCGAAGGACGCGCCGCTACTGCCGGACGGCCTGACGCTGCCGGCCGGGTACCGGGGCGTCGTCTACGTGCTCACCACGGTCCTGTCGTGGAATCCGGCCGTCGTGGCACAGCGCGGGCTGACGGCACCGAAGTCGTGGGAGGACCTGACGCAGCCCGAATGGAAGGGCCAGTTCTCGATCGACCCCTACGCGGTGAACTGGTACGACAGCCTGATCGTCGCCATGGGGCACGACAAGGCGCTGGCGCTGCTGAAGGCGCTCGGGGCGAACTCACCGCGCTTCGTGCAGAGCCACACCGTGTCGCTGACGAACGTCCAGGCGGGCGAGCCGCCCGTCGCGGCGACCGCGTACGGCTACAAGGCCTCGGCGCTGAAGCGGAAGACCCCGGGTGAGCTCGACTTCGCCAACGGCACCCCGCTGCCGGCTTCGCTCAGCCTCATCGACGTCGTCAAGAACTCGCCGCACCCCGACGCCGCCCGGCTTTTCGACGACTGGATCGTCTCGAAGGCCGGCCAGGAAGCCGTCGTCCGGATCACCAACCACACCTCGATCCGGAAGGACGTCACGAACGACCCCGCTGTCTGGGACCCGGCCGCCTGGGCCCCGGCCTGGAGCCATCCCGTGCTCGCGCAGGCGGACTACAACAACTACCTCGCGGAGTTGAAGGCCGCGCTTCGCGCGCCATGACGCGGAAAGGCGAAACCCGCTGACGCCGGCCGGGCGTGGCGCCCGGCCGGGAACCCGTCAGGCCGGCAGCGAAGACAGCGGCACGGCGAACACCGAACGTCCGCAAGTCTGGCCCTGGGCGGAACAGTCCGTGGTCGACCATTCCGACTGCGACCACACCAGGCCGGTCGACCAGTCGTAGGTCAAGGCTTCCGGATGAACTGCCCAGCAGGCCGTCGTGGCGGGCGAGCCGCAGGTCGACGAACTGCTCGCGGTGGTCGTCTGGGCCCAGAGCTGGCCGTTGAGCGTGGCGGAGCTGTGGGAGACGTACCACTTGCCGTTGTGCGAGAGCACGCCCTGCATGTTGCCGACGGAGCTGCGGAAGGCCTCGGTGGCGGGGGTGGTGCCCGTGCTCGCCAGGAGGTAGTCGGCGCCGGTGGGGTAGCGGTAGAGGCGGCCGTGGAGGGATTGGTCGGCGAAGTACTCCGTGGTGACGATGCTGGCGGGCGAGGTGGTGCGGTCCAGGGACATCGAGGAGAAGCAGGGGACGCCGGTGTCGGAGGACATGCTGCAGGTGCCGCCCGCGTAGGTGTAGTAGCCGATTTGCATCATGGCGTACTTGTAGGTGTAGGCGGCGTACCCGCCGGAGGTCTTGCCGATCGCGTTGGACGTCGTGTCGGTCATCTGCAGGATGTGTTTCGTGCTGAACACACGGATGGCGGTGGAAGTGTTGCCGACGGCGGTCACGTAGATCTTGTCGCCGTACCAGGCCATGCCGCCCATGTGCGCTTTCGCGGCGGTGAAACTCGAGCCGGTGCTGTTGGGGACGGCGAGGTACACCATGCGGTTGGTGGGGGCGGCCGGGTTGTCGTAGTCGACGGCCATGATGCGGGCGTCGTCGTAGCGGCCGAGGGCGTCGCCGCTGTGCCAGCCGGACAGGATGATCTTGTCGGCGCCCCACATGCCGTCGTCGTCGGCGTCGCCGGAGGTGGTGATGCCCTGGGGCACCCAGGTGGCGCTGTTCGCACGGTCGGTGTCCCAGCAGAACGACGTGGTGGCCACCGGGGCCTTCGGCAGTGCGGCTTTTTCGGCGGCGGTGCAGCCGGTGGTGGGGTAGCTGGGGTCGTTGACGACCGTGTTGAGGCTGACGTTGGGCAGCGCGTTGTCGAGCGCCGTCAACGCGGCGGTCGGGGTGGCGTGCCAGATCAGGCTCTGTTTCGTCGTGGTGGTCAGGGGATCGCTGTACGCGGCGCTGGCGGTACCGGGAATCGCGAGCGCGCCGGCGGCGACGGCGAGCACGAGGAGGAGCACTCGGGGAATTCGCATGAGAACCATTTCTGCATGCGATTCGGGAAAGTGTCAAACCGTGGCGGGAAACGAGTTTGTACGATTCTTGTACAATTCTTCGCTAGGAATAGTCTGGGGTCTTATCGGTGTTTTCGGGCGGAACCCGTGCCCGGTGGCGACGATGTGAGCCCCGCCGGGGTGGGTGTGACGCCGAGGCTGAGTGCAGGCGACCTCCGTATCGGATGAAACCGTATCAACCGAGGTAGAGTGTGGGCATGAGTGGGAAGTCGCGGGCCACCGGTCGGCCGGGGGACGATTCACCGTTCGCGCTGGGGTTGCTGCTGCGCCGGGCGCACGCGCGGGTGGCGGGCACGATGACGGCCGCCATGCGGTCGCACGGACTGGACCTGCGGCACTTCGCCGTGCTGATCATCCTGGTGGATCGCGGGCCGACGACGCAGCGGGACCTGGTCGAGGCGACGCGCTCGGACAAAGCCGGGATCATGCGGGTCGTCGACGACCTGGAGGAGAAGGGGTTCGCAGTCCGCAAGGCGGTGCCGGGGGACCGGCGCGTGCGCGAGGTCGAGATCACCGAGGCGGGGCTGAAGGCGTTCGACGCGGCCCACGAAGACGCGGTGGGGCCGGCTCAGGAACTGGTGGCGCACCTGCGGCCGGGGGAGCCGGCGAAGCTGATGGATCTGCTGACGCGGTTCACGTATCCGGAGTGAGCGGCTGGTCCGCTGAGAAATACCCGGGGCGTTCGCGAGGCCGGGGTCGACGCTGTCACCGCACAGCCGGCAGCGGCCACCGTCCCCCGGCCGCGGGACACGGTGACCGCCGGCCGGGGTCAGGGCTTCGGCTTGTATTCGCGCAGGAGGCCGCGGCTGATGATGGTTTTCTGGATTTCGCTGGTGCCTTCGCCGATGAGCAGGAACGGTGCCTCGCGCA
>NZ_JBFAQX010000047.1:0-42726 GCF_040678995.1 Amycolatopsis sp. NPDC049253 | reverse complement strand
CATGGACACCACCTCCACCAGGCAGCCTGCCAGGCCTGATCAGCCAGCCGATCCGGAGGCCATTACCTCGCCAACCTTCTGAGGTGCGGCACTAGAAGTCTGTCAGCGCGACGAGCAAGAGCATAGAGTCGGCGACGGAGGGCTAACCCGTGCGCATGATCTTGCCCCTCCGATGGGTCGAGCTGGCGGCGCCTGCGGTCTCAACCTGACTCTCTATTGGCATCGCCCGGCACGCGCCGTCGGGCCTGGCTCCGCTTGGGCTGAAGTGTGATGCGCCCCGGGCCTGGTGCAGGTCTCGTTGTCTGTCACCCAGCCCGGGCGGGCTCGAAGGGTTGATCGTAGCGTGACCTGTGATAGGTGGCTTCGACCGTAGCGGGGGCGTGCTGGCCGAGCTCGCCGTGTACGCGGCGATGGTTGTACCAGTCGACGTATTCGGCCACGGCGATCTCGACATCCCGGACCGGCTGCCAGCCACGGCCGCGAACGATCGGGTTATGAATCAACTCGCCCTTGAACAGGGAATTGAATGCCTCGGCCATCGCATTGTCGTAGGAATCTCCACGCGAACCAACCGAGGAAACCATGTCTGCTACGGCCAAGCGCTCGGTATAACGAATGGCTCGATACTGAACTCCACGGTCGGAATGATGTACAAGTCCGGACACGTCTTGTCCGGCTCGTTTCCTGGCCCAGATCCCCATCTCCAGGGCGTCGAGGGCGAGATTCGTGTGCAACGAGGTCGACACCTGCCAGCCCACCACCATTCTTGAGAACACATCGATGACGAACGCGGCATACACCCATCCCGAAAACGTCCGGATATAGGTGATATCCGCTACCCAGAGGTGGTTCGGCTGATCGGCCGTGAAGCGGCGGTCGACCAGGTCTGCCGGCGAAGGTGAGGCCGCAGCGATAGTGGTCCTGGGCCGCCTGCCACGCCGTAGCCCCTGCAGGCCCTTCTGGCGCATCAGCCTCTCGACCGTGCAGCGAGCCACGCGGATCCCCTCACGGTTGAGTTGGGCATAGACTTTCCGTGCCCCGTAGACGCCGTAGTTCTCGCGGAACACGCGTTCAATCTCGGTGAGCAGCTCCGCGTCGCGCAGGAGTCGTGTCGACGGGGCGCGTTTCTTCGCTGCCCAATTTTGGTCTTGCGGTCGAGCTCCGCGGCGGCGAAAAACGCCGAGGCCGTTTTCAAGATCTCGTTCGCCCGCCGCAATTCACGCACCTCGCGTTCCAGTTCCGCGATCCGCGCAGCGTCGTCGCTGGTGCGGCCGGGCGACGTGCCGGCGTCGATCTCGGCCCGCTTGACCCACGTCCGCAACGCCTCCGGGTGCACGTCCAACTGACCCGCGACCCGGCGGATCGCCGCCATCCGCTGCCCCTCGGCCGCGATCGCATCCAACGCCATCCGCGTCGCCCGCTCACGCAGCTCATCGCTGTACTTCTTCGGTGCCGGCATGCTCTGCATCCTCCCTGGAATCAGAGCCCGCACAGAACCCGGGGCGCATCACTGCCCTCCTCGCTTCTTTCCGTTTCAGCGAGAGGAAACCCGGTGGACCATGACGTCATCGGTATCGACCACACCGCCGCCGGAGACCAGCCACCAGCATCCCGACTCCACACCGGCACCACCAACGTCATGGCCTCATACAGTCGACGCGGGTGAGAACGTTGTCGGCAGCAAATGCGAGTGCGGGTCAGCCCGCCACGCCGAACCCGTTGCGGGAGCGCAGTTCTTGCGTCAAGCTGCCCGCCAGTCCTGACAGTTCGGCGGCCGTTTCGGCGAGCCGTGGCGCGAGCGATTCCATGCGTTCGTCGGTCAGCTGCAGGCTCGGGCCGGCGATGCTCACGACCCCGAGCGGTGCCCGTGTGTCCGGGTCGATCAGGGGGGTGGCCATAGCGGAGATGCCTTCTTCGACGCTGTCGTGGACGCGCGCCCAGCCGCGCTCGCGGGCTTCCCGGATGCGGGACTGCACCTCGGCCAAGGTCGTGGGCGCGTTGTGGCCCGCCGGGTAGCGTTCGTCGAAGTCCTGGCGGGCGACGAGGCGCAGGGCGTCATTGTCGCTGAGGCCCGAGAGCCATGCGACGCCGCTGGCGGTGGACGCGAACGGCACCTCCGAGCCGTGGTCGGGGTCGTAGCGCAGGCCGGCGCGGGAGCCTTGGGATTTCGCGACCCACAGCAACTGCTCGCCGTCGACGAGACCGAGCCGGACCAGCTGTCCCGATTCGGTGGCCAGCCTCGCCAGCACGGGCACGGCTAGCTCGAAGATCGTGCTGCTGGCCAGGTGCTGGAGGCCCAGGCTGACGACTCGCAACGTGAGCGCGTAATTGCCCGACGGCTCGTGCTGCCGGGCGAACCCCTCGTCGACGAGGGTTACCAAGATCCGATGCGCGGCGCTCTTGGGCAGGTCCACCGCCTCGGCGATGCGGGTGAGCGGCAGGCCTTCCGGCGACCCGACCAGGCACTGCAGTACGGCCAGGCCACGTGACAACGCCCCTGCTGGCATGGCTCCCCGCTCTCTGCCGCACCGAGGTCCGGCCGCCGCCCCCGGGCGCCGTCGGCGCGCCCCCGGTCTCATCGTCAGTCGATTGACATCATAACAGAACGGTGTTCCACTCTTGAAGGCCGTTCCATCTTATGGTGCACTTTCGGCGCTCGGCCGCGGTCTCCTCAGGACGGCCGTGTCGGCAGCGGGTCGAGCTGGGCCGGTTTCGCAGTCAAACAAAGGAGTTTGAATGTCTTCGTCGTTGTCGGCAGCAAGGGACGCGTCGCCGCCGGGTGACACTCGGCCGGTGGCCGGGGGCAACGGCGAGCGCACCAAGGCCGCACGCCGCAAGCGAGTCCGCCGCCGGATCTGGAGCGTCGTCCCGATCGCCACGTTCGGAGGCATCATCGCGCTGTGGGCGCTGGTCGTCGCCGTGCTGGACATCCCCAACTACCTGCTGCCAAGCCCGTGGGCGGTGTTCGAGCAGATCGTGACCGGCTGGTCCGTGTTGTGGGACAACGCGCAGACCACGATCGCCGAGATCCTCCTCGGTTTCGGCATCTCCATCGTCATCGCGATCCCGCTGGGACTGCTGGTCGCCCGCTCGCTCGCGGCCCGGCAGATCATCTACCCGCCGGTGATGCTCGTGCAGCTCGTGCCGAAGGTCGCCGTCGCGCCGCTGTTCGTGGTGTGGCTCGGGCTCGGCTTCAGCTCCAAGCTCCTGCTCACGGTGCTGATGACCTTCTTTCCCCTGTTGGTATCCAGCATCAGCGGATTCTCCATTCTGGACACCCGCCTGTTGTACCTGACGAAGTCGATGGGCGCGAGCGGCTGGCAGACCTTCCGCTACCTGCGGTTCCCAGCCGCGCTCCCGGTGATCTTCTCCGGCCTCAAGACCTCGGCGACACTGGCCGCGACCGCCGCCATCGTCGCCGAGTTCGTGGGGGCCAACAGCGGACTCGGGTACGTGCTGCTGCAGGCCACCAACACGCTCGACTCCACCACGGTCTTCGCGGTCCTGGTGCTGCTGACACTGCTGGGCGTGATCCTGAACTACCTCGTCGAACTCATCGAGTTCCTGCTGACCCCCTGGCAACGCGCGAAGCTCACCTGAGCCGTCGTTCGCGAAAACTCCCCTCCCCGCAACGAAAGGTCTTCCCATGCACACCGTGTTCAGAAGGGCCGTGGCCGTCGTCGCCACAGTCGGTTCCATGAGCCTCGCCGTCGCCTGTTCGTCTGACGGGTCCGGGTCCTCTTCGGACGGTTCGGGCGGGACGAAGATCAGCTTCCAGCTCAACTTCCCACCGGGCGGGTCGAACGCCGGGTTCGCCGCCGCGGTCGAGGAGGGCTACTACAAGGCCGCCGGCCTCGACGTGACGATCGTGCCCGGTACCGGTTCGTCGCTCACCGCGCAGATGGTCGCCTCCGGCCAGGCCTCGATCGGGTACGCCGACTCCACTGCGACCGCGCAGCTGATCGCCAAGCAGGCACCGCTGTCGGTGCTGGCCACGGTCTACCAGTCCAATCCGAACGCCGTCCTCGCCCTCCCGGGCAGCGGCATCACGTCGGTGCGGGACCTGAGGGGCAAGAGGGTGGGGACGCCGGTGCCGTCGTCGCAGGCGACGATGCTGCCGCTGTTCCTGGCCGCCAACGGCCTGTCGGCCAAGGACGTCAACCTGGTCAACCTCGCGCCGACGTCGCTGGTCCAGTCGCTTCTGCAGCACCGCGTCGACGCCATCCTCGGGTCGACCGACGCTTACCAGGTACAGCTCGAACAGCAGAACGCCGGAAAGCTGTTCGTCGCGCCGTTCGCGACCAACGGTGTGCCGACGGTCAGCACGTCGATCTTCGCCGACAAGGACTGGGCCGCGTCGCACGCGACCGAGGTGAAGGCGTTCGTCAAGGCGTCGTTGCAGGGCTGGCACTTCGCCGCCACGAACCCGGACAAGGCGACCGCGGACGTGACGAAGCTGTGGGGTGCCAAGGCGGACAAGGCCTCCGGCGCCGAGCTGAAGGCCATCATCGGCAGCAACCTGCTGTGCGCGGGCGGTGCGAAGTTCCTCGGCAAGGCCGAACCCGCCCAGTGGGTCAAGACGCAGGACCTGCTCTCCCAGGTCGGCCTGCTGCCCAAGGGCGTCGACCCGACGAAGTACTACAGCTACGACTACCTGCCGGCGGATTTGCAGCCGTGCCCCGTGAAATGAGGAATGGTCTGATGAAACCGCACGCAGAACCCGCATCCGGGAGGCCCCGACCATGACCGCCGCGCAGTCCGCCGGCCCCGCTACCCGGGCGGCGAGCACCCCGATCGTCGTCGACGGGGTCAGCAAAGTCTTCGGCGAAGACACCGACAAACCGTTCGAGGCGGTGCGGAGCGTGTCGATGGACATCGCACCCGGCGAGTTCGTTTCGGTCGTCGGCCCTTCCGGCTGCGGCAAGAGCACGCTGATGCTCATGGTCGCCGGCCTGCTGGAGCGCTCGACCGGCACCATCACCGTGGGTGGTGCGACCGTCGAGGGTCCGATCACCGACGTCGGCATCGCGTTCCAGGACCACCTGCTGCTCGATTTCCGCACGGCGGAGAAGAACGTGCTGCTGCAGGGGGAGATCCGCGGGCTGGACAAGGCCCGGCTCAAGGCCCGTTCGGACGAACTTTTCGAGCAGCTGCGCCTGGGTCAGTCGAAGTCGCGATACCCGCGCCAGCTGTCGGGTGGCATGCGCCAACGCGTGTCGCTCATCCGGACGCTGGTGCACGACCCATCGGTGATCCTGATGGACGAGCCGTTCGGCGCGCTCGACGCCCTCACCCGGCTGCAGGTGCGCACCGACCTGGAAGCACTCTGGCTGGAGCGCCGTCCGACGGTCGTGTTCATCACGCACTCGGTGGAGGAGGCGGTGGGACTGTCCGATCGGATCTTCGTGATGAGCCCGAGCCCGGGAGAGATCGTCGACGAGATCGTGGTGGAGCTGCCCCGGCCCCGGCCGATCGTGCTGGGCGAGTCGCCCGACTTCTTCGCCTACGTCGACCGCATCTACACGCAGTTCCAGCGGATGGGTGTCCTGCACGGGATCGACGTGCCCGCCACCGGCGGGGGCGCCTGACGGGCTGCCGACGGTGTCCCGGTGCTCGTCGCCCGTGGGGGCGCCGGGGCACCCGCTCGGGTCAGCTCGACACGCCGAGTTCGCGGGTCCGGATCTCCTGCGCCAGGCTGCCCGCCAACCCCGACAGTTCCGCCGCCGTCTCCAGCAGGCGCGGCACGAGTTCCGCCATCCGCTTGTCCGGCAGCTGGAGACTCGGGCCGGCGATGCTCACGACGCCCAGCGGCGCACCGCTGTCGGGGTCGACCAGAGGGGCCGCCATGGCGGAGATGCCTTCTTCGACGCTGTCGTGGACGTGGGCCCAGCCACGTTCGCGGGCTTCGCGGATGCGGGACTGCACCTCGGCCAGGCTGGTGGGTGCGTTGTGTCCCGCGGGATAGCGCTCGTCGTAGTCCTGGCGGGCGACCAGGCGGAGGGCTTCGTCGTCGGTGAGCCGCGACAACCAGGCGACGCCGCTGGCCGACGACGCGAACGGGATCTCGGAGCCGTGGTCGGGGTCGTAGCGCAGACCGGCACGGGCGCCCTGCGACTTGGCCACCCACAGCAGCTGTTCACCGTCCACCAGGCCGAGGCGGACGAGCTGGCCGGACTCCGCGGCCAGCCGGGCGAGCACAGGTACGGCGAGTTCGAAGATGGTGCTGCTCGCGAGGTGGCGCAGGCCGAGGCTCACGATCTTCAATGTGAGCGCGTAGTCGCCCGACGGCATCTGCTGCCGTACGAACCCTTCCTCGATGAGGGACGTCAGGATGCGGTGCGCGGCGCTTTTCGGCAGGTCCAGGTCCTCGGCGATGCGCGCCAGCGGGACGCCCTCCGCGTGACCGACGAGGCTCTGCAGAACACCCAGGCCACGCGACAATACCCCTGCTGCCATTGCTCCCTGCTCTCCGCCGAACCGACGTCCGGCAAGCGTAGCCGAGCGCTGCCAGGACGGCGCTCAGTGTGGTCACCAGCGGATTGACAATTTTTCAGAACGATGTTCCACTATTGAAGTCCGTTCCACTTTTGGCGGGATGCCCGCCGCCGTGAGAGACAAAGGAGTCGGAGTGCCCGCCGTCGAGACCGTGCTGAGCCAGGGCAGCTTCCCGCACCTGGACACCGGTGTGTTCATGACGGCGGCGGCCGGAGCCGGGTTCGACGCGGTGGCGGTGTGGCGCCAGGCGCCGGGGTATCGCGGCGCCAGCGCGACGACCAAGGCGGCTGAACACGCGGGGATCCGGGTGGACACGGTGTGCCGCGGCGGTTTCCTCGGCCACGCCGAGCACGACGAGACCGTGCGCGCGCTCGATGAAGCGGCCGAGCTGGGCGCCGGTGTGCTCGTGGTCATCGCCGGGCCGCCGCGCCCCGGGGATCCGCGGGCGGCCGAAGAAGACCTCGAGGCCGCGCTCGAACTCGCGCTGCCGGCCGCGGAACAGGCCGGCGTCGTCGTGGCGCTGGAGCCCTTCCACCCGGTGCTCGCCGCCGACCGGTCGTGGCTTGTCACATTGGCGCAGGCGAACGAGATCGTCGAACGGTTCGACTCGCCGTTCCTCGGGATCGCCGTCGACAGCTACCACCTGTGGTGGGATCACCGTCTCGCCGCCGGGCTCGACCGGGCCGGGCGCCGGATCGCCGCCGTGCAGATCGCCGACTCGGTCGTGCCGGGGCCCGGACGGCTGCCGCCCCGGGGTCTTCCGGGTGAAGGCGTCGTCCCGCTCCGCGAGTTCGTCCGGCTTACCCGGGAAGCCGGCTATGCGGGCGCGCTCGAGATCGAGGTGCTCGGAGACCGGTTCCGGTCGCTGTCGCCGCTCGAAGCCGCCCGTTCGCTCAAGACCGCTCTCGACGACACCGGAGTCGGGGCAGAGGAAGGAAGCAACGCATGAGCAGGGAGATCCCCCGGCAAGGACTGCTGTATGAGGACCTGTCCGTCGGTCTTTCGTTCCGCAGCCCCGGCCGCACGATCACGGATGCCGACGTCGTCGGCTTCGCCGGGCTCACCGGGGACTACTCCGAGGTGCACACGAGTGACGTCTACGCCAAGGCCAGCCAGTTCGGCCGGCGGATCGCCCACGGGATGCTCGGGCTGGCCTACGCCCACGGGCTGATGTGGCCGCGTACAGAGCTGTTGCGGAACACCGCGATCGCGTTTCTGGGCATCAAGGAGTGGCGGTTCGTCGGGCCGATCTTCATCGGCGACACGATCTTCGTGAACTACTCGGTCGCCGCCATGCGCGATTCGAAGTCCAAGCCGGACCAGGCGATCGTGACCTTCGACGTCGAGGTGGTCGACCAGGACGGGCGAGTCTGCCAGCAGGGGCAGAAGGTCGAACTGCTGTCCAAGGTGCCGCTGGATGGCGTCGCTGCGAGTGAAGGCGCCGGCAACTGATGGCGGGGCGGTTCACCGGCAAGCGCGCTCTGGTCACCGGCGGGGGCCGGGGCATCGGCCACGCGATCGTCGAGCGACTCGCAGCGGAAGACGCCGAGGTCGTGGTGGCCGACGTCGACCCCGCCCACGCGCAGTCGGCGGCGGAAGCTCTGCGGGACAAGGGGTTCACCGCCGAGGCGCGGATTCTCGACGTCGGCGACCCCGCCTCGTTCACTTCGCTCGACGAGCGGCTCGACGTGGTGGTCGCGAACGCGGGGATCCAGACCTTCGCCCCCGCGAGCGAACTGACCATCGCCGACTGGGACCGGGTGCTCGACGTCAACGCGCGCGGCACGCTGCTGACCCTGCAACTGGCCGCGCGATGCCTGCGCGAGGGCGGCTCGGCGGTCACCGTCGCCTCGATCCAGGCGCTGCTGCCCAACGCGCTGTCGGCGAACTACGCCGCGTCCAAGGCCGCCGTGCTCAGCCTGACGAAGTCGTTCGCGGCCGAGCTCGCACCGCGGGGGATCCGGGTCAACGCCGTGGCGCCGGGCCGGATCGACACCGCCCTGTCCGACTTCGGCAGCGAACAAGTCGGGCGCATCACCGGACAGGACGCGGCGGACGCGCTGCAACGCCGGCTCTCGACCAACCCGCTGGGCCGCATCGGCCGGCCCGGCGAAGTGGCGGCCGCGGTGGCGTTCCTCGCGTCCGACGATGCGTCGTACATCACCGGCGAGTGCGTGAACGTGTGTGGCGGGGACGTGATGGCGTGATCCCCCTCGATGCGGCGCCGTCCGGCCGGGACCGCACCGACCTGCACCTTTCGCCCGAGGAGGCCGTCGCGCTCGTGCCCAGCGGCGCGACCGTGGCGGTCGGGGGCACCGGATCCCTCCTGCAGGTCCCCGAAACGCTCCTCGCGGCGCTCGAACAGCGCTGGGAGGACGGTGGTTCACCATCCGGTCTCACCGTCGTGCACGTGATGGGACTGGGCGACCACGAAGGACGGGGTGTCGACCACGTCGCGATCCCCGGCCTGGTCCGCCGGTTCGTCGGCTCGCACTTCGTGCTCTCACCACGGGAACAGGGGGTGATCGCGCGCAACGAGGTCGAGGCCGTCGGCCTGCCCGCGGGCACGATCTCCTTGCTGTACCGAGAGATCGCCGCTGGTCGGCCCGGCCTGCTCACCGACATCGGCCTGGGCACCTTCGTCGACCCGCGTCGGCAGTGGGGGCGGATGAACGAACGCACCACCACCGGGCTCAGCGAGCTGGTGACCCTCGCCGGGCAGGAGTGGCTGTTCTACCCGCGATTCGGCCTCGACATCGCGCTGCTGCGCGCCACCGAAGCCGACGTCGACGGCAACATCGGCATGGACGACGAAGCCGCGTTCGGCGACAACCTCGCCATCGCGCAGGCCACCCACGCCAGTGGAGGACTGGTGCTCGTCGAGGTCAAGCGGCTCGTCGACCGGGGCGAGATCCCCGCGAACCGGGTCCGGATCCCCGGACCGCTGGTCGACCACGTCGTGCTCACCGGCTACCCGAACCAAACGCCGATCACGGTCGCAGACCCGCGCCGCACGGGCACACTGCCCAACCGGCCGACCGAAGTCGAGCCGCTGCCGTTCGACGAGCGCAAGGTCGTCGCACGCCGGGCGGCGGTCGAGCTGCACGAGGGCGACCTCGCCAACCTGGGCGTCGGCATGGCCAACGGCATCAGCTACGTCGCGTTGGAAGAAGGGTTCCTCGACCGCTTCACCCTCACTGTGGAGCAGGGCGTCTTCGGCGGCCTGCCCGGAGTCGGGCTCGACTCCGGCACCGCGATCAACCCGTCGGCGATCGTGGACATGCCGAGCCAGTTCGACCTCTACGACGGCGGTGCGCTCGACTTCGCCGGGCTCGCCTACGCCGAGATCGACCGGCACGGCAACGTCAACGTCGCCGCGGCCGGTGGCAAACCGATCGGCCCGGGCGGATTCATCGACATCAGCCAGAAGGCCCGCACGGTCGTCTTCTGCGGCACCCTGCGCGGGGGAGGGCTCGACGTCGGCGTTGCCGACGGGCGCCTCGTCATCGCGAAGGACGGCCGCTACCCGAAGTTCGTCGACGAGGTTTCCCACATCTGCTTCAGCGCCGAACGCGCGCATGCGCAAGGACAGCACGTGCTGTACGTGACCGAACGCGCGGTGTTCCGGCTGGCAGCCGAGGGGGTGGAGCTCGTCGAACTCGCCCCCGGCGTCGACCTGCACCGGGACGTGCTCGACCAGATGGGCTTCGTGCCGTTGATGCGGTCGGAACCGCGCTTGATGGATTCCCGCCTTTTCCGGCCCGAGCCGGCGGGACTGAAACCGCACCCGCGCCGTGACAAGACCACAGAAAGGCCGTAGTTCTCATGACCGATGCGTTCGAAGGTGTCCGCATCCTCGATTTCACCCAGCTCGAACAGGGTCCGTCGGCCACCCAGGTGCTGGCCGACTTCGGGGCCGAGGTGATCAAGGTCGAGCGGATCGACGCCGGCGAGATCGGCCGGTTCCAGCCGCCGTTCCTGGCGAACGGGTTCAGCCCGCACTGGTCGGCGACCAACCGCAACAAGAAGAGCATCAGCGTCGACGTGAAGTCTCCGGAGGGCAAAGCTCTCGTCCACCGCCTCGCGAAGGACGCCGATATCGTCGCGAGCAACTTCCGGCCAGGCGTGATGGACCGGCTCGGCTTCGGCTGGGACGAGCTCTCGAAGATCAACCCGCGGATCATCGTCGCCTATGCCTCGGGGTACGGGCTGTCCGGGCCGTACGTGCACCGCCGCGGCCAGGACCTGGCCGCCCAGGCGATCAGCGGCCTGATGGCGCTGACCGGCAGCCAAGCGACCGGTCCGGTGCCGGTGGGCACGTTCATGATCGACTACCTGGCGTCCATGCAGTTCGCGCAGGGCATGATGATCGCGCTCGCGGCGCGGGAGAAGACCGGCCACGGCCAGGTCGTGGACTCGAACCTCCTCAACGCGGCGATCACCAGCCATCTGCAGGAAGGCACGACCTACCTCAACACCGGGCAGCGGTTCGACCGGCCGTCGGCCGGCATCGCCCACGCCCACAACACCGCGCTGTACGGCTACTACGAAGCCGCCGACGGCCTGTGGTTCACGCTCATCGGCGAGTTCTACGTCGACGAGCAGTGGCGGCGCTCGGCTCGCGCGTGCGGGCTCGCGCAGGAACACGTGGACGACCCGCGGTTCCAGACCATCGAGGGCCTGCGCGAGCACACCGAGGAGACGCACCGGCTGCTCGCCGAGGCGATCCGGAAATTCCCGCGAGCGGAGATCATGGCCCGCTTCGAAGCCGAGGACGTGCTCGTCGCACCGGTGCACGAGTACGATGCCGTGTTCGAGGATCCGCAGGTGCGCCACAACGGTCTCGTCATCGAATCCGATGTGGACGGAGTGGGTCCGGTCAAGTGGGTCGGCATGCCCGTCTCGCTCTCGGAGACCCCGGCGCGGCTGCGCCACGTCCCGCCGAAGATCGGCCAGCACAACGACGACGTTCTCACCGCGGCCGGCCTCACCCTCGAACAGATCGCGCACCTGAAGGCCACGGGCGTGATCGGCTCCGAAGCCGACCGCGAACGCGCCGGCGGCGCAGCCGCCTGGTCCTGACCCCCAGCAAGGAGATCCCCCGCAGTGACCACCCTGAATTCGACGTCGCTCGTCCTGCCCACCCTGGACGGCGGCACCACCCGGCACGTGATGCACGAAGCAGTCGACTATCCACGCCACCCGGCGCCGTTCGCTTCGCGCACCGTGCTCGCGGCCGCCCACGTGGTCGCCGATGCGCGAGCCGACTACCAGCCGGGGCACCGGCCGCCGGTCGACTGGGAAGCGACCATCGCGTTCCGGCAGCACCTGTTCTCCTACGGTGTCGGCATCGCCGAGGCCATGGACACCTCCGAGCGCGGGCCTGGCGGCCTGGATTGGCCTCAGGCCCAGGAGCTCATCCGTCTCGGAGTCGCGGCCGCCCGGGAAGCCGGGGCCGCCGTGGTCGCCGGGGCCGGTACCGACCAGCTCACCTCGGCCCGGCCCGAACTCGCCGAGATCGTCGACGCCTACACCGAACAGCTCGAGTTCGTGCAGGCCCAGGGGAGCGCCGCGGTTCTGCGCGCGAGCCACGCCCTGGTATCCGTCGCGAAGACCTCGGACGACTACCTGTCGGTGTACCGCGACGTGCTGTCGAAGACCGACAAGCCCGCCATCGTGCACTGGCTCGGCACCGGGTTCGACCCGAGCCTGGCCGGGTACTGGGGCCACACCGACGTGCTCGCCGCCATGGACGTGGTCGTGCAGCTGGCCCGGGACAACGTGGAGAAGCTCGAAGGCATCAAGTTCAGCCTGCTCGACCACGAGCTGGAGCAGGAGTTCCGCCGCCGCCTGCCCGCCGGCGTGAAGGTGTTCACCGGCGACGACTACGGATACACCGACCTGCTGCTCGGCGACGGGAAACACCACAGCCACGGTTTGCTCGGCGTCCTCGACCCGATCGCGCCCATCGCGTCGGCCGGATTCGCCGCACTCGACGCCGGCGACGAAGCCGGTTTCACCGACACGATGAACCGCTCGATCCCGCTCGCCGTCAAGATGTTCGAGGCCCCGGCCGACCGGTACAAGGTCGGTACCGTCTTCGTCGCCTGGCTCTCGGGCCACCAGGACCATTTCCGCATGGTCAGCGGGCGTGAAGGCATGCGGTCGTTGCAGCACCTGACCGACCTGTTCGTGCTCACCGACGAACTCGGTCTCTTCCCCGACCCCGAGCTGGCCGCCCACCGCATGCGCCTGCTGCTGGCCACCGAGGGGATCGAGTGACCTCGCCGACGCCGCCGCCGGTCCGCGCCGTCCCGGTCGAGCAGGTCCGCCGCGCGCTCGCCGGTGCGCGCCAGGTCGCGGTGCTCGACGACGACCCCACCGGCACGCAGACCGTGCGCGAACTGCCCGTGCTGACCCGCTGGACGGTCGAGGACATCCGCTGGGCCCTGCGGCAGGGCACAGCGGGGTTCTACGTGCTCACCAACACGCGGAGTCTCTCGCCCGAGGATGCCGCCGCCCGTGATCGCGAAGTCGCCGAAGCCTGCCTCGCCGCGGCCGAACGGGAGGGCGTCCAGCTCGTGTTCGCCAGCCGCAGCGATTCGACCCTGCGC
Source organism: Amycolatopsis sp. NPDC049253 (assembly GCF_040678995.1). Classification (NCBI taxonomy): domain Bacteria; kingdom Bacillati; phylum Actinomycetota; class Actinomycetes; order Pseudonocardiales; family Pseudonocardiaceae; genus Amycolatopsis; species Amycolatopsis sp. NPDC049253. The sequence continues at coordinate 29,617 of NZ_JBFAQX010000047.1, read as the reverse complement.
GGTCATTTCCCGCTGGAGACCGACGTCCTGGGCGACGTGGTGTCGCGCCACGGCGCGGCGGTCGACGGGGTGCTGCTGGCACCGGCCTATGTGGACGCCGGGCGCGTCACGATCGAGGGCACGCACTGGCTGCGCGGCGCCGACGGTCTCGTGCCGGTGGCCGAGAGCGAGTTCGCCCGCGATGCGACTTTCGGCTACCGCTCGTCGAAGCTCGCCGAGTGGGTCGAGGAGAAGAGCGCGGGCCGCATCCCGCGCGGCGAGGTCGCCGAGCTGACGCTGAACATGATTCGCACCGGCACGGACGAAACGGTGCGTACCTGCCTGAACGACGCCCGAGACGGCCGGGTGGTGGTGCTCGACGCCGACGAGGACGACGACCTCCGCGCGAGTGTGCTCGCGATCCTCGCGGCGGAACAGGACGGGAAAACGTTCCTCTACCGCGTCGGCCCGTCGTTCGTGCGAGCGAGGGTGGGCCAGGACGCGCAACCGCCGATCGACGACGAGACCCTTGCGCGACTGGTCGAGGGCGACGCGCACGGCCTCGTCGTCGTGGGGTCCCACGTGGGACTCACGAGCAGGCAGCTCGAGTACCTCGCCGCACGGCGCCGGTTCACCACCGTCGAGCTCGACGTGCCGACGATCCTCGACGACCGGCTCGCGCGGCAGCACCTGCGCGACGCGGTCACCGCGGCCACGACAGCGCTGGCGGACTCACTGGTCGTCCTGCGAACCTCGCGAACTCTCGTCACGGGCCGGGACGAAGCGCACAGCCTGGAGATCGCGCGGCGGGTCAGTGCCGCGCTGACGCGGGTCGCGGGGGAGACCGTCGCGGCGCGGCGTCCGTCCTATGTGGTCGCGAAGGGGGGTATCACCTCGTCCGACGTGGCCACCGAATCTCTCGGGATCGACCGGGCGTGGATCCGGGGTTCCCTGCTGCCCGGGATCGTCTCGCTGTGGGAGCCGGCGGCGGGTCCCGCGCAGGGGCTGCCCTACATCGTTTTCGCGGGGAACGTCGGCGGCGAAACGTCCCTGGCCGACGTCATCGACCGACTGGAGAGAGCATGAGCACGCGCATCGTCATCACCGGCGGCGCCGGATTCCTCGGGGCCCTGCTCGCCCGTCGCCTGCTCGAAGCCCCGATCGGCTTCGGCGGCGCGGCGCCCGAGGAGATCGGTGAGCTCGTCCTCGTCGACTTGGTCGCCCCGCCTGCCGACCTCATCGCCGACACGCGGGTACGCCCGGTCGTCGGCGACCTCGCGGCAGCGCTCGACGAGCTCGGTCCGGTGGACGCGATCTTCCACCTGGCCGGTGTGGTCAGCGGCGCGGCCGAGGCCGACTTCGATCTCGGCATGCGGACCAATCTCGACGGCGCCCGCATGCTGCTGGAGTACGCACGGGCGCTGGCCGTGCCGCCGGTGGTGGTGTTCTCCAGCTCGCTGGCGGTGTTCGGCAGCGACCCGGCGATCGGCCCGATCGGTGACGTCGACGACGACACCCTGCCGCGGCCACAGTCCAGCTACGGCATCCAGAAGTTCATCGGCGAGCAGCTCGTGGCCGACTACACCCGCAAGGGATTCGTGCGCGGCCGGTCGGTGCGGCTGATGACCGTGTCGGTGCGACCGGGAAAGCCCAACGCGGCGGCGTCGAGCTTCCTGTCCGGCATCATCCGCGAGCCGCTGGACGGAGAGCGCGCCGCTTGTCCGGTGCCGCCCGATACTCCGATCGCCTTGTCCTCCCCGCGCAAGACGCTGGAGGGCCTGCTGCGGGCGGCCGAAGTCGACGACGCGACTTGGGGAAGCGCCACCGCGATGAACCTGCCCGCGCTCACCACCACTCCGAAGGACATGGCCGCGGCACTCGACCGCGTCGCGGGTGCCGGACAGAGCGGGCTCATCGACTGGACCGAAGACCCGGCTGTCGGCGCCATCGTGCGCAGCTGGCCCGCCCGGTTCCACACGCCCCGGGCCGAAAAGCTCGGCCTGGAACCGGAACTGTCCTTTGACGACATCGTCCGCGCCTACGTCGACGGCCTGAAGTAAGGAAGCACAGCAGATGACAACGGCAACGAAGCCACCGTCCCGTTCCGGCGGAGGCCGGGTATGACCATCCGTGACCTGGAGCCAGAAGTGTCGGTCCACACCGCGAAAGACGTTCGTCGCGTCGGCTTGGCCGGCGGAATCGGCACGCTCATCGAGTACTACGACTACGCCCTCTACGGCTACGTCTCGGCGATCATCGCGCCCCTGTTCTTCCCCGGCAAAGACCCCGTGGCGTCCCTGCTGGCGGTCCTGGCCGTGTTCGCCCTGTCCTACGTGATCCGCCCGATCGGCGGGATCGTGTTCGGCTGGGTCGGGGACCGCTTCGGGCGCAAGCGGGCGCTGCTCGTGACCGTCGTCGGCATCGGGCTCGCCAATACCGCCATCGGCGTGCTGCCGACGTACGCCACGGTCGGTGTGCTCGCGCCGGTTCTCCTGCTGGTCGTCCGGCTGGCCCAGGGCTTCTTCGCCGGCGGTGAGGTCGGCGGGGCCGCGACCGTGATCGCGGAGGCCGCGCCACCCGGGAAGAAGGCCCGCTACGGCGCGTTCACCCCGATGGGCACCAACGCCGGCTTCGCGATCGCCTCGGCCGCCGTCGGCATCGTGTCCGGAGTGCTCGCGACCGAACAGCTCAGCTCTTGGGGCTGGCGGATCCCGTTCCTCATCGGCCTGCCGCTGACCGTCGTGTGCTACCTCGCGCGGCGCATGCTGCCCGACATCGACCGCAACGTCGCGACGGCCAAGCACGGCTTCCCCCTGGCGTCGGCGCTGCGGAACTACCCCGGTGCCCTGATCAAAGCGACCGCACTCGGCGTCGGGGTGCAGGGCGCGGCCTACATCGGCTCCACCTTCATCTCCATCTACCTGGTCACGAACCTCCACTACGCGAAATCGCCGGTCTACTGGATCACCGCGGCGGTGACGCTCGTGGCGGTCGGGCTCATGCCGTTCACGGGGCGGCTCGCCGACCGCATCGGCCCGCTCAAGGTCGCCGCGATCGGGCTCGTGGGCTACGCCGTGATCACCTATCCCGGCTTCTTGCTGATGGACGTCGGCAACCTGTGGCTCGCCGCGCTCGGCTACGTGCTCATCATGGTCAACATGGCGTTCCTCCAGGTCGCCTCCTACACCGTGACACCGCAGCTGTTCCCCGACGAGGTCCGCTACACCGGTACCGCCCTGGCCACGAACATCTCCGTGGTCATCGCCGGCGGCACGGCGCCCTACATCGGCACCTGGCTGGTCAGCGCGACCGATGACCTGCGCTCGCCGTACTACTTCGTGCTCACCACGTCGGTCATCGGACTGCTCGCGGTGGCGGCGATGCGGAAACGGCGCCACCTGGCGCAACCCACCGTCGCCGCCTGACGGCGCCGCCGAACCACGGGTGGCCGCGACGCTGCGGAAGCGGTCGCGGCCACCCGTCACCACGCAAGGAGTTTTCTGCCGATGCGAGCGGCACTCGACGACCTCGTCGTCCGACGGCTCGGCGACCACGCCGCCGTGCCCGCGTTCACCTGTTACGGCGCCGACACCGCGCTGGCGGTCGTGAGTGCCGCAGAGAGTCTGGGCTTGCCGGTAGTCCTGCTCGTCGCGCCCTCGTCTGCCGGCGCGGACACAGGACCACGGCTCATCCGAACGTTGCGAGCCATCGCCGACGACTCGGTCGTCCCGGTGTGCGTGCAGCTCGACCACGCGAAAGACAGCGCGCTGATCCGCACCGCGATCGATGCCGGCGCCGACGCCGTGCTCGCGGACGGCTCCCATCTGCCGCCGGACGAGAACGCCGCCTTCGTTCGGAGCATCCGCACGTTCGCTGCGGAGCGGGATGTCGTGGTGGAAGCCGAACTCGGCGGCATTCCCGGCGCCGAAGACCACGCCACGGTCCACGCCGCCGACGTCGCCGGCAAGACCGACCCCGGCCTCGTGCCGTCGTTCCTTGATGCGTCGGGAGCTCAACTGCTCGCGTGCGGGGTTGGCAACGTGCATGGCCACTACCACGGCGTGCCGGCGATCGACTGGCCCCTGCTGGCACGGATCCGGGAAAGTTCCAGGGCTGTCCCGCTCGTGCTGCACGGTGCTTCGGGCCTGCCGGCCGAGGACCTGCGGGCGTGCGGCGCTGCCGGCGTTGGCAAGGTCAACGTCAACACCGAACTGCGCACGGCGATGCTGGCCGCGGTCGAGGACCACATCGGCTCGGTGCGGGCCGACGGCGAAGACATGCTCTCCTTGACGCGCACGGTCATGGCCAAGGCCGTCGCCGTCTCCCGCGACGTTCTCCTGACCTTGAGCGGCCGTAGCTGACGCAGCAGACCAGTTGGCCCGCGCTGGCTTGGCATCATGGCAGAGCCGTGGTCGATCGTGCGGAAAGGCGCTCGACGAGGGCCTCGCGGATCGCGAGCCGCAGCTGGGGCGTGGTGAGCACGTCGAACTCGCCGCGCGCGCTCAGTACCAGCGCCGGTCCCTCGGGGCGCTGGCTGACGCTCGCTGTACTCCGGGTGCGGCTGCGTCGCCTCCGGGGTTCGGGTGGAAGTCCGGCATGGTCCCGATTCTGGCGCAGCCGTCACCGTGCTGCACAGCAACAACGCGCAGCCAGGACGTGCACTATGCCACCTGCAGCAGCGACTTTTGTCCGAGAGCGGACTGAGCGGGCGTGGCCGGCGCCGTACGGTGGTGGTCAACTCGCCCGGTTCAGCCATGTGCTCGGTGGGCCAGCGGCGATCACCCCGGACTGCAGCCACTGCGGCCCCCGGACCCAGGGCCGCTCATCCATCTCCTGCGCACCGGGACCGAGCACCGATTACGGGCTGAGGTCATGGCATGGGTGGTGGCGCCCCGGTGGCGTAGGTGATGAACCGGACGGCAAGGTCGCGTGCTTTGGCGTTCTCCCGTTGGGACTGCTCGACAAGCACGGTGAACGCCTCGTCCGCGGAGATCCGGCGCAGGGCCATGAGGATGCCTTCTGCCTGGTCGATCATCGCGCGGCGGGCCAGCGCGTCGCACAGGTGCTCGGCGGTGTGGTGCATGCTGGCAGCGGGTGTGGGCGCGCAGCGCGGCGGTGGCGGCGGTGGTGTAGAGGTCGAGCAGGTTCTCGTCGAGCTCGGTGAATCCGGGGTCGCGGGCGGTGTAGCAGTTGACCGCGCCGGCGTGGTCCTCGCCGACCCATCAGTGGTGCGGACAGGAAGCTGCCGGATCCCGCCCTGGCGGAGTTTTCGCGAACATCGGCCAACGCCCGGCGGCGTCGGCGATCGACACCCGCACCTTGGCCCCGGTCCGCGCAGCCTGCAGGCAGGGACCGTCACCGACGGCGTACTGGTCGCGGTCAAATGCGGTGCTTACCCGGGCTAAGACACTACGTCCTTGATCAAGGAGTGAGGCTCAGAACCGCGGTCCTGCGTGGTGCCGAGTTAGGTGTGGGTGGGGAAGGGAAGTTCGCCGGTGGCGGCGAAGCCCAGTCGGTTGGCGATGGCGACGGCCTGGTCGCCGAAGCGTTCGTAGAATCGGGCGAGCTGGGCGAGGTTGATCGCGGTCTGGATGCCGTGAGGCCACTGGTCGCTGGTGATCAGTGTGAGGACGTGGGCGTGCATGGTGTCGATGGTCTGGTCGACTTCCCAGCGTCGCTGTCGGTCCGGGCTCCGGCGCCGTCAGTCCTGCTATCATACGAACAGTTCTGTTCGATTAAGCGAAGGTTCCGGTGAGGGGCTGTGCCGTGGTGACACGGGTGCGCAAGACGAAGTCGGTGGACCGGATCCTGGCCGCTGCCGCCGAGTTGTTCTACCTGCACGGGTTGCGGGGGGTCGGCGTCGAACAAGTCATCGAGCGGTCCGGGGTCGCGAAGTCCACTTTGTATGTGCACTTCCGCACGAAGGAAGACCTCGTTGCGGAATATCTGCGCCGGACGGACGAGTCGTGGCGCGCACGGTTGCGTGCCGCGGCGGAGGCCGCAGGGCCGGCAGCGGCCGACCAGCTGGTCGGGGTTTTCGATGCGCTGGTCGACGCGTTCGACCGGCATGGGTTCTTCGGCTGCCCGTTCATCAGCGCTGCCGTCGAGACCACTTTGGATTCCGAGGCGCGGGCGATCACCATCCAGCACACCGAGCGACGGCAGGAGTGGCTCGCCGAGTTGTCCGAGCAAGCGGGGGCGTCGGACGCGCGCGGGCTGGCACAGCAGATCGGCCTGCTCATCGACGGCGCTCTCGCTTCCGGGCGGCTGCTGCAGGACCGGACCGTCGTCGACGGGGCGAAGGCCGCGGCCGGGCACCTCATCGGCAGTCATCTCGCCGTCGCGCAGCCGACCTCAGTCATCTGACAGATCCGTGCGCCTCGGCGCGTCGGCACGCTGTGAGCAGCATCAGCTGACCGTGAAAGAGGTTGCCGTCATGCCGTTCGTCAACGTCAAGCTCGTCGAGGGTGTATTCACCGAAGCGGAGAAGCACGCGCTGGCCGCGGCTCTCACGGACGTGATGGTGAAGTTCGAGGGATCGGAAGCCTTCCGTGAAGTCGTGTGGGTTCTGATCGAGGAACTGCACACCGATGGCTGGCACATCGGGGGACGCCCCTTCCGTGGCCCCGCCTCGCTTTTGGAGACCCTGACTAACTCCAAGTCGGTTGTCGAGACCGTCGACGGGCGTCCGACGACTCGGTCGGAATGGGCCGAGGTCTCACCGGTGAATCCGCAAACCGCTTGAAGCGAACGTTTCCGCGACCGGGTGCCGCACCGTGGAGACTTCGGTCACAGTCGGACTTAATCAAACGGACTTGTATGTTCGATTAAGCGAGGGTCCGGAGCCGGCGGAAGTGCTCCGGACGTCGAGCAGGAGCGAGGCTTCAATGCGAGCGGTCATACTTGAGGAATTCGGGGAGCCCTTGCAGTTGCGGGAGATCCGCAACCCCGAACCTGGGCCGGGCCAGGTTGTGGTGCACGTCAAGGCCAGCGGCGTCAACCCGTTGGACTTGAAGATCGCGGCGGGCCAGGCCGCGCACGCCCAACGGGAGCTGCCCGCGGTGCCGGGGATGGACCTGGCCGGCGTGGTCGACCGGGTGGGGGAAGGCGTCACCGGGTTCGTGTCCGGAGACGAGGTTTACGGTCTCACCGGCGGGGTGGGGACACTCCAGGGCTCTCTCGCCGAGGCCGTGGCCGTGGACGCGATGCTGCTGGCGCACAAGCCGCGATCACTGAGCTTCCGCGAAGCGGCAGCGCTACCGCTGGTCGTCATTACGGCCTGGGAAGGGCTGGTCGACCGGGCGCGGGTCGGCGCGGGGCACAAGGTGCTCGTGCACGGTGGTGCGGGCGGCGTCGGGCACGTCGCCGTCCAGATCGCGCGGAGGCACGGCGCGGAGGTCTTCGCCACCGACGCCCCGCACAAGCTCGCCTCGATCGAGGCGTTGGGCGCCACGGGCATCGACTATCGGACGCCGGTTGACGAGTACGTCGAAAAGTACACCGACGGCGAAGGCTTCGACATCGTCTACGACACCGTCGGTGGCCCCGTGCTCGACGCGTCCTTCGCCGCGGCGCGCTACTACACCGGTCACGTGGTCAGCTCGCTCGGCTGGGGCACGCACCCGCTGGCACCTTTGTCGTTCCGTGGCGCCACCTACTCAGGCGTGTTCACGCTCCTGCCGATGCTCACCGGCCGCGGTCGCGGCCATCACGGCGAGATCGCGGAGGCCGCTGCCGCGCTCGTCGACAGCGGCGAGCTCACGCCGCTGGTGGATCCGCGGAGGTTCACGCTCGACACCGTCGCCGACGCCTATGCGCTGGTCCAGAGCGCCACGGCCGCGGGCAAAGTCGTCATCGACGTCGCCTGATCCGCCGCCGGTGGCCGCTTCGCTTCGAGGCGGCCACCGGCGGCGCACGACCTTCCGAGCTCCCACATCGGGGCGACACGCCCTTCGCTCGCTGACCGGCAAGGTCTGTTCTGCCTGCAATCCGCATGGTGTCTTCGCACCCGCGTCAGGTTTTCTGGCGATGCGCACAGACGGGAAGCGGAGGCCGATGGCGACGGATCTGGTGGGTCGGGTGGTGGACAGCGAGCACATCGCGGCGTCCGTGTCACAGGCCTTGCACGGCGTCGCGAAGTTGCTCCTGCTCGGCGATCCGGGAATCGGCAAGACGAGCCTGCTCGCTCTGGCCGGTGAAGTGGCCGCGCAGCGCGGCTTCCGGGTGGTCACCGGATCCGCTTCGGCCGGATCCGCGGTTCCGGGCAGCACGATCGTCGGCCGCCTGGTGGCGCCGCTGCTCCACGCGCCCGGCGCGTGGCCGGGGTCGCTGAGGGACCGGGCCGAGGCGCTGGTGTCCGGTTCCGCCGAGCCGATCGCCGGTGGGCTGGCGTTGCTGGCCATCGTGCGGCGCATCGCCCGGGACCAGCCGCTGGCAATCCTCGTCGACGACCTGCACTCCGCCAGCCGAGTCACCCGTGAGACGCTGACGGTGCTCAGCCGGGCGCTCTCGGCCGAGCGGGTGGCGCTGGTGTTCGCCGCCCGGGGCCCGTTGCCGCCGAGCCGCTTCGATGCCGACGTCCCGGTCTGGCAGGTCTGCCCCTTGCGGTCGTCCGACGCGTCGGTCCTGCTCGACCGCCAGCCGTCGGCGCCCAAGGGCTGGTGGCGTGGTGAGCTCTTGCGGCACGCGGGTGGCAACCCGCTGGTGTTGATCGAACTGGCCGCAGCCGCCAGCCTCGACGATGGCGGCTACCGGCTGATCCTGCCGGATCGGATGCGCCGGGAGCACTCCCGGCGCATCGCGACCTTGCCCGAGGCGACCCGGCGGGTTCTGCTGAGCGCGGCGGCGGCCGAAGGCGCCGATCACCTCGCGACCGTGCTGGCGGCCGCCGGTGCCGAACTGGCCGCCTGCGCACCCGCCGAGCTGGCCGGGCTTCTCACGGTGACCGGCGACCGGGCCGGGTTCGCTGATCCTGCGGTCCGCCTCGCCTGCTACCTCGGAGCGGATTTCGCGGAGCGGCAACGGGCCCACAGGGCGCTGGCGGCGGCCCTACCGCCGGACGCGGAACGCCGGCACTGGCACCTCGCGCTCGCCGCGGACCAACCGGACGAGGCGGCGGCGAGCGCACTGGAAACCGCGGCGGCCGCGGCGGCCGGGCACGGCGATCACTCCGCCGGCGCCGCCGCTCTCGAACGCGCGGCCGACGCGAGCACGGACGACGAACGGGCAGCGCGCCGGTATGCCACCGCCGCTCGCCAGGCCGCGCTCGCCGGCGACCACGCGTGGTGCCGTGAGCTCGTCGATCTGGGTCGAACCCGCTCCGCAGACCCGGACGTCCTCGGCCGGGCGCTGGCAGTCGAAGCCCAGCACCGCCGCCTGCGCGATCCCTCCACCGGGGTGCTGGGTGAGATCCGGGCTCTGCTGGCCAGGGGACTGGCCGATCGCGAGGCCGCGTTCGGCCTCGCCTTCGCCGCCGAAGTCGACGTTCTCGTCAGCGGCGACCCGCGCCACCGGGCCGGGCCGATGGAGATTCTCGCCGCGGCAGGTGAGCTCCCCGCCCGGTTCGGGGAACCCGATGTGCTGTTCTGCCGGAGCGCCGAGCAACCGGTCGTGCTGATCTCGGGAGCGATCAGTCCACGCGGCGGGCCGGCGGTGGGCTCCGGTGTCCCCGCCCTGGAAGACAAGCGCGACGACGTCTTTGTGAGCCAACCGCTCGCGCTCGGCGTCGGCGAGTGGCTCGAGGACCGCCCGTCCGCGGCGATGACGCAGCTCAAGAGAGCCCGGCACCTGCTGAGTCGCGCGGGCGCCGCGACCACCTGCCCGTTTTCCTACGTGGTGCTCCTCGACGCCTTGATCGAGTGCGGGCTGTGGCGCGAAGCCGACGAACTCGCCACCGAGGCGGAGACCGTAGCGGTGGCCGGGGCTTTCCCCGTACTGCGCCGCACGGTGCGGGCGCAGGTGCTGTCGCTGCTCACCCGTCGCGGTCAGGCTGATGCGGCCCTGGAGCAGCTCACCTCCTGGGAGCGGCGAGGACCCGGTGGGCGCATGGCCGAATGCCTGGTGCAGCACGCGTTCGCCCGGGCCTGGGCGGCGGCGGGCGACCACGCCCGCGCTTGTGAGCACTTCGAGCTCACGTTCGAGCCCGGCGGTGACGCGGCTCATTTCGCGTGGTCGTACCGGGCAATCGCCGAGTTCGCCCGGTCGGCGGCCAAGGCGGACCGGCCCGACGCCGTGTTGCGCGTCCTGGAGAGGATGGAGCGCACGACCCGGACCACGCCTCGGCGGGCCGCGCTGTTCCGGCATGCCGTGGCGCTGGTGTCCGATCCGGCAGACCCGGACGTCGAGTCCGCGCTGCGAGCTGTGGCTACCGCGAAGGAAGGCCGGGAGCGGCCGTACGAACACGCCTTCGGTTTGGTCGACTACGCGGACTGGCTGCGGACCCGGCGGCGCGACCGCGATGCTCGGCCGTTGCTGGCGGCCGCTCGTGACACCTTCGTCCGGCTCGGCGCAACGCGTGACGCGCGGGAGGTCCGGATACGGCTGCGTGCCACCGGGGTGCCGCAGGACGGCCCCGATCGGGAGGCGTTCGAGTCGCTCACGGCCCAGCAGCAGGTCATCGTGAAGCTGGCGGCCGAGGGGCTCACCAACCGGGAGATCGCCGCTCGCATGGGGCTCTCGCCGCGCACGGTCGGCTCGCACCTGTACCAGATCTATCCCAAGCTGGGGATCGTCAGCAGACGGCAGCTGCACACCGTCGTGCCGGGGCCGGCATGATCCCGGCCAGGCTGGACCGTCTCGCCGCGGGTCTGATCACGCCCGGCCGGCCCGGCGGCTTGGCACTGCTGGTCACAGCGGGCCCGGGCACGGGGAAGACCCGGCTGGTCCAGGAAACCGTCCGACGGGCTCGCGCGGCCGGGTACGCGACCGTGCACGCATCGGCCTCCGACGGCAGCGCGGCCCAGCTCGCGGCTCCGTTCGTCGGTCAGGTGGGCACCACCAGCCTCGGCGCGATCGCCGAATGGCTCGACCGGACTGCTCGGGCACGGCCGGTGCTCTACGCCGTCGACGACGTGGACCGGATCGACGCGCCGTGGGTGACGGCACTGCTCTCGATGACCGAGGCGTTCCGCTCCCGGCCCGTCGTCTTCCTGCTGACCGCGTCCGGCGCGGTGGGCGGCCCGCGCCACCGCGGACTGGGCCACGCCACGCTGCCGCCACTGCCGCCGCCGGCGGCGGCCGAACTGCTGCGGGGGCTCCCCGTGCCGGTCACGGGTCGCCGGGCTATCGAAATCATGTGGCGCGCCAAGGGGAACCCGCGGGCCCTGGTCGAGCTGGGGCGTGCCGGCACCGAGGGCTCAGGGCTCGCGTCACCACGGATCCGCTCGATCTACGGGGAGCGGCTCGCCTCAATGCCCGAGGAAACCGCCCGAGCTCTGTTGTACGCGGCGGGCCGGGTGGGCGCGGAGCCGCTGTCCACTGTGGAGTGTGCGCTGGGCGACCCGACGGCGCGGCAGGACCTCTGGACGCCGGCCGTGTCGGTGTCACTCGTGGAGCTGGGCGACGACGTGACTTTTCCCGACCCCCTCGTCGCGGAAGCGGTCTACCACTCGGCGCCGGCCGCGGTTCGCCGGCAACTCCACGCCGACTTCGTGGCCGCGATCGCCGAACCGTCGTTCGAACGCGCCATGCACCAGGGCCGGGTGCCGCTGGGACCCGACGCCGACGCGGCGAACGCGCTGGAAGAAGCGAGCCGTCGCGCGCTGGCGGTCGGGGCGTTGCAGCAGGCCGGCCTCGCCGCCCACCGCGCCGCCGAGCTGCGGTCCGACCAGAGCGATGCTGCTCGCGCCTACCTGCTGGCCGGGCTCGCCGCCGCGGCGGCCGGTGACGGGGAGTGGGCCCGGGATGTCGCGCCGCTCGTGCTGCGCCGCACCGAGCGCCCCGATCTCCGGGCCGGCGTCGCGATGACCACCGCACTGGCTTTGTCGCGCAAGGGGTTGCAGCGCGAAGCGATGGAGACGCTGGAAGGTGCCGCGCGCAGCCACCCACCGGCTGACCGGCTGACCGCGCTCGGGTCGGCGGTCTGCGCCAGCGTGGTGGCCGCGGCCTCTGGCCTTGCCGAGCACCTCGCGGCGGCCCGTCGGCTCTTGCGCTTCGCCGACACTCTGGCGCTCCGGTCACCGCCGGTGCCCGTCCTCGGCTCCGCTGATCCCGTCCTGCAGCGTGCCGCGGCCGAGGTCCGGCTCGACGCCGGCCGCGCGCTGTCTCGCCAGGAGATCGTGCGCCGTCCGGAATCAGGCGCCCGCGCGGCCGACCGGCTCGCGCTGGCCGAGCTCGCGGACCGGAGCGGCGCCGCGGAGCTCGCGGTCGAGCTGCGGTGGGGAGTGCTGATGGACCCGGTCGCCGAGCCGAGCGCACCCCACCACCCCGAGGCGTGGCCGCTGCTGGCGGCCGGCCTGATTGTCTCGGGCCGGTGGCCGGAGGCCGATCAGGTCCTCGGCGGCGCCGGGGACCTGGCCGCCACCCACGAGCTGACTTTGTTGCAGGTCGAGGTCTTCGCGCTCAGGGCGATGCTTCTGGCGTTGCGCGGCGACGCGCCGGGTGCTCGCTCACTGGCGGAAGGTGCGTGGCCGCTGCTCGACCTCGGCGTCAACCGGGAGGCTCATCGGGATCTGCTGCGTGCCCTGGGGTTCGCCGCGCTCACCGCGGGCGACTACGACACGGCCACTCGCGACTTCCTGGACATGGACGCGATGTGTGAGCTGGCCGGGTCGTTCTCCCCGCGCCTGCTGGACCCACTGGGCCTCGCCATCGCCGCCTCGCGTTCGGGGAGAACGCGGGACGCTCTCCCCGCCGTGGACCGGATCCGCGAACGGGCCGGCGCTCACCCGCCGGCCCACGTGAGCCTCGCCCTCGACCACGCCTACGCCTTGCTCTGCGACGACGGCTCGGCCGAGGAGCGGTTCCTGTCCGCGATCCACGGCCCCGGCGCACCGGCGCGGCCCGTCGAGCGGTCGCTCGCGCGCTTGCACTTCGGGGCGTGGCTGCGGCGCAAGCGACGTCCCTCCGAAGCCCGGCTGTACTTGACCGACGCGATCACAGGTTTCGATCGGCTCGGTGCGGCATCGTTCACCCAGGCCGCTCGCGTTGAGCTGCAGGCCAGCGGGGGACAGGCCGACAGCGCCCCCTGCGCCGCCCCGCTCTCGGCCCAGCAAGTACTGATCGCCGGCCTCGCGGCGCAGGGTTTGGGGAACCCTGAGATCGCGGAGCGACTGCAGGTGTCGCCGCGGACGGTGAGCAGCCATCTGCGCAACGCCTACCTGCGGCTCGGCATCAGCGGCCGCAATCAGCTCCGCCAGGCGTTGCCCGCCGAAATCTGGAAATCCGACGCGGTCCGGTGACCCGGCTGCCGCGGGAGTTCACCACCGCGCATCGACCCGCTTCGTGCGCTCGGCCAACGCGTTTTCGAGCCGGTCGGCCACCGCGGACCAGCCGGCTGCGCGCTCCCGCAGCGCCCGGGGTTCGGAGCCGGCCTGACGCGCCCGGCCGCGCAGCGCGGCGAGTTCGGTCGCGACCTTGACACGCTGGAGCGAAACGTCCACAAGAGACCCGCCGGGCATTCGCTCGATCATCGTGGCCAGCCGCCGCGACTCCCGCTCGAACCGCGGGAACCAGGTTCCCGGCCTCAGCGCGTACCCGAACACCAGGACGACCAGGCACCCGGTGGCCGTGTTCACCAAGCGCTGCACCGCGACCGCCGGTCCGGTCGGACCGCCGTAGTCGAGAAGCAGCAGAACGAGTGGTGTGATGAGCACGGAAAAAGCCCAGTAGCTGCGGCGGACCGCCCACGGGATGAACCCGCACAGCGCCGCCAGGATCGGCAGCAGCCAGTACCCGCCGGAGAAGCAGGTCGCCACGGCGCCGAGGACCACGCCCACCGCCGTGCCGAAGCCACGTTGGACCGTCCGTGAGAAGACAGAGGCGAAGTCGGGCTTCAGGCACAGGGCGACGGTCAGGATGATCCAGTACCCGTGGCCGAACGGCGTGAGCTGGCGCAGCACCTCCGCCGCAAGCAGGCACAGGGACAACTGTGCCGTGAACGCCCAGGAACGGCCGTCCCCGAGGCGCTCGGCGACAATGCGCGCGACCGGGATCGGCCGGGCAACCGGGAGCGGCGCCGACAGAATTCCGGCGAGAGCCCCTGGCAGTGAAGGGGCGCGTGGCGCAGGGCCGGACACGTTCGTGACCGCAACCGCGTATTCGCCCAAAGCCGCGGCGATGTGCGGCGACGTACTTCGCGCGCGCAGGAGCGTGGCGAGCACGCTGGTGGTGCCGAGGATCGAGCGGTACACCGCGATCCGCTGCCCGCGGGCCGGCCGGACGGGCCGCGCAGTCAGCACGAGGTCCGCGGCCGCGCCGAGCGCGACATCGGCGCTGCGCCCGAGTGCGGCGGGCCGCGGGGAGCCGACCGCGTCGGCGAGCGCTCCGACCGCGTCGGCGAGTGCCCGGGCGTAGAGCCGGTCGGTGCGCTCGAAGGCGCTTTGCAGCCACATCCCGGCAAGTGCGACGACGCCGCCGGCGAGGTAGGCGCACACCTTGTCGCGCCGGGCCAGGTCCACGGAGATCCCGCCCGCGATGGCCATCTGAACGAGCAGCTGCATGGCGGCCCACGACAGCCCGGAACCCAGGCAGCTCAGAAGACCCGCGAGCAGACCGAACGCCAGCACGACGGCGATCGGACGCACCCCGGCGCCGGCGGTGAGCGGTCCGGCCGCCATGGCGAGGGTGCCGGCGGCGAGCCCGCCGCCCGACCGCAGGGTGCGCTGTCCCGTCGTGCCGCCGCGTTCGCTCAGGACGATGAGCAACGCCGACAACGAGGCGTAGAGCGCGATCGCGGGGCCGCCGACCGCGTAGCTCACCGCGGAGACGCCCGGCAGAGTCAGCGCGGAGCGCACCGAATCGCGCCAGGGCACCGGGGACCGTGCGAACGCGAGCGACGCGGTGAACCAGTGCGGCACGATCGTGCGCCGGTGACGGGTGCTGCACTGTCGCATGTCGTCCCCCGCGTGGCCCGGTGGCGCCCGGCCGCGCGGCCGGGCTCGGGCCGACGGTGCCAGTGCCGGCCCGGAAACGCCTCGGTCGAATGACTGCCTTTCCTCGCCGGTCAGTCGTCGACGGCGGCCAGGGCGTCCCGCAGCGCCGCGCGCGAGGTGACCCCGAGCTTGGGGAAGATCTGGTACAGGTGCGCGCCGACTGTCCGGTGCGACAGGTAGAGCTTTTCGGCGATCTGCTTGTTGGTCAGGCCTGACGCGGCCAGGCGGGCGATTTCCCGTTCCTGAGCGGTGAGCGCGCCCACGGGCAGCCCGGTGCGCGCGCCCGTGGACGACGACCAGCCTGCCGCGCGCAGCTCCTTCGCGGTCCGTTCCGCCCACGGCCGGGCGCCGAGCCGGTCGAACACCTCGCTCGCCGCCAGCAGCTGGCCTCGGGACAGCGCGGTTGATCGTGCGCGCCGCAAACGCTCCCCGTAGGCAAGCCGGACTCGCGCGGCATCGAACTGCCAGCGATCGACGTCCGGAATCGCCAGCGCCTCCTCGAACCGCTCGACGGCTTCACGGTCGGAACGCGCGCACAGCGCCTCCGCCGCGTGGACGTGCAGGGCGAGCCGTGGTGAGAGGGCCGACACCCCGGAATCCCGCATCGCACGCAGGTGAGCTGCCGCCTCGGCGTCGCGGCGGGTGCGGACCGCGGCTTCGACCAGGTCCAGCATCACCCACAACGCGTGGGGCGTGTGGGGTTCCAGCCTGCCCGCGGGACTGACCGCGGTCGCGTGGTCGTAGGCGCGGTCGAAATCGGCGCGGGCCAGTGCGGCGACGGTGCGCGCGTGCCCGGCGAGGTCGAGCGCGGCTTTGACACCGCGCGGTGCGGCCCAGCCGATCATCCGCGCGGTGGAACGGGCGCTCGTGTCCTGGTCACCGCGGGCGCCTGCGACCAGCGCCCGGTTGTACTCGTAGTACCACGCGAGGAACTCGTATCCGTGCTCCGCGCAGAGCGCCAGCGCCTCGCCGGTCAGCTCGTCGCACTCGTCCCAGCGCCCGGTGAGGAAGTTGTCGAGGCAGAGTTGCATCATCGCGCCGAGCTGCCGCCGCACGGGCCCGCCACGGCGGCCTTGGCGGACCACCTGCCACGACACCTGGCGGATTTCGCCCAGCCGGTCGGTGTAGACGGCGGCGCTGCCCAGCCGGTTGATTCGGGCCAAGTCCGCGTCCCGAGGTGCCCGCGCCAGCAGCGCCTCGAGTTCGCCCACGGTCGCCGCCCCGGCTCCGGCCGGGTTGCCGAACAGTCTCGCCGCGACCGTCATCAGCGGAGGTGGCGCGGGCCGCACCCGGCCGAGGACGCGGTTGAAAAGATCCCACAGCTCGCTGCGGCCGGCGTAGTAGGACAGCAGGAGCAACGTGTCGAGCGCCGCCGCCAACGTCGGGTCGCCGCCGTCGTACTTGTGGTCGCCCGCTTCGATGGCGCTCAGCAGCAGCCGGTGCGCGGTCTCGACGGTCCCGTCGCCGCTGAGGAGCAGGAAAGCGGCCGCGGCGGCGGAGTGCAGGGTGCGGACCCCGGGGGCTGCCCGCCGGGCGTCCTCGAGCAGTTTCCGTACGTCGTGCATCCGGCCGGCGGACTCCGTGCCGAGGTAGGCCGCCTCGGCCAGCCGGCGCGCACGAGCGGCCGGTTCCGGGCTGAGCTCGGCCGCGCGGGTGAGCGCGGCGACCGCCGCAGCCGCGCTGCCGCGTTCGAGGATGAGGTGCGCCGCTTGCTGGAGCAGCGTGGCCACCTCCTCATCGGGCTCCAGCGAGGCTTCGCCGAGGTGCCAGGCACGCCGTTCGGGCTGGTCGGCCAGGGCGCCGGCCAGCGCGCGGTGTGCTGCCCGGCGTTCGAAGCTGGTGGCCGCGGTCACGACCGCGGAGCGGATGAGGGGGTGTCGGAAGAGCAGCCGGCGGGTCGTGGTGTCCACCTGGACCAGCTGCGCGCGTTCGGCCGGGGCGAGCTCGGCCAGGTCGGGCCGGCCGCCCATCAGCAGCGCGCAGGACTGCAGCACACCGAGCTGACCGGTGCCGTCGAGCGCGGCGGCCAGCAGCAGCCTGCGGGTGGTGTCGGCGAGTCCGGCGATCCGGCCGGCGAACACGTCCTGCAGCCGTTCGGACAGCGGAAGGACCTCCGGCACTTCCTCGTGGGCCAGTTGCTGCGCGGCGGTGAGCGCGGTCGGCAATTCGAGCAACGCGAGGGGGTTGCCCTTGGCGCTGTCGAGCAATCGATCGCGAACCCGGTCCGCCAGAGCGGGGAACCGCAGCCCGACCAGCAGTTGCGCCGCTTCCTCGTCCAGCGGCGGAAGTTCGTACGCGGGCAGACCGCTGTGCCCGAAGAATTCGTCGGCACCGGTGCGCATCGCACCCAGGAAACCGACACCGGTTCCGGGAAGCCGCCGCGCCATCAGCCCGAAGACCGTCGCACTGGCACGGTCGATCCACGGCAGGTCGTCGACGACGAGCAGGACGTGCCGCTCGGCCACCGGGCCGCGCAGCAGCGCGATCGCCGCGTTGGCGACGAGCAACCGGTCGGGACGCCGGCCGGCGGTGAGGCCGAGTGCGACGTCCAGCACCTCGCGGTGGGTGCCCTCGAGTGCGCCGAGGACGCCGAGCAGGGGGAACAGGGCCTGGTTGAGGCCGGAATACGCGATGTCGGCCTCGAACTGCACGCCGGCCGCGCGCAGCACGAGCGTGCCCGTTTCCGCTTCCGTCTCGGCGATGGCGTCGAGCACGACCGATTTGCCCACGCCGGCCGCACCGGTGAGGAGCACAGCTCCACCCGCGGCAGGCAGGAGTGACTTCACCCGGCGCAGATCCTCCCGGCGGCCGATCACCGCGGAAACCGGCTCGGCGGTGGCCGCGGACAGTTCGCTCACGGTCGGCGACGCCGGTCGGGGCCCGGGTTTCCCCGCCGGGGGCTGCTCCGGTTCCAAAAAGAGATCACCAACTCCTGTTCGGAATATGAGGGCTTCGGTGTCGCGGAAAAACGGCGACGGCCCGGAACCTGTGTAGCAGAAGGCGCCCCGCGGCCAGGCCGCTTGGCAGGACGCGCCACCCCGGCGAGGGCGAGATGGACAGTCACATGACGGATGGAGCCGCGACACGCACGGGCGAGACTGACACGAGTACCAGGCTGAACCGGCCAATTCGGACGGTCAGCGGGCCTTCGGCCCGCCGGGGCCGGAAGAACGGAGGGAGACAGGCGATGATCACGTTGGCAGCCGCGGAAAAGGCCATTCAGGCCGGTAAGGAGAAGGGTGCCGAGCTCGGTGTCGCGTTCACCATCACGGTCGTCGACGCCGGCACGCATCTGATCGCGGCGGCCCGGGTGGACGGCGCCGCGCTCGCCGCGGTGGAAACCAGCCACACCAAGGCGCGCACCGCCGTCCTGTTCGAACAGTCCACCCAGGACCTCGTGCCCGCGGTACAGCCCGGCGCGCCCCTGTTCGGCATCGAAGCGGCCACCCGCGATCCGCTGGCGTTCGTGCCGGGTGGCATCCCGGTGTTCGAGAACGGCGCGCTGGTCGGTGCGATCGGTGCGGGCGGCGGCACGCCCGATCAGGACCACGAGGTCGCCGCGGCGGCCGTCGCGGCGCTGTGAGGACGCCATGACCGTCCCGGAACCGGTTTACGCCAAGGGCTTCTCCCTGGTCGGCCACTCGGACCAGGGAGGACGGCCGGACGCGATGCAGGTGCAGTACCACCGCGACCACGTCTACGTCGGGCACCTGTTTTCGGGCGGCTTCTCCGTGCTCGACGTCCGGGACCCCCGTTCGATGCGGGTGCGCCACTTCGAGCCCGCGCCGCCGAACACCTGGAACATCCACCTGCAGGCCGCCGACGACTTGCTCCTGGTGATCCACGCCAAGGACCTGTGGGCGGAGTTCCGCGACGAGTCGGCGTACTACGGAGGTTCGGTCGGCACCCGGCTCGCGGGGACGAACCGGAACTGGAGTGCGGGGGTGGCGATCCACGACATCAGCGACCCGGCCGACCCGAAACCGATTTCCTTCCTGCCGGTCGAGGGCGTGGGGGTGCACCGGCTCTGGTACACCGGCGGCCGGTGGGCATACGCGTCCGTGCTGTTCGACGGTTACACGGATTACGTGTTCGCGGTGATCGACCTCGCCGACCCCGCGCGGCCGAAGTGGGCGGGAACCTGGCACCTGCCCGGCATGCACGCCGCGGCCGGGGAGACGCCAGAGTGGGATACGAAGCGGTGGCGATACGCACTGCATCACGCGATCGTCCACGACGACGTCGCTTACGCGTCCTGGCGTGACGGCGGCCTGACGCTGCTCGACCTCACCGACCGCGAAGCACCCCGGCTCGTCGTGCACCGGAACTGGTCGCCGCCGTTCGGCGGGGGTACCCACACCGCGTTGCCCCTGCCCGGCCGGGACCTGCTGGTCGTCGCGGACGAGGCGGTGGCCGACGAGCTCGCCGACGGGCTCAAGCACGTGTGGGTGTTCGACATACGTGAACCGGCGAACCCGGTGAGCATCGCGACGTTTCCGACGCCCTCGGACGACGCGTACAGCGCGAAGGGCGGTCATTTCGGCCCGCACAACTTGCACGAGAACCGGCCGGGAACGTTCGTGTCGGAGTCGTTGATCTTCGCTACGTATCAGAACGCCGGGCTGCGAGCATTCGACCTCACCGATCCCTACCGCCCGGTCTCGGTCGGGGCGTTCGTGCCGGCGGCCCCCGCCCGGCTGATCGACCCTCGGCCGGGTCGCCCCCGGGTGATTCAGACCGCGGACGTGACCGTCACCGAGTCCGGGCTCGCGTTCATCACCGACTACAACGCGGGTCTGTATGCCGTGCAATACGAGGAGGTCTGAGTGATGCGGGTGGTCGTGCAAGACCGGTTGGGCCCTCCGGAGGTGCTGACCGTGATCGAGCGCGCTGTGCCGGAGCCCGGCCCGGGGGAGGTCCTGGTCCGGGTGCGGGCCGCGGGGATCAATCCGGTCGACTGGCAGACGCGGGCGGGGCAGGGCGTGGCTCGGGGAATGGGACCGATGCCGTTCACCGTCGGCTGGGACGTGTCCGGCGAAGTCGTCACCGTCGGCTCGGCCGTCTCGGATTTTCGCCCCGGTGACGAGGTGTTCGGGATGCCGCGGTTTCCCGCGCAGGCCGCCGCGTACGCCGAGTACGTCGTGGCGCCGGCTGGGGAGCTGGCGCCCAAACCGCGACGGCTGGACCACGCGCACGCCGCGGCCCTGCCGCTGGCCGGGCTCACCGCGTGGCAGGCTCTGACGGGCAAGGCCGGTGTCCGGCCGGGGCAGCGAGTACTCGTGCACGCCGCGGCGGGCGGGGTCGGCCACCTCGCGGTGCAGATCGCCAAGGCGCGTGGTGCCTACGTCATCGGAACCGCGAGCGCCGGAAAGCACGAGTTCCTCCGCGAGCTCGGTGCCGACGAGCTGATCGACTACCACCGGCAGAGCTTCGAGTCGGTGGTGTCCGACGTGGACGCAGTGATCGAGCTGGCCGGTGGCGACAACGCCGCGCGCTCCCTGCGCACGTTGCGTCCCGGTGGTGTCTTGGTCGACGTCGCGCACGGGGGACCGCGAGGACTCGGCGCCGGAACCGGGCTGCGGGTCACCACGATGCTCGTCAAGCCCGACGGACGAGCACTTCGTGAACTGGCCGCCCTCGCCGACGACGGCCGGCTGCGCGTGGAGCTGGACTCGACTTTCGACCTGACCGAGGCAGCCGTGGCTCACGCCGTCGGTGAGAAACGCGCCACCACCGGAAAGCTCGTGCTGCGATGCGCCAGTGGCGCTGAGGCCCGATCGTGAAGGCCGTTCGACGGCACGAGTTCGGCGGTCCCGAGGTGCTGCGCTGGGAGGAAGTCCCGCGCCCGGTGCCCGGCCCGACCGAAGTGCTGGTGCGGGTTCGCGCCGGGAGCGTGAACCCGGTCGACGTCAAGACCAGAGCCGGTTCGAGCCGGGTGCGTAAGCTGCCCCTCGTCCTCGGCTGGGACGTCGCCGGGGAGGTGGTGGAACTCGGGGCGGGCGTAACCAGGTTCTCGGTCGGTGACGAAGTGCTCGGCATGCCGTGGTTCCCACGACCGGCCGGGGCGTACGCCGAGTACGTGACCTCACCGTCGAGGCAGCTCGTCCGCAAGCCCGCCACCATGGATCCGACGGCCGCCGGGTGCCTGCCACTGGCCGGCTTGACGGCGTGGCAAACGCTGGTCGACGTCGGCCGCGTCACCTCGGGCGATCGCGTCCTCGTGCACGCCGCGGCGGGCGGGGTCGGGCACCTCGCGGTGCAGATCGCGAAAGCCCGAGGGGCATACGTCATCGGCACGGCGAGCGCGGAAAACCACCCGCTGCTGCGGAAGCTTGGCATCGACGCGGTCATCGACCACCGCACGACCCGGTTCGAGGACGCCACCGACCAGGTCGACCTGGTGCTCGACCTTGTCGGCGGTGAGACCTCACGGCGATCCGTCGGGCTGTTGCGCCCGGGAGGCTGCTTGATCTCGGTCCCGAGCGGCACGACCGGCGATCTCAGCGACGAGGCCGGGCGCCGGGGTGCGCGCTGGAGCGATTTCCTCGTCGAGCCGGATCAGGTCGGCCTCGAAGGCCTGACGGCGCTGGTCACCTCAGGCCGGCTCGAGGTGGTGGTGAGCGCGGCGTTCCCGCTCGCGGCGGCGGCGGACGCCCACCGCGCCTGGGAAGGCGCCCACGGTCCCGGGAAGATCGCCCTCACCGCCTGAAACAGCCACGAGGACGGCCGCCGCGGCGACGTCTCATCGAGGCACTCCGCGCGGTGTCCGCCGCACCCCGGCCACCTGCCCGCGTGCACTTCTGTCGGTTCCGCTCATCACGAAGGGAAGGCAAGAACTCATGACCACCATCGCCGACCACATCGTCGAGTCGCTCAAGGCCAGCGGCGTCGATCGGGTGTACGGGCTTTCCGGCGACTCGCTGAACGGGTTGACCGACGCGATGCGCCGCAACGGCACCGTCGATTGGGTGCACGTGCGACACGAGGAGACCGGCGCCTACGCCGCGGCCGCCGAGGCTGGCCTGACCGGCGAGCTCACGGTGTGCGCGGGCAGCTGCGGGCCGGGCAACCTGCACCTCGTCAACGGCCTGTTCGACGCGAATCGAAGCCGAGTGCCGGTGCTCGCGATCGCCGCGCACATTCCCGGCGCGGAGATCGGCTCCGGGTACTTCCAGGAAACCCACCCGCAGAACCTGTTCGCCGAATGCAGCGTCTACTGCGAACTGGTGAGCAGTGCCGAATCCGCACCGCGGGTTCTCGAGATGGCCATGCGGGCCGCGGTCGAAGAGCGCGGTGTTGCCGTCGTGGTCGTTCCCGGCGAAGTCTTCCTGAGCAAAACGGACCAGGGCATCGAGCCCACCGTCGTGCGCGCGGCCGGTTCGGTCGCGCTCCCCGGCCGGGATTCGCTGGCGCGGGCGGCCGAACTGCTGAACGCAGCGGAGCGGGTCACCATTCTCGCCGGCGCGGGCGCCGCGGGTGCCCACGACGACCTCGTCGCACTCGCCGGAAAGCTGCGGGCCCCGATCGTGCACGCGTTGCGCGGTGCCGAACACATCGCCTACGACAACCCCTACGACGTCGGGCTGACCGGGTTGCTCGGCTTCGCCTCCGGTTACAAGGCGATCGACGAGGCCGACACCCTCCTCATGCTGGGCACAGACTTCCCGTACCGGCAGTTCTACCCGAAACGCGCCAAGGTCATCCAGCTCGATCTGCGAGGCAGTCAGATCGGCCGCCGCACCCGGGTCGATCTCGGACTGGTCGGTTCGGTGCGGGACACGATTCCCGCGCTGCTGCCGTTACTGGCCGGGAAAGCCGACGGGACGCACCTTGAACGCGCTCGCGAGCACTACGTGAAGACCCGTGAATCGCTGGACTCGCTGGCGGTCAACGATCACGAGCGCACGCCGATCCACCCCCAGCTGGTCGCGAGCACCATCAGCGAACTCGCCGCCGACGACGCCGTGTTCACCACCGATGTGGGCTCGCCTGTGGTGTGGGCCGCGCGGTACTTGCGGTTCAACGGCCGGCGGCGCCTGCTCGGCTCGTTCAACCACGGCTCGATGGGGTGTGCCCTGCCGCACGCGGTGGGCGCGCAGGCCGGGTCGCCGGGCCGTCAAGTGGTCGCGCTGGCCGGCGACGGCGGGCTGACCATGTCCCTGGGTGAACTCCTGACCCTGAAGCAGAACCGGCTGCCGGTCAAGGTCGTGGTGTTCAACAACTCTTCGCTCAACTTCGTCGAGCTGGAGATGAAGGCGGCGGGAATCGTGAACTACGGAACCGACTTGGAAAACCCGCCGCTGGCCGACGTCGCCACGGCGATGGGCCTGTGGGGCCGGCGAGTCGAGCGCCCAGGAGAGCTCGAAGGTGCGCTGAAGGAGGCGTTCGAACACGACGGTCCGGCGCTCGTCGAAGTGGTGACGGCCCGTCAGGAGCTGGCCGTGCCGCCCGCGATCACCTTCGAGCAAGCGAAGGGCTTCACGCTCTACGCGATCAGGACGATCCTGTCCGGCCGCGGTGAGGAGCTGCTCGACCTGGTCACGACGAACGTGGCCCGCCGGATCCTGCGTTAGTGGAAGGAAAATCGAAATGTCCGGAAAAAACATCCCACCCCTGGGTGGCTGGGTCGCCGACAGCTACGACGTCGTCGCGGAGTTCGACGACCTGATGCCGACCGGTCTCACAGTCACCGACGAAGGCCGGGTCTTCGTCTCGTTCCCACGCTGGGGCGACGAAGTGCCCTACACCGTGGCCGAGGTCGTGGACGGCAAGGCGTTTCCGTACCCCAGCCGCGAGCTGAACGAATGGAGCACCGAGCGCAGCCCGGACCGGCTGGTCTCCGTGCAGAGCGTGATCACCGATCCCGCCGGGCACGTCTGGCTCCTCGACACCGGAAGCCCCTCCTTCCAGCCGTGGCTGGAGAACGGGCCGAAGGTCGTGGAGGTGGACCCCGCGACCGACCAGGTGGTCCGCACCATCCACCTGGAGGGTGCGGCGGTGACGCCGACGACGTACCTCAATGACATCCGGTTCGATTTCTCACGTGGGCCGGCTGGATTCGCCTACCTCACCGATTCCCAGCCCGAAGGTGCGCTCATCGTCATCGACCTCGGCTCGGGCGAAAGCTGGTCGAAACTGCGAGGTCACCACAGCACCCACGCGACCGAGGGGTTTCGCGCGGTGGTGCAGGGGATCGTTCGCGAGAACTACGCCGTGGGCGCGGACGGCATCGCCATCAGCGCGGACGGAACGCGGCTGTACTACTGCCCGCTGTCGAGCCGGCGGCTCTACAGCGTGGCCACCGCCGCGCTCATCGACCGGTCTCTGAACGAGGAGGAGGTGGCGGCGTCCGTGGTGGATCACGGCGACAAAGGTGCCTCCGACGGGCTGGAGTCCGATACCGACGGCAACCTCTACGCCACTGCCTACGAGCACAGCGCGGTGCTCAAACTCGCCGCGGACGGAACCTGGTCGACCGTGCTCCACGGACCCGACGTGCTGTGGCCGGACACGCTCGCGCTCGCGGCGGACGGGTACCTCTACGTCAGCGTGAACCAGCTGCCGCGCACTCCGCTGTTCAACGCCGGGGTCGACGACCGGGTGCCGCCGTACCGGATCGTGCGGGTGCCGGTCGACGCGCGCCCGATCCGGCTGACCCGGTCGGAGCCGGTCCGATGACGGCCACGGAGGTGATGGTCGAGCCCGCCACGTTGCGTGCCGTGCGGGCCCGTCCCGTCCTCGTCCCGTTGCGCCGCCCGGTGATCGCGGGCATCGGCCGGTTCGACGAGTGGCCGCTGGTGCTGGTCGACGTCGAGACCAGCGCGGGTGTCACGGGCAGCGCCTACCTGGCGCCCTATCGCGCGGCCGCGATGCCGGCGATCGTCGCGGAGATCGACGACCTGGCCGCGGTGTGGCGGGGCAAGGCCATTGCGCCCGCCGACGCGTTCGGCGTTTTCGGCGACGCGCTCAATGTGGTCGGCATCGCCGGAGTGTCGATGATCGCCCGCGCGGCCCTGGACATGGCGTTGTGGGACGCCCACGCGAAGGCCGCCGGACTGCCGTTGGTGCGCCTGCTGGGCGGCACGCCGGGGCCGGTGCGGGCCTACAACAGCAACGGGTTGTGGCGTCACGAGATCGCCACGCTCGCCGAGGAAGCCGCACAGCTGCGCGACGAGGGCGGCTTCACGGCGATGAAGCTCCGGCTGGGGCACCCTTCGCTGCGCCACGACCTCGACGCCATCAAGGCCGTACGCGACGGCGCGGGCGAGGTCGACCTGATGGTCGACTTCAACCAGGCGCTCGGGTACGGCGACGCGATCCGGCGCTGCCACGAACTCGACGAGCAGGGCCTGTACTGGTTCGAGGAGCCGATCCGGTACGACAACATCGAGGGCTACCGCCACCTCGCCCAGCGGGTCCGGACCCCCTTGCAGCTGGGCGAGAACTACTACGGAGCCCGCGACTTGTTCACGTTCCTGCGCGCGGGCGCCGTGCCGTACGCGATGGCCGACCTCATGCGCATCGGCGGGGTCAGCGGTTGGCTGCGCACCGCCGGACTGGCCGCCGCCGCGGGCACACAGCTGTCCAACCACCTCTACCCGGAGATCTCCGCACACCTGATGCGCGTGACCCCGACGGCGCACTGGCTTGAATGGGTCGACTGGGCCGCGCCGGTCCTCGCCGAGCCGCTCCGGCCGGTTGACGGGTGCCTCACCGTCCGCGACGCGCCGGGGACCGGAGTGGCCTGGGACGAGACCGCGGTGCGCAAGTACGCCGTCGGGTGACGGCCGGAAACTACGAGGAAGGAACGAATAATGGAAACTCCCTACGACCTGATCGGGAAAGTCCCGGCCTTCACGGTGACGAGCGCCGACATCGACGACGGCGGCGTGCTCCCGCTCGCGCAGGCCAGCGGCATCTTCGGCGCCGGCGGCTCCGACACGTCCCCGCAGCTGAGCTGGTCGGGGTTCCCGGGCACGACCAAAAGCTTCGCTGTCACGGTGTATGACCCGACCGCTCCTACGGCGAGCGGGTTCTGGCACTGGGCGGTTGCCGACATCCCCGGCACAGTGACGGATCTGCCCGCCGGAGCGGGCGACGACACCGGATCCGGACTGCCGGAAGAGGCGTGGCAGCTGGCCAATGACGCGGGGCTCAAGCGCTACCTGGGCGCCGCCCCGCCACCTGGTAGCGGTGACCACACCTACTACGTCGCCGTGCACGCGGTCGACGTCGAGTCGCTTGGTCTCGACACAAGCGCCACCCCGGCGTTCCTGGGGTTCACCCTCTCGTCGCACACGCTCGCGCGTGCGGTGATCAGCGCCCGGTTCGCGCTCCAGTGACCGGGCATGTCGAAGAAGCAAGGCGAGCAGGCGCACAACGTCGCGGGCCCGATGTGCACCCGGGATCGCGATCTCACCCGAAGCACCCGTGGCCTGGCCGCGCGCGAGCTCGACTGTCGTCGAGTTGAATCCCGTCACCTCACGTAGGTGGCGCTCCCCGGCGACTCTGTCGCCTCATCACCAACCCGCTGAACCAGGAGGACCGAAAGTGAAGCTTTCCCGAGCCGTGGCGGCCGTCGTCACCGCCGTCTCGCTGGCCGTGCTGGGCGCGACGACGGGGGCGGCCACGACTGCGACGCCCGTGGTCACCCACTCGGCCAAACCCACCATCGTGCTGGTCCACGGCGCGTCGGAGGACGGTTCGACGTGGAACGGGGTGACCGCGCGGCTGCAGAAGGCCGGTTACACCGTCGTGGTGCCCGCACCGCCGTTGCGCGGTGTGGCTTCCGACTCCGCGTATGTCGCGAGCCTGCTCAAGACCATTACGGGTCCGAAGGTGCTGGTGGGCCACTCCTACGGCGGGATGATCATCAGCGAGGTGGCGGCGGAGTTGCCGGATGTGACTGCTCTGGTGTACGCGGCCGCGCTGATCCCGCAGCCGGGGGAGAGCCTGCAGAGCCTGGTCTCGCTATATCCGGGTTCGCTGTTCGGAGCCGCGGCGCGGACGGTGGATTACCCAGGTGGCACCGACGTCTACGTCGATCCGGGCCAGTTCCGCGACGTGTTCGCCGACGACCGCTCGCCTTCCGATGCCGCCTTGACCGCAGCCGCTCAGCGTCCGATCGCGGCTTCGGCCACGACCGAGGCGGCGACCCGGGCCGCACCGGCTGGGATCCCGAAGTACGTCCTCGTCGCGACGGAAGACCACGCGATCCCACCCGCCGCGGAGCGGTTCATGGCCCGGCGCGCCAACGCGTGGACGGTCGAGGTGCGTTCGTCGCACGACCTGCCCACCTCGCATCCCGATGCCGTCGCCGGCGTGATCGAGAAGGCGGCGGCGCGTCCCTGACGGCCAGGCTGCGTTGCGGCTTCCGGAGGCCGGAACGGCAGCCTGGCGGCGACGCGGGGCGGATCCGAAGGCCGGTACGGTTGGGCTCAACTCGCAGGCGTTGGGGCGAGGCGCCGGTAGCGATCGGCTCTCCCGGCGTCCCCCAGCGCTTCGGCTGACGCGGCAGCCAGGGCGAAAACTTCGACCCAGCCGTCCTGCACCGCCATGTCGTTCGCAATCGGGGCCAGCGCGTCGGCGATTCCGACCGCCGCCTGGTGGTCCCCCGCGCCCACGACGTGCCGCAGCGCGCCGAGCCACGATCCGGCTTCGTCACGGAGCCAGCGACGAGCCGAGTCCGGATCGGGGAACTCCGGTGGGCCTGCCGTTGCCCGCCGTTGCGCGGCGAGCCCCGCAGCGCGGGCGGTCGCCAGCAGCCACGACATCAGCCGCGTGGTGGCCTCGGTCACCGCATCGGCGTCGTCGTCCGTTCGGAGCTGCTCACGCGCGAAGAGACGGATGAGGGGGTGAAGGACGATGCGGTGGTCCGGTACCGCGCTGACGAGGCTCTTCTCGGCCAGCTCGTCGAGTCGCCGGGTGAGTTCGCGTGCCGGCAGCCCACTCACGATGGCCGCCGATCGTGCGCTCGAGTCTCGCCCGGGGACGAGGGCCAGCCGGCGGAACACGAGCCGGGTGAGCGAGTCGAGCGAGCGGTACGACGAGGCGAAGGCCGACGCAACCCGGAGGTCGCCCGCCGCCAGGTGGTCGAGGCGGCCGTCCTCGCATTCGAGTTGCCTGACCAGGCTCTCGGGGTCCCAGCCGGGCCGGCTCAACAGCCGGTTGCCCGCGATCCGGAGCGCGATCGGATAGTTCCCGCACAGCTCTGTGATCGGACGTAACCGGGCAAGGTCCTCGGTGGGCTTCCCGCCGGCGGCCAGGACCGCGCGAAGCATCTCCGCGGATTCCGGTCCGGTCAGTGGGCCCAGCGCGATCCGGCGCGCATGTTCGAGTCCGGTGAGTGCACGGCGGCTGGTGATCAGCGCCGACGTGCCGCCCTGACCGGGCAGCAGCCCGCGGACCTGTGCCTCATCGGCCGCGTCGTCGAGAACCAGGAGCATGCGGCGGTTCGCCAGCAGGTGCCGCAGAAGCTGGCTCCGATCGCGAGAACCGTCGGGAATGTCACCGGCCGGCACGCCCAGCACCCGCAGCAGCCGGGCTTGCACGAGGTAGGGCTCAAGCGGCTCGATGCTGGTGCCGCGGAGATCGACGAACAACCGGCCGTCGGGGAAGTCTCCGCAGGACGCAAGTCCACGGTGGACAGCGAGTGAGGTTTTGCCCACTCCGCCGGGTCCTGAGAGCACGAGCGGAATAGCAGCGTCCCGCCGATGCGCCAGCCACGAGGAAACGGCGGCGATCTCACGTGCGCGACCGGTGAAGTCCGGAATGGGGGTCGGCAGCTGGCACAGCGCGGCCGGTTCAGGCCCGAGCAGGGGATGCGCACTGCTCGGGGCGGTCAGCAGCGTCCGGCGGTCCGCATCGTCGAGGCCCAGTGAGTCCGCCAGTGCGATGAGCGTCCGGACGTGCGGGCGGCGGCTGCGCCCGCGCTCCATGTCGCTGATGGTCCGCACGCTCACGCCGGACCGGTGGGCCAGGTCCTCTAGGGTCAGGCCCGCGGCTCGCCGGTGTCCTCGCACGAGGCGACCCAGGCTTGGTCGTTCACTCATGGCGGGCCCTCCTCGTCTGTCGTCCCAGGCATCCCATCGTACAGACTGTTCCGTTCGATTAAGCCCCGGACTGTGCGCCGTGGATTCCCGTGGCGGCGGGTGTGATGACGATGCCGTCCCAGCGGGTCAGGAAATGGCGAAGGACACTTGGCCGGTGGTGGCACGGTCGAGCGCGATGGCTCGCCGTCGTACTCCGCCACGCTCGGAACGCTTGCGCGGAAACGGTTCCGGTCCCCCGGCCCTCCCGGTGCCGGCCCGGGGGCCGACGGGGCAGAAATCCAGCGCACGAGGCGCGGGAAGAAGGCGACACGAGCCGGGCTCGCCGCTACGGCGGGCGGACCCCGGTGGTCAGCCGTGCGGTCCGGTCTGCGGCGCCTGCGAGGACCGGCCGGGCCGGGGCGTACTAGTACTGCAACGGCAGTTAGTGGTGTTGTGGTAGATCATCCTGGTGGTGGTCGATGTGGTGATGGATCAGCTGGATCGGGTGCATGAGCGGAT
>NZ_JBFAQX010000046.1:0-43836 GCF_040678995.1 Amycolatopsis sp. NPDC049253 | reverse complement strand
CCCGCATCGCCTACGCCGAAATCCACCCCGACGAAACCGCCGCCACCTGCGCCGAGTTCTTGCGCCGCGCCGCCACCGCCCTGGCCGAGCTGGGCCTCGACCGGATCGAACGCGTGATGACCGACAACGCCATGGCCTACCGCCGCTCGACGGTCTTCCGCGACGCGGTCACCGGCCTCGGCGCGACACAACGGCCCACCCGCCCCTACCGGCCGCAAACCAACGGGAAAGCAGAACGCTTCAACCGCACCCTCGCCGAAGAATGGGCCTACTCCCAACCCTTCACCAGCTCACACCACCGAGCCGAAACACTGCCCGGATTCCTGCACCACTACAACCACCACCGCGCCCACACCGCCCTCAACGGCCACCCACCCATCACCCGGGTCAACAACCTCACAGGGCACTACAACTAGCGGTTGTCGAGGTAGGCCAGCACCGCGAGCACCCGGCGGTGGTCGTCCGTCGTCTCCGGCAGGTCCAGCTTCGCCAGCACGCTGCGAACGTGCTTTTCCACGGTCCCTTCCGTCACCCACAGCCGGCGCGCGATCCCGGCGTTGGAGCGGCCCTCGGCCATCAGGCCCAGCACCTCGCGTTCCCGGGCGCTCAGCGCGGCCAGCGGGTCGTTGCGGTGGCGGGCCTCGACGAGCTCCTGCACCAACGCCGGCTCCACGACCGAGCCGCCCTTGGCGATCCGCCGGAGCGTGTCGAGGAACTCCCCCACGTCGGCGACCCGGCTCTTGAGCAGGTACCCGATGCCGCGGCCGCCGGCCAGCAGCTCCATCGCGTGATCGACGTCGGCGTGGGCCGAGAGCACCAGGATGCCGATCTCGGGGAGCTCCTCACGGATGGTCCGCGCGGCCTCGAGCCCCTCGACGGTGTGGGTCGGGGGCATCCGCACGTCGACCAGGACCAGGTCGGGCCGGTGCTCCCGCACGAGGTCGAGCAGCGCGTTCGCGTCTCCGGCCTGCCCGGCCACGGCGAACCCCGAGCGATCGAGCAGGCTGGCCAGACCCTCGCGCAGCAGTACGTCGTCCTCGGCCAGGATCACTCGTGGCACCGTCATCGCCACCACCGCTTTCGCCGCGGTGCTGCCCGGATGCCGCGGTAGTCAGGTGGACAAATCGTGCCATAGTGCCTCAGCCGTCACCAACTCGCGCGGCGTGTCACGAACCGACGAGCACCACGTGCAGGGTCCGCGGCCCGTGCACGCCCTCGACGCGGTTCAGCTCGATGTCGCTGGTGGCGCTGGGACCGCTGATCCACGTCTGCGGCCGGTCCGGGTCCAGCAGCACGACGGCCTCGGGCACGCCGGGCACGATCTGGTCCTCGCGGACGACACACACGTGCACGTCGGGAACCAGGCTGAGCGAGCGAGCGCCCTGGCCCGGGCCGTGGTCGAGCACGAGCGTGCCGGTGCGCGCGATCCCGACCGCCGCGGTGGTGACCACGGCGTCGCACGAGTCGAGGTCGTCGGCGTCGGCCGCCCCGCCGAGGTCGACCGGGAAGCCCTCGGGAACCAGGATGTTTTCAGCCGGCCCCAGCGCGGCGCGGACGGTGTCCGCCAGCCCGGCCGGCGTGCAGCGGCTGAGGGTGGCGCGGTAGTCGACCACGCGTTCGGCGAACAGCGAGACCACGTCCGCGGGCGGTGGGACGTCGCGGTAGCCCCTCGGTGCAGGCGCCTCGGCGCGGTCGGCGTCGCGCAGGGCGCCACGGACGGCCGCGAGGATCTCGTCGCGCGCGCTCATCGGCGGCCCGTCCGGCGCCACCAGGCACGGAAGGACTCCGGCGGTGGCGCGGGCAGGTCGCGAGCGCCGGTCCACAGTGAGGCGGGCCAGGGCAGCCGGCGCAACGCCCGGCGCCCGCCGGGCAGCACTGCGCGGCCGAAGCGGTTCAGTGCCTTGCCCGCCGCGCCCATCCCGCGTTCGGCGAGGGTGAGCCGCCGCGCGTCGGACAGCACCCAGGCCGCGGATTTCATCGCCACCGCTTCGGGTTTCGGGGTCCCGCCGCGGTGCGCGTCCACGACCTGGGCGCGCAGGTGAACCAGCACCTCGGGGATGTCGATGCGGACCGGGCACGCTTCGAAGCAGGCGCCGCAGAGGCTGGAGGCATACGGCAGCGAGTCGGTCTGCTCGTCCACGCCGACGCCCTTGAGCAGCGGGTTGAGGATCGCGCCGATCGGGCCCGGATACACCGAGCCGTAGGCGTGGCCGCCGGTGCGCTCGTAGACCGGGCACACGTTCAGGCACGCCGAGCAGCGGATGCACCGCAGCGCCTGCCGGCCGACCTCGTCGGCCAGCGCGCGGGTGCGGCCGTTGTCGAGCAGGACCACGTGCATTTCCTGCGGCCCGTCGCCGGGCGTGATCCCCGACCACGTGGAGGTGTAGGGGTTCATCCGCTCGCCGGTGCTGGACCGCGGCAGCAGCTGCAGGAACACGTCCAGATCGGCCCAGGTGGGCACGACCTTCTCGATGCCGACCACGGAAACCAGGACCTCGGGCAGGGTCAGGCACATGCGGCCGTTGCCCTCGGACTCGACCACGACCAGCGTCCCGCTGTCGGCGACCGCGAAGTTCGCGCCGGAGACGGCCATCTTCGCGCGCAGGAACTTCTCGCGCAGGTGCAACCGAGCGGCGCCCGCGAGCTCGGCCGGTTCGTCGGTCAGGTCCTCGGGCGCGGGCCGGCCCGCGGCGGCCATCCGGCGGCGGAAGATCTCGCGGATCTCCGCGCGGTTGCGGTGGATGGCGGGCACGAGGATGTGGCTGGGCAGGTCGTCGCCCAGCTGCACGATCAGCTCCGCCAGATCCGTCTCCCACGCGGTGATGCCCTCGGCGGCCAGCGCCTCGTTGAGCCCGATCTCCTGCGTCGCCATCGACTTGACCTTCACGACCTCGCCGACGCCGTGACCGTGGGCGATCCGCGCGACGATGGCGCACGCTTCGGCCGCGTCCCGCGCCCAGTGCACGGTCACGCCGCGGGACTGCAGCGCCGCTTCCAGCGTCAGCAGGTGCTCGTCGAGGTGCCGCAGCGTGGTGTCCTTGATCGCGGCGCCCGCCAGCCGCAGCTCCTCCCATTCGTCCACCTCGCCGACCACGGCCGCGCGCTTGGCGCGGATCGTGGCGGTGGCGTGGGCGAGGTTGCGGCGCAGCTGGCTGTCGGCCAGCGCCTCCCGCGCGGCCGCCGTAAACGCGGGCATGCCGACGAACGTCGCGGTCACGCGTCCTCCTCGGTCGAGGCCAGTACGTCGGCCAAATGCAGCACGCGCACGCCGGAGCGCTCGCGCGAGAGCAGGCCGCCGATGTGCAGCAGGCACGAGTTGTCGCTCGCCACCAGCACCTCCGCCCCCGTCTCGCGCACGTGACGGGCCTTGTCCGCGCCCATCGCCGTGGACGTCTCGGCGTTCTTCACCGCGAACGTCCCGCCGAACCCGCAGCACTCCTGCGCGGCGGGGAGCTCGACCAGGTCGAGCCCGCGCACGTTGCGCAGCAGCCGCAGCGGCTTGTCGCCGACGCCCAGCATGCGCAGCGAGTGACACGTCGGGTGATACGTCACGCGGTGCGGGAAGTAGGCGCCGACGTCGGTCACGCCCAGCACGTCGACCAGGAACTCGCTGAGCTCGAAGACCTTCGGCCCGGTCTCCGCCAGCCGCCGCTCACCGGCGCGGCGCGCGACGAGCGAGTGCTGGTGGCGCGCCGAACCCGCGCACGATCCGGACGGCGTGACGATGCAGTCGTAGCCGGCGAACGCGTCGGTGAAGGCGCGCACCACGGGCACCGCCTCGTCGAGGTAGCCGGTGTTGACCATCGGCTGGCCGCAGCAGGTCTGCGCCTCGGGGAAGTCCGCGTCCACGCCGAGGCGCCGCAGCAGCCGGAACACCGCCTTGCCGGTGTCGGGGAACATCGTGTCGTTGATGCACGTCACGAGCACGGCGACCTTCACGCCACCACCCCCGCCCCGCTCAGCCGCGCCTCGGCGGCAGCCCAGTTCCCGCCGCCCGGCGCGTAACGCCGCAGCGGCTGGGTTTCGCGGATCAGCCTACGCATGGCCGCGAGGTCCGGCAGGTCAGCACCGAGGGCCCGCGCCTGCACGAGCACGTTGCCCAGCGCCGCCGCCTCCACCGGCCCGGCCAGCACCGGCACGCCGCACGCGTCGGCCGTCAGGCGGCATAGCAGCTCGTTGCGGGCGCCACCGCCGACGACGTGCACGACGTCGACCGGCCGGCCCGTGACCTCCGCGGCGTGGCGCACCGCGCGGCGGTAGGCGAGCGCGAGACTGTCCACAATGCACCGCACGAGCTCGCCCCGGCTTTCCGGCGGCCGCTGCCCGCTGCCACGGCAGGCGGCGGCGATGCGGGCGGGCATGTCCCCGGGCGGCAGGAACTCGGGGGCGTCGAGGTCCACCACCGCGGCCAGCCCGGGTGCGGCGGCCGCCTCCGCGAGCACCGTGGCCAGGTCCGCGGGCGCACCGTGCGCGGCCCAGGTCCGCAGGGTCTCGGTGAGCACCCACAGGCCCATCACGTTGCGCAGGAAGCGGATCTTGCCGTCGACGCCGGTCTCGTTGGTGAAGTTGGCCGCCAACGCCGCGGCGCCGAGCCGCGGTTCGTCGAGCTCGAGCCCGACCAGCGACCACGTGCCGGAGGAGATGTAGGCGAAGTTCGTGCCGGGCTCGGCGGGCACCGCCACGACCGCCGACGCCGTGTCGTGCGATCCGACGGCGACGACCGGCAGTTCCGGCTTCCCGAGCTCCTCGGCCAGCTCCGGCAGCAGCGTCCCGACCCGCTCGCCCGGCTCGCGCAGCGGGGGCAGCAGCCGCGCCGGAATGCCGGCCCGCTCGGCGAGGTCGCGCGCCCAGGTCCGTTCGCGCACGTCGTAGAGCTGCGTGGTCGACGCGTTGGTGCGCTCCGCCCCGACGCTCCCGGTGAGCCAGTAGCCGAGCAGGTCCGGGATCAGCAGCATCTTCTCGGCCGCCGCCAGCCGGTCCCCTTCGGCAACCAGCTGGTAGAGCGTGTTGAACGGCAGCTCCTGCAACCCAGTGACGGCGAACAGCTCCGACGGGGGAATCGTCCGGTGGACGAACTCCGCCATGCCGTCGGTGCGGGAGTCGCGGTAGTGCACGGGGTTTCCGAGCAGCCGGCCGTCGGCGTCGAGCAGGCCGTAGTCGACGGCCCACGAGTCGATGCCGACACCCGCCACCTCCCCGGCGTCGCCGAGCCCGGCCAGCAGTTCGCGGTACAGCCCGAGCACGTCCCAGTGCAGCGTGGAGCCGGTGGCGCCGGCGACCCGGACGCCGCCGTTCGGGAAGCGCCGCACTTCTTCCAGTCCGAGCCGCCCGCGCCCGACCGTCCCGGCCATCACCCGGCCGCTGCTGGCACCGAGGTCGACGGCGGCGAGGCGCATCACCTCGACACCCATCAGCCGGAAACCACGGTCAGCTCGAGTCCCAGCAGGTCCGCCACCGCCTTCAGCTCGGCGACGCGGTGGCCGGTCCCCAGCGCCCAGTGGTGGTTCACCCCGGTGGCCGACCACGTGTCGGTCCACTCGCCGGGGTCGCAGCCGAAGTCCACCCGCGAGGTCGTGTTCCCGATCTGCAACAACGGCCCGGGCACGACCTCGCCTTCCGACGCGACGAGCACGAACCTGCCGTCGCGCAGCTGACCGAGACCGCAGAGCGTCACCGGGCCGTGCTGTACGTCGAACTCGACGGACACCCCCCAGCCCCGCTTGCCGTGGTAGACCCCGAGCCCGCGCAGCAGCGGCTTGCGCGCGCTGATCGCCAGGTGCGCCGGGCCGTCGTGGCCCATCTCCACGACGTTGTCGCGGAAGTTCAGCGCCTGCAGCTCGGTGAACGAACCGCCGGCACCGAGCCGGTCCAGCAGCAACATCGCCAGCGACGCGCGCAGCTCGTACTCGCCGACCGTGGGCACTCCGCGGGCGGTGAGCAGTGAAGCGCCGAGGATGAACCCGGCCCCGACGCGCTCGTGGGTCTCGCCGTCGAGCCCGCGGTGGTAGTACGCGAGCGAGTCCAGCCCGAAGTCCCCGACCAGGCGGTCCAGCGCCACCGAAACCTTGGCGCCCCAGGCGAAGTCCTCGTCGACGACCGAATCGTCCACAGTGAACACTTCGCGCGCGAGCGCCATCCGGGCCGCCGTCTCGGCTTCGGTGACCTGCTCCACGCGCACGCGCAGGTCGTCGATCTCGAGGATCTCGACGTGCCCGCCGAGCTGCGCCGACACCAGCGTCGGGTCGGTGGCCACGTCCATCATGCCCGGGTACAGGTGCCCGAGCAGGCCGTGGCGCCCGTGCCGGAACGCCGCGCGCACGCCGGCCGCCTTGATCCACCGCGCGATCTTCACCCAGGCCCGCTCGTCGTCCAGGTACCCGGACACCGACCGGAACTCGACGCCGACGCGGCGGAACGCGTTGGCCATCTCCGGCAGCGGACAGGCCCCGCAGTAGGCCAGCCACGCGCCCGTGCCGAACGACGCGTGGTCCATCGCCTCGGTGGGCTGCAGGTTCAGCAGCAGCACCGGCGAGCCCGAGCGCTGCGCGATCGGCACCAGCATGCTCGACGTCAGGTAGGTGGTCAGGAAGCCGATGATCAGGTCGCAGTCGGCCACCCGCAGCTTCTCGGCGGCGGCCGCGCCATCGGCCGCGTCCGAGATGAACCCGGCGTCGACGACTTCGCAGTCCATTCCCGACAGCCGTTCCGCGACCCGGCGCGCCGAGGCCTGCAGCTGCGGCAGCAGGTCGGGGAACTGCGGCCAGTACGCGCCGAGCCCGCCGGCGACGAGGCCGACGCGGGTGCGGCGCGGGGTGATGCGCTCCAGGCCGGACGGGACGGGGCGCGCGAGCGTGTCGGTCATGAGGTCTGCTCCCTAGCGGAGGAAGGCCGCGGCGACCCCGGCGTCGACCGGGATGTGCAGGCCCGTGGTGTGGGTGAGGTCGCCGCCGGTCAGCGCGAACACCGCGGCGGCGACGTGCGCGGGCAGCACCTCGCGCTTGAGGATCGTGCGCTGGGCGTAGAACTCGCCGAGCTTCTCCTCCGGCACCCCGTAGACCGCGGCGCGCTGCGCGCCCCAGCCGCCGGCGAAGATGCCGGAGCCGCGGACGACGCCGTCGGGGTTGATGCCGTTCACGCGGATGCCGTGCTCGCCGAGCTCGGCCGCGAGCAACCGGACCTGGTGGGCCTGGTCGGCTTTCGCCGCGCCGTAGGCGACGTTGTTCGGGCCCGCGAACACCGCGTTCTTCGACGAGATGTACACGACGTCCCCGCCCAAACCCTGGGCGATCATCGCCTTCGCCGCGGCCTGTGAAACCAGGAACGAGCCCTTGGCCATCACGTCGTGCTGCAGGTCCCAGTCCCGTTCGGTGGTCTCCAGCAGCGGTTTGGAGATCGAGAGCCCGGCGTTGTTCACGACCAGGTCGAGCCCGCCGAACGCCAGCACGGTCGCGTCGACCGCCGCCGCGACGCCCGCCGCGTCGGTCACGTCCGCCGTCACGGCGATGGCCTTGTCCGCACCGCCGATGCCGTTCGCGACCTGCTCGGCCGTCTCGGCGTCGAGATCCGCGATGGCCACGCACGCGCCCTCGGCGGCGAGCCGTTCGGCGATGGCCCGGCCGATGCCCGAGCCCGCGCCGGTGACGAGCGCGATCCGCCCGGCCAGTGGCTTGGGCTTCGGCAGGCGCTTGAGTTTGGCCTCCTCCAGCGCCCAGTACTCGATGCGGAACTTCTCGCTCTCGGCGATCGGCGCGTACGTCGACACTGCTTCCGCGCCACGCATCACGTTGATCGCGTTGACGTAGAACTCCCCCGCCACCCGCGCGGTCTGCTTGTCCTTGCCGAAGGAGAACATGCCGACACCCGGCACCAGCACGATCGCCGGGTCGGCACCGCGCATCGCCGGGCTGTCGGGCGTGGCGTACCGCTCGTAGTAGGCGCGATAGGACTCGCGGTACTCGGCGTGCAGCTCCTTCAAGCGCGCGACCACATCTTCCAGCGGCGCGGTCGCGGGCAGGTCGACCACCAGCGGCCGCACCTTGGTCCGCAGGAAGTGGTCCGGGCACGACGTGCCCAGCGCGGCGAGCCGCCCGAGCTTCTCCCGCGAGAGAAACTCCAGCACCACCTCGGCGTCGGTGTAGTGGCCGACGTGACGCTGATCCGTGGACGCGAGCCCACGGATCAGCGGCGCCAGCGCCGCGGCCCGCGCGCGGCGCTCATCCTCCGGCAACCCCTCGAAACCGGGGACGACACTGCCGAACGGCTCGGTTTTCCCGCGTTCGGCGAGGAACTTCTCCGCGGTGCGGATGATCTCCAGCGAGTTGCGCCGGCACTCCTCCGACGTCGCGCCCCACGCGGTGATCCCGTGCCCGCCGAGGATCACGCCGATCGCCTGCGGGTTCGCCGCCTTCACCGCCGCGATGTCCAGGCCCAGCTGGAACCCGGGCCGGCGCCAGTCCACCCACGCCACGCGGTCGCCGAAGCACTCCTTGGTCAGCGCGGCGCCGTCGGCCGCCGTGGCCAGGGCGATGCCCGAGTCCGGGTGCAGGTGATCCACGTGCGCCGCCTCGACGAGACCGTGCATCGCGGTGTCGATCGACGGCGCCGCCCCACCCCGCCCGTGCAGGCAGTAGTCGAACGCGGCCACCATCTCGTCTTCACGCTCCACGCCCGGGTAGACGTCCACGAGCGCGCGCAGCCGGTCCAGCCGCAGCACCGCCAGCCCCGCCTCGGTCAGCGTGCCCAGGTCACCGCCGGAGCCCTTGACCCACAACAGTTCGACGGGCTTGGCGGTGACCGGGTCGAGCACCTCGCCCTTCGCGGAGGTGTTGCCGCCGGCGTAGTTCGTGTTCCGCGGATCGGCGCCCAGCGCGTTGCTGCGGGCGATCAGATCAGCCGCGACAGTCGTTTCGTTCGGCACAGCTCAGGCTCCCCAACCGGCCTGCCGGCCGTCGGCTCGTTCAGCAATGATCTTTTCCTGGTACCCGCTGCGGTGGTAGGCCGCGACCGGGTCCGGGTCCAGCCCGGCGTCTTCGCGGATCTCGGCCAGCAGTGGCCGCACGTCGGTGTTGTAGGCGTCCATCAGCACGGCGTTGGCGCCGAGCACGTCACCCGACTGCTGAGCCGCGCGCAGGGCGGGCCGGTCCACCAGCAGCGCCTTGGCCGTGGCTTCCTGCACGTTCATCACCGAGCGGATGATCGCGGGGATCTTCGCCTCGATGTTGTGGCACTGATCCAGCATGAAGTTGATGCCGTAGGCCGGATCCAGCGCGTCACCGCGCACGATCTCGGACATGATCCGGAACAGCTGGAACGGATCCGCGGCGCCGGCCATCAGGTCGTCGTCGGCGTAGAAGCGCGAGTTGAAGTCGAACGCCCCCAGCTTTCCCGCCCGCAGCAGGAACGCGACGATGAACTCGATGTTCGTCCCCGGCGCGTGGTGCCCGGTGTCGATGCACACCGTCGCCTTCTCGCCCAGCTCCATGCAGTGCGCGTACGAGGTGCCCCAGTCGGGCACGTCGGTGGCGTAGAACGCGGGCTCGAAGAACTTGTACTCCAGCAGCATCCGCTGGCCCTCGCCCAGCCGGTCGTACGCCTCGCGCAACGCGGCCGCGAGCCGGTCCTGGCGGTCGCGCAGATCGTCCTGGCCCGGGTAGTTGAGGCCGTCGGAGAACCACAGCTTCAGGTCCCGCGAGCCCGTGGCGTCCATGATCGAGATCGCCTCGAGCAGGTGGTCGGTCGCCTTGCGCCGGATGCCGGGGTCGGGGTTGGTGACCGAGCCGAGCTTGTAGTCGTTGTCCTGGAACACGTTGGTGTTGATCGCGCCGATCCCCACGCCGAGGTCCTCGGCGTAGGAACGCAGCGCGGCGAAGTCGTTCACCCGGTCCCACGGGATGTGCAACGCGACGCTGGGAGCCGCGCCGGTGAAGCGGTGCACGGTCGCCGCGTCGGCGATCTTCTCCTCGGGCGTGCGGGGAACCCCGGCCTGGGTGAAGACCTTGAACCGGGTGCCGGAGTTGGCGAACGCCCACGAAGGGGTCTCGATCCGCTGCGCCCGCAAAGCGGATTTCACGGCTGTCAGGTCGGGCAAGTCGATCACGTCTTTCCCCGTCACGCGCTCGCGCGCTCGTCGTCCAGATGAAAAACCTCGGTGAGCAGGGCGAACCCCTCGTCGGGCCCGCGGCCGTCGAGGCCGGTGAAGAACTGCGCCATCTCGGCCTGCCACCGGGCGTTCACCTCGGTCTCGGCCATCGCGGCCTGCGCCGCGGCGAGGTCGTCGGCCTCGACGTGCCCGATCAGCAGCCCGTCCTCACGCAGGAAGAGCGAGTAGTTGCGCCAGCCGGTCTCCCGCAGGGCTGCCCGCATCTCCGGCCACACGGCGCGGTGGCGCTCGGCGTACTCGGCCATCCGCTCGGGCCGGATCTGGAGCTGAAAGCAGTATCGCGCCACGGTCTCCGTCCTCAGTGGACTCGGGGGTTCCGGCCGGGCCGGGTCGGCCCGGCCGGAACACCACCTCAGAAGTTGAACTTGTCGATGTTGTCGGCGTTGAACACCGTCGGCGGGCCGAGCACGATCTCGCCGTCCGCGCCGATCGTGTACTCACCGAGCTTGCCGGCCTTGAACTTCTGGCCCTGCGCGCCGGTGATCTGCCCCGAGCTCAGCGCCACGCCCGCGTAGGCGGCCAGGTAGCCGATGTCGGCCGGGTTCCACAGCGCGAACTCCTTGACCGTGCCGTCCTTCACGAACGCGCGCATCTGGTTCGGCGTGCCCAGCCCGGTGATCGCGACCTTGCCCTTGTAGCTCGACGAGCTCACGTACCGCGCCGCGGCCGCGATGCCGACGGTGGTCGGCGACACGATCACCTTCAGGTTCGGGAACGACTGCAGCAGGCCCTGGGCCTCCTGGAACGACTTCTGGTCGTCGTCGTTGCCGTAGGCGATCTTGTCCAGCTTCAGCTTCGAGTACTCGGGCTTCTTGAGCTCGTTCTGCAGTACCGCGATCCACGCGTTCTGGTTGGTCGCGTTGGGCGTCGCCGACAGGATCGCGATCTCGCCCTCACCGCCGGCCAGCTCGTTCGCCATCTTCGCGAGCTGCTCGCCGATGCCCTGGGTGCTGGCCTGGTTGATGAACACGTCGCGGCAGCTCTTCGCCGCGTCGGAGTCGAACGCCACGACCTTGATGCCCGCGCTGCGGGCCTGGTTGAGCGACGGGCACACCGCGTTCGGGTCGTTGGCGGCGATGCCGATCACGTCCTGCTGCTGCTGGATCAGCGTGTTGATGTAGCTGACCTGCGAGGACGCGCTGGCGTCGTTCGGGCCGACGAGCTTGTACTCACCCTTGAGCTCGTCCAGCGCGGCCTTGCCGCCGCCGACCTCGATGTCGCTGTAGGGGTTGTTGAGCTGCTTGGGCAGGAACGCCATCTTCACGCCCTGCTTGCTGGCCGCGTTCGGGTCCGCGGACGCCGTGGACGCGGCCGGGCCGGACCCCGTGCTGTCGTTCTTCGTGGTGCCTCCGCACGCGGTGAGGCTCAGGACCAGGCCTGCCGCACTCGCCAGCGACACGACGCCGGTCAGGATTCGTCGGGACATCTTCGTCACCTTTCTGGGTTACTGCTCGGCGCCGGCGAGAGCTCCGGCTTTCGGGGACGGGGATCGCCGTCTGCGCCGCTGCAGCGCGGCACGGGCGGAGGACAGGATGTTGGGCAGCAGCACGGAGATGATCAGCAGCACGCCGGTCACGATGTTGAGCGCCTCGTTCGACACGTCCTGCAGCCGCAACGCGTTCTGCAGCGCCGAAAGCAGCACCACCCCGCCCAGCACGCCGGGCAGCGTGCCCTTGCCGCCGAAGATCGACACACCACCCAGCAGCACGGCGGCCACCACCGCAAGCTCCAGGCCGAACCCGTTGTCGGCCCGGGCGCTGGAGTAGCGCAGCGTCCACAGCACCCCGGCCAGCCCGGCGACCGCGCCGCTGACGACGTAGAGCCAGAACTTCGTGCGCCCGGTGCGGATGCCGGCGAACCGGGCCGCGGTGTCGCTGGCGCCGGCCGCGAACACGCCGCGGCCGATCGGGGTGGCGTGCAGGACGACACCGAAGACGATCGCGAGGATCACCAGCGGCACCAGCACGTTCGGGATCGGGCCGCCGCCGAGCGTCCCGGTGACCCACGCGGTGTAGGACTGCGGGAAGTCGGCCACCGCGCTGTCGCCGAGCACCACGAACGCGAGGCCGCGGTAGAGCGCCATCGTGCCGATGGTGACGGCCAGCGACGGCAGCTTCAGGACCGTGACGAAGAATCCGTTGACCGCGCCGAGGAGCGCGCCCAGCACGATGCACAGCGGAATGATCGACTCGATCGTCAGCCCGGAGTTCCACAGCGAACCCATCACGGCGGACGTGAGCCCGAGCGTGCTCGCCACCGACAGGTCGATCTCGCCGGTGACGATGATGAACGTCATCGGCAGCGCCATCAACGCGATCGGCAGCAGGTCCAGCAACAGGAACGTGTAGTTGCGGCCGGTGCCGAAGTTGTCGATGGTGCCCGACGCGACGAGCAGGACCACGATCGCGATCGCGATCACGGCGACGTCCCAGCTCGCGAGCCGCGCCAGCCAGGCGGGCCGCCGGGCTGTGTCCGTCCTGATGGTGGGGTCAGACATGGGAGTCCCTCTTCTTCAGTGCCTTGGCGACGCGCACCGCGACCAGCCGGTCGGCGCCGATGGCCAGCAGGATCAGGGCGCCGACGATCGCCTGCTGCCAGAACTGGTCGATGTCCAGCACGGCCAGCGCGCTGCCGATCACCGTCAGCAGGAGCGCGCCGAGGCTCGCGCCCCACACCGAACCGCTGCCGCCGAACACCGCGACCCCGCCGACGACCGCGGCGGCCACGACGTTGAGCTCGTACCCCGTGCCGGCCGCGGCGTCGACCGTGCCGAACCGGGCCGCGAACAACACCCCGGCGAGGCCGGCCAGGGCTCCGCTGACGAGGAACGCGATGGTGGTGTTGCGGCCGACCTTGATGCCCGCGAGCTGCGCGGCCTGCGGGCTCGAGCCCATGGCGTACAGCTCGCGTCCGCCGCGGTAGTTGCGCAGGACCACCCCGGCGATCACCATCACGAGCACCGCGATCAGCACCAGCCACGGGATGCCGAGCACCGATGCGTCGCCGAAGTCGAGGAACGAGCGCGGGAGCTTGTCGGCGTTGATCTGCTGCCCGCCGGCCCAGAAGTAGACGGCGCCGCGGAACGCGTACAGGGTGCCGAGGGTGACGACCAGAGCCGGGACGCGGCCGAACCGCACGACCGCGCCGTTGATCAGGCCGCACGCGGCGCCGACGACCAGGCCGGCGAGCAGCGCCACGATCACCGGCAGCCCGGGGTTGTCGCGCAGCATCGTGCCGACGGCGAAGGCGGACAGGCCGAGCACCGACCCCACGGACAGGTCGATGTTGCGGGTGATCATCACGACGGCCTGCCCGACGGCCAGCACCGCGAGGATCGCCGTGCCGAGCAGGATGTCGCGGATGCTCTGCCCCGACAGGAACCGGGAGTTCTGCGTCGCGGTGAACACCACGAGCACGATCAGCGCCAGCACGATGCCCGATTCGCGGGCCTTGAACACGGCTCCGAACACCGATCGCCGCTCCCCCGGGCTCGCCTGGCGGGGTGGCGGGGCCGCCACCTTGGTCGCGTTCACGCGGCCTCCTTTTCGGACGGTCGGACGTCGGCGGGTGTCGTGGTTTTCACGGCATACGTGCGAGCAGTCCTCATGCCACCGCCCCCTGTCCCATCGCCGCGAACATCACCGAGTTCTCGTCCGCCTCGGCGCGCGGGATCTCCGCCACGATCCGGCCTTCGCGCATCACCAGCACCCGGTCGGCCATGCCCAGCACCTCCGGCAGCTCCGACGACACCATCACCACCGCGACCCCCTCGGCCGCCAGCGACGACATCAGCCGGTGCACCTCGGCCTTCGTGCCGACGTCGATGCCGCGCGTCGGCTCGTCCACGATCAGCACGCGCGGCGCCATCGCGAGCCACTTGGCCAGCACCACCTTCTGCTGGTTGCCGCCCGAGAGCGTGCCCACCGCGTCGCCTAGACGGCCGTACTTGGTGCGCAGCCGTTCGGTCCAGCGCACCGCTTCCCGGCGCTCACCCGGGCCCAGCAGCAGGCCGAGTTTCGACAGCGCCCGCGCTCGCGGCAGCGTCACGTTGCGCTCGATCGACAGGTCCATGACCAGGCCTTGCTGCCGACGATCCTCCGGCACCAGCGCCATGCCCGCCGCCATCGACGCGCGCGGTGAGTGGGGCTTGAGCTTCTTCCCGTTGAGCCGCACGACTCCGGCGTCGCGTTCGTCCACTCCGAACACCGCCTGGACCACTTCGGACCGGCCGGATCCGACGAGCCCGGCGAACGCGACGATCTCGCCC
Source organism: Amycolatopsis sp. NPDC049253 (assembly GCF_040678995.1). NCBI lineage: Bacteria > Bacillati > Actinomycetota > Actinomycetes > Pseudonocardiales > Pseudonocardiaceae > Amycolatopsis > Amycolatopsis sp. NPDC049253. Next base: position 29,410 of record NZ_JBFAQX010000046.1, on the reverse strand, counting down.
GCCCGCACGGAGAACGACACGTCGCGGAACACGCCCTCGCGCGTCAGACCGTCCACTTCGAGCACCACGGCGCCGGGTTCCACGTCCTGCTTGGGGAACAGCGCGTCGAGGTCGCGCCCGACCATGCGGCGCACCATCTCGTCCACGGTCACGTCTTCCACCGCGTCGGTGGAGACGTGCCGGCCGTCGCGCATGATCGTCACGCGCTGGCACAGGTCGACGATCTCTTCGAAGCGGTGCGAGATGAACATGATCGCCGCGCCCTCGTCACGCAGCGCCCGGGCCACGGAGAACAGGCGCTCGACCTCGACCAGGCTCAGCGCCGCCGTCGGCTCGTCCATCACCAGCACCCGCGCGTCGGCACTGAGCGCCTTGGCGATCTCCACGATCTGCTGGTCGGCGATCGAGAGCCCGCGCGCCGGGCGGTTCGGGTCGATGCGCACGCCGAGGCGGGCGAAGAGCCGCTCGGCCTCGGCGCGGATCGCCGAGCGGTCGATCATCCCCAGCCGGCCCCGCGGGTGGCGGCCCATCACGATGTTCTCGGCGACCGTGAGGTCCGGGAACAAGGTCGGCTCCTGGTAGATCACGGCGATGCCGGCGGCTTTCGCGTCGGCGGGTGAGGAGAACTCGGCTTCCCGGCCGTCCAGCAGCAGCTCACCCTGGTCGGGGCGGTGCACACCCGCCAGCATCTTGACGATCGTGGACTTGCCCGCGCCGTTCTCGCCGACCAGCGCGTGGGCCTCGCCGGCGTAGAGGGGGAAGGAAACGCCCGCGACCGCCGCGACCGCGCCGAACGACTTCGTGACCCCACGGACCTCGAGCAAGGGCACTCGGTCGCGCTCCTGCCGCGTCATCGCGACCTCCGGGATTGAAAGGTTTCACAAACCTGGCGCGGTGACGCTACTATGTGCCGGAACGGGAAGTCAACGAAAAACCCGGCCTGCGCATATCTCAACGTAGTCGCGGTTTTTCAGGCAGCGTCCCGTGATTGTCACGTTTCAACACAGGGTGGGGTGGCGGTGGAAGACTCGAGCGAGGTCGCGGCCCCCGCACCCCGCGCGGCGGGGATCAAGGACGTGGCCGCGGCCGCCGGCGTCTCGCTCGGCACGGTGTCCAACGTGCTCAACCGGCCCGAGCGCGTGAGCCCGAAGACGCGGGCCAAAGTGGAGGCCGCGATGGCGGCGCTGGGCTTCGTCCGCAACGAGTCCGCGCGCCAGCTGAGAGCCGGCCACAGCAGCGTGCTCGCCTACGTGATGCTCGACGGGCGCAACCCGTTCTTCACCGACGTCGCCGCGGGCATGGAGGACGCGGCCGCCGAGGACGACCTGTCACTGTTCGTGTGCAACAGCGCGAACCTCGCCGAACGGGAGGCCGCCTACCTCCGCCGCCTCGAACAGCAACGCGTGCAGGGCGTCCTCATCACCCCGGTCGACCCGGACTCCCCCGCCCTCGCCGAGCTCGCCCGCCGCGGCACGCCGGTCGTCATCGTCGACCGCAAACGCCCCGGCACCGACCACTGCTCGGTCGCCGTCGACGACGTCCGCGGCGGCGAGCTCGCCGCCCGCCACCTCCTCGACCAGGGCCACACCCGCCTTGCCTTCGTCGGCGGCCCGCTCACCCTCGGCCAGGTCCGCGACCGCCGGGAGGGCGCGCTGCGGGCCTTGCTCGCGGCCGGCCTGGGCCCCGACCACCTGGTCGACCTCGCCACCCCGCAGCTCACCGTCGAGGACGGCAGCAACGCGGGCCAACGCCTGGCCGGCCTGCCGTCGGCCACCCGCCCGACCGCCGCGTTCTGCGCCAACGACCTGCTCGCCCTTGGCCTCCTGCGCAGCTGTGCCGCACTGGGCATCTCCGTCCCGGCCGACCTCGCCATCGTGGGCTACGACGACATCGACTTCGCCGCGGCCGCCACCGTGCCCCTCACGTCCGTCCGCCAGCCCCGCCACCGCCTCGGCCGCACGGCCGCGGAGCTGCTCATCCAGGAGACGTCGGACCCCGGGCACGTGCACCAGCAGGTGACGTATCTTCCGGAACTGGTCGTGCGGGCGTCCACTCTGCGGGCCAGGTAGGTCCACTGTGGATGGCCGCCACCGATCATCCACAGTGGATCTGCTTCGGGATCATTCCGGCACGCGCGTGATCTCCGGCTGCTCCACCCCGTGCGGGATGTCGAACGACTCCTCCCCCGTCCGCAGCAGCCGCAGGACCACCCCGGCCACGTACTCCGGACTCTGGACCACCATCCCCGGGATCGGGGACGCCCCGAGAGTGAAGCGGCCGTCCGCGAACTCCGTCGCGGTGATGGACGGCAGCAGGAGCGACACGGCGATGCCGTCGGCCGCGAGTTCCCGCGTGAGCACCGCGCTGAGCATGTTCACGGCCGACTTGCTCGCAGCGTAGGCACCCACGCCTACCGCGACGCGGCGGGTCGTGCCGGAGCTGATGTTGACGATGCGGCCGAAACCCTGCTGCCGCATGGCGGGCAGGACGGCCTGCGTCACGGCGAGCAGGCCGACGACGTTGAGCTGCAGCGTCGCACCGAAGGCGGCGGGGTCGACCTGGTCGAGGGGGCCGTGGAGGCCGGCACCGGCGTTGTTGACCAGGCCGTCGATGCGGCCGTGGCGCTCGAGAGTGGCCGCGACGAGGGCGGCCACCTGCGCGGGGTCGGTCACGTCGGTGGGGACGGCGAGGGCGCCGCCGAGTTCGTCGCCGAGCGTGGCGAGCCGGTCGGCGCGCCGGGCCGCGAGCACGGGACGGGCGCCCGCCTCGTGGAGGCGACGGGCGGTCGACGCGCCGATTCCCGAGGAGGCACCGGTGACGATGACCGTTTTGCCCGCCAGGTCGATGAGGTCTGTCATGCCACGACGTCTACCAGACGCGAGCACGAACCCGGCAGTTGACAACCTGGTCTTATGAGCCTAAGAAATACCAGACCACCGAGCCCGCGCCCGCGAGCCGGTGCCTGGAGGGAGCTATGGCAGCTCTGCGGATCCGGCGGATCCTGATCGCGACCACCGCCGCCGTCTCGCTCGCCGCGTGCGGGTCGGGCGGCCAACCGGACGGCTACGGGCTGGCCGAGCCCGGCACCATCACCGCCGGCGTCACGGCCGGCGACGCGCCGTTCGTCTCCCCCGACGCGACGGGCAAGCCGGTGGGCCTGCTGGTCGACCTCAACGACGTGATCGCCCGGCGCATGGGCCTCAAGATCACCTACCGGATGACCACCGTCAGCGCCGGATTGCCGCTGATCACGGCGGGGCAGCTCGACATGCTCGCGATCGGCATGCTGCCGACCGCCGAGCGCAAGAAGAGCGTCGACTTCACCAAGCCGTTCTACCTGGCCTCCGACGACGTCGTGGTCCGCACGGACTCGGCGGTGAAGGCGGCGGGAGACCTCGCCGGCCGACGCGTCGGCGCGGGGCTGGGCAGCGCGCAGGCCGACTTCGTCACCGCGAAGATCCCCGGCGCCGCCCTCATCTCGCAGCCCACCAACAGCGCGGGCGTCACCCAGCTGCTCAACGGCAACCTCGACGCGATGGTGCTGGCCTCCACCGAGGTCCCCACCGTGCTGCAGGAGAACCCGGACCGCGTCAAGATCGCCTACGCCGCACCGCACGAGCAGGCGTCGGCGATGCCGGTCAACCGCAAACTCACCGCGTTCGAGAAGGCCTACGGCGACCAGCTCGAGACCACGATGGACGACGGCACGTTCCTTCGCCTGTACGACAAGTACTTCCCCGGCGAGCCCTATCCGTCGCAGATGTTCACCTATTGGCCCCAGCTCCGGGACCAGATCCAGAAGGGCAGATGAGGCGAGAAATGCGCCGACGACTCCGGACCGCCTTCACCGCGCTCGCGGCAGCCGGGCTGCTGACCGTTTCCGCCTGCGGCGGTGGCGGCTCCGCGAGCACGGACCCCTACGGCCTCGCGGTACCCGGCACCATCACCGCCGGCGTGCCGCAGGGCGACGCGCCGTTCGTGTCACCCGACGCCGGCGGCAAGCCGGCCGGGATGCTGATCGACCTCAACGACGTCATCGCGAAGCGCATGGGCCTCAAGATCACCTACAAGCTCTCGACCGTCGGCGCGGGTCTGCCGCTGGTCACCGCCGGGCAGTACGACATGATGATCGCCGACCTCACCATGTCCGAGGAACGCAAGCGCAACGTCGCCTTCACCACGCCGTTCTACGTCGACGCCAACGACGTGCTGGTCCGTTCCGACTCGCCGGCGAAGACCGTCGCCGACCTGAACGGCAAACGCGTGGGCGTCGGCATCGGCAGCGCGCAGGCCGATTTCGCCGCGAAGACGTTGCCGCAGGCCAGTGTCGTCAGCGTCCAGACCAACGCCACCGGCATCGACCAGCTCCTCAACGGCAACCTCGACGGCTTCGTGGTCAGCTCGGTGCAGGCCATCACGGTTTTCGCCCAGCACCCCGGCCGGCTGAAGGTGGGCGTCTCGGTGCAGAACCCGCTGCCCGAGGCGATGGCCGTCCGAAAAGGACTCGACAAGTTCCTGGCCGACTACGACAAGCAGCTCGCCGCCGTGGTGGACGACGGCACGTTCCTCAAGCTGTACCACCAGTACTTCCCCGGGCAGGAGTACCCGAGCTCGCTGTTCCAGTACTGGCCTTCACTGCAGGCACAGGTCCGCAAGGATCCCGCGGCCAAGTGACCGAGGTGGCCGGGTCCGCGGACCCGGCCACCGTCGGGTCAGCTCCGCCACCAGTCCTCGAGCGGGCTGACCGGCACGGTGCGCTTGTGGCGCGTCTTCAGGAAGATCGACTCCACCTTCTCCGCGACCTCCGGGCTCACGGCGAGGCCTTCGAGGTAGTCGTCGAGCTCGGCGTACTTGAGGCCCAGGGCCACCTCGTCGGGCAGGGCGGGCCGGTCGTCTTCGAGGTCGGCGGTCGGCACCTTCTGCCAGACGCTCGGCGGCGCGCCCAGCTCCTGCAGCAGCGCGGCGCCCTGGCGCTTGGTCAGCCCGGTCAGGGGCGTGATGTCGACACCGCCGTCGCCGTACTTGGTGAAGAAGCCGGTCACGGCCTCCGCCGCGTGGTCGGTACCCACGACCAGCAGGTTCAGCTGCCCGGCGATCGAGTACTGGATCACCATGCGCTCGCGGGCCTTGATGTTGCCGCGCACGAAGTCGCGCAGGCCGGGGGCCTCACCCAGCAGCTCGCTGATCCCGAGCGCCGACTCCGTCGCGACGGCGTCCGCACCGGGCTTGACGTTCACCGTGACCGAATGGTCCGGCTTGATGAACTCCAGCGCGATCTGTGCGTCCTCTTCGTCGGCCTGCACGCCGTAGGGCAGCCGAACCGCGACGAACGTGGTCTCGTGCCCCTCCGCGCGCAGCTCCTCGGCGGCGAGCTGGCACAGCCGGCCGGTCAGCGAGCTGTCCTGGCCGCCGCTGATGCCGAGCACGAAGCCCTTGGCCGGCGTCGAGCGCAGGTAGTCCTTGAGGAAGTCGACCCGTTGCCGGATCTCGGCTTTCGGCGTGATGACCGGTTTGACGCCGAGCTCGGCGAGAATCTGCTGCCGTAGGTTCTCCATTCGCCGTACTTTACTGGCGCCTCGTGCCCGGCCGACCACCGAGGAAGGGGTGACGCCGCCGGCCTCGACCGCGGCCTCGGCGCACGGTGCCGGATGCCGGACCCGAGCGCTCGGGCACTGTCCTCTCAGGACGCCGGCGCGGTCTCACTCACTGCCGAGGATCTCCTGCAGCAGGGTCAGCAGTTCGGCGGTGCCGGCGCCCGCCAGATGCTCCAACGTGCCCGCGCGCCGGCCGAGGATCACGCCGATCAAGGCGGCCGACAGCACTTCGGCGCGCAGCTCGGGGTTCGCCACACCCTCGCGCACGAACCGCTCGCGCAGCGGGGTGAGGACGCGGTGGTCCAGTTCGGCGAGCGCGGCTTCCTGGGCTTCGGGGTTGTCGTACGGCCGGATCGCAGCCTGCAGGATCGGGCCCGGCCCGCGCGTGCCGGTGCGCTCGATCAGCCCCTTCAGCCGGGCCGGTTCCAGGACGTCGGGAAGCCGCTCGCCCGGTTCGCCCTCGGCGCGCAGCACTGCGATGAACAGCTGAGCCTTGCCGCCGAAGTAGCGCGCGATCATCGTCGGGTCGACGCCGGCGCGTTCGCCGATGTCCCGGGCCGTCGTCTGGTCGTAGCCGCGATCGGCGAAGAGCTCGCCGGCGGCGGCCAGCAGCCGGTCACGGCTCGCCGCCGCGTCACGGCGACGGGGAGACGAAGCTTCGGGCATCCGGGGATCCTTCGCGGCTGGGGTGATCGTTCTCGTGGACCTTAGCCGAGGCTCGCCGCGGGCCGGATCGGTTCGTTCCACCACTGCACCAGGTCGTCGGCCAGGCCGTCCGCCTGGCGCGCGCCCGCCTCGGCGCCGAGGTCGATGAACCCCGCGTCCAGCAGGTCGTGGGGCTGGTCGTAGAACGGGTCCGCCGTGATCACCCGCACGCGGTGACCGCGTTCGGTGAGGAAAGCCTCCTCCCGCGCGAGATCCGCGGACGGCATCGGCGCCACCACGAGCACCCGGCCCGGCTCGACGGCACCGCCGCCGTGCCACTGCGGATCGAGGGCCAGGTCGGCGTTGGTACCCGAGCGAACTCCCCCGTCGACCCAGGTCGAGCCGGCCGCGCTCACCGGCGGCGCGACGCCCGGCGCCGCCGACGAACAGGCCACCGCGACCGCGACGGAGATCCCGTCGGCCGGCGACCACCCGCGGGCGAGGCCGGTGTCCGTGCTCACCGCGGTGATCCGGAGCCGGCGCGGCCACTCCCCGGCCGGCAACGCCCAGGACCACAGCTCGCCGGCCTGCGCCTCCGAAATCGGAGGCACCGCGGCGATCGCGGCCCGGCCGACCCGCCGAGCCCGCTCGGGTCCGTCCGCGGTGTCCTGGGCCAGGCTCCGCAAAAGCGTCCGGTCCCCGCGCCCTGCGGTGACGTTCCGCGCGTGCCAGGCCGCGCGCTCCCGCATCTTCGCCGGCACCGTCGGCAGCCCGGCGGGCTCCATCGTGAGCCACGCGCCGACGATCGACCCGGCCGACGTGCCCACCACCACCCCGGACTCGGACAGCGGCACGCCCACGGTCTCCAGCCGGTGCACCAGGGCCGAGGTCCACGCGGCGCCGACCGGACCACCGCCGCCGAGGACGAGCGCGGTCAGCGGACGCAGCTCCCGGGATTCGGGCATGGCACGTTCTCCTTCGCGGTTGCCGAAACGGCGTACGAAACACCCGTTTTCGGGCTTCGGGGTACCGTCACCCGATAGTCTACGCCTGATGTCTACGTCTGATGTCTACTACTGATGGCATGGGCTTCGACCCCCACTCCGACCGCGCCGGCGCGAGCCTGTCCCCGGCGGTCGTACTCCTGCCATCGGCCGTTCGGCAGGGGCGGGTCCGGACCTTCGTCCGTCGCGATACTCGGGTTGCGGCCGGCCGGGACCGTCCACGCGCGACTCCCACCGCGGCTGCCCCACCGGGAGAAGGAGATCTCGCCATGACCGACCCCGTCGTCCGAACGGGCCACTGCCTCTGCGGCGCCATCAGCTACCGGTTCGACGCCCGGCCCGACGGTGTCGTCCTGTGCCACTGTGACGACTGCCAGCGCCACACGGGATCGGCGTTCTCGGAGAACGTCCTGGTGGCGCGCGACGCGGTGGGGATCGAGGGCACACCCAAGGTCCACCACACCACCGGGACCGAGAACGGCCACCTGCGCGACCGCCTGTTCTGCGGCGACTGCGGCACCCCGATCTTCACGGTCCTCCGCGAACGCCCCGAAACCCTCATCGTCAAGGGCGGCACCCTCGACGACCGCACAGGCCTCGAACCCTTCGCCGACGTGTGGTGGCGCCGGGCGCAGGACTGGCTCGCGCCGCACCCCGGTCGCGCGCGCTTCGACGGCGACGCACGGTAGCTCGCGAGCAAGGCGCAGCGGACCGCGTTTCCCTAGGATTCCCGCCATGAGCCGGATTCCCCGCATCTCCCCCGCCGCGATGACCGACGAGCAGCGCAGCCTCTACGACTCCATCACGACCGGGCCGCGCGCGCGGAACCCGTTCGGCATCGTGGACCCCGACGGGACGCTCGCGGGGCCGTTCAACGCCATGCTGCTCAACCCGCCGGTCGGCGACGCGCTGCAGCGGCTCGGCGCGGCGCTGCGCCACGGCGGTGAACTGTCCGACCGGGCCCGGGAGCTGGCCATCCTGACGGTGGCCGCTTCGCGGGAGAGCGGGTACGAGCAGTTCGCCCACGAGCACGTCGGCCGGCAGGTCGGGCTGACCGACGAGGAGATCACCGCGCTGCGCGAGCGCCGGGAGCCGGACCTCGCCGATCCCGAAGAGGCAGCGGTCGCGAGGACCGCCCGCCGGCTCGTCGACCACGGCAGGCTCACCGACGAGGAATACGCCGACGCCGTCTCGGACCTCGGCGCGGCGAAGCTGTTCGAACTGTCCACTGTGGTCGGTTACTACCAGCTCGTCGCGATGCAGCTGCACGTCTTCGGCGTCGAGCGGCCGGAGTGAGGAATCGGCGACCCCGGGCCGGTTCGACGCCGCGATCGGCCGGCCTCACGGCCGAACGCGACCGGCCCGCCTCGGTCTGCCGTCACCCGAATCGGACCGACGGCGGCAAAACGTCGTCAACGAGCGGTCCGCGGGCGTCAAGGTTCCGTCGGGGCGCACGGCCGGACCCGCCACGCCGCCGCACGCTGAGCAGATGACCGACCTGACGTTCACCCTGGTCGCGATCGGCGGGTTCACGCTGGTGGCCCTGCTGCTCCGCCTCGCCGGCACCTGGCTCGACACCCACGACGACGACCCCTTCGCGCGCCACATCCCGCCCCCGCAGTGACCCTGCCGGGTCCTTCGACCCGATCGAGCAGGGGCGCGCCTTGGCCACCCGCCGTGCCAAGCCGAAGCCGTCAGTGGAGTTCGACTTCCCAGCCTTCGAATTCCGGTTCGCCCGGCGGCATGTTCCCGGTGCAGTACCGGTAGATCCACACCGCGGCTCGCCGCTCGGCATGCGGTTCGTTCACGGGTTCGCCCTGATCGTCGAGTTCCAAGACGTTGGCGAAGATTGCGAACAGTGCCTCCATCTGGCTCGGGGAGTCGCGCAGCTCGTCCCCGTAGTCGATTTCGTCGAGAAGCGGATGCCCGACCGAGCCGCGCGCGACCCAGCCCGCGAAACGCCGCAGCGCGCCCGACGCCCCGTGAGACAGTTTCGTGGTCACAGCGGAGACTGCAGAGCCCTCGGCGATTGCCGCGCCGCGCGTTCGGAGACACCGCTGCTCGCGTGCGCGCGGATCCCAGCGAAGTCGCGCCATGACGATCGTGTAGAGGGCGGAGTTGGCTTGGCGGTCGCCGCCGTTGAGCCTGCGCTGCGGTGGTGTCAGGACCGACATCGTATCGCTGCAGCATTCCGCGTGTGTGGGCGTTGACGGCGTCGGTGATTCGCCGGCCGAGTTACTGCACCGCAAATTGTGACATGATCGAGTGTCATGACGACCCGTATCGATGTGCGGCAGTTGCCTCAGGACGTCGCTGACCTCATCATCGGCGGCGAGGACCTCGTGATCACGAGGGACAGCGAACCGATCGCGACCGTAACGAGGACCGCGTCCGACGTCGATCCCGGCACGCGGGACGTCTACGACAACGTGACGGTCGTGGCCACGACGATGAAGCTGTCCCGCGCGGCCCGTGCGGCGCTGTCCGAGCAGCTGGGGTCGGACTACATTGTGCTGGACTTGCACTCCGCACCGAAGACGGCGGATGTGGTGCTGGTGCCGCCGGTGAGCCCGCAGCTGATCGGCGCCTTGCACGAGACGTACCCGGAGGCGCGTGTCGTCGTCGCCGAGATCGAGGACCCGGAATTGGGCATCCGCTATGAGGGGCCGATCCGCCGCATGATCGACGCGGGCGCCGAGACCTACCTGGCATCAACGACGATCCCGCGCCTGGCGGCACAGCTCGACCACGTCGTTGTCCAACAGAAGCTTCAAATCGCAGGCCCGGCGCAGCTGACAATTGAGGGATAGCCCATCGAATGCTCGTGGAGACCGCGAACGGTCCGACGACGTGAACCATGCCCTAGGCCTTGTCTGAGACTGCCTTGGTCCAGGTGATCACGGCGCGCAGGAGGACCGCCGGGTGCGTGCCCGACCGCGCCCGGTTCGACGGATCGCCAGGTGCCGCATCAGGTGAGGGAACGTCGGTGCGTTGCCGGCCTGTCCAGGGCCGACCAGCGCGACCAGCGGTCGGCCATTCCCGTCGACGAGGTGGTGCACTTTGGTGCTCCAGCCGCCGCGGGAGCGGCCGATCGCCTGGTCAGGCGGCTCATTGAGCAGATCCGTGTAATTCCACCCAGCCCGCTGTCGGACGGTGATGGTGGTGGCGTGCTGATGCGCCCGAGCGATCGTGAAGTCCACCGACACCGCCCAGTCGACCAGTCCGGCGGGATACCGGTAGACGATTCCTTCGGTCATCGCCCGGGCGTCGGAAAACGGACGGCCACGCTACCCGCTACGGACCGGCAGCAGATCGTCGATCAACGCCCACTGTTCGTCTGACATCAACTGAAACCGCGACACATCTGCAGCATTTCAGCAACCAATCCGAAGTTTTGTCAGGCACGCCCTAGTTGTACTTGGCCAGGACGTTGGTTGCGGGTGGTCTTGGTTGACATGGGGAGAGCCTCCGGTTGGGGTGTGGTTTGTCTAGGACCCACTCCAACCGGAGGCTCTCGTGTCTCACCGTAATGCTGGGACCACGGTTGTGGGCAGGCTGCTGATCGTCCAACGTCACCGGGCGGGATGGCCGCAGGCGCTTATCGCGGCCGCGATGGGGGTCTCCCGTAAATGCGTGAAAACCTGGCTGGACCGATACGCCGCGGAGGGCGAGCCCGGTCTTCGCGACCGGTCCTCGCGCCCGCATTCCTCGCCGCGGCGGACCAGCGAGGAGACCGAGCGCCGGATCGTGCACCTGCGCCAGAGCCAGCGTCGTGGGCCGGACTGGCTGGGAGCCGCGCTGGGGGTGCCGACGAGGACAGTGTCGCGGGTGCTGGCCCGCAACAATATCCCGCGGTTGTCCGCGCTCGATCCGATCACCGGCGAGGTGATCCGGGCCAGCAAAACCACCGCGGTGCGCTACGAACGGGACCGGCCGGGCGAGCTGGTCCACATGGACGTGAAGAAGATCGGCCACATTCCTGACGGCGGCGGCTGGCCAGCACACGGCCGCGCGAACCAGGAAGCCACCCGTGACCGCAGCGTCAGGATCGGGTTCGACTACGTCCACTCCCTGGTCGACGACCACAGCCGGCTGGCCTACTCCGAGATCCTCCCGGACGAGAAGGGCCCGACCTGCGCAGCGTTCTTCGCCCGAGCGATCACCTACTGCCGGCCACGGCATCACCCGCATCGAGCGGCTGATGACCGACAACGCCTGGGCCTACCGCTGGTCCCTGCGCCAGGTCTGCGCCAAAAACGGCATCCGGCAGAAGTTCATCAAACCCCACTGCCCCTGGCAGAACGGGAAAGTCGAGCGCCTCAACCGCACCCTGCACACCGAATGGGCCTACCGGCAGGCCTTCACCAGCAACACCGAACGCACCGCAGCCCTTGCCCCCTGGATCGAGCACCACAACACTCAACGCCGCCACAGCGCACTCGGCGGACACCCACCCACCAGCCGACTGCCACCAACCTGATGGCCAAATAGACCTAGTCGCCCTCCAGCTCCGCCAGCACTTCCGCGGCCGTGGTGTTGCCGCCGAGTGCGAGCCGGCGCAGCTCGTCGTGGTCCTCGCGCTCGGTCGCCAGCTCGACGAGCAGGTCCGCGGCGTCGGAGCTGCCGCCCGCCGCCCACTGGCGCAGCTCGGCGGCGTCGCCGCGTTCGGCGGCCAGCTCGATCAGCTGGTCGACCGCGTCGGAGTCGCCCTTCGCCGCTGCTGCGCGCAGGGCTTCCGGATCGGGGTCGGTCATCATCGGCACCTTTCGTGACGCGCTAAACGTCGATGTGCGAACCCATGATCACGGTCCGTTCGCGAGGCAGCGCGAAGTACTCGGCCGCGTCGGCGGTGATGTAGGAGGTGGCGATGAACAGGCGCTTGCGCCACGAGGCCATGGTGGGTTCGTCGCCGCGGCGCAGCTCGATCTTCGACAGGAAGTAGGACGCGTCGTCGACCTGCAGGCGGCCTTCGGTGTCGGCCGGGTCGACGAGCCGGAGCGTGCGCGGCACGTCCGGGGTCTCCATGTAGCCGAAGCGGGCCGTGACGTGGGTGATGCCGTCGTCGGCGTAGCCGAGGTCGTCCACGGAGATCCGCTCGGCGTCCGGGATCCGCGGCACGGGCTCGGTCTCCAGCGACATGATCACCACGTGCTCGTGGCGCACGTGGTTGTGCTCCACGTTGGCGCGCATGGCCAGCGGCGCGCTGTCGTTGCCGCGGTTGAGGAACACGGCCGTGCCGGGCACGGTCTGCGTCGGCGACTCGCCGTTGCGCAGCTTGTCGACGAACTCGCGCAGCGACCCTTCGTGCCGGCTGCGTTCGGCCGTCACGATCAGGCGGCCGCGTTGCCAGGTGGTCATGACCGTGAACGCGGTGAGGCCGATGAGCAGCGGCAGCCACGCGCCGTGGACGAGCTTGGTCAGGTTGGCCGCGACGAACAGCAGGTCGACCACCAGCAGCACGCCCCCGCCGGCCCAGAGCAGCCACGGCGGCGTGCTCCACTTCGACCGGGCGATGTAGAAGAACAGCAACGTGGTGATGGTGATCGTCGCGGTCACCGCCATGCCGAACGCGTACGCCAGCGCCGAGGAGCTGCGGAAGGCGAACACGAGCGTCAGCACGGAGACCATCAGCAGCCAGTTGATCCACGGCACGTAGATCTGGCCGCGCTCGGTCTCCGACGTGTGCGCGATCCGCAGGCGCGGCAGGTATCCGAGCTGCGCGGCCTGCGACGCGACCGAGTACGCGCCGGTGATCACGGCCTGCGACGCGATCACGGTCGCCGCCGTGGCCAGCAGGACCAGCGGCAGCCGGGCCCAGCCGGGGACGAGCAGGAAGAACGGGCTGCTCAGGTTGGCCTGGTCTTCGAGGATCAGCGCGCCCTGGCCGAAGTAGTTGAGCACGCACGCGGGGAACACCAGGAACAGCCACCCGCGCGTGATGGCGCGGCGGCCGAAGTGGCCCATGTCCGCGTAGAGCGCTTCGGCGCCGGTGACCGACAGCACGACCGCCGCCAGTGCGAAGAAGGCGATGTCGAAGTGGCCCACCATGAAGTCGAGCGCATACGTGGGCGAGAGCGCTTCGAGGATCGCGGGGTGCTTGACGATGCCGGTCACGCCGGTCAGGCCGATCACGGTGAACCACGTGATCATCACCGGCCCGAACACGCGCCCGACCGCGGCCGTGCCCCGGCGTTGCACCAGGAACAGCACCACGATGATCACGGCGGTGATCGGCACGACCCAGCTCTCGAACGAGTCGTCGACGACCTTGAGCCCCTCCACCGCCGACAGCACCGAGATCGCCGGGGTGATCATGCTGTCGCCGAAGAACAGTGACGCGCCGAAGATGCCCAGCCCCGCCAGCACCACGGCCACCCGCCGCCGCCCCTGCCCACCGCGGCGGCGCAGCAGGGTGATCAGGGCCATGATGCCGCCCTCGCCCTCGTTGTCCGCACGCATCGCCAGCAGCACGTACGTGACGGTCACGATGATCGTCACGGACCAGAAGATCAGCGACACGACCCCGAACACGTTCTGCGCGCTCACCGGCACCGGGTGCGGGTCGCTCGGGCTGAACACCGTCTGCAGCGTGTAGATCGGGCTCGTCCCGATGTCGCCGAACACGACCCCCAGCGCCCCGACCACCACGGCCAGCTTCACGGAGTCCCGCGCGAGCCGCGCGCGGCCGGCCGGCCCGTCCTCCGTCGTGGTCGCCTTCCGGCCCTCGGTCACTGTCTTCCTCCTCGGCGCGAGCGGGCACAGCCCCGGCATCGGGGGGAACCCTACCGGTCCGAGGTGGACGGCATCGGAAGATCAACCGCCGCGTCAGCTCGGGGCTCTCTCCGGCCGGGGAACCGGCGGAGGCGATCACCCGCTCCGACGCGTGCCGGGGTCGTCACCGTCCGGATGCGCGCCCGGCCGGGACCTCACCCGTTCGTCGGGACGATTGCGGCGTTTCACCGGAGTGCCGGGCACCTCGCCGGCCTCGCTGGCCGGTCCACTGTCGACGGTCAGGTGCCGAGGAGGGCCGGGGCGAAGACCTCCTCGACCCGCAGCCGGCGCTCGGACAGGCCCTGCTCGTGGTGGTAGCGCAGGTACGTGTCGAGGGTCGCGCGGTTCGCCTCGATGCCGTAGGGCCACCAGTCTCCGGCGAACTGCTCCTCGTTGCGCTCGACGAGGGCGTCGAGCCACGGCACCATCGTCGGAACCTGGTACAGCCTGCGGTCGCGCCGGTAACGGTCGGCGGCGGTGTCTTTGGCCGCGGAGAACGCGGTGTACAGCTCGCGCGCGAGTTCAGACCGCTCGGTCAGGAGCTCACGCCGGACGACGATCGTGTGCATGATCGGGAAGATCCCCGTGCGCCGGTGGTAGTCGCGTTCGAGGGGCTCGAAGTCGGGGAACAGCCGGGCGACGTTCGGCGAGCCGTCGAGCACGCACTGCGGAACGTTGGCGGAGAACAGCGCGTCGATCTCGCCCGCCTCGAGCATCGCGCCGAGCGCTTTCCCCGCGGGCGCCTCGGAAACGTCCGCGCGGGCGGGGTGCGGGTGCGGGATGAAGCCGAACGGCGGCGCCGGGTGCTCGAGCCCGCCGATCACCCACCGGCTGCGCTCGGGCGCGAAGCCGTACTCGTCGGCGAGGATCCCCTTGGCCCAGACGCCGGAGTCCTGGCCGTACGTGCCGAACTCGCCGATCGTCCTGCCGGCGAGGTCGGCCGGCCCGGTGATGCCGGCGTGGGTGTTGACGAAGACGCACGAATGCCGGAACACGCGGTTCGGGAAGATCGGCAGCGCCACGTACGGCAGGCCTTCGTCCAGCAGCCGCAGGTAGAACGTGAGGCCGAGCTCGGCGACGTCGAACTCGTGCTCGCGGATCACGCGTTCGAAGATCTCGGGCAGCGTGGGCGCGGTCGTCACTTTCGCGTCGATGCCGCCCTCGAACAGCGCCTGTGTCGTGTCGTAGCGGAAGCACCCGATCGTGAGTGCGGACGGGGTCGTGTCCATGCCCCGATCGTCGGCCTGTGCGGGCGCTCGCGTCCAAGACCGTTTGCGACGATCCGGTACCCCACGGGTATCGTGTCGAGGTGGATCTGCGCGTGCTGCGGTACTTCGTCGCGGTGGCCGAGGAGCGCCACGTCGGCCGCGCCGCGCACCGGCTGCACATGAGCCAGCCCCCGCTCAGCCGCGCGCTGCGGCAGCTGGAGGACGAGCTCGGCGCCACCCTGTTCGAACGCACGCCCAAGGGCGTCACCCTCACCGCCGCCGGCGTGGTTCTCCACGAAGACGCCGTCGCCCTCCTCGCCAAGGCCGACCGCATCCGCGGCCGCGTGACCGCCGCGGCCGGCACCGCGCGGCTCGTCGTCGGCACCCTCGCGGACGCGGCCGAGTTCGTCGGCGCGCAGCTGGTCCCCCGGTTCCGCGAGCACCACCCGCACGTCGAGATCACCGTGCGCGAAACCGACCTCACCGATCCGACCGCCGGCCTGCGTGCCGGCCTCGTCGACGTCGCGCTGACCCGCACCCCCTTCGACACCACCGGGATCGCCACCCACGTCCTGCGCACGGTCCCCGTCGCCGTCGTCCTGCGAGCCGGCGACCCGCTCGCCGCCCGCCCGGCGGTTTCGGCCGCCGACCTCACCGGCCACCGGTGGGTCCGGCTCCCCGACGGCACCGACCCGGCCTGGACGTCGTTCTGGACCGGCGGCCAGCCCGACCCCGCCGCACCCGTGCTGCGCACGATCCGCGAATGCCTCCAGGCCGTCACCTGGAACGGCACGGCCGCCCTCGCCCCGGCCGACCAGCCGCTCCCGGTGGGCCTCGTCGCGCTCCCGCTGTCCGGCCACGCGCCGAGCGACCTCGTGGTGGCGTGGCCGAAAACCGGCGCGAGCCCGCAGGTCCGCGGCTTCGTCCGGATCGCGGCGGACAGTCAGCGCGCCTGATCCCGGCCCGGAGTGTGCGAAGCTGGTCCGATGCAGCTCGGACTGCACGCACTGGGCATCGGCGCCGGCGCCCGCCGGGCCGTGATCGACGCGGTCGCCGTGGCGGCCGAGGCGTGCGGCTTCGCGACGCTGTGGTCGGGCGAGCACGTCGTGATGGTCGACCACGCGTCCTCGCGCTACCCGTACTCGCCCGACGGGCGCATCGCCGTGCCGGCGGCAGCGCACTGGCTCGATCCCTTGATCGGCCTCAGCTTCGCCGCCGCGGCCACGTCGACCATCCGCGTCGCCACCGGTGTCCTGCTCCTGCCCGAGCACAACCCGATCGTCGTGGCCAAGCAGGCCGCCAGCCTCGACGTGCTGTCCGGCGGCCGCCTGACGCTCGGTGTGGGCGTCGGCTGGTCACGCGAGGAGTTCGACGCGCTCGGCGTGCCCTTCGCCCGGCGGACGGCGCGAACCGAGGAGTACGTCGCGGCCATGCGCGCGGTGTGGCGCGAAGACGTCGCCTCGTTCACGGGCGACTTCGTCCAGTTCGACGCGATCCGCGTGAACCCCAAACCTTGTGGCGCCACCATCCCGATCGTCTTCGGCGGCAACAGCGACTCGGCGCTGCGCCGCGCCGCCGCCCTGGGCGACGGCTGGTACGGCTTCAACCTCGACGGCGTTCCCGAAGTCGCCGATCGGCTGTCCTTCCTCGCCACGCAGGACCGCGACCTCGCCGAACTGCGGATCGCCGTCGCCCTGCGCGACCCCGAGCCCGACGACGTCGAAGAGCTGGCCGCACTCGGCGTCGACGAACTGGTGATCGTCGACAGCCCGCCCGGCGACCCGGAGCTGGCCGCCGACTGGGTGTCGACGCTCGCCGCCCGCTGGCTCCCCGCCGCGGCCGGCGAGTGACCATCAGCCCGCCGGCCCGGCCTGCTCAGGACACGCGTTCGAACAGCGCGGCGATGCCCTGGCCTCCGCCGATGCACAGGGTCTCGAGGCCGTAGCGGGCCTCGCGGCGAGTGAGCTCGCGGGCCAGCGTGGTGAGGATGCGGGTGCCGGTGGCGCCGACGGGGTGGCCGAGGGAAATGCCGGACCCGTGGACGTTGACGCGGTCCAGGCCGTCGTCGAGCCGCCATTCGCGCAGGCACGCGAGGACCTGGACGGCGAAGGCCTCGTTGATCTCGATCAGGTCCACATCGGACAGCTCGATCCCGGCGCGCGCCAGCACGGCGGCGGTGGCGGGCACGGGACCGATGCCCATGGTTTCCGGGGCGACACCGGCCACGGCCCAGGTCACGAGGCGCACCAACGGCGTGAGGCCATGTGCCTCCGCTTGTTCCGGAGTGCAGACGATGCACAGCGCGGCGCCGTCGTTCTGGCCGCTGGCGTTGCCGGCGGTCACGGTGGCGTCGGGATCGGTCTTGCCCAGCACGGGTTTCAGCGCGGCGAGGGCTTCGGCGATGGTGTCCGGGCGGGGGTGTTCGTCGACGTCGACCACCTGCTCGCCCCGGCGGGTGCGGACGGTCACGGGGACGATCTCCTCGGCGAAGACGCCCGAGCGCTGCGCCGCGGCAGCGCGCTCCTGCGAAAGCAGGGCGAGCGCGTCCTGGTCGGCGCGGCTGATGCCGTACTCGCGGCGCAGGTTCTCCGCGGTCTCCAGCATGCCACCCGGCACGGGGTGGTCGCGGCCGCCGGCGGTGACGCGCCCGCGGGCGAGCGAGTCGTGCAGCGTGACGCCGGAACCCTTGACGCCCCAGCGCATCCCGGTGGCGTAGAACGGGGCGTCGCTCATGTTCTCCGCGCCGCCGGCGACGACGAGGTCGCTGACGCCGGTCTGGACCTGCATGGCCGCGTGCAGCACGGCTTGCAGGCCCGAGCCGCAGCGGCGGTCGAGCTGCAGGCCACCGGTGCGCAGGCCGAGGCCGCCGTCGAGGGCGACCACGCGGCCGAGCGCCGGGGCTTCCGAAGTGGGGTACGCCTGACCGAGCACGACGTCATCGACGGCGTCCGGGTCGAGGCCGGTGCGTTCGAGCAGCGCGCGCAGCACGGTCGAGGCGAGGTCGGCGGCGCTCACCGACGCGAACGCACCGCCGAAGCGGCCGACGGGGGTGCGCAGCGGCGAGCAGATGAGGGCAGGGCGAAGCTCCATGACGAGGGTCTCCCGGGGAAAGGTCAGTCGGTGCCGGCGCGAAGCCTTCCGGCGTGCCGGATGTGTGCCGACATCAGCGCGCCCGCCCGTTCGGCCTCCCCGGCCCGGACGGCGTCGATGATCTCGGCGTGGTCGGAGTCCAGGGCCGCCACGTTGTGCTCGGTGTCCCACAGCGTGACGCTGGCCGGGAACCGCGACCACAGGCTGGAGATGTGGTCGAGCAGCAGCGCCGCGCCGCCCTGGTAGATCGTGTAGTGCAGATCCTTGTTGAGCCGCGAGAGCTCGGTGCTCGTGGCGCCCTCGGCGATCGCGGCTCGCAGCGTGGCGTGGGCCGCTTCGATCGCTTCGAGGCGCTCGGGGGAAACGCGTTCGACGGCGATCTCCGTCGCGAGCCCCTCCACCGCGGCGCGCAGGCGGTACAAGTGCGTCGCCGTCTCGGGGTCGACGTCCTTCACGGTCGCGCCGCGGTGGGGTGAGTAGCTGATCGTGCCGTCGGCTTCCAGAATGCGCAGGGCCTCGCGCACGGGGGTGACGCTGACGCCGTAGCGCTGCGCGATCTGCACCTGGCGCAGCGCCTGCCCCGGCTGCAGCGTCCCGTTGGCGACGTCCTGCTTCAGCCGGGTCACGACGTAGTCCGTCCGGCTCTGCGGAGGTGCCGGAGTGCCGTCCGCGATCTCCGGTGTGCGCGCCATGGGTCAGCCCTCTTTTCTTCACATTCTGTAAAGTGCAGACTACCTACGCACGGCCTGGGCCAGGCGCCGACGCGCTTCGTCGCTCTCGAAGCACAACGCCTGCAGCGCGGCGTCGGCGATCCGCCGGTGGTCGCCGGGAGCGTGCAGCGCTTCCTTCGCGTAGCGCACCGCCGTCATCGAGGCCTTGCCGAGGTCGCCGAGCAACCGGGCCAGTGCTTCGTCGAGGTCGTCCGAGACTTCGTCGACGAGCCCGATCGCCAGCGCCTCCGCGGCGCCGATTCGCTTGCCGGTGAAGATCAGCCGTTTCGCGGCGGACTGCCCGACCACTCGCGGCAGGCGGAAGAGCCCGCCCGCCGACGGGATGATGCCGAGCCGGACCTCCGGCAGCCCCCAGGTCGCGGTGGTCGAGGACAGCCGGAAGTCGCACGCCAGGGCGAGCTCGCAGCCGCCGCCGAGCGCGTGCCCGCCGACCAGCGCGATGGTGGGCCACGGGTATTCCTCGATCGCCGTGAAAAGCCGGTGGTTCACGCGTTGCAGTGCTTCGCGCCGGGTGCGCTGCGCGAGCTCGGTGAGATCGGCGCCCGACACGAACGTGCCCGGCACCGCACTGCGGATCACCAGCGGGCGCTCGCTTTCCGCGAAGCCGGCCAGCGCCCGGTCGATCCCGGCGCTCATCTCGAGGTCGAGCGCGTTGAGCTTCTCGGGGCGGTCGAGCCGGATCGTCGCCGCGTCGTCGGTGAGTTCGGTGCGCACGCTCAT
Source organism: Amycolatopsis sp. NPDC049253 (assembly GCF_040678995.1). Lineage (NCBI taxonomy): Bacteria > Bacillati > Actinomycetota > Actinomycetes > Pseudonocardiales > Pseudonocardiaceae > Amycolatopsis > Amycolatopsis sp. NPDC049253. Next base: position 9,647 of record NZ_JBFAQX010000046.1, on the reverse strand, counting down.
CGCAGGTCTCCTGATCCCGGGACGCGGGTCCCGTCCTCGTCGTAGCGGTAGACGCCCTCGCCGGTCTTGCGGCCGAGCCGGCCCGCCTGCACGAGGCTGACCAGCAGCGGATCGGGACGGAACCGCTCGCCCAGTGCCGTGTGCAGCCCGCGCAGCACCGAGAGCCGGGTGTCGAGGCCCACCAGGTCGACGAGCTCGAACGGGCCCATCGGGTGGTTGAGACCGTGCTTGAGCGCGAGGTCGATCTCCTCGGCGTTCGCGACGCCCTCGGACAGCATGTGGAACGCCTCGTTGCCGATGAGCACGTTGACCCGGCTCGTGACGAACCCCGGCCGGTCGGCCACGCGGACCACGACCTTGCCCGCCGACTCGCACAGCTCGCGAGCGCACGATTCGGTGGCGGGCGCGGTTTGCAGCCCGCACACCATCTCGACCAGCCGCATGCGGTGCACGGGGTTGAAGAAGTGCAAGCCGACCACCCGCTGCGGCTGCGGGACTCCCGCGGCGATCGCGGTGATCGGCAGCGCCGAGGTGTTGCTCGCGAGCACCGTGTCCGGCCCGGTCACGGCAGCCACGTCGGCGAGCATCCGGTGCTTGAGCTCGAGGACCTCGGGCACGGCTTCGACCACCAGGTCGCTGCCCGCGAACCCGGCCACGTCCCCGGTCGCGGTGATCCGGTCGAGTGTTTCGTCGACGGCGCCCGGTCTCCCCGCCCGCTCGGCCGCACGGGCCAGCCCGTCGCGGATGGTGGCACGCCCGCGTTCGGCCGTTTCCTGGTCGACGTCGCACAGGACGACCGCGTGCCCGGCGGCGGCGAAGACCTGGGCGATACCCCGGCCCATGATCCCCGCTCCGAGCACACCGACTGTCGAGCTCATCCGATTCCTCCGATCCTCGGTGATGCCAGGGATCGTATTGCATAGACAGCATTTTATAAAATGTGTAACCTCCTGCGCCAGGAGAAGTCACGACGAGGCTGGAGGTACCGACATGGGCGAACCGGCGGCGGACTGGACGTCCGCCCTGTGCGCCACCTCCCCGGCGTCCCTGACGGCGCGTGAGCGCCGGGCGGTCGAGGTGCTCGTGGCCGACGCGCTCGGCGTCGCAGCGGCGGGCCAGACCGCGCCGGGGGTCGCAACCGCGTTGTCCGGCTGGGAACAGGACCTCGGGCAGGGTCCGGTGCGGCTCCCCTGGACGAACGCGAGCCTGCCCGCCCCCGCCGCCGCGGCGGCGCTGTCCGCCCTGATCCACGCCTGGGACTTCGACGACACCCACGATTCCGCAGTGGTGCACACCAGTTGTGTCGCGCTGCCGGCGGCGCTCGCCGTGGCCTCGGCGCACGCCCGGTCCGGGGCCGACGTGTTCGCGGGCGTGCTCGTCGGGGTCCAGGTGCTGGCCCGGGTTTCGGCGGCCATCGGCGGGCAGCGCGGCATGATCCGCACCGCGGGTCTCGGCGCGCTGGGTGCGGCCGCCGCGGCGGCGCGGACTCTGGGGTTGGCGCCGGAACAGTTCACCCACGCGCTCGGCCTCGCGCTGTCCGCGACGGGTTCGGCGATGACCCGCCAGGTCGTCGCCGAGGGGTCGCCGGCCAAGCGGCTTCAGCCCTCGTTCGCCGTGCAGGCCGGGGTTTCCGCGGCGTTGCTGGCCGCACGCGGAGCGCCGGGGCCGACCGGCTGGCTCGACGGTGAGTACGGCGTGCTCGCATTGCGCGCGGACGGCGACACCGCAGGCGCGCTCGCCGGGATCCGCGCGCCCGGGTGGGAGGTGGCGGGTCTTTCCCTCAAGCCCTACCCCGCGTGCCGCTACACGCACGCCGCGATCGACGCGGTGCTCGGCGTACGCGCCGAGGAAATCGAGCACGTGGCCGTGCACGTGCCGGCCGGACCGGCCTACGCCTTGGTGGCGCGGCCGTTCCGGTGGCGCGGGCAGCCGGTGGCCGACGTCCAGTTCTCGATCCCCTGGCTGGTGGCAGCTGCCCTGCGCACCGGCACCGTGGACCTCGCCAGCCTGCGTGACCCGGTGCTCGGTGACCACCGGATCGAGCGGCTCGCCGCCCGCGTCCAGGTGCTGCAGGACTTGCCCGCCCAGGTCGGCATGGCGCCGGCCGAGGTCGAGCTGGTCCGCACCGACGGATCGGTCGAACGCCGGCGCGCGGACATGCCCGGTTCGCCCGAGCACCCGATGACGATGGCGCAGGTGGAGGCCAAAACCACGGCGTGCGTGCGCATCGGCGGTCGCGGCAGCGGGGCCGCTCGCCGGATCTCGAACTTCAGCACCGAGTTGGCCGAGCTGGACGGCGCGGGTTTCCGCACCGCCCTGGCCATGATCGACACACAGGAGAGTTGATGGATTTCACGCTCACCCCCGAGCAGCAAGCCTTGCGGGAATCGGCTGCCACACTGGCCCGTCGCGAGTTCGCCTCCCGGGCGTTCCAGCGCGACTCATTCGCGTGGGACAGCCTGAAAACGTTGGCGGAACACGGGTTCACGGGCCTGACGATCCCGGAGGCCGACGGCGGCCAGGGGGCGTCGCTGCTGGAGGCCGTCCTCGTGATGCAGGCGGTGACCAAGGTGTGCCCGCACAGTGGCGACGCGGTGCAGGCGAGCAACTTCGGCGCGATCCGTCAGATCGCCAACTTCGGCTCGAAGCGCGTCAAGGAGGAAGTGCTGGCCAAGCTCCTGAAAGGCGAGGGGCTGGTCAGCGCGGGCATGAGCGAGCCGGAGGCGGGCTCGGCGCTCACCGACCTGCGCACCACCGCGCGCTACGACGGCGACTCCGTCGTCCTCAACGGACAGAAGTGCTGGAACTCGCACGGACCGGAGATCACGCATTCCGTGGTGTGGTGCCGGTTCGGCCCGAAGACCCGCGACATCGGCGCCGTCGTCGTGCCAGTGGACGCGCCCGGGTTCAGCAAGGGCCGCCCCGAGCGCTACATGTCGGGTGAGCAGCACTGCACGCTGACCTTCGACGAGTGCCGGGTGCCGCGCGACTACGTGCTGGCCGATTCGGACGCCGTCAAGAACATGCTGTCGATCTTCGGCGTCGAGCGCCTCGGCAACGCTTCGCGGGCGCTCGCGCTCGCCGAGACGGCCTACGAACGGGCGGTGGAGCACGTCAAGCAGCGCAAGCAGTTCGGCCGTCCGCTGATGGAGTTCCAGGGCCTGCAGTGGAAGTTCGCGGACATGCGGATCAAGCTCGACTCGGCGAGGCTGCTCATCCACCGCGCGGTCGCCAACGCGGCCGGAGAGACACCGGACCCGATCGAGGCCGCGATCGCCAAGGCACACACGAACGAGGTCGCCTTCGCGGTCGCCAACGATGCCCTGCAGGCGTTCGGCGCCGCGGGCTATTCGACCGACCTGCCGATGGAGTACTTCGTGCGCCGTATCCGCGGCTGGATGATCGCCGGCGGCTCGGTGGAGGTCCTGCGCAACACCATCGCCCAGGACGTGTTCGGGACCCGGTTCAGCCAGCGCCGTCCGGAGGTGGTGCGCTGATGCCGACCGCGCAGATCGCGTCCTGGGCCGCGCAGCTGGCCGACGCGCCACTACCCGAGCAGGTCGTCACCCACGTCAAACGTCTGCTGCTGGACCACCTCGGCGGAGTCGTGGCCGCCTCGCGGTTCCCGGTGGCGAAGCTGGTCGCCGGGTACGCCGGCGACGCCAACCCCGGCACCGAGGCGACCGCCGTCGGGTTCGGCCGGCTGTCCGCCGAAGGTGCCGCACTGGTCAACGGCACCGCCGCGCACAGCCTCGAGGTCGACGACGGCTACACCCCCGGCAGCGTGCACCCGAGCGCGGTCGCGTTCCCGGCGGTGCTGGCGGCCGCGCAGCGTCACGACGCGACGCCCGAGCGGCTGCTCGCCGGCGCGGCGGTGGCGCTGGAGCTGACGTGCCGGCTCGCCGCCGCCGGACACCCGGCGACGTGGCGCAACGGTTTCCACAACACCCCCGTCGCCGGCGTCATCGGGGCGGCCGCCGGAGTGTCGACGGTGCTCGGCTCCGACGCTCACGTGATCGAGCACGCGCTCGGCATCGCCGCTTCGCACGCGGGCGGGCTGTTCGCGTTCCTCGGCCAAGACGCCGAGGTGAAGCGGCTCCACGCCGGAAAAGCCGCACGCGACGGGCTGGCCAGCGCGGAGCTGGCCGCCCGTGGGCTCACGGGCCCGGCCGGGGTGCTGGAGGGCAAGAAGGGCTACTTCGAGGCCTTCGCGCACAACGACCACGATGCCGACGTGCTCCTCGCCGGCCTGGGCAGCGAGTGGACCCTGCTGCGGACGTACGTCAAGCCGTACCCATGCTGCAGGCACTTGCACGGCCCGATCGACGCGGCGCTCGAGCTGCGGACGACGCCCGGCTTCGACGCCACCCGGATCACCCGGATCACCGTCGGCACCTACACCGTCGCTTCCCACCACAACGCGACCACCGTGGACAGCTTCCTCGGCGCCCAGATGAGCATCCCGCACACCGTTGCGGTCGCGCTGCTGCTTGGCGAGGTGGGCCTGGCCGAATTCGAGGCCGGAACCTACGGTCGCGACGACGTACGCGCACTGGCGGCCAAGGTCGGGGTCGGCGCCGACCCCGAAGCAGACGCGGTGTACCCGGCGCAACGCCCGGCGCGCGTGACGATCGAGTTCGACGGCGCCGAACCGCTGAGCCTGCGCGTCGCCCAGCCCTACGGCGAGCCGGACAACCCGGTCTCCGACGCGGCGCTGGAGGAGAAGTTCCGCCGCCTGTGCACGCCGGTGCTCGGGGCGGACGGCGTCACGAAGGCCATCGACGCCATCCGGGCGCTCGAGGACCTGTCGTTCCTGCCGGGGCTGGCAACGTGAAACCGTTGCTGGGACAGCGGATCGTCGAGGTGGCGACCTATGTCGCCGCGCCGTCGGGCGGGCTCGCGCTCGCCCGCCTCGGTGCCGACGTGATCCGCATCGACCCGCTCGGCGGCGCGAGTGACCACCACCGGTGGCCACTCGCGCCCGGTGGCGGCAGCCTGTACTGGACCGGGCTCAACAAGGGCAAACGATCCGTCGCCCTGGACCTCCGGTCGCCCCGCGGGCAAGAGCTGGTGACCGCTCTGGTCACCGGACGCGGCACGCTCCTGGACAACACCGTCGGCTGGGGCTGGCTCGCCGACGAGCGGCTGCGGGAGCTGAGGCCCGACCTGGTCCATGTCCGGGTGCAGGGGCGCGCGGACGGTGGTCCCGCGCTGGACTACACGGTCAACGCCGCGGTGGGCGTCCCGGACCTGACCGGGCCGGCCGAGTTCAGCGGCCCGGTGAACCACCAGCTGCCCGCCTGGGACCTGCTCACCGGCAGCCAGGCCGCGACCGCCGTGCTCGCCGGCCTGCTGCACCGTGCTTCGACGGGAGAGGGCAGCTACGCGGAGATCGCGTTGTCCGACGTGGCGCTCGGTGCGGTCGCCGACCTGGGGTGGCTGGGAGAGGCCCGGCTGAGCGGGCAGGACCGGCCCAAGCAGGGCAACCACATCTACGGCAGTTTCGGCACCTCGTTCCGGACCGCGGACGGGGTCCACGTGATCGTCGTGGCGATGACGCGGCGGCAGTGGCGGGCCCTGCAGGAGGCCACCGGCACCACCGAGGCGCTGTCCCGCGTCGGCGAGCGCGCCGGGCTCGACCTCGATGTCGAGGAGAACCGGTACCTCCTGCGGAACGAGCTGGTCGCCGTGCTGGCGCCCTGGTTCGCCGAGCGCGACGTCGACGCCGTCACCGGGGCGTTCGCGGACACTTCCGTGCTGTGGCAGCGCTACCGCTCGCTCACCGAAGTGGCGGCCGACGGTGGGCACCTGCTCGAAGAGGTCCACCAGCCGGGCATCGGGCCGGTGGTGACCGCCCGAGGCGCGGTGCGCTGGCCGGCCGACCCGCCCGACTCCGTCGCGCCCGCGCCCGTCCTGGGTGCGGACACCGAGGCGGTGCTGAGCGAGGAGCTCGGGCTCGGGCAGGCAGAGATCGCAAAGCTCGTGGACGAAGGGGTCATCCGCTGATGCCGGTGAACACCGACGAACTGTCCGGCGCGCTCCTGTGGCCACGCAGTGTGGCCCTGGTCGGCGCCTCCGACGATCCGGCCAAGACGAGTTCCCGCCCGCTGCGGTACCTGCGCGCATCGGGCTTCGCCGGCCGCGTCTACCCCGTCAACCCACGCCGCGAGCAGGTGGGCGGCGAGCGGGCGTGGCCGTCGCTCGCGGCTCTGCCCGAGGTTCCCGACCACGTCTACGTGATGACCGGCGCCGAGCAGGCGATCGAAGCGGTCGGCGAATGCGGGCGCCTCGGCGTGCCCGTCGCCACGGTGCTGGCGAGCGGCTTCGGCGAGGAAGGTGAGCAGGGGCGGGAGCGGGAAGCGCGGCTGCGCGCGGCGGCCGGGCCGACGCGGGTGCTCGGTCCGAGCAGCCTGGGAGTGGTCAACCCCCGCAACGGGATGCTGCTCACCGCCAATGCGGCGTTCGCCGAAACCGACCTCGCGCCCGGTGGCGTGTTCGTCGCGTCCCATTCCGGCAGCGTCATCGGCGCCCTGGTCTCCCGCGGCAAGCAGCGCGGGATCTCGTTCGCGGGCTTGGTGTCCACCGGCGGCGAGGCGAACCTGAGCCTCGGCGAGATCTGCCTGTCCACAGTGGATGACGAGGGCATCGGGTCGTACGCGTTGTTCCTGGAGTCGCTGCACCACAGCGAACAGCTCGCCGAGTTCGCGCTGGCGGCGGCCGAACGGGGCAAACCCGTGGTGGTCTACAAGCTCGGCCGGTCTGCGCAGGGCGCACAGCTCTCGGTGTCGCACACGGGTGCGCTGGCCGGCTCCGACGAGGAGGCCGACGCCTTCTTCCGGGCCTGCGGCATGAGCCGCGTCGACAACCTGGAGGCCTTGATCGAGGCGCCCGCGCTGCTGGAGCGGGTGCCGGCGGGCACGTCGGCCAAGGACTTCTCCGTCGCGGTGCTGACCACGACCGGTGGCGGCGCGGCGCTCATCGTCGACCAGCTGGGGTTGCGGGGAATCGAGGTGCGGGCGCCGTCGGCACCGCTGCTGAAGCGGATCCAGGCGCTCGGTGCGCCGGTGACCGACAGCATCGTCATGGACCTCACCCTCGCCGGGGCGAAACACGAAATCGTCAGTGGCACGCTCGACGAGCTGCAACGCAGTGGCGAGTTCGACCTCGTGGTGATGGTGGTCGGGTCCTCGGCCCGGTTCCACCCCGAGCTCGCGGTGCGGGCGGTAGCCGAGCGGGCCGGCGGGCCGACACCACTGGCCGCGTTCGCGGTGCCCGACGCGCCCCAGGCGCTGGCCGCACTCGCCGAGGCCGGGGTGCCGGCTTTCCGCACTCCGGAAGCGATCGTGGAGGCCATCACCGCGGCGGCCGCGCGACCGGCCACGCCGGCGTACCGGCCGTCGACGCGCCGCGGCGCCCACGGCACGCGGAAGGTGCTCGACGAGCTCGGGTCCTACCGCGTGCTGGAGAAGGTCGGCATCGCCGCCCAGCCCGGCGTCGAGGTGTCGGTCGACGACGTGCGCGGCGGGCGGATACCCGGGGGCCTCCCTTACCCGGTGGCGGTCAAGGTGCTCTCGGCCGAGATCGCGCACAAGACCGACGCGGGCGGAGTCGTGCTCGGAGTTTCCGGTGAACACGAGCTCGTCGAAGCCGCCCGGGCGATCGCCGACGCAGTGGGCCGCTGCGGTGGGTCGGCCGAGCGGCTGCTGGTCACCGAGATGGCACCGTCCGGAGTGGACGCGCTGGTCGGCTACCGGGTCAGCGACGAGGTCGGGCCGCTGATCATGGTGGCGGCCGGTGGCGTCACCGCCGAGCTGTACCGCGATTCGAGCCTCCGGCTCGCGCCGGTGGACCTCGCGACCGCGCACGAGATGATCCGCGAGGTCAAGGGGCTCGCCCCGGTGGTCGGCTACCGCGGCAGCCACGGCGATGCCGATGCGCTCGCCGCAGCGATCGTCGCACTGTCCACTTTGGCCGAGTCGGCACCCGCTGTGCTGGAGGCCGAGGTCAACCCCCTGCGAGTCTTCGGCCCGGGCGAGGGTGTCACGGCACTCGATGCCCTGGTGTGCGTCACCGAACACGACTAGCCCGTTGCACCACCTGTCTCAATGCCGAGCCGGAGGTAAGTTCGTGATGTCCGATTCCCGTCGTGCCCCTTCTGCCGTAGGGCAATTCCTCGATCGCGCCCCCGTGGGGAGACCGCATCTCAAACAGCTGGCACTGCTCGGCGGCGGTGGTTTCTTCGACGCCTTCGACATCTACCTGTCGGGCTCGGTGCTGGCCGCAATGCTCGCCACGAAGTTCTCGACCGTGGGCCAGAACGCGCTGCTGCTCTCGGCGACGTCGTTCGGCCTGCTCGCCGGCACCCTGGTCGCCGGCTACCTCGGTGACCGGTTCGGCCGGCGCTCGACCTACCTGTATTCGCTCGCGCTCTACAGCGTCGCCACGCTGCTCACCGCGATCGCGCCCAGCCACGGGCTGATCACGGTGCTGCGGGTGGCCACGGGCCTGGGCCTCGGCGCGGTACTGATCACGGGCTACGGCACGTGGAACGAGTTCGTCCCCTCCCGCCGGCGGGCGTCGTGGGCCGGGGTGCTCGCGATGATCGTGAACCTCGCGCTGCCGGCCTCGGCGATCGCCGGGCTGCTGGTGATCCCGTCGCTGGGCTGGCGGGCCATGTTCGTGGTGTGCGGTGTACCCGCCGCGCTGATCTGGGTGCTGCAGGTGAAGTTCCTCGACGAGTCGCCCCGGTGGCTCGAGTCCCGGGGCCGCCACGAGGAGGCCTACCGGATCGCCCGGAAGTACAACCCCGACCTGCCCGAGCGCCCGCCGGCCGACTTCGCTCCCCCGCCCGTCGCGTCGGCGCGGCCCGGCTTCCGCGCGCTGTTCCGCAAACCACTGGGCCGCATCACGGCGGCGTGCGTCCTGATCGCCGTCTGCAACCAGATCGCGTTCTACACGTTCCAGTCGTGGGTGCCGACCTACCTCGTCGGCCAGGGGCTTTCGGTGGAGAAGAGCCTCAGCCTCACGGTGATCATGCAGCTGGGTGCCGTGCCCGGGTGCCTGATCGGCGGGGTCGTGGGCGACCGGCTGGGTCGCAAGTGGATCAACGCCGTGCTGTTCGTCCTCATGGGTCTGGTCGGGATCTGGTACGGCTACTCGCATTCGACGACCCAGCTCGTCATCTCCGGCATCGTCTGGGTGTTTCTCGCGAGCTTCGCGATCTCCGTGCAGATCGCGAGCTACATCCCCGAGCTGTTCCCGACGGAACTGCGCATGCAGGGATCCGCATTGGCCAACGCCTGTGCGCGCGGTGCCGTGATCGTCACGCCGTTCCTGGTCAGCTCGACGTTCGCCGGCGCCGGTGTGCAGGGTGTGTTCCTCGGGGTGCTCGGCGTCTGCCTGATCGGCGCGATCGCCGTGGTGGTACTGGCGCCGGAAACCCGCCGGCGCAGCCTCGAGGACATCGCGCAGTCCGCGGCCGGCCAGGTGGCCGAGACCGAAGCCGAACTCGAAAGGAAGTTGTCGTGACCCGTCTGGCCCGGACCGCCGGTTTGACCGATGTGCAGTCCGAGATCCTCGCGACCGTGCGTTCGTTCGTGGACAAGGAGGTCGTCCCGCACGCGCAGGCGCTGGAGCACGCGGATGCC
>NZ_JBFAQX010000045.1:0-50507 GCF_040678995.1 Amycolatopsis sp. NPDC049253 | reverse complement strand
GCAGGAAGAACAACATCTGGGTGTCCCAGTCGTCCGCCGACAGCGGCCAGCCATGGCTGAAGACGATCGGCTGGCCGGTACCCCAGTCCTTGAAGAAGATCTCGACACCGTCGTCGGTGGTGATCGTCGGCATGGCTGTGTCTCCGTTTCTCGCGACGTTCCCGGATACCTCGTGAATCTGTTGCGTGTGGACACTGATCGGAGCGCGTCTAACCTGCGCCTGTGCAGACTACGCACCGCTCCTCCGGTGGCGTCCGCACTCGAGGCCCTTGGATGATCGTCCGCACGGCAGGAGGGGACCACGCGTGAACGGCTCACGTTTCACCGGAATCGGCTCATGGACGCGCTGAGCCGGCTCATCCGGCTCGTGCACCCGCAGAGCAGCATCGACGTGCGGTGCCTGATGGCCGGCAGGTTTTCCGTGGCCCACGAAGCGGCGCCGCCCGGGCGGGTGCCGTTCTACGTCGCCCTCGAGGGCAGGTGCACCGTGACCACGGCTTCGGCCGTCGTCGACCTCGCCCCCGGGGATCTGCTCGTCCTGCCGCACGGCGACGCCCACCACGTCAGAGTGACCTCAGGCCGGAAGCTGCCGTTCGAAGACGAGCAGGGCGCCACGTTCACGACTCGCCGCACCGTCGGCGTCGAGCCCGACCACGACCTGTTCTGCGGTCACTTCCACTTCGACACGGCCGCGGGAACGCTGCTGTTCCGCCTGCTGCCGTCCCTCCTGCACGTCACGCTCACCTCCTCGGCGCTCGCCCTGGCCGAAGTCCTGCGCGAGGAAGCCGCCTTCGACGGCCCGGGAACGAGCGCCATCGTGTCCTCGGTCTGCGACGCGCTGCTCGCGATGGCGCTGCGCAGCCGGCCCGAGCACCGGCTCGGGACTCCGGCGCTGTGGACCGCGATGGGAGACGACGTGCTGGGTGAGGTGATCGCCGGCGTCATCGAACGGCCCGGGGAACCGTGGACGATCGAGCGCATGGCCGCGGCGGCGTCGATGTCGCGCTCCACGTTCGTGCGGCGCTTCACCGCGCGCACCGGGGGCACTGTGGCGACGCTGCTCACCACCGTCCGCATGATGGTCGCCGCCGACCTGCTGGCGAACTCCGACCGGTCCGTGGCGCGCATCGCGGGGGAGGTCGGCTACCGGTCCGAATCGGCGTTCGTGGAGGCGTCCCGCGCAGCCGTGGGCACTTCGCCCGCTCGGTTCCGGGAGAACTCAATGACCGGCGGGTGACACTCGGGCCGGACGAGAAGATCGTCGAAGTCGTTTCCTGGCGCCAGTTCCTGCGCCCGCCCGCGCACCTGGCGGCTTCGACCTGCCGTCAGGACTGGCTGACCAGCCGGTACCCGGCCGCGGAGAACTCTGCCGTCAGTGCGTAGCGGTCGCCCCGGACGAGGGTGTGGCGCCACTCCATCGGGCGGCCCTGGGAGTGGCTCAGGCGGTTGATGGCGAAGGCGGCGACGTCGTGGGCGCAGGCGAGCTGGGTGCGTTCGGCGGCGGTGGGGATCACGGCGTGCACCTCTTCGCGGCCGTGGTCGAGGCGGATGCCGGTGCGGCGGGCGAGCTCGCCGTAGAGGCTGGTGTGCGTGAAGTCGGCCTGCAGCAACGGTTTCGCGACGTCGGCGGGGAGCCACACGCGGTCCATCGCGAGCGGCTCGTCACCCGCCAGGCGGAGCCGCTCCAGGTAGACCAGCGGCGTCGAGGCTTCGAGGTCCAGGCGCTCGGCGACCAGGGCGTCGGCCCGGACGTCGAACGTGCGGACGATGCTGTGCTGCGCGAGGCCCGCCGCCTCGACGGACGTGAACAAGCTGTAGAGCGCGCCCAGTGGCTGGGCGATCTCGGCCGGCGGGGCGACCCGCGGCTGACGGCCGCGTTCGGCCACGACCACCCCGTCGGCACGCAGCTGGCGCAGGGCCTGCCGGACGGTGTGGCGGCTGACACCGTACTCCTCGGCCAGCGTGAGCTCGCCCGGGAACTGTTCGGTGAACTCACCGGCATCGAGCCTGGTCAGCAGCTCGCGCTGGAGCTGGCGCCAGAGCGGTTCGGAGCCGGAGCGGCTCAGCGTTCGTGGGGCCATGGCCTCCTCCGGGCTGTCTCCGCCGACACTACCGGTAGCCAAATGTGCGGACATAATCTACGTTGAATGTACGTACATTTGGTTGGGCGGATTCGGGAGGGAGTGTCGATGGCGACACGCGGACGGCCGGTCGCCCGATGACCGCCACCCAGGACCGGGCCGCCGACCGGCACCCGACGCGGGACCGCGTCGCCGAGGCCGCTCCGGGGCTGCTGGTGGCGCTGGTCGTCGCCGGGGTCGCGACCGCGCTGGGCTGGCTGGTCCCGATCGTCGGCGGGCCGGTGTTCGGCATCCTGCTCGGCGCGCTGGCCGCGGCCCTCGTGCCGGGGCTGCGTGCGCAGCGGTGGGCGCCGGGCTACGGCGTGGCCTCGAAACCGGTGCTCCAGCTGTCGATCGTCGTGCTCGGGACCGGGCTGTCGCTGCAGGAAGTGGTCCGCGTCGGCGTGCAGTCGCTGCCCGTCATGCTCGGCACGCTCACCGTCGCCCTCGGCGGGGCCTGGCTGCTGGGCCGCTGGCTCGGCATCGAGCGCGACACGCGCACGCTCATCGGCGTGGGCACGGGCATCTGCGGCGCGTCCGCGATCGCCGCCACCACGGCCGTCATCAAGCCGAAGCAGACGGACGTCGCCTACGCCATCGGCACGATCTTCACCTTCAACATCGCCGCCGTGCTGCTGTTCCCGCCGCTGGGCCACCTGCTCGGCATGAGCTCGCACAGCTTCGGCCTGTGGGCGGGCACGGCCATCAACGACACCTCCTCGGTCGTCGCCGCCTCCTTCGCCTACGGCGGTGACGCCGGCTCGTACGGCATCGTCGTCAAGCTGACCCGGACGCTCACGCTCATCCCCATCGTGATCGTGCTCGCGTTCCTCACCGCCCGCCGCGAAGCCCGCCGAACCCCCGGCGACGCCGGGTTCAGCATCCGCACCATGCCGTGGCGGCGCATCGTCCCGTTGTTCCTGCTGGGCTTCATCGCCGCCGCCGCGCTCGACAGCCTCGGCGTCGTGCCCGCGTCCTGGCACCCCGCACTGTCTACACTGGGCACGTTCCTCATCACCACCGCACTGGCCGGCATCGGGCTTTCCCTGCGCCTGGCGGACATGCGCCGCGCCGGTCCTCGTCCGCTCCTGCTCGGCGGTCTCCTGTGGATCGCCGTCGCGGCCACGAGCCTCGGTCTGCAAGCGGCGACCGGCTCGCTCTGACACCGGGGCAGGCGCCGAACGGCTGCGCGAGCCGGAATCCCCTACCCGAGGTGGCCGCCGCGGTCGGAGGCCGGCACGTAGCGAACGTCCGCGGGCGCGTCGTGCGTGTGGATGAGGCTCGTGTCCCACCGGTGCGGCACCGACGCCGCCACCCGTTCCACCAGGTGGCTGCAGAACACGGGGGCGCTCAGCCGCACCAGCCGCGCGTCGCCGGTGTCCAGGGCGAACGTGTCGGTCTCGCCGGTCACCTCCACACGCCGGTGCCGCACGTCGGCCGGGCGCGGCAGGCCGTAGCCGTGCAGCAGCGAGTTGCGGATGATCCACAGCACCACGGCGTCGTCGTGCTCCACGCCGTGCTCGATCAGCAGCCGCTTGAAGCGCTGTCCCGCCGGCGCGGAGGTCCCCGACAACGTGTCGAGCACGATCATGCCCAGGCAGACCCCGACCCACGACCGCGTGCCGGGCCCGTCACCCGTCTCGGGGTCCCGCCCGTGCGCCGCCCGCATGTCGCGCAGGGCGAGCTCGATGGGCAGGTACTCCCGCCCCGGGTGCGGCGCGCAGTGCAGCCGCCTGAGCGGCACACCGCCGCGGTCGTCGAGCGTGGTCACCGCCGCACGGTACCCGGCCGGCCGGTCCGGTGAACGGCGGCGCGGCTCAGGCGAAGCGGGCCGCCAGCTCCTTGGCCTTGGTGAGGGCGTCCTCGTGCGCCTGGGCTCGAGACGCCTCGTACCGGCCGACGGATTCCGGCCCCCACGCCCGCTTCAAGGCGGAGGTGAGCTCCGGGATGATGAACTCGACCTCGGTGATGCCGAAGTAGGTCGCGAAGAGCGCGGTCAGGTAGGGCACGACGAAATCCTTGCCGTCGCGGGGCGTACCGGGCCGGTAGGTGCTGCCGCGGCTGGAGACGACCACCACCGGGGTGCCCGCGGCGGACGGCTGCTCGCCGATGATGCGACCGGGGACCATGACCTGGTCGATCCAGGCCTTGAGGGTGCTGGGGACCGTGAGGTTGTACATCGGGGCGGCGATCAGGACGACGTCGGCCTGTTCGAGCTCGCGGGCCAGTGTGGCACGCAGCGGATCCTCGTTCCCGGCCGTGAACCCGTCGTCGGTGAGGTGCGGGAGCGGGTCGGCTGCCAGATCGCGGTGGATCACCGTTCCGTGGGGGTGCTGGGCCTCCCACTCCCCGCGAAAGGTGGCCGTCACGGCGCGCGAGGTGGACGCGTCGCCGGGCCGGATCGAGCTGTCGAGGTGCAGGAGCGTGGGCATGTTCTGGTGACTTTCGGTGCGATCGAGCGGATTTCGCGGCGCCCGGCGAGACCACGATCTTCAGGACGGTGGCCGCACGGCCGTGCTGTGTCCACTGTGGACTCGGCGGTGGGCACAGGCGTCCGGGCTCGGGGTCTTCACCAGGGCCGGGGCCGGAGCCTCGACGGCCTCTGGGCCGGGGCCACCAGCCCGCCGGCGCCCGGCGGCCTGGTGGGTGCGAGGTCAGCCGGCGACGTGGTAGCGGCTGGTGATGGCGACGCGGTTGAACGCGTTCATCACCGTGACCAGCCAGGAGACCGCCGAGATCTGGTCTTCGGTGAGTTCGGCCGCGGCGGCGGCGTAGTCCTGGTCGCCGACGTGTCCGTCCGAGACGCGGGTGATCGCTTCGGCCAGGCGGAGGGCGGCGCGGTCGGTCGCCGAGAAGTAGCCGGTCTCTTCCCACGCGGGCAGCACGGCGATCCGGTCGGGGTTTTCGCCCTTCTTGAGGGCGTCACGCGTGTGCATGCGCAGGCAGAACGCGCAGCCGTTGATCTGGGAGGTGCGGATCCTGACCAGCTCGACCAGGAGCGGGTCGAGCCCGGCCGCGGCGGCGCCGCTGTCCGCCTCCGCCGACAGGGCGATGAGGGCCTTGTAAGCGGCCGGGTGCTGCTTGTCGATGCTGATGCGCTGGGTGTTCGTCACAGTTGCTTCGATTCCTTCGTGTGGTCCGAGCCGCGCCGTCCGGGCGCGTCGTGCGTTCTCGCCAGGGAGACGAGGTAGCCCGCGCGGGTGTGACAGCTCAGACCCGGGAAAGTTTGTCCGGGTTCAGGACCCTGCGGTACGCGGTGATCAGGCCGTCGGTGATCTGCACCGTGTCGACGGAGTGGACGCGGCCGTCCCGGCGGAACACGAGCGCGAGCTCGCCGCCCACCTCGATGAACTCGATGTGATCCGGACGCCACTGGCGACCCACCCGCACCATCACCTCGGCGATGCGCTCGCCGCCGTGGATGAGCTTGCGTGCCGCCGAGACCTTGCCGCCGCCGTCGGTGACGTAGACCGCGTCCGGGTGCAGGAGCCGGACGAGGCCGGACAGGTCGCCGGATTCGTAGGCGGCACGGAAGGCCGTCAGCACCCGTTCGCGCTCCGCTTTCGTTGCCTGCGAAGGGGACTGATTCGCCTTGGCCACCCGCCGTCGCGCCCGCGAGGCGAGCTGCCGGGCCGCCGGTACGGACACGTCCAGCACTTCCGCGATCCGCCCGAACTCGAACCCGAACACGTCGTGCAGGACGAAGGACACCCGCTCCGGCGGGCTCAGCTCCTCCATGACCAGCAGCATCGCCGCGCCGACGGACTCGTCGACGAGCACGGGCTCCGAGGCGTCCGGCCCCGTCAGCAGCGGCTCCGGCAGCCACGGCCCGACATAGGACTCCCGGCGCGCCCGGGCGCTTTTGAGGATGTCGTACGACCGGCGCGCGGCCACCGTGACCAACCAGGCCCGCAGATCGTCGACCTCACTGAGATCGGATCCGGCCGCTCTCAACCACACGTCCTGGGCGACGTCCTCGGCATCGGCCACACTCCCCAGCAGCCGGTAGGCGACGCCGAAGACCGCAGGTCGATGCGTTTCCCACTCGGCGCCGAGCCGGTCCTCCTGCTCGGACCGGCCGGGCGCATGCCCATCACCCATGCAGACCGCAACCTCCTCCGGCACGTGGATTCAGCGTACCCATGGGAATCCGGACGCTAGCACCGATGATCGCCGGACACTCCCGAGCCGGCCGGACACGCACGCGCGACCGCGCGCCGCACGGTCGTCGCGGCGCGGGTGAGGCGGCTAGGGTCTCCGGCGTGGACGACCTGCCGGAGTTCCAGGCGCGTGAGCTCGCCGCGCTCGTCGAAGACCTGAGCGCGCTCGAGCCGCAGCAGTGGCGCTCCGCCACGTTGTGCGCCGACTGGGATGTCGAGGAGGTCGTGGCCCACCTCGGGGCGGCCGCGACGCTGTCGCGGTGGGCCTGGTTTCGCAGCATGATCGGAGCCCGGTTCGACGGGGATGTGCACAACCGGCGGCGGCTCGAAGAGTTCCGGGGCAGTACGCCGGAGGAGACGTTCGAGCGCTTTCGCCGGGTCGGACCCATCGCGACGCCGGTGAAACCGTCTCCGGCGGGGTTGGGCGAGGTGATCGTGCACGCGGAGGACATCCGTCTGCCGCTGGGGATCAAGCACGCACCGGACGCCGAGGGGCTGCTCGCGGTCGCCCGGTTCTTCGCCACCAAGAACTTCGCGGTGAACAGCAAGACCGTCGCCGCGGGCCTGGCCTTGCGGGCGACGGACGCCGGCTTCGCCGAAGGCACCGGGCCCGAGGTCGCCGGGCCGCTGCTTTCGCTGGTGATGGTGATGGCGGGCCGCCCGACGTTCCTGGCCCATCTCAGTGGTGACGGTGCGGCGGAGCTGCGCACCCGGCTGGGCGCCTGAGCTACGCGCGGACCGCCGGTTCGAGCAGCGACAGCGTCCGCTGCCGCGCGTCGAGGCCGGCGCGGAGGCCGACCGGCATCGGCAGGTTCGGGCCGGCGTGGCCGAACTCGACGTTGCCCAGGACCGGAATGGCGCGGTCGCCGAGGACGTCGAGGACGATTTCGCGCAGGGCCGGGGATTCCGGGGGCACCGCGAGTCCGTCGATCGCGTGCGGGACGCCGACGACCATGCCCGAGATCCGGTCGAGGACGCCGTGGTGGCGCAGGACGTGCAGATAGCTCCACACGTACGAGGCCAGGCTGCCCATTTCCTCCCAGTACAGCACCGCGCCGTCGAACCGGTCGAGCGGGAGCGCGAACGGTGTCGCCTGCGCAGCACGATGCGGTTGATCACCCCGCCGATCAGCCGGCCTTCGGCCCGCCCGGCGCGCCAGCACTCCCACGACGGGGTGGCGGGCAACGGGCCGATCGCTTCCGTACCGGTCAGCAGCTTCGCGTAGAGCCGCTCCAGCTCGGCTCTCCGCTGCGGGGGAGCGGCCTGCCAGTGCCCGCCGAGTCCGGGCGTGGCCAGGTCGGCATGGAACCCGACCAGGCCCGTGCGTGCGTGGAGCACCAGGTGCAGCAGCGAGATGTCGCTGTAGCCGAGGATCGGCTTGGGGTCGGCGGTGATCGCCTCGAAGTCGATCAGGTCGAGGTAACCGAGCACCGTCTGGCCGCCGTCGTGCGCGATGATCGCGCGCACCTCGGGATCACTCAGGAGAGTGTTGAACTCCGCGGCGATCTCCGCCGGCGCGGCCGCGCTCCACCACCGGTGCCGCCCCGATTCGAGCAACGGTGCCCGGCGCACGCGGAAGCCCATCCGTTCGAGCACGACCACCGCCTGGTCGAGGCCGCGCTCGTACGCGGCGTGGAGTGGTCCGGACAGTGACGCGATGACGACGAGATCACCGGGCCTCAGGGCGCGAGGTCGCAGCAGCGCGGGCCCGGTCACCGGTGCAGTATCCCGACGCCCGCGGCTCTTCGCGACGCATTTCCCCGAGCGTGGGACCTCAGGCTGACGGCAGTCGCGCGGCGACCACCGCGGCGATCGACTTCGCGGTGGCGCAGATGACGTCGAGCTTGCCCTTGTCGGCCTCGTCCGTGAGCTCCACCAGCACGACCTCGTCGCGTTGGGCCGGGGTGCCCTTCACCGTCGGGAGGGCCGGGGTGTAGGTGCGGTAGACGACGGTGACGTCGCAAACGTCGCCGTCGTCGTCGTCGTGCGGATCGACGTACGCCGGCCGCCCGCCGACGGTCGTGGGGGTCTGGCCGTCGCGCGGGTCGGTGGCCAGCGGCCATTGGCGGTCGTAGTAGAGGTCCACCGACTCCGCGTCCTCGCCCCAGGAGCAGGCCCAGTCCGCGAAGTACCGGTCGGCCGGGTGGTCCGGGCCGACGACGCGGCGGAGGGTGGCGTCGTCGACGAGGGTGCAGGCGTCGACGAGCGCCAGGGAAGCCGGCGCGAACGGCTGGGCGCGGCGGGCGAGGGGGCCGCGGACCACGCGTGTGTAGGCGTCGCCGACCACGGCGTCGGACATGGCGCACAGCTGTGGGGAGTCGCCGCCGTCGGCGCGGACGGTGCTGACGGTGACGAGCCGCAGGTCGGGCAGGACGAAGTAGCGTCGGCACCGGCCGGGGTCGGCGTTCGGGCGCTGGATGTCGCCGAGGCGGCCGCGGACCGGCGGCACCTGCGGGTATTCCTCCGGCGCGGCCAGCTCCAGGCTCGTGACGATCGTGCTGCCGTCGGCCAGGGTGGTGTCGAGGTCGCAGCGGGCGAACGTGCCGAGGTTGGGTTCGAGGAAGACTTTGCCGTACGGGGCCAGTGAGTTCACCGTCAGCAGCGAGCACGGGTCGGCGGTGCGGGGATCGCCGACGAGATCCGACGTCGCGTTCGCGGACGGCGGCTCGCTGCGCGTGAAGACGAGGAAACCGGCCACCAGAAGGACAACGGCGCCGAGCACTCCGGCGGCGACGAACTTCAGCCGGCGCGGGCGGCGTCGGCGGGGCAGCTGCGCAGTCGGGGCACCGCGGAGCAGGGCTTCGGCGTCGGCGGCGGTGGGCCGGTTCGCGGGCTGCCGGTCGAGCATCGCCGTCAGCGGGCGGGCGAGCGAGCCGGCGTTGCGCGCGGTCTCCACCTTGCCGTCGGCCGCCCGTCGCAACTGCGCGAACGGCCCGTTCTCGCCGCTGCCCCAAGGGGAAACGCCTTCGACGGCGGCGAACAGCGTCGCGCCGAGCGAGAAGACGTCCGCGGCGGGCCCGGCGGCGTAGCCGTTCGCCACCTCCGGCGCGAGGTAGCCCGCGGTGCCGCCGACGCTGGCGCTGCCGGTGAGCGTGACCTCGTCCCAGCGGGAGATGCCGAGGTCGGCGAGCTTGGCCGTGCCGTCTTCGGTGACCAGGACGTTGCCGGGCGTGATGTCGCGGTGCACCATGTCGCGCGCGTGCATCGCGACCAGCGCGGACGCGATCTGCGCCCCGATGGCCGCGGCCCGCTCCGGTTCCAGGACGCCGTCGGTGCGGACGACCTCCTCCAGGCTGCGGGCCGGCAGGTACTCCATGACCAGCCACCGGTCGTCGCCGTCGGCGACGGAGTCGAACACCGCCACGACGTGCTGGTGGTGCAGCGACGCGCCCAGCCGGGCCTCCCGCCGGATCTGCCCGCCGTCGCCGTCGAGCGACCGCTTGAGCGCGACCGTCCGCCGCAGCTCCAGATCCGTCGCGCGCCAGACGACACCCATCCCGCCGGCGCCGAGGCGCTCCTCCAGCCGATAACGCCCGGCGATCACCTGCGCAGACACGCGCACAGTGTAGGGGCTGGGCGGTCGCCGGTTGACGGTATTCCGGTGCTTGCCCCCGCGCTGAGCGGAGCGTGACAGTCGCGGGGGTGCCAGGGATGGGTCGGCTGAACACGACCTCCGCGTCGAGGAACCGGCGCAGGTGAGCCAGGAACGGCTTCGGGTACTGGAACTGCGACGCGTGGCCCGCGTCCGGGTAGATGATCAGCTGCGAGTTCGGGATGTGCTTCGCCAGGAGGTGCGAGTTGACCGTCGGCAGCATGATGTCGTGGTCGCCGTTGACGACCAGGGTGGGCTGGGTGATGGCCTGCAGGGCGGCGTCGCGGTTGGCTTCGGGCCACTGGGCCCAGCTCACCACGGCCTGCTGCTGGCGCTCGCCGACGGCGGGGGTGGCCTCTGGGTCGTAGTCGGTGGTGCGGGTGGGTCGGAGGTGATGGTGGCGAGGTGGCCGCCGTCGCGGACCGCGGTGAGGGCGAGGGCGGCTTGGCCGGGGACGGCGTTGACCGCGCAGTCGATGCCGAGCTCGCGGGCGGTTTCCGGCCACGAAGGGTCCGAAGAGGACAGCACCCGAGCGGCTCCCGCGGCGGTCAGGGCTTCGGCCCCGGACGGGCTGCCGGTGGCGATCACGCGGGCGCAGTAGTGCGCGCCCAGCGCGACGAGCACGCGGCCGGTCACGCCGCCCGCGCCGTGCACGAGCAGCGTCTGTCCGTTCGCCGATCCGACGGCGTAGCGCAGGGCCTGGTCGGCGGTGAGGGCCGGGACGGCGAACGCGGCGGCCGTGGCGAAGTCCACCTCGGCCGGGAGCACGGCGACCTCCGCGGCCCCGGCCAGGACCGTTCGGCTCACGCGCCCTGCGCCCGCAGCGGCGCGGAGTGGACGGCGACGCGGTCGCCGACGGCGAAGTCCCGCACCGCGCCGCCCACGTCGGCCACGATCCCGGCGGCTTCCACGCCCAGGGCCGGCGGAGGCTGTTTGCCCAGGTCCCAGGCGCCGGTCCGGGCGATGTCGTCCCAGTTCCCGACGTCGGCCGCGCGCACGGTGACCACGGCCGCGTCCGGCCCCGGGCTCGCCGGTGCGCCGAGATCGAGGGGCCGGACGGCGCCGCCGAAGCGGTCGATCCCGGCTGCGCGCATCAGTCGGGGTACTCGGCGTTGTAGCGGGCTTTCCACTCCGGGACGAGCGTTTCCTCGGTCGCGCCGCCGAAGGTGTAGGCGGGGGAGAGGATCGGGTGGACCTCGTCGACGTGGATGAGCACGGCGTGGTGGAACGGGTAGCCCGGGCCGTTGGCGGCCAGCAGCCAGTCGGCGAGCCACGTGTGCACGGGGTCGCCCGGCGGGAGGATCTCGCCGGTGCCCCGGAAGCGGTAGCCGCGGCGGCGGAAGAAATCGATCGAGTTCACCTCGACCCGCGGATCGTGCCGCAGGTTCTCGACGGTGCCCGGCGAGGCCATGTCCATGAAGGCCAGGTGCTCGTCGTCGTACACGCTCACGGAGCCCTTGGGGGACAGGTTCGGCGCGCCGTCGGGGCGGACGGTGGCCACAAAGGACAGCTTCGCGCCGGCCACCACGCGGCGCATGTCGTCGTCGATGACGGTCACGGTTACCTCTTTTCGGATGCGGTCGCGACAAGCCGGTCGAGGCTGAACGCGAACGTGCGGACGGGCGCGAGGGCCACGAGCAAGGCCGCGGCGCAGGCGCTGAAGACCGACGCGCTCAACGGCGCTTCCCCGCCGAGGAACAGCGCCATGGACAACGCGAACACGAGCTGCAGGGCCGTCGCCGCCCAGGCCGACCACCGCACGGCGACCCCGGCGAGCAGCGTGAGGCCCACAGTGAGCTCCGCGACGGTCGCCGCCCACGCGGCGACGCCGGCCAGGCCGTCGGGCAAGTAGGGCACGAGCTGGTGCGTGTACGCCGTGAAGGCCGCGAAGCCGCCCCACGCCACGTTGCCGGTGTGCAGCGGGCCCCAGAGACCGAAGCGGTCGGCCACCGCGGAGAGGAAACCGGCGGACAGCGCCAGCCGTGCGAACACGGTCGCGACCGGCCACGCGCGCAAGGGCACCGCGGTGGTTTCCACCTCGTCCGGCACCGACATCAGGTCTCCTCCTCCGGCGAGGGCCGACCGTCCGGGTCCGTCCTCCCCACGCGAACACCCTCGAGGCTAGGTCCCCGGACGCCGTGAAGGGAAAGACCGACCGCGGCGGATTGAGTACTTTCGAGTTGTGGATCTTGAAGCACGGCACGTGCGCTACGTGGTCGCGGTGGCGGACACGCTCAACTTCTCCCGCGCCGCCGAGCGGCTGCACGTGTCGCAGCCGGCGTTGTCCGCGCGGGTCAAGGCGATCGAGCGGCACCTCGGCGTCGCGCCGTTCCGCCGGACCACCCGCTCGGTCGTGTGCACGGACGCCGGGGCACGGTTCGTCGAGCGCGCCCGCGAGATCCTGGGGCTCCTGGGGAAAGCGGAACGCGAGGCCCGGCAGGCGGCGTACGGGCGGGTGCTGCCGGTCGGCTTCTACGGTGTCGCGGCCGGAGACCTGACCGCCGAGACCATCGACCGCTTCCGGGAGCGCAGCCCTGGCGACCCCGGCGCGGTCCGGCGCACGGCCGATCCGGTCTGGGCCGAGTTCTGGTCCGGCCGGCCGCGCTGAAACCGCGGCTGATCGAGGTCGGCGACGTGGACGAGGAGCTGCAAGCGGTCGCCGCCGGTCGCGCGATCACGTTGACCGCGGTCGTCGCCGCGACCCGTGACGTCCTCGCCGGGCGCCGTGCCGCGAACTGATCCGCCGCCGGCTCAGTGGCCGGACATGCCCCCGTCCACCGCGAGAGTCGTGCCGGTGACGTACGACGACGCGTCGCTCGCCAGGAACACCACGGCCGCGTCCAGCTCGTGCTGCTTGCCCAGCCGCCCGAGCGGGCTGTGCTGCTTGACGAACGGCAGGAGCACGTCGTCGGGGATGTCCTCGGTCATCTCGCTGGCGAAGTAGCCCGGCGCGATGGCGTTGACGCGGATGCCGCGCCGGCCCGACCACTGCTGGGCGAGGTCGCGGGTCAGCCCGAGGACGCCGGCCTTGCTTGCCGCGTAGGCCGCCTGCGGCGCGTAGGACTTGATGAGCGCGAGCACGCTGCTGATGTTCACGATGCTCGACCCGGCTTCCATCACGCGCCCGCACGCCTGCGCGGCCCAGTAGACGCCGTTGAGGTTCACGTCGACGACCCGGCGGAACTCCTCGGGCGTCTCGTGCAGGGCCGGCACAGCGGTGCCGACACCGGCGTTGTTCACGAGCACGTCGATGCGCCCGAACTCGGCGAGGGCGGCCTGCACGAGGCCATCACAGCCGACCGGATCAGAGACGTCGGCGGCCACCACGGCGGCGCGCCGGCCCCGGTCGCGGACGCTCGCGGCGACCTCGGCCAGGCGGTCGGTGCGGCGGGCGGCGAGGACGACGTCCGTGCCGGCTTCGGCCAGCGCGCGGGCGAACCCCGCGCCCAGCCCCGAGCTGGCGCCGGTGACGACGGCGACCTTGCCGTCGAGGCGGAACAGATCGAGCACCCCGGCCACGGTCACCCCCGGCCGATCCGCGCGGCGGCGCGCAGCCCGGCGGCGGCGAGCGGGCCGACGGCACGGCCCACGGACTCGAAACCGGAGCCGCGCGTCAGGCCCTGCCGGTAACGCGCGTGGATGCCCTCGGCGATCACGGCGATCTTGAAGTAGCCGAGTGCGAGGTAGAAGTCGAGCCGGCCGAGGTCACGGCCGCTGATCTCGGCGTAGCGCTGCGCGAGGTCACCCACCGCGGGCAGCCGGCCGCTCGTGGACGCGGCGGCGCCGGCGAGCACGGGTGCGAACGCGGGGTCCGAGTAGACCAGGTGCAGGCCGAGGTCGGCGAGCGGATCGCCCAGCGTCGCCATCTCCCAGTCCACGACCGCGCGGGCCGTCGCCGGGTCGTCCGGGGCGAGGATGATGTTGTCGATGCGGTAGTCGCCGTGCACGATCGACGCGCCGCTCTCGGCCGGGCAGGTTTCGGCCAGCCGCTCGTGCAGCGCCTCGATGTCGGGCAACGGGCGGGTCTGAACCCGTAACCACTGGTCGTGCCAGCGGCGGACCTGGCGGCCCAGGTAGCCCTCGGGCCGGCCGAAGTCGCCGAGCCCGACCGCGTTCGGGTCGACGGCGTGCAGGCGGGCCAGCACGTCGACGAGGCCTTCGGCGCAACGCCGGACGTCGTCGTCGGTCAGCGCGTTCAGCTGTTCCGTGGTCCGGATGACGACGCCGTCGACGTGCTCCACCACCGAGAACGGCACCCCGAGCACGTCTTCGCCGCCCAGCACCACGGCGCGGGCGACGGGCACGTCGCTGTCGCGCAACGCCGCCACGACGCGGTATTCGCGGCCCATGTCGTGGGCCGAGGGCGTGAGCCCGCCCAGCGGCGGGCGGCGCAGCACCCAGCGGCTGCGGCCGTCGGTGAGCACATAGGTGAGGTTGGACCGGCCGCCCTGCAGCATTTCCGCGCTCAGCCGCCCGCCGAAGCCGGGGACCTCGGCGGCGAAGAACGCCTCGAGCGCCTTCAGATCGAGGCCGTCCACCGCGGACGTCATCGCGCCGCCTTCGACTGGCGGCGCAGCACGCGGCGCGCGATGGCCCAGCGGTGGGTCTCCGACGGGCCGTCGTAGATGCGGAACGGGCGGACCTCCCGCAGGAACCGGCCGAGCAGCACGTCGCCGGAGATGCCGAGCGAGCCGCAGATCTGCACCGCGCGGTCGACCACGCGCCAGATGGCCTCGGCGCAGAACGTCTTCGCGATCGCCGTCTCCTGCGACGCGTGCCCGCCCCGGTCGAGCTCCCAGCAGGCCTGCAGGATGAGTCCGCGCGACGCGGCGATGTCGATCTCGTTGTCGGCGATCATCTGCTGCACCATGCCCAGGTCGCCGAGGCGGGAGCCGAACAGCTCACGTTCGGCCGCCCGGGCGACGGCGATGTCCTGGGCGCGGCGGGCGATGCCGAGCCAGCGCATGCAGTGCGTCATCCGCGCCGGGCCGAGGCGGACCTGCGCGTAGCGGAAGCCTTCGTCGGCCTCGCCGAGCACCGCGTCCTCGGGCACGACGCAGCCGTCGAAGTCGAGCTCGATGTGGCCGCCGAAGAGGCTCTCGTCGAGCGTGTCGATGTGCCGGACCACCTTCATGCCGGGGTTGTCCGCGTCGACGAGGAACATCGTCGCGCCGCCGGTGTGGCCGGGCTCGCCGGACGTGCGGGCCATGCAGATCGTGAACCCGGCGCCCTCGGCCCCGGTGATGAACCACTTGCGGCCGGTGATGCGCCAGCCGTCCTCGACGCGTTCGGCCCGCGTGGCCAGTGCGCCCGGATCGGACCCGGCGCCCGGGGCGGGCTCCGTCATCGCGAAGCAGGAGCGGATCTCGCCGGTCGCGAGCGGCCGCAGGTAGCGCTCCTTCTGCTCTTCGTTCGCGATCGCCTCGAGCATGTGCATGTTGCCCTCGTCGGGCGCGGCGATGTTCAGCGCGAGCGGGCCGAGCAGCGAGTAGCCGGCCTCCTCGAACACGGCGGCGCGGCCGCGCATGTCGAGACCGTGGCCGCCGTACTCGGCGCTCACGTGCGGGGCGAAGACGCCCGCGTCCTTCGCGGCCTGCTGCAGCTGCCGGCGGACGTCGTCGGAATGGATTACGCCCCTGTGCTCTTCTTCGACGGGGATCACCACGTCGCGGACGAACTTCGCGGTGCGCTCGGCGAGGTCGGCGACCTCCGGCCCGGGCGAGAGGTCGACGGCCACGGCGCTCTCCCATCGGCTAATGACTATTAGCCGATGACTATAGGCGGGTTCTCCTGCTGTGTCACAGTGCGGTGGCGTCAGTCACCCTGGTGGCGGCGCGTCGGCTATCCTGCGTTAGCCGAAAGGAGGTCGCGTGGACCGGTCCGGCCACATCCGTGAGGCCGCGCTCGAGCTGTTCACCCGCAAGGGGTTCGAGAGCACCACCATGGGTGACATCGGCGCCGCCGTGGGAATCCGCGGCCCCAGCCTGTACAAGCACGTGGCCGCCAAGCAGGACCTGCTGGTGGCGATCATGGTCACGACCATGGAGGACCTGCTCACCGCCCACCGCGCCGCCGTCACCGGCGTCGCCGACCCCGTCGAACGCCTCCGCCGCGCCACCGAGGCCCACGTCCGCTACCACGCCCGGCACCGGCTGGAGGCCTTCGTCGGCACCCGCGAGATCCGCAGCCTCGCCGAGCCGCACCTGACCCGCGTCCTCGCCCTGCGCACCGAGTACGAGGCCTGTTTCCGCGCGGTCGTCCAGTCCGGCGTCGACGCGGGCGTGTTCCAGGTGGACTCCGTCCGCCTGGCCTCGTACGCGGTCCTCGACCTGGGCATGGGCGTCGCGGTCTGGTACCGCGCCGACGGCGAGCAATCCGAGGACGCGCTGGTGTGGCAGTACAGCCGGTTCGCGCTCCGGCTGGTGGGGGTCACGGCGTAGTTCTGTCCCGTGACGTCGCCGACGCCGTTCGTGGCGCCTCCGCTTCCCGTGGTAGAACCGGCTGGTCGTTCACCGGAACCCGACTGGCAGGATCGCGCGGATGATCGTCGACGCTCACGTGCACCTGGCGCGGCTCCCGACGTTGAAGCTCGGCTGGGACACCTGGCTCAGCCCCGCGTCGGACCGGGCGGAGGTGGAGTACGTGTACGGGCCGGACGGCGCGATCGTCCCGGAGCGGATCGACGCGCTGTTCGCCGCCGGCGGGGTGGACCGCGCGCTGCTGTTCACCGAGCACAGCCCGCGGGTCACGGGCATCCAGCCGCCCGAGGACCTGCTCCCGGTGCTCGAGTACAACCCGACGCGGTTCCGCCTGGTGGCCAACGTCAACCCGCACCTGCACTATCCGGTCGTGACCGAGCTGCGGCGGCAGCTCGACCTGGGCGCGGTCGCCCTGAAGATCCACCCGGTCCACGGGAACTTCGCGCCGAACGACCGGGAGCTCTACCCGGCGTACGCCGAATGCGAGCAACGCGGGATCCCGGTGATCACGCACACCGGCCCCAGCTCGTTCCCCGGCGCGAGCGGCCGCCGCGGCGACCCGGTGCTGATGGACGACGTGCTGCGCGACTTCCCGGACCTCACCGTCGTCCTCGCGCACGGCGGGCGCGGCTGGAGCTACGAGGTCGCCGGCTTCATGGCGCTGGCCCGGCCGAACGTCTGGCTCGATATCGCCGGCCTGCCGCCGCGCAAGCTGCCGCAGTACTACGACCGGTTCGACCTCGACCGCATCGCGGCGAAGTGGATCTTCGGCACGGACTGGCCCGCGTCCCCCGGCACCGGCGTCAACCTCAAGGCCGTCGCCGGCCTCGGGCTCGAGCCGAGCGTGCTCGAGGCGGTGCTCGGCGGCAACGCCGAACGCGTCTACCGGCTGACGTGACCGGCCGGCCGCAGGCGCTGACGTTCGTCAGCGCCGAGCCCCGGCGCGACGTCCGGTACGCCCAGCCCGTGGATCCAGGTCCGGCAGGTCACGCACATCGCCGCTTCGCTGCCGCGCGCACGGTCGACCACCCGCCCCTGGTGAACCGGGGTGACGATCAGGCGCGGACGAGGCTGTCGCGCAGGTAGGCGGCCAGCCGGATCCGCAGCCCGCGCAGGTCGGCCAGCGCGATGGTGAAGCTGTACACGGGCCGGTAGCCGACGACCTCGGACGCCTCGCCGCACGGCCCGCTCAAGTACACGAACCCGTCCTCGTCGTCGCGGTGCGGCTCGGCCCACAGCTGCTCCGGGCCGCGAGCGGTGCCGCGGTAGGCCCGCCAGAACAGCGGCGTCTTCATGATCTCGCCCAGCGCCGCCGCGAACCCCGCGACGTCGTGCTCGGGCAGGCCGAGGCCGCGCCCGTCCCAGGTCCGCGGCAGCGCGCGCGCCGCGGTGTGGTCCTCGACCAGCGGCGTGCACGCGAACACCGCGATGTCCTGGCACAGCCGGACCGTCCACCGCCGCATGTCCGCGGTCACCGGAATCTGGAACATCCCTCGCCCACCCTCCTCCCCCAGGAGAATCGTCCATCGTAGACCGCCGCGACCCGCGGGGAAAAGTCTTCCATCAGGCGATGATCGGGATGATCCGTGATCAAGAGCACGTGGGGTGCGACGAGGTACACCCGCGGTGCGGTGGGGCTGGTCAAAGGCACCTGGTCGCGCCCGGATGACCGACGCCCCGGAGCGGGCTCTCTGGAGTTCACCGTCCCGGGGTCGATCCAGCGCACCCAGGTCCACTGCTCTGCCGGGGGAGCCAGTTGCGCCGCACCAAGCTCACGCGGCTGCAGGCACCTTACCGAGCCGGGGAAACGCCGGAACCGTTGCCCACCAGCGTGTTCTCCGGCCAGGCGTGGCGGGAAATCCCTGACCGGTCAGGGGAGCCCCGCGTGGGGCACCTCCACCCGGGCCGCGGCCAAGCGGCCTTCGCGGGCGTTCTTCCGCGCGTGCTCGTCGAAGTCGGGCGCGGTGCACAGGTAGAGGGTGCGGCCGTCGGCGCCGCCCAGCATGCAGGCGAACACGCCGGTGCCCGTGGGGATCTCGTCGGTGATCTCGCCGCCCTCGCGCACGCGGATCACGCGGGCCCCCACGGCGTCGGCGATCCAGAGGGCACCCTCGGCGTCGAGGCAGCAGCCGTCGGCGCCGACGACCACCTGGGCGATCGCGGCCGGGAGGTCCTCGCCCGCCGGCACGTCACCGAACTGCGCCCAGATCCGGCGGTTGGTCAGCGACCCGTCACCGGCGACGTCGAACGCCGTGACGCGGTTGCCGAAGGTCTCGTTGACCAGGAGCACGCCGTCGCCGGTGAGCACGCTTCCGTTGGGGAACCACAGGTCCCGCGCGACGGTGGTGACGGTGCCGTCCGGGTCGGCGCGCAGCAGCGACGCGGATTCGAGCGGGGCTCCACCCATGAGGTCGAAGCCGAACTCGCCGACGAACGCGCGGCCGCGGGCGTCGACGACCATGTCGTTGGGGTGGCCCTTGACGTGGCCCGACAGGTCGGCGTGGGGCACGAGCGTGCCGTCCGGCTCGCGGCGCAGCAGCAGGCGGTCGCGCATCGACACGACCAGCAGCCGCCCGTCGGGCAGCCAGCCCAGGCCCGACGGCTGGTGCGGGACCTCGGCTTCCGTGCGCAGGTCGGTGCCGTCCTCGGCGGCCGAGCACACACGGTAGGTGTAGAAATCGGCGAACCAGATGCGGTTCTCGTGCCAGCGCGGGCACTCCAGGTAGGACAGTCCTTCTAGGATGGTGGTCGTCTCGCGGTTCATGATTCCCCTGTGGACGGTGTGGGTTCGGGTCAGCCGGCAGCGGCGTCGAGGAAACGCTCGAGCTCGCGTTCGAGGTCGGGACCGCACGGCTGGAAAACGATCTCGGTGACCCCGCGCGAGGCGTAGTCGTCGATCTTGCGGCGGACCTCGTCGCGGGTCCCGCTCAGTGTCACCTCGCGCAGTGTGGCGTCGCCGCCCGCCTGCCAGGCGGCGCCGTCGGCTTCGTTGAGGTCGACGCAGTGTCCTGAGTGGATGGTGAGGTGGCGGTGTTCCTCGGGTGTCTTTTCCACCACCTCGAGCCATTCCGCTCCGCCGGGCAGGGCGCGCACCGCGTCGGGGCCGCCGAATTCGTAGGCGCCGTGGAAGGACAACGCCCAGCCCGGGCCGGCGGCCGAGCGCGCGTGGGCGGAGTCGGTGGGCTCGCCCTCGTCGAGCACCGTCCCCCACTCGAGGAACGCGACCCAGGGGTGGTCTTTCATGAACTCGGGCGTCTGCAGCGTGGCGAACAGGCCGTCGCCGAGCTCGCTCGCGACCTTGTTGCCCTTGGGGCCGAGCGCGCCGACGAGGATCGGCACGTCGACGGGCCGGGCGGGCGCGTGGCCGTCGGGGTGCAGCATCCGCATCCGCGCCCCTTCCCACTCCACGGTTTCGCCGCGTAGCAGCCCGCGGTACGCGCGGAGGTAGGACTCCATGAACGCCCAGCGCACGGCGCCGTATCCCATCGCGCGGCGGCCGGAGAAGCCGGTGCCGAACGCGACCGCCACGCGGCCGGGGGCGAGCGCGGCGAGGGTCGCGGTGGCGGCGGCGTTGACCATCGGGTGGCGCAGACTCGGCACGAGCACGCCCGGGCCGAGGCCGATGCGCTCGGTGCGATCGGCGGCCAGCGCGAGGGTCATCCACACGTCGGGGCTTTGCTGGGGCGTGTCGTACACCCACGCCCGGTGGTAGCCGAGTCGCTCGGCGAGTGCGATTTTTTCCGGAGAGTCCAGGGCGGTGGGGAACGCGCAGGACACGTCCACGGTGTCCTCCTCCCGATCGACGGCGGATCGCGGCAGAACGTCTACCTGGGACAATGACTAAGCGCATAGTCATA
The DNA here is from genome assembly GCF_040678995.1 of Amycolatopsis sp. NPDC049253. Lineage (NCBI taxonomy): Bacteria > Bacillati > Actinomycetota > Actinomycetes > Pseudonocardiales > Pseudonocardiaceae > Amycolatopsis > Amycolatopsis sp. NPDC049253. The sequence goes on along the minus strand of NZ_JBFAQX010000045.1, from coordinate 30,299 downwards.
ATCGCTGGTGGTGTGGGACGATACACACACCCGTGGGGCGGAGCAAGGGCCTGCCCGGCAGCGCTTCCGACGGAAAGGACCCCCGATGAGCGCCCAGCGATCCGCGCTCCCCGACCTGGCGGACGACTCGCCCGACCTCTGGGACGCCGGCTTCGGCAAAGCCGCGCGCGGCCTGCTCACCGGCGGCGTGCGCTGCTTCGCCGCCCAGGGCTTCCACGCCACCACGACCCGGGACATCACGGCCGCGGCCGGCCTTTCGCCCGCCGCGCTGTACGTGCACTTCAGCTCCAAGGAGGAGGTGCTGTTCGAGATCACCCGCGCCGGGCACAAAAGTTCGCTCGACGCGCTGAACCGCGTCCCGCCCGGCGCCGACCCCTCCGAGCACCTGCGCGCCCTCGTCGCCGCCTTCGTCTCGTGGCACGCCCGCCACCACGTCGCCGCGCGCGTCAGCCAGTACGAACTGGGCGCCCTGACACCCGAGCACTACGAAGTGATCGTCGGCCTGCGCCGCCGGTCCACCTCCGTCTTCCACGACGCCCTCACTCACGGCACCACCACCGGCGCCTTCCCCGACGTCGACGCGCACCGGGTCGTGCGCGCGATCCTCTCGCTGGGCGTCGACCTGGTCCGCTGGTACCGGCTGGACGGCGCGGATTCGCCTGAGGAGCTGGGGGAGTACTACGCCGATCTGGCGCTGGGGATGGTGTCGGCGGCGGCACGTCGGAGCAGCTGATCCGGAGTGGTCCGGACCGGGGTGCGTCGCGTGGTCCGGTGTGAACGACTCGAGTGGCCGGCTCGGGGCTCGCGGGCAGGTTTCGGCCGGGCGGCGAGTCCCGCAACGGTGAGGGGCGGCCGCTTCCCGAGCCGGGCTGGTAGCCGCCGGTGTGCGTCGGGCGCGGGGGCGACCATCGGCTCGTGGGTGACCCGGCTCGACGCGGCCGATTCGCTGGGGCGGCCCGTGGTTGCGGCGCCGGTCGAGCCCCGGGGCATGGTGTGCACCACCGCCCGGGCGAAGGTGTGGCGGGTTCGGCCCAGCGGCTTCCGGGGGTGACGAACCGCCCCCGACTCGGTGAAACGATCACGCGCCGTGGATGATCACGGGGTGATCACGTTCCGAGGCCCTGGGGGGCACGCGACACCGGCCGGAGTGCTGAGACACCTGTTCGACGAGGCGGCCGTTCGCCGGGGGGCCGTGGCGGCGTTGGTGGCCGCGGCGGTCGTCTTCGTGGCGGGCGTGCTCGCGCTCGTGTGCACGCTGTGGCCGGTGGATCTGGAGGTCTACCGCTTCGGCGCGCAGGCGCTGGCGCACGGCCGCGACCTCTACGGCCCGCTGCCGCCGACCCGGTCGGGCATGACCCTGCCGTTCATCTACCCGCCGTTCGCCGCGATCCTGTTCCTCGTGCCGGCCGCGGTGCCCACGCCGGTGGCGGCGATGCTGATGCTGGCGATTTCGCTGACCGCCCTGGGTGTCACGGTTTACGTCGTCGTGCGGCCGCGCGCCGGGAGGCGGACGGCGGTGCTGGCTGCGGTCGTGGTCGGGGCGGCGTCGCTGGCGTTCGAGCCGGTGCGCGAGACGCTGTGGTTCGGGCAGGTCAACCTCGTGCTCATGGCGCTGGTCGTGATCGACTGCCTGGGGCCGAAAACCCGCTTGCCGCGCGGGGTGCTGGTGGGCCTGGCCGCGGCGGTGAAGATCACGCCGGCCGGGTTTCTGCTGTTCTTCTTGCTGAGGAGGGACTTCCGCGCGCTCGGCACCGCGCTCGTCACGTTCGTCGCCGCCGGCGCGGTTGGTTTTGTGGTGGCCCCGAAGGCTTCCGCGGCCTATTGGTTCGGCGGCGGGCTGACCGGCGCGTCGGGCATGAGCGGCTCGATCTTCGCCACCAACCAGACCATCCAGGGCGCCGTCCACCGCTTCGGCCTCCCCGCGACGCCCACGCTCGTCCTGGTCGCCGTGGGGACCCTGGGCGCCGTGCTCCTCGCGGTGGCGGCCATGCGCCGGGCCGACGAACCGGTCGCCTTCCTCCTCAACGCCGCCGCGGTCCTCGTGTGCTCACCCATCTCGTGGTCGCACCACTGGGTCTGGATCGTCCCCGCCACGATCGTGCTGGCCGCCCGCGCCACGACCGGCCGCGCGGTGGCCGGCCTGGCGGCCGTGATCGCGATCTTCATCGTCGCGCCGCATTCGCTGTTGCCCCGCAACGACTTCCGCGAGCTGTCGTGGGGGCCGCTGGACCACGTGATCGGCAACAGCTACCTGTTGGTGGCACTGGGTTTCCTCGTGTGGCAGTTCGTCACGCGCCACCGTCGGGTGCTCCCCGCGCCGTTGCTGCCGTAGGCGCTACCCGGCGAGGCCGATGTACGCCTCCGAAGCCGCGTAGACCTTCTTGCCGTCGAGGTCCGCGGACAGCTTCGGCGCGACGAAGTCCCGGGCCCACTGCGCGGTCTGGAACCGCAGCGGCGGGTTGTCCCGGCCGAGCAGGTCGAGGATCTGCGGGCCGACCTCCTCGACCGCCTGCACGCCGCCCGTGTTGCCGATGACCCGGGACAGGAAGTCCCACGGCTCGGGGTAGGGGCTGTTCTCCACCGCGTCGTGGGGCAGCAGCTTCTCGAAGCGCCGCGGGGCCATCACGTCGGTGGCCACCGGCCCGGGTTCCACGATCGTGGTCCGCACGCCGTGGCGCGCGACGACCGGAGCGAGCGACTCGACGGCTCCTTCGAGTGCGAACTTCGAAGCCGCGTACGCGTCGTTGTAGGGCGCGCCGACCAGCCCGTTGGCGCTGGTCGTGACGATCAGCCGGCCCCGGCTCGCGCGCAGGTGCGGCAGCGCGGCCTTGATGACGGCGAGGTTGCCGAAGAAGTTCGTTTCGAGGACGAAGCGGAAGCCTTCCATGGTGATCTGCTCCGCCGTGCCGAGGGCGAAGATGCCGCCGGCCTGGGAGACCACGGCGTCGAGGTGGCCGTGGGTGCGGGCCACGTCGTCGATCAGGGCGGCGACGGCGGGGTGGTCGGTGATCTCGAGGAACCGGATGTCGAGCGCGACGCCGCGCGCCTTCGCGTCCTCGGCGAGTCCGGCCATGCGCTGCTCGTCGCGCCCGGTGGCCACGACGGTGTATCCGGCCGCCGCGGCGTCGAGCGCGATCGTGCGGCCCATCCCGGACGTGGTGCCGGTGACGAGGAGAACCTTGCTGGTCATGGGAGCCTCCCGCTGTTTGCGCACACCTTGTGCGTTACATGGAAGCTAGCCTCGCCGTGCTCGTCCTGTCAACGCGCACGTCGTGCGTTATGCTGCGCGGGTGACTTCCTTCCAGCGCGCGCGTTCGCCCGAGAGCAAGCGCCGGCGTGCGGAAGCCCTGGTGGAGGCGGCGCGCACGCTCGCGCGGGAGCGGGGCGTCGCGTCCGTCACGCTGACGGCCATCGCCGATCAGGTCGGCGTGCACCATTCGGCGATGCGCCGCTACTTCCCCTCGCACAAGCACGTGCTGCTGCGCCTCGCGGCGGAGGGCTGGGCGAGCTGGGCGGCCGCGGTCGCCGAGGAGCTTCGCGGCCGCACGGTCTCGCCGGAGGACCTGGCGGAAGTGCTCGTCGAGTGCCTCGCCGCCGATCCGCTGCTGTGCGACCTGTTCGCCAACGTCCCGCTGCACCTGGAGCACGACGTCGACGTCGACCACGTCGTGGAGTTCAAGCGGACCAGCCGAGAGGCGATCGACGTCCTGACGGCGGCGATCGGCGCCGCGACGCCTTCCCTCGCCGCCGCGGCGATCGACGTCGTCACCGCGGCCAACGCCCTCGCCGCCACGCTGTGGCAGGTCACCCATCCCGGGGCCGAGCTCGCGGCGGCGTACCGGGCGGACGCGTCGTTGTCGCTCGTCGGCCCCGGTGACTTCGCCCCGACGCTGACCCGGCTGCTGGCCGCGACGTGCGCCGGCCTCGCCGCCGCGCCCCTGCGCTGACTGTCCGCCCGAGGAGGAGAGCCGTGGCCGAGGAACAGTTCGACCGGTGGGCGGGACAGCTCGACTACCCGATGTACGTCGTGACGTGTCACGACGGTGAGCGGCCGGCCGGCTGCCTGGTGGGGTTCGCGGCGCAGTGCAGCATCTCGCCGCCGCGGTTCATGGTGTGGCTGTCGAAGGAGAACCACACCGCGGAGGTCGCGGCGGGCGTGGGGGAGCTCGCCGTGCACCGGCTGACGCGGGACGCGGAGGAGCCCGCCCGGCTGTTCGGTTCGCGCAGCGGCTTCGACGTCGACAAGTTCTCCTTGTGTGCCTGGCATTCCGGGCCGCGTGGTCTTCCGCTGCTCGACGGTTGCCCCGACTGGTTCGCCGGCGAAGTCCTGTCGCGCCACGACACCGGCGACCACATCGGGTACCTGCTGAGCCCGTTCGCCGCCGCGACGAGTGGTGGCCGGCAGCTCGGGTTTCAGGATGTGCGGGACCTGCCACCGGGCAACGAAGCCTGAGCGCCGTGCATCAGGAGCTGTGCGTATCCGGACAGCTTTCCGGGAGTTCCCTCACGGGTGATGAGGCCGAGGTAACCATCGGGGCGGACGAGGGCGAGGCCGTGGTCGCCGGTGCCGTAGCGGTCGGTGAACGAGCCGTCCGGGTCCTGGAGGCCGCCGGGCCCGAGGGGGGAGACGGTGCCGAGCCCGGCCAGGGCCGCGCGGAACTCGTCGAGGACCGCCGGGTCCCGGACGCTCGTGAGGAGCAGGTGGCCGGGCCGGCGGAGCAGCTCGTCGAGTGAGGTCGGCGTGCCGTCGGCGGTGCGCAGGCCGGGCAGGTCGGGCGCGTGGTCGCCGGGATGCGGGTGCCGTCGTGAGGTCGCGCGGCCGGTGACGATGGGGCTGCCGCGGTAGTGGACGTCGACCTCGGCGATGCCGGAGAGCAGCTCCTCCCGCACGGGCGGGAGGTGCCCGACCAGGAACAACGCGAGGTTGCGCAGCGCGCGTTCGGGGCCGTTGACCGTCATCACGTCGGTCATGCGCGTCGTCTGCTTGACCACGGACGCGCCGACCCGGTGGCGTTCGGCGTGGTAGGAATCGAGCAGCCCGGGATCGGCGCGGCCGGTGGTGACCAGGGCGAGCTTCCACGCGAGGTTGACCGCGTCCTGGATGCCGGTGTTCATGCCCTGACCGCCCGCGGGGCTGTGGATGTGCGCGGCGTCGCCGGCCAGCAGCACGCGGCCGTGCCGGTAGCGGGGCACTTGGCCGTGGTGGATCTCGAAGTACGTGAGCCAGTGGGCGTCCGTCACGTGCCAGGCGCCGCCCGCGCGCTGGTCGACGAGCTGTTGCGTCTCGGCGATCGTCGGCACCGCGCCGGGCGCCGGGCGGTCGACTTCGAACAACAGCCGCGTGCGGCCCCCGGGCATCGGGAACACGCCGCCGATGCCGTCGGGGTGCGCGAACATTCGCACGGTGTCGGGTGAGCGTTCGGACTCGGCGGCGACGTCGGCGAACAGAAAATGTTGCCCTTCGAACACGCCCTCGATCCGGGTGCCGACGGCCGTGCGCGTGGTGCTGTGCCCGCCGTCGGCGCCGACCACCCAGGCGTAGCGGGACCGGTCGCGCCCGGCCGCGGAGGTGAAGGTGGCCGTGACGCCCGTCGAGTCCTGCTGGAGGGTCTCCAGGGTCACGCCGCGTTCGACCCGCACGCCCAGGTTGGCCGTGAGTTCGGCGAGCAGTGCCTCGGTCCGTGGCTGGGCGAGGTCGAGGATGCGGTGGTAGCGAGTGGCGAGGTGCTCGGTGTCCAGCCGCACGGTGGGCTGCTTCGGGTCGTGGCCGGCGTAGATCTCCAGCGCGGTCACGGCGGACGCCTCGCGTTCCATCCGCGGGAGGACGCCCATGGCGGCCAGGTGTTCCTGCGTGCGCGGGTGCACGACGACCGCGCGGGACTGCGTGGTGGGCTCGGCGAGCCGGTCGACCACCCGCACGCGCGCGCCCTGGCGCACCAGCTCGGCGGCGGCGGTCAGGCCCACCGGTCCGGCTCCCACGACCAGCACGGTGTCCTGCCCGGACGCGGTCACGGTGCGAGCGTCAGGTCGCGGTCGTCTGTTTCGGCGAGTGTCATTTTCCCCGTTCCTCTCGGCGTTACGAAAGGGTTACCCCAGTTCAGTCGCCGGGGCTTTCATGAGCGTTACACGGGTTGTCTCGATCGGCCGGAATTATCAGTCCACAGTGGACTTCAGGATACGGTTCGGCGGTTTTCGTCGGACCACCGGCGTAGCCTCCGTAGTCATGGTGTTGACAGCGGAAATACGCGAACAGTTCCTGGCCGAGCCGCACGTCGGCGCGTTGTCGGTGGTCGAACGCCCCGACCGCGCCCCGCTCGTCGTGCCCATCTGGTACCAGTACACGCCGGGCGGCGATCTGTGGATCCGCACACCCCCGGGCGCGCGCAAAGCCCGCGCGATCGACGCGACGGGGCGCTTCACCCTGATGGTGCAACGGATCTCGCCCACCGTCCGCTACGTCTCGGTGGAAGGCCCGGTCACCGGAACCGGGCCCAGCACCGACGACCGCACGCGGGAAATGGTGTCGCGGTACCTGCCGCCGGAGAAAGTCGCGCCCTTCCTGGACTTCGAGCGAACCCACCTCGGGGAGCACATCGTCATTTCGATGCGGCCGGAACACTGGCTGTCCTCCGATCTGGGATCGATCTGATTTCGCCGCGCCCCTCGATTGCGGAACCGTTTCCCCCAGGGGGGAACGAGCTCGGCGAACGACAGTGGGCGGCGGATGACGACGTCGGACAAGGACGGACCTACGAATTCCGGCGCTCCCGGCGAGGATTTGCCGCACCCGGCCGCTCCTGACGCACGGACTCCACCGTCGGGCTTTCCGCCGGGCCCGTCTGTCGGCGGGCTGCACTTCGACGTCGAACGCCCGGGCGGTTCGACGTCGGGGTCCGGCGGCGGCCAACAGGGTGCCCGGCCACGGGGACCGGCGTTTTCGCCCGGCGGCGCGGTGGATCCACGTGAGGAACCGAGGCCGCGGCCGCGGAATCAGGGCCGGCCGGGCAGTCCTCCGCCGGGGCCCGCGTTCGTCGAGAACGCTCCGACGCGATACGGCGGGCAGCCGCCGGGACCGGCGTTCGCGCAGCACGCGTCGTGGGATCAGCCGCCCACGTGGGAGGTGCCGCGGCGCGTGGGGTGGTCCTCCGCCGGGGCCGCCGCTCGAGCCGGACGTGTACGACGCGGCGGGCAGGGGCGGGCGGTCGAACGTCCCCGGCCCCTCGACGACGTGCGCGAGCCGGGGTGGCGGCGGTGCTAGGCGAAGTAGCCCCCGAGGACGCGGTAGAGCGGCGTCTGCAGAGCCGCCGGCACCAGCCCGCGCACCGCGTGGCCAGCAGCCCCACGACGGCCGCCCACCCCGCGTCCACGCCTCAACGCCCCGATCCGCCCCGGCGCGGGCGCCACGGCGAACCCGAACCCACGACGTTGATCAGGCTCGGCAGGATCCACCCGACCAGCAACGCCCGGGCATGGCCGGGCTGGCTGTTCCGCCGGCGGCGCCGGAGGCAGGTCGCGCGGATGCACCTGTTGCGCAATCGCGTGGACGCGGTGGCGTTGGCCCGCCGGAAAAGTCAGCTGCCCGCGGAGGACCGGGCGACGCTGGCGAAGTTCCGGGCGCACCAGGTCCTCGGGCCCCACCTCGAGCGCGACCTGCGCAAGGGCCCGGTCTGGCACGCGCTGCTCGCCGAGCGCCTGCACCGCTACTCGCTCGACGAGCGGCAGGTCGTCGTCACGCGGTTCGGCAACGCGATCCGGCGGTTCGAGGAGTACGGCCACCACCGCTACCGGCTGCGTTTCGCAGGTGCTGTGGCACGAGCTGAACGCCGTGGTGCCCGACCCCGTCCGGAAGCAGGTGGAGGACGGGCGCACGAACGCCGACTTCGTCGTGAGCCTGCTCTGCGGCCACGTGCTCGTCGCGGTGGCCGCCGCCGTCGACCTCGTCGCGGGGCGGGCGGGCCTGCCGTGGGTGACGGGCGGGGCGCTGGCGGGCCTGCTGATGCCGGCGGTCGTCTGGTACCGGGTCGCCGTGGTCGCCACGGACGAGTGGGCCGGCGCCGTCCGCGCGGCTGGCGGATAAACGCGAAATGTGGCGGGCGGCCGCCGACTACGTCGGCAGGGGGCCGGCCGACGCGCTCGACCCGTACCGGGCTAAGCCGCAGTAGCCGCGCGCCGGTCGCGCAGCACGGCCAGGAGGATCGCGGCCAGGCCGAGGAGTGCCACCAGGGCGTTGGCGGTGGTGAGCACGACGGCCTGCCACATCACCGGCGGGTGCGTGTCGACCAGGTGGAAGAAGAAGTGCGGCACGGCGAAGAGGGAGAAGGCCCCGGCGGCGGGCACGACGTAGTGCGTCCTCGGCTTGACCAGCGCGATGCCGAGCACCAGTGCGACGGCCAGCGTCGCGCCGCCGAAGTCGCGCGCGAAGTGTTCGCTGAACGGCGGGTTCAGGTCCACCGTCGGGAACGTGGTGTAGAAGCTTTCGGGGAACAGCTGGTTCCAGCCGCCGACGACGAGCTCGTCGAGGAACGGGACCACCAGGGCCGCCCGGATGGCGAGGGTGTTCATGGGAGTCCTTTCAGGACAGTCGGTTCGCGACGCGGCGCAGGTACTCGGCGAACGTGCGCTGGCCCCGGGCGTAGTCTTCGCGCGGCAGCAGCGCGCCGCCCGTCATGGCCTTGCCGACCGCGCCCGGCAGGCGCACCGGCAGCACGATCTTGCGGGACCCGCGGGCCTTGACCAGCCGGCGGGCCATGTCGGCCATCTGGAGCCGCTCGGGCCCGGCGAGCGGCCGCACGTAGCCGTCGGGCTCCTGCCCGACCCGCGCGCCAGCGCGCTCGCGACCTCGTCGGCCGAGACGGGCTGGGTCAGTTCCTGCGGCACCACCACGAACGGCCCGCGGGCACCGTCCACAAGGGGCTCCGGGAACTCGTGGAACTGGGTGGCCCGCAGGATCGTCCACGGCAGCGGGCCGGTGCGCACGAGCTCTTCCTGCTTGCGCTTGCCGAAGTAGTAGCCGAGGTCGACGTCGTCCACGCCGACTATCGAGAGCGTGATCACGTGCCGCGCCCCGGCCGTCGCGGCGGCGTCCAGGAGGTTGCGCGTGGCGGCGGCGAAGAACCCGACCGCGGGCTTCCTGCGCACCGACAGGACGTTGGTGACGTCGACGACTTCTTCGCAGCCGTCGAGCTTCCCGCCGAGCCCGGCGCCGGTCGTCAGGTCGACGCCACGCGAACGCGCCAGCACCACCGGCTCGTGCCCGGCCGCGGTCAGCTTCCGCACCACCAGCGCGCCGATCAGCCCGGTCCCGCCGGCGACAGCCACTCGCATCGGTCTTGCCCCATTTCTCTTCGGGTGTGGATCACTGGCCAGACCGCGCAGGTCCGGCGAACGTGACAGGCCGGCGTGTGATCCACACCTCCGGGTGCCGTGAACCGGTCCAGCGGGGCGAGGGCGAAGTGGGCTACCGGTCCGGCGCGGGCGCGGGTTGACTGGATCTCGCCCGAGTTGTCCCCACGAGATCGTTGAGAGGGAAAGATGCGGATCTTCCTCGCCGGTGCGTCCGGCGTCGTCGGGCGCCGGGTGGTGCCGGCGCTGCTCGGGGAGGGCCACGAGGTGGTCGGGCTGGCGCGCGGCGCGGCCTCGGCCGACCGGATCACCGCGCTCGGCGCGACGGCCGTGCTCGGCGACGTGTACGACGCGCCCGCCCTGGCCGAGATCGTCCGCGCCGCCGCGCCGGACGTCGTGATGCACCAGCTGACCGACCTCGGGTCGGGCGACCGCGCCGCGAACGCCCGTGTGCGCACGGTCGGCACGCGCAACCTCGTCGACGCGGCGAAGGCCGCCGGGGTGCGGCGGATCGTCGCGCAGAGCATCTCGTGGGCCTACGAGCCCGGCGCCGCGCCCGCGACGGAGGACACCCCGCTCGACCTGGGCGGCGCCCCCGGCCGGCTCGGGTCGGTGTCGGGCGTCGCCCGCCTGGAGACGGCGGTGTCGGAGCTGCCCGAATGGGTGGTCCTGCGCTACGGCACCCTCTACGGCCCAGGCACCTGGTACACCGCCGGCGCTCTCATGGCCCAGCTCGCCGAGGCCGGCAACCTCCCGGCCACCGCGGACGTCACCAGCTTCCTCCACATCGACGACGCCGCCTCGGCCGCCGTCGCCGCCCTCACCTGGCCCACCGGCCCGGTCAACATCTGCGACGACGAGCCCGCCGCGGGCCACGAGTGGGTCCCGGCCTTCTGCGCCGCCGTCGGCGCGCCGCCCCCAGCCCGGACCGACGGCGAACGCACGCCGTGGGCCAGGGGCGCCGACAACACGCACGCTCGGAAAGACCTGGGCTGGCTCCCGAGCCGGCCTTCGTGGCGCGAGGGTTTCACGCTGGGCTGACCGCCGGGGCGGCGAACGGCGGGGGCGGGAGGGCTTCGACTCGGACTGGGGGTGGCCAGCGCGGCGCAGGTGCGGCTCGGCGTGAGCCGTCGGGCCGGCGGGCCCCAGCCGAGTCACCACGGGGCGATCTCGGCGCCCTCCAGGAGCCCCGCCAGTGTGTCGAGCGCCGGGTGCCACGAGTGTTGCGGTGGGGTGGCGTAGCCGAGGACCAGGCCGGCGCGGTCGTCGGTGCCGTGCCAGTAACCCGACGTGTGCAGGCCCAGCAGGCGCACGCCCCCGCGGAGGCCGGCGTCGACGAGGCGCTTCTCCTCGTGGCGCGACGCCAGGGGGAGCAGGGCGTGGAGGCCGGCGGGGACGCCGTCGAGGGGAACGTCGGTGAGGGTCGCGAGGCGGGTGGCCAGCTCCGCGCGCCGCTTCTGGTAGATGTGCCGGGCGCGGCGGACGTGGCGGTCGTAGTCGCCGCGCTGAAGCCGATCGGCGAGGGCGAGCTGGTCGGGGGCGCCGACGGACGCGCCGGTGACGGCCAGCGCGTCGAGCACCGGGATGCGCAGCCGCGGTGGCAGCACGAGCCAGCCGAGACGCAGACCCGGCGCCAGGGACTTGCTGGTGCTGCCCGCGAAGACCACGCGCGACGGGTCCAGCGCCTGCAGCGCGCCCACGGGCTGTTTGTCGTAGCGGAACTCGCCGTCGTAGTCGTCCTCGATGACGAAGCCGTCGCGGGCGCGGGCCCAGTCGAGGAAGGCCGTGCGCAGCTCGGGGCTCAGCACGACGCCGCGCGGGTGCTGGTGGGCGGGCGTGAGCAGGACGGCGCGGACGTCCGGGGCCAGATCGGCGGGGTCCGCTCCACACGGGCCCACGGGAAGGGGTGCGGTCGCGAGGCCGGCACCGTGGACGAGGCGCCGGTGGTGCACCAGGCCGGGGTCCTCCGTGCCGATCACGGACATCCCCGACTCCCGCAACGCCCGCGCCAGCAAGGCGAGCCCGTGGGTGAAGCCGCTCGTGATCACGACCGCCTCGGCCTCGGCGCGAACGCCCCGCGTTCGTGACACGTAGGTGGCCACCGCTTCGCGCAGAAGCCGCGAGCCGGCCGGGTCACCGTAGTCCAAACTGGACGGTCCCGCCGCCGCCAGCGCGCGCTTCACCGCAGCCGACCACAGCGCGTGCGGGAACAGGCTCAGATCCGGCCGCCCCGGCCGCAGGTCGAGCAGGCGCGGCTCGACCTCCGGCACCGATTTCGCCGTGGGGAGCCGGGTTTCGGCGACGCGGGTGCCCGACCCGGTCGTGCTCACCAGCCAGCCCTCGGCCACAAGCTGGGCGTAGGCCTCCACGACGGTGCCGCGCGCGATCCCCAGGTCGTCGGCCAGGCTGCGGGTGCCGGGCAGGCGCGTGCCGGCCGGCAGCCGCCCGGACGTCACCGCCTCGCGCAGCGCGGCCTCGATCGACCGCGCCCGCGGTTCGCCGCCGGCCTCGAGGTGCAGGTCGATCCCGAGCGAGCTCACCTCGCGACCGCCGCGGCCAGCCGGGCGAGCTTCGCCGGGTTCACGACGAAGAACACCTGGTCGATGCCCAGCGGCGACGCGTCCACCCAGCACGCCGCGAGCGGTTCGCCGCCGCGGGAGACGAGCACCACGTGCTGCCCGTTCGCCGCCACGACGGAAGTGTCGGCCCGCTGCCCGTGGATCCCGACCGTGCGCACCAGGTACTGCGCCACCCGATCGCGGCCGCGGACCGGTTTGCGCGCGGCCGTCACCGCGCCGCCACCGTCCGAGTAGGCCACGGCGTGCTCGGCCAGCAGGCTCTGCAGGCCCTCGAGGTTACCTCGCTGCGCGGCCGCGAGAAACGCCTGCAGCAACCGGTCGCGCTCGGCCGGGCTCACGCGCGCGCCGCGTTCGCGGGTGACGTGGCCCCGCGCCCGGTGGCCCAGCTGGCGGGCGTGCTGCTCGGTGATGTCGAGGAACCCGGCGATGTCGCGATAGGGGTAGTCGAAGGCCTCCTTCAGCACGTACACCGCGCGATCCTGCGGCGTCAGCCGTTCGAGCAGGACCAGCACGGCGAGCTCCAGCGCCTCGCCGCGCTCCACCGTGACGTCGGTGCCGTCGGCGGTCGGGATCGGCTCGGGCAGCCACGGGCCGACGTAGAGCTCGCGGCGCGCCCGGGCCGAGGTCGCGGCGGTCAGCGCCAGGCGGCTCGCGGTGGTGACGAGGAAGGCCTCGGCGTTGCGCACCGCACCGCGATCCGTGCCCTGCCAGCGGATCCACGTGTCCTGCACCACGTCCTCCGCGTCGGCCGCCGTGCCCAGCAGCCGGTAGGCGATGCCGAACAGGCGCGGGCGCACTGCTTCGAACGCCGCCACCGCGTCGGTCAGTCCGCCACCGGCCACTTCGGTCACTTCGCCGCTCCTCGTGCGCTGCAGGGGATTCCGATGGTGTCAGGTGCGCTCCCGTGCCCGCAACCGGAACCTTGACTTCCAGGGTCCAGATTGTCTAGGGTGGCGGCCGTGCGGATGAACCAGGGTGTCGAGTGGTCCGTCCACGTCCTGCTGTCGCTCACGTGGCTCGACGACGACGAACCGGTGTCCACCGCGTCCCTCGCGGCCAGTTACGAGCTTCCCGTGGCGTACCTGAACAAACAGCTGCAGGCCCTCGTGCGTGCGGGGCTGCTGCGTTCGCTTCCGGGCGCGCGCGGCGGGTTCGTGCTCGCGCGCCGGCCCGAGGACATCACGCTGATGGACGTGGTCGCCGCCATCGAGGGCCGGGAGCTCGCGTTCCAGTGCACCGAGATCCGGCAGCACGGGATGGGCCAGGAGGCGCCGCAGAGCGCGTTCCGCCGCAAGTGCGCGGTCGACTCGGCCATGCAGCACGCCGAGCTCCAGTGGCGCAAAGCCCTGGCGGCCAAGACGATCGCCGACATCCGGGCCGAAGCCGACAGCCACGCTCCTTCGGCCGCGCGGCTGGCCCGCAAGGCCTACGGGCGCGGCTGACGAGAACGGCCTGCCGTCTCCGGACCGGAGACCGCAGGCCGGAGACCGCAGGCCGGACAGGAGTTCAGGCCGAGCGACGGGCCTTCGGATGACGCAGGTGGTCGCGCTCGCGGATCTCGTCCTCGTCGAGGAACGTGAGCATCGGCACGTCGGGCGCGCAGACCATGCAGACCACGAACTTGCTCGCGATGTCCTCGCGCAGGTTGCCGGCCTGGTAGTGCACGACGTCGCCGCCGGGCTCCCAGAACGCCTCTCCCGCCTTGATCGGGTAGGGCTCCTCGCCTTCGAGCTCGAAGAGGATCTCGCCCTCGAGTACATAGCCGAACACAGGACCGGAGTGCCGGTGCGGGCCGCTGCCGGGGTCGCCCGGCGGGATCGAGACGGTGCCGACCATGAAGTGCGCGCCTTCGGGGACGAACGGCGGCGTCTGCGTGAGCAGGTTGTCGTAGGTGCTGCCTGAGCCGGGTGAAAGGATCATACGGCCAGGTTAGGTCCGCGTCCGCGCCTGTCACCGGACCAATCGGAGCCCGATTTCCTGTACCGGTCGGCAAAGGCGCCGGCGGGCACACTGTCGCGATCGGACGGTGGTCACCCGGGACCACCGTCCGATCGCGACGGTCAGAACGGCCAGTCGGCGTCGCGCCCGGCCTCCAGCAGCGGGATCATCCGGAAGGCCTGGTCGGTCAGCCCGCCGAACGTGTGCCGATTGCGGCCACCGCTGGGCGCGTGGCCACGCTCGTACCCGGCGAGGTTCCACGTGTACAGCGGCGTGGCCGCGGGCACCGCCTTCCCGACGTCGCCGTGGGCGGCCTGCTCGTCGGTGAGGATCACGACGCGGTCGTGGCCGCGCTCGTGCTTCCCGACGGCCAGCGTCGTGTCGGTGCCGCTGCCGAGGAAGTACCCGTCGGCGCTCCAGCGGTCCACCGACTTCAGCAGCGACTCCCGCTGCCGCAGCGGGAACTCGCGGGTGTTGTCGGAGAAGGACACGACGTCGGCCTGCTCGCACCGCTGCCCGAGCGCGAGCCCGAACACCGCGGCCGCGTCCCAGCGCTTCAGCGTGCCGTCCTTCGAGAACCGCGAGGTCATCGACCACGAGGTGTCCACCAGGATCAGCGTGCGGCCCGGCAGCACCGGGACGTTGGCGAGGGAGTGCGTGATCGCCTGCTCCAGCGCCCACGCCCACCGCAGCGACGGTGCCGCCCGGTAGGCCGAGAGGAACCGCATCGGCAGCTGCCGCGACCGCGCGACCTGCTCCGGGTCGGCGAGGCGCGTGGCGACACCCTGCGCCACCTCGTCGGAAACCCCGGCCTGGTCGAAGTTGCGCAGGTTGCGCAGCAGCGCCATGTAGCCCATCGACGGGATCATCGACTCCCATGCGGCCGCGGTCAGCGGCCCCTGGAGCCACCCGGCGAGCGACTCCCACGTCATCCCGGCGCGCCGCAGCGTCTCGGGCGCCGTGGCGGACTCGACCAGCTCACGCCGCCGCTCGGCCGGCCACGCCGTCAGCTCCCGGTGCGCGCCGAGCGTTCCGAGCACGGCGGGGATCTCGCGGCCGGCGTGGAACCGGACGTCGAGGACGTGCTCGAACAGCGCGTCCTGCCAGCCGGCGCGCGGGCCGGCGTGCGTCAGCCCGAGGACGTCGGCGAACCGGAACCCGCGCGCGTCGGAGTCCCACTTGAGGTAGGAGCTCTCGGTGTAGAGGCGCTGGGCGGCGTCGGCGATACCGCGCTTCACCGGCTTGGGCACGGTGCGGCCGTGGACACTGGTCCAGTAGGCCAGCAGCTCACCCGGCTCGTCGGCGCGCTGCAGGACGCTGTTCACGACCTGGCGCGAGAGACCTTCGAGACCGGCCTCCCGCCGTGCCGCCGCGAACTCGGCCGCGCCGACGAGCGCGGCGGTCCGCAGGTTCGCGTCCCGGCGCAGCCACGCGAGGAAGCGCACCGTCCACTCGGGATCGGCCAGCGTCGCGGCGCGCACGAGCTCGGCGTACCGGGTGTCGCGCTGCTCGGCGCTCTCGTAGAAGGTGTGCTCGCCGACCAGGTTGGTCACGGCGAGCAGGAACAGTTCGCTCCGGGCATCGCGCGCGAAGCCGGCCCCGCCTTCGTAGGTGCGCCCGCTCGCGACGGCCTCGCTGGAGATCGGCGAGCGGGCCGCCCGCAGCGCGCCGAGGATGTTGAACTTGGCCATGGGCCGACCCCCTCTGTGTTGTGTGTCGGTCGTGGGAGGGGAGCAACGGTTTCAGGTGTGCCCGAGAAAAAGTCGGCCACGGTACATTTTTTGCCGCTCTACCGAATTGAGCTACACCCCGATCGGCCGGGGTGACGGGATTCGAACCCGCAACCTGCCCGTTGACAGCGGAAGTAACCGTCACCTGCGCACCGGGCACACCTGAAACCGTTGCTCCCGAAGAAGTTTCCGGTCCGGTTCAGGTGTGCCCGAGAAAGATCGGCGACGGTGTACAGGAATCGAACCTGCGAGCACCAGTGAAGTAACCGTTGCCTGCGCACCGGGCACATCTGAACCTTCGGCTCCCCGGCGGACCCGGGAGCGTGCGACCACTGTAGCCCGGCCGATCCGGTGGTGTCGCGGGGTTTTCCCGGCCGGGTCAGGGTTCGATGACCAGCCGGGAGATCAGCCCGTCGTCGAGGGTGAAGCGGAAGTGCAGGTCGACCCGGCCACCGGGGAAGTCGCCTTCCAGGTGGTGCGTGGCGACGTAGTGTTCGCCGTCGATCCGCTCGGTGGCGATCAACGTGCTGGTGTAGGTGTATTCGCTCGCGGCGCCCTCGAGCCAGGCGCGGATTTCGGCGGGGCCGTGGTAGGTGTGGCCGTCGTCGGCGACGGTGGCGTCGGGTGTGAAGTGCGGCAGTGCGCGGTCGGCGTCGCGGGTTTCGTGCGCGGCGAGGTACTCGGTGACCGGCTGGGGCAGTGCGGTGGTCATGGGGGGCTCTCCTGGGATCGGTGGCGAGTGACCGCACCACCGTCGGCCCTCTCCCGGGGAGAGGGTCAAGCCCGAGTTGACCCTCTCCCCGGGAGAGGGTGCACAGTGGTCTCATGCGGTCAGGTCTGACGATCGGCGAGTTCGCCCAGCTCACGCGTTTGAGCGTGCGTACGCTCCGCCGGTACCACGAGGCGGGGCTGCTGGCGCCCGCGTCGGTCGACGACGCCACGGGCTACCGCTACTACGCGCGCGAGCAGATCCCGAACGCCCAGGTGATCCACCGGCTGCGCGAGCTCGACGTGCCGCTCGCCGAGGTGAAGCACATCCTCGCCACGGGTGATCCGCGAACGCGCGCCGACCTCGTCGCCGGGCACCTGCGGCGGCTGGAGGACCGGCTGGACCGCACCCGCGCCGCGGTCACGTCGTTGCGGCAGCTGCTGAAGCCGGACGTCGAGGAGCTGGCGGTCGAGCTGCGCTCGGTGCCCGCGCGCACCGTCGCGGCGATCGAGGCCACTGTGGACCTCGGCGACGTGCTGGAGTGGTACGACGCGGCGATGTCCGAACTGGACGCCGCCGTCGCCGGGCGCGAGGGCTTCGCGCCGCCGGGTGGCCAGTACGACAACGAGCTGTTCACCGCCGGCCGCGGCACCGCACTGGTCTACCGGCCGGTGCTCGACGCGCCGGCGGTCGGTCGCGTTGCGCCGCACACCCTGCCGGCCACCGAGCTCGCCGTGACGGTGCACATCGGCGAGCACGACGACATCGACGTCACCTACGGCCGGCTGGGCGACTGGGTGGTGGCACACGCGCTCGCGGTGGCCGGTCCCGTGCACGAGACCTACCTGTGCGGCCCGCGGGACGACCCGGATCCGCGGTCGTGGCGCACGGAGATCGGCTGGCCCGTGTTCCGGGTGTCCCCGGCCTGAGACCACGAGGGTGGAGGCTGACGGGGGTCGGCCGCCGCCTCGGCAGCGGCGCGGATCCGCTCGGCCCCGCCGCCGGGTTTGTCGCCGGGGTGCTGGGAACGTGGGCCGAGCGGCTCGCCGTCTCCGAGCCTGATCCACCGCGTCGGCGATGATCAGACGCTGGACGGGGAAGCGGCCGCTCCGGGCGACGTACGACACGGCGGCTCGCACGCGGACTCCTCCGCGCGCCCGGCCCGAGGAGTCGCCGTTGTCGGCCGCACCGTCCGCCCCCCGCATCCTCCACCTGGGCGCCGCTGCGCCGGCACGTGTTTCCGTGCCCTGTGGTTCGCGCAGCTGGGCTCGAACGTCGGCAGCTGGATGCAGTCCGTCGGTGCGCAGTTGACGGTTGTGCACCAGCCCGGCGCGGCCACGCTGACCCCGATCGTGCAGGCCGCGAGCCTGATTCCCGTGCTGTTCGTGTCGTTGCCCGCGGGGGTGCTGGCCGACGTGCTCGACCGGCGGCGGATCATCGCGGTGCTCACGGCCGTGATGGTCGTGATCACGGGGATCCTGGCGGTGCTGAGCAGCCAGGACCTCGTGACACCGGCGACGCTGATCACGATCACGCTGCTGCTCGGCGTGTGCCAGGCGCTGATGAGCCCGGCGTGGCAGGCGATCCAGCCCGAGCTGGTCTCACGCGAGGAGCTGCCGGCCGCGGCGGCGCTGGGCAGTCTCAACGTCAACATCGCGCGGGCGGTCGGGCCGGCGCTGGCCGGGTTCGTGCTGGCGCTGACCGGGCCGGCGGTGGTGTTCGGCATCAACGCCGTGTCGGACCTGCTGATCCTGGCGGCGGTCTTGACGTGGCGCCGCACCACCACGGAGCCGGCCGGTCCGGCGGAACCCCTGCTGCCCGCCTTGCGCGCGGGCATCCGGTATGTGCGGTACGCGCCCGGTGTCCGCCGGATCCTGGTGCGCGCCTTGGTGTTCGTGCTGCCCGCGTCGGCGTTGTGGGGGCTGCTGCCGGTCGTCGCCGCTGTCCGGCTCGGTCTCGGTTCCGGCGGCTACGGCGTGCTGCTCGGCGCCCTCGGCCTCGGTGCGGTGGGCGGCGCGGTGCTGATGCGGCCGATGCGCGCGCGGTTCGGCCGCAACACGCTGCTGGGGGCCGCCACCATCGCGTACGCGGTCGGGGTGTTCGCCGCCGCGCTGCTGCCGAGCGCCGTGGTGGTCGCCCTCCTGCTCGTGCTGGGCGGCGCCGGCTGGCTGGCGGGACTGTCCACTTTGAACACCACAGTGCAGCTCGCGCTGCCGGCCTGGGTCCGCGCGCGGGCGTTGGCGGTGTACCTGATGATCTTCCTGGGCGGCCAGGGCGTCGGCGCCCTCATCTGGGGGCTGGTCGCCGCCGCGGCGGGCGCGGCGGCGACGCTGGCCGTCTCCGGTGTGCTGCTCGTGCTGGGCGCGGCGTCGCTGTTCGTGCTCCCGATCCACGCGCGCACGGGCGAGCTGGACCGCACGATCGTCACGCCGTGGCCGGAACCGGAGATCGCCGTCCTCGCCGGCGCCGAGGAGGCCCTCGACCCCGCGGCGGGGCCGGTGCTGGTCGAGGTCTCCTACCACGTCCCGGCCGAACGCTCGGCCGAGTTCCTGGCCGCCCTCGCGCGCGTCGGCGTCTCGCGCCGGCGCACGGGTGCGCGCCGGTGGAGCGCCTACCGCGACCTCGGGGTGCCCGACCGCTACGTCGAGGTGTTCGAGGTGGCGACCTGGGCCGAACACCTGCGCCAGCACCACGAGCGCATCACCGGCCAGGACGCCGGCCTCTACCGCGAGGCCGCGGCGTTCTCGCCGGAACCGCCGTCGACGCGGCACCTGCTGGCGAACCGACCTCCGGAGAGCTCTTCGGTACCCGGACAACCGGGAGATTCGCGGCACCCTCGCCGAGCGGAATACAGTCCTCCGCGTGAGCAGAAGCGAGGGCGTGGCGGGCGTCAACCCGCCGCAGTACCCGATCGAATCCGTCGACAACGCGCTCAAGCTGCTGCTGCTGTTCGGGGAGCGGTCGGAGGTGCGGCTGGCGGAGGTGAGCGAGTACCTCGGCGTCGCCTCGTCCACGGCCCACCGGCTCATGGCGATGCTGCTCTACCGCGGGTTCGTGCGGCAGAACGCGGCCACGAAGGCCTACGAGCCGGGTACGGCGCTGACCGGCGTGGCGTTCTCGATCCTCGAGCGGTTCGACTTCCGCCAGGTGCTGCGGCCCTACCTCGAACGCCTCAACGCCGAGCTGCGCGAGACCGTCCACCTCGGTCTGCTCGACGGCACGAGCGTGCGGTTCGTCGACGCGATCGAGAGCCCGCAGGCGGTCCGCGTCGCTTCGCGGCTGGGCAGCTCGCTGCCCGCGACCTCGACGTCGTCGGGCAAGGCGATGCTGGCCGGTCTCACCACCGATCAGCTGCGGGTGCTCTACCCGGACGAGCGGATCGCCGGGCTCACCGACCGCAGCGTCCGCACCCGCGGTGACCTCGAAGCCGAGCTCGCGCGGGTGCGCGAGCGGGGCTACGCCACCAGCGCCGAGGAGAGCGAGGCCGGGGTGTCGTCGGTGGCCGTCGCCTTCCCGGTGACCGTGGGGGCCGGCCGGATCTCGTTCAACGTCGCCGTGCCCGCGAGCCGCATGCCCGAGTCACAGCAACTCGTCGTCGCGACGGTGCTCCAGGCGATCGTGCGAGAGGCGACGCCGCTGCTGCACAGCTGAGTCCCTGCTTTCCGGGCGGCGGTGACCTGGGCGGGCCTTCCCCGGCGCCGGCGGACAGAACCTTTTCACCTTCGTTCCTCGCCCCGGAACGGGTACCGCGGAGGTGGTCGGCAAGCTCCTGGCCAGGGAAAACGTGTCGCCGAGCCGGCCTTCATGTCCACTGTGTACCCGGGCTGCACGGTGACCGCGGCCATCTCCGGTGATTCATTCGTGACCCGATCGGGTAAGTCGACAGGAAGTGCGCTTACCGCGGATCGGGGAGGTGGTGGCGTTGACCGGGGCCCGAAGCGCCGGCCGGCCGGGCACATGGGTGCTGCCGCTGCACGGCACCACGGCGGCGACGGTGCGGACCATGCGCAGGTGGGTGTCACAGCACCTGGACACCTTGGGTGACGAGCACCGCGACGACGTGCTCCTCGTCGCCACCGAACTGCTGGCCAACGCCCACGACCACGGCGACGGACCACGCCACCTGCAGCTGTGGCACAGCCTGCGCCCGTGCACCGTGCGGGTCGAGGTGGCCGACCGCAACCTGGTGCAGCCGACCATGGGGCTGTCCCGCCTGCCCGGCCCGCGCGGCCGCGGGCTCCTGCTGGTCGACCGCCTGTCGGTGACCTGGGGCGTGCTGCCCGAGACCGAGTTCGAGCGCAAGACGGTGTGGGCGCAGATCCCGTGCCTCGGCCGGTGCCCCCGGTCCGGGCGGACGGGTGATCAGACCACCTACGGCGGCGGATCCGGCGAGCTGGCCGGCTGAGGCCGCGACTGTCCCCTGTGGACGCCGTGACCCGCCGCGGGTGACGGCGTCTCCACGGCCCGCCCCGCGCCTCGCGTCCTCGCGAACCCGGCTGCGGGAGCCCCGCCGCCGAAGCTCCCGCCTTGCCGGGCCAGGTCTCATCCGGCGCGGGTGAGGCGGGAGCCGTGTGCGGACGGTGACCGTATCCCCGGGACCCACCGGCCGGAGCCGCCGCGCAGGTCCGGCCACACCGGAGTGACATCGGGGAGTCGCCCGTCGACGCGGGGCACCGCCGCAGTACCCCAACCCGGACGAGGGTGAGGTGGTCTCGTGAAGCTGCGCGGACGAAGCGGTGCCACGAAGCGCAAGCGCTCCGGCCCTGCGCCCGTCGCGCCGACTTTCCCGCCCGGGAGCGCGCTGCCGCGGGTGCTCGTGATCATGGTCGGCGCCGCGTCGGTCGTCATCACACTGGCCGGCCTGCGGGCGATCGCGTTCATCGTCGGGCCCGTGTTCCTGGCGATGGTCATCGTGGTCACCGCGAGCCCCGTGCAGGCCTGGCTGCGGCGCAAGGGCTGGCCGCGGTGGCTCACGACGGTCGTGCTCGTCACGGTGGTCTACTTGGTGATCGTGAGCCTGGTGTTCGTGGTGATCGTGTCACTGGCACAGCTCGCGACGTTGCTGCCGACCTATGCGTCGAAGGCCAGCGACCTGCTGCGGTCCGCCACCGACAAGCTCGCCCAGTTCGGCGTGGGACCGCAGCAGCTGCGGGACATGGCGTCTTCACTGGATCTCGGCAAGCTCGCGAACTTCGTCGGTTCTCTGCTCTCCGGCATCGGCGGTGTGCTCACCAACCTCGTGTTCCTGCTGGCGCTGCTGCTGTTCCTCAGCACCGAGGCCACCTGGGCCGACAAGCGGCTGGACGCCATCGACACCGACCGGCCGTGGCTCACCGCCGCGTTCCACCGCTTCGCCGCGGGCACCCGCAGCTACATCCTCGTGACCACCGTGTTCGGCTTCATCGTGGCGGTGCTCGACGGGGCCGCACTGGCGATCATCGGTATCCCCGTGCCGATCCTGTGGGCCCTGCTGGCCTTCGTCACCAACTACATCCCCAACGTCGGGTTCGTGTTGGGGGTGATCCCGCCGGCGCTGCTGGGCCTGCTCGACGGCGGCTGGGAGAAGATGATCGTCGTCGTCGCGGTCTACTGCGCGCTGAACTTCGTGGTGCAGTCGCTGATCCAGCCACGCTTCGTGGCCGGTTCGGTCGGGCTCTCGACGCTGGTGACCGTGCTCTCCCTGGTGTTCTGGACGTGGCTGCTCGGCCCGCTGGGCGCGATCCTCGCCGTGCCGGCCACCCTGCTGATCAAGGCGCTGTTCGTGGACATCGACCCGACGGCGGGCTCGGCCGACGCGCTCATCCGCATGGTCGCCAGAGGCCCCGACGGTCCGGTGCCTGGCGAAGAGCCGGCCGAGGAGCCCGAAACACCGGCGAAAACCCGTGCGGACACCGGTGCGGACCCCGGGGAACCGGGGCCCGCACCGGCCTGACCGCCCCGGTCAGAGCTTCTTCATCTCCTTGCCGTGCACCGCGAGTGCGTAGATCACGAGCACGTCGACGGCGATGACGATGATCGACCACAGCGGGTACGCCGGCAGGAACGCGAGGTTCACGATCGCGCTCAGGCCCGCGAGGACGATGCCGGTGATCTGCGCCGCCCGGTTGCCCATGAAGACGCCGATGCCGACGACGATGAGCAGCGCGCCGAGCGCGAGGTGCACCCAGCCCCACGTGGTGTAGTTGACCGAGACGACGAGGCCCGTCTCGTCGACCACGAAATACCGGGTGTTGAGCAGTGCGACCAGCCCTTCGATCACCTGGAACGCGCCCAGCAGCATCATCATGGTCGCGGCGAAGGCGACCCACCCGGTCCAGCCGCTCGGTATCGACTGGGAGTCCGGGGGACGGCCGGTGGTTCCGCCGGCCTCGGTGTGCGGCGCTCGTGCTCCCGTGTCGGTCATGGTGAGAGTCCTCTCGTGTCCGCGGGATCCGTGCCCGTGCCGGGCTTGCGGAAAGCGTCGGACTCCGGCGCGGGTCCGGCCTCATCTGTCGCGGATGAAGCCTCACGCGAGACCGTGTTCGCGGGCGACGAGCACGGCGTCGCGGCGGTTGGTCACACCGAGCTTCACGTAGATCGCGCGCACGTGGGTCTTGACGGTGTTGACGGACACGGTCAGGTCCGCCGCGATCTCGTCGAGTGAGCGTTGCGACGGCAGCCGCTGCAGCACGACCTGCTCGCGCTCGGTGAGGCGGTCGTCCGCGGGCGCGGGGTCGAAGCGCCGCAGGCGGTCGCGGACCGAGGCCGCGAAGCCGTCGAGCCGGCCGAAGCCGCCGGAGTGGTCCACGAGCAGGTGCCGCACGGCCGGGTCGGCCAGCGCGAACGGCCGCACGAAGTCACCGCCGATCGCCAGGCCCAGCGCGTGTTCCAGCGTCCGCAGCGCCTCGGTGCGGCGGCCGGCGCGCAGGGCGAGCGCGGCTTCGGTGAGCTCGACGTCGACGGGGGTGGTCGGCAGCAGCGCCGCGCGGCGGGTGCGCACCGCGGCCGCCGCCTCGTCGGGCCGGCCGGCGGCGAGGTGCGTCCACGCCTGCATCAGGTCCAGCTCGCGCGTGTGGGGGAGGTGGTCGCGGGCCCACAGCAGCACTTCGTTGGCGTGCAGGGGCTCTCCGAGGAACACGGCCGCGTGGTGCTCCAGCACGGCGACGAGCGCGGCCGGGCCGGCGGCGAGCTCGCCGAGGTCGTGGCGGGCGCGGCGCATGGTCTCGAGCCCGTCGCGGCGGTCCTCGCCGTCGAACTGCGCCGCGCCGTCGAGGAACGCGCCCAGCGGTGTCGCCGCGTCGCGCGCTTCGCGGGCGGCGGACGCCGGATCGAGCCGCAGCAGGTGGTCGCACGCGAGGACGAGCCGGCACACCGCCAGCCACGGCGAACGCGGCCAGCCGTGCCGGGCGGCGAGCTCGACGGCTTCCTGGCAGGCCGCGCGAGCCACGTCCTGGTTGCCGCCGAAGGCGCCGGCCACGGCGAGCGCGGCCAGGCCGTGGAGCACGAGGTAGTCCTGGCCGTCGCCGCGCGCGGTGTCGAGGGCGGCGCGGACGCGCGTGGAGGCGTCGCGCCACGCGCCGCGGTAGAGCGAGGACCACGCGCGGTCGAGCTCCGCCCAGGTGCCCGGCCCGGTCGGTCCGGGCCCGGGGGGACGGCGGCCCTCGGCCAGTGCGTGGTGGCGGGCGAGCACGGGGTCGTCCGGCGGTTCGGTCGGATCGCCGCTCTGGACGGCGGCGAGCGCGCGGGCCGCGCGCAGGCCGGGATCGACGTCGTCACCCAGGTGCGCCAGGGTTTCCCGCACGGCGTGGTCGTCGCCGGCCAGCAGGCACGGGATGGCGTGGGCGTGGAGGAGCTCGACGATGCCGTCGCGGTCGAGGCCGGCGACGGCGTGTTCGAGGGCCTCGCCGATGCGGTCCTCGTTCGCGAACCAGCGCGCAGCCGTCGCGTGCAGCTCGCTCGCGAGGCCGGGGTAGCGCAGGTCGAGGTCGGCGCGCAGGTAGGAGCGCAGCAGCGGCTGCACGCGGTAGGAGGCGCTGGGGTCGTCGATGCGCGCGACGAGGAACGTGTGCCGCTCCAGCTCGGCGAGCACGGCGCCGGCGTCTTCGCGCGCGGCCAGCTCGCGGGCCAGCGCGGCCGGCACGGCGTCGCACACGCTGATGCGGCGCAGCAGCTCGGGCGCGCCTTCCGGCAGGCGGGCGAGCACCTCGTCGGCCAGGAACCCGGCCACGGAGCGGTCGTCGCCGTCGAGCTGGGTGAGGAAGGCGTCGACGTCGGCCCCGGTCCGCAGCGACACCGCGGCCCAGTGCACGGCCGCGGTCCAGCCCGCGGTGCGCTCGACCAGCCGGCGGATGTCGTCCTCGCCGCAGCGCACGCCCGTGACCCGCAGCAGCTGGGCGGTCTCCGCGGTGGTGAAGCGCAGGTCGTCCGCGCTGACCCGGGCGAGGTCGCCCTGCACCCGCAGGCGCGCGAGCTGCAGCCGGGGGTCGGCTCGCGCCGCGAGCGTGAGGCGCAGCCCGGCGGGCGGCGTGCGGATGAGCGCGGTCATGTCGTGCAGCGGGCCGGCGTCCACGATCTCCTGGAAGTCGTCGAGCACCAGGCACACCGGGGCGGGCAATGCGTCGAGGGCGTCGACCAGCTCGGCGAGGAAATCGGCGCGGCTGTCGCCTTCCGGTGCCGCGACGGCGTGCACCCGGCTGTCGTCGGGCACGGTTTTGTCGAGCGCGCAGAGGATCGCGGACCAGAAGCGGCGCGGGTCGTTGTCCTCCGGGTCGAGCGAGACCCACGCGACGGGGCGGGTCGTGGCCCACTCGGCCAGCAGCGCGGTCTTGCCGAAGCCGGCGGGCGCGCAGACGGCCGTGACGGGGCTGCCGGCGGCCGCGTCGAGGGCGTCGAGCAATCGTGGACGCGTCACGAAATCCGGTGGCAGCAAGGGCATTGTCACCTTCGCGCCCGGCACCCGCCACCGGTTGGTCCCCGACCGGCCGGCTCCACCCACGCCTTCGACCGTAGGACGTCGCCGTGACGAAGTAAGGGCCGAACGTCCCAACTAACTGTCCACGAGACCGCGCCGGACGGCCGAACGCACGGCCTCCCGTCGCGAGCCGACGCCGAGCTTCCGGTACAGAGCGCGGACGTGTGTTTTCACGGTGTTGGGCGACACCATGAGGTCTCCGGCGATCTCGTCGAGCGAGCGGACCGTCGGCAGCAGGCGCAGCACCGTCCGCTCACGCTCGGTGAGCGCGACGGCGTCGGGCTGCCTGCCGCGGACGGCGCGGGCCCGGCGCAGGTCGGTGGTGAAGCGGTGGCCGCCCGGCACGTCGAGCAGCGCCAGGTCGAGCACCTCCGGAGCCGCGGTGACGAGGGGGCGCAGCACGCCCTGCCGTTCGGCCGGGCCGAGCGCCTTCGCGACGGCGCGGCGCGCGCGGACGTCCTCGCCGCAGCGCAGGGCGATCTCCGCTTCGAGCAGCCAGGCCGTGACCGGCGTCCACGCCAGCACGGGGTCGACCGCGCCGTCGAGCAGGGGACGCAGCAGGTTGCGCGCGTGGCCGTCGCGGCCGAGCACGACCTGCGTGCTGGCGCGGACCAGGAGGATCTCGGCGGCCGACGGGATCCGTTCGCGCGCCCAGGCCAGCACGTCGCGGGCGGTTTCGCCGCGGCCGAGGCGCGTGGCGGCGTCGTGCTCGCAGACGGCGGCGAGGGCGACGATGCCGTCGGGCAGGGGAGCGGGGCCCTCGGCGACGCGGGCGTCGGTCATGCGGCGCAGCCCGGCCGAGCGCTGCCCGCCGTCGAAGCGCGCGGCTCCTTCGAGCGTCGCGGTCAGCAGAGAGAGGCCGCCGTGGCCGAGGCCGTCGGTGGTGGCGAGCACGCCCGCGGCGCGGCCGACCTGGGCCAGGCAGGCGGAGGCGTCGGCTCGAAGCAGCGCTCCGCAGGCCAGGATCAGCGAGGTTTTCGCACCGGTGACGGTGTTGCGCCAGCCGTGGGTTTCGGCGAGCGTGTCCGCGTCGTGGGCGAGGGCGGTCATGGCGCGGAAGTCGCCCGCGGCCGCGGCGACGCCGGCCAGCACGGTGAGGCACTGCTGTTCCAGGTGCCCGTGCCCGTGCGCGCGGGCGAAGGCCAGCGCCGACTCCACGGGCCGGTGGGCCTCGACGGCGCGGGCCGAGGCGAGCAGCGCCTGGCCGGTCTCCAGCAGCGTCATGGCGTTGAGCGCGGAACCCTGCTCGGCGACGGCGTCGATGTCGCCTTCGAGGGAGCCCGCGGCGTGGGCGAAACGGGAGTCGACGAGCCCGCGCAGCGCGTGCAGCTCGGGCGACGGCTCGCGCGGCCATGCGCGTTCGGCGAGCGTGACCTGGGCGCGCGCGGCGCCGGGCCGGGCGGCGTCGAGGTGCTCGAGGGCGCCGGTGAGGGCGAGCCACGGGTCGTCGCCGACCACGTCGTCGCTGAGCGCGGCGCGGGCCCGGCGCAGCACGTCGTGCTCGCCGGCGAGCAGCAGGTCGAGCGCGTGGCGGCGCAGGAGGTCCGCGACGAGCGCGGCGTCACCGGCTTCGAGTGCGTGCGACACGGCGTCGCCGGCCTGGTGGCGCGCCCGCAGCCACTCGGCGGCGCGGCGGTGCAGCGCGGGCACCCGGCGGGGCGTGCGCAACATGAGGTCGGTGAGCAGGTGGGCGCGCAGCAGCGTGTGCAGGCGGTAGATCCGGCGGCCGGCGCCGGTGCGGAACAGCATCGCCGTGCGGTGCTCCAGGTGCGCCAGCAGCTCGCCGGCGTCGGCGCGACCCGACAGCGCGGTGGCGAGCGACGCGGAAACGCTTTCGCAGACGCTGATCTCGCGCAGGAACTGACGTTCCTCTTCGGACAGTGGCGCGAGGACCTCGTCGACGAGGTAGGCACTCACCGTCGGGTCGGTGCCGGTGAACTCCGCGCCGCTCTTGAGGGTTTCGGCCGCCAGGCGCAGCCCGCTCGCCCAGCCTTCCGTGCGCGTGACGAGCCGGTCGACCTGCTCGGGGCCGATGGTGACGCCTTCGGAGGCGAGCAGTGCCGCGGCTTCGTCCGGGCGGAAGCGCAGGTGGTCGGAGCGCAGGTCGGCGAGCCGGCCGGACAGCCGCAGCCGGGCGAGGGGCAGCGGGGGGTCCCACCGCGTCGACAGCACGAGCCGCAATCCGCGTGGGCGCAGGCGAAGCAGCTGTTCCACGTCGCGCAACGGTTCCGTCGCCACGAGCTCGTGCGCGTCGTCGAGGACGAGGCGCAGCGGTTCGGGCAAGGTGTCGAGGGCGTCGACGAGATCGGCCAGGAAACTCGGGCTGACCGCGTCGAAATCGTGCAGGCCGGGCGCCGCCGGGCTGAGCGCGTCGAGGAGCCCGGAGCGGAACCGGTACTGGTCGTTGTCGGCGGCGTCGAGCGAAAGCCAAGCCGCGGAACCGAGTCCGCCGCTGCGCAGCCATTCCGCGAGCACCAACGTCTTGCCGGACCCCGCGGGCGCGCACACCATCGTCGCGGCCTCCGGCGCGGCGCGATCGAGCGCGGTCAGCAGCCGCGGCCGGGACACGAACCCGTCCGGCAGCCCGGGCACAGTCCTCTTGCGCCGCGGCACGCGCGGCTTTTCCTTGTGGGACACCCTCTTCTCCCTCCGGTCCCGCAGTCACCCACTCTCGCACGCCCGCCGCCCGAACACGAGCTCATCCGGCACGGGCGAGGACGCCCACCCGTGCACGCGCGACCGTTGCGGCGAGGGGCGCTCGAAGGGCCAGACGGGAGGCTCAGGTGTCGCAGTCCAGCTACGTGTTCCGCGTCTCCGGCCGCCTGTCCGACCGCGCCGCCCACGCCGTCGTCGACTTCGGTGAGCTGGAAGTCGCCGCCGCCCCACCCGAAACGATCATCTACTGCCACGTCACCGACGAGGAACGCCTGCACCGCTTGCTGAGCCTGTTCCGCGTCCTGGGCCTCGACGTGGTTTCCATGCACCAAGTCCCGTGATTTTCCCGAGGGCACGGCTTTTTCACCCGCCTCGGCGTTCGGGTGAGCTTCGCGCGCCCGGCCAACACCCCGTGGTGGAGCGGCGACGTACCGGTTCCGCTCTTCACAAAGGAGCCCAAGCCCGTGCGTCACGGACGGTAACGGCCTTTGCGTGGTCTCGGTGTGGTTCCCGCGGCGATCGTCGTGTCGCCGAGCACGCCGGGGGCTTTCAACGCGTTCGTGCTGAACACGGTGCAAAGTTCTTACCCCGCGACGACGTTCCACGCGATGTTCGACCAGACGAGACCGAAGGCGTTCGGCTCGATCTGGTTCACGTATGCGGCCTGCGCGGGCAGGGTGGTCACACCGACTTCGACGGTGACCGGCAGCCGGGACATGCCGTGCTCCTCATCGACGAAACCGCCGCCGTCGAACAACCCGTGATCCGACTTCGGGCCTCGGCTGCGCACTCAGCGCGGCCGAGGCGACGGCCGCTGCGGCAGCTCGTCCACGAGAATCGCGTCCAGCCGCTCCGAAGCCCTCCGCAAGCTCCGCACCAGCAGCCGCACCAGGATCCCCGCGGCGACGACGGCGAGCACCCCCAGGCTGATCACGCCAGTGTGCTCCCCCAGCACGTCCCGGTAGTGCCGCGCCAGGAACCCGAGGGCGATCCCGCCGGCCAACGCGTCCGCCACCGCCAGCCGAACCAGCCACGGCCTCGGCGGACGTTGCGCGGCACCCATTGCTCAACCCTCCAGGCCCGGGTCGTGGTGGCGACGTCCTTGCAACCTAGACGACCCGCCCTGCTCCACGGCACAACCACAACCTGATCGGCCTACTCCGCAGGTCTGCCCGGGGCGCTGTGATATTTTGGATCGAACTGGGGCTCATGTGCTATTGCAAACGGGGCGTCAGTGAGGGGCCGGTAGCTCAGTTGGTTAGAGCAGGGGACTCATAATCCCTTGGCCGTCGGTTCGAGCCCGACCCGGCCCACTCCTCAAGCCTATATTGTGCCTCTCACCTGCGCAAACGCGGTCATTGGTTGATCTTCGGCAAGGCTCTTGGCAAGGTGTCAGCAGCTGGCGCAGTGCTGGGATCCAAGGGATTGTCCGAGACCCCGCCAGGCCAAACCGCCGGCATGAAGGCGGCCGCCGCCGCGGGCGAAGCGCAAGGCGAGGCCCGCCCGCGCGCAGCGGCGGATCTCGTAAGACCAGACTCCGCTCATGCCCGGTGCGTAGCGAACGGGTGCCGAACGGTTCGCCGCGGTACCACTTCGTAACGCGGCCTGCGCATCCCTGGTGCCGCGAGTGGCAACAGCGCCCGAGATGATCGCGGAATGGCTCGGCCAGGCCATGTTCGCATCAGCCGTCGGAGTGGTGTGCGCGGTGTGGCGGTCCACTGCCCTGGGCTCGCGGTGGTGACCACACTGGTGTGGTCTCTCGGCGCCATGGACACGTTGTCCGGTAGTGGACCCGTGCACCGGCGCGGGTCGCTGATCGCACCGCTGTGGTCGACGGGGCCGCTCCCGCCGCTGACGCCGTGGTGTTCGGCGCCCCAGGGCGCTGGCGGCGGCCGACGCCCCGACGCCAGTATCGCGTCCGCTGCCAGGATCGCCGCGAGCCGGTTGGCGAACACGGCGGCGGCCGCCGGCATCGTCGCGAACAGCTCGAGCCTCGGATTGGTTCGCGCCCAACAAGTGGTCAGCGCCCCGAGCTGGATCACCATGGTCACGCTGAGCCTGAACAACGCCGGTGCGACGCCGCTGCCCGCGGTCGACACCGCCAGTAGTACGGGCAAGCCTTGAAGTGTCTTCAGTCGAGGCTCGGGGGGTCTTGCGAGATATAGGAATTGACATACCCTCCAGGATTTCATTGCGGATCAGATACAGCGGTTCATCGAAGGAGTGTTGAAGCTTTGACCACTAAGACCATGTCTCAGTAGGTGAGTTTCTTGTAGCAGGTGAGGGTGGCGGCGTGGGGTGTACCAAGGATCTTGGACAGGGCCTCCTGTCTGAGAGGATGGGTGTATGCCCGAGCAGCGTCGGAGATTCAGCGCTCAGTTCAAGGCCGAGGCTGT
>NZ_JBFAQX010000044.1:25658-58138 GCF_040678995.1 Amycolatopsis sp. NPDC049253 | reverse complement strand
AACGTCGAATCCTTACCACCCGAGAACAGAATCACCGGACGGTCGAACTCACCCGCCACCTCACGAAAGATGTGAATGGCCTCGGACTCCAGGGCGGCCAGGTTGTCCGTGGACGCGTCGGCCGCGGGTTCCAGAGTGGTCATCGGTCCCTTCCTCAGCCGTGCAGTCCGCACTCGGTCTTCGACTGGCCGGCCCAGCGGCCGCTGCGCGGGTCCTGCCCGGCCTCGACCTTCGCCGTGCACGGCGCGCAGCCGATGGACAGATAACCCACCGACACCAACGGGTTCTCGAGCACGCCGTGGTCGCGGATGTAGCCGTTGAACTCGTCGTCGGTCCACGCGGCGAGCGGGTTGACCTTCACCAGGCCGTTGCGCTCGTCCCAGGTGACGATCGGAGTGTTCGCGCGGGTCGGCGCGTCCACGCGGCGCACGCCGGTGACCCACGCCGAGTACTTCGCCAGCGTTTCGCGCAGCGGCACGACCTTGCGCAGGAAGCAGCACTGGTTGGGGTCTCGGGCGAACAGGTCCTTGCCGTACTCGGCGTCCTGCTCGGCCACGCTCTGCCCGGCCTGCGCGTTGACGATGGTCACGTCGGGGTACACGGTCTGCACGGCGTCGCGCGTGCCGATCGTTTCGGGGAAGTGGTACCCGGTCTCGAGGAACAGAACGTCCACATCGGACTTGACCTGGGTGGCCAGGTCGATGAGCACGGCGTCCTGCATGTTCGACGCGACGATGAAGTCGTCGCCGAACTGCTCGACCGTCCAGCGCAGGGCTTCCTCCGCCGTGGCCTGCGCCAGCTCTTTCTCCGCGCGTTCGGCCAGGGTCCGGTAGTCAGCTGTGGCCGTCATCCGAGCGTCTCCTCCGGTAGGGACAGTCCGTGGAACTTCACCGAGAACCCGCGCCGGCAGGCACCGCAGAGCCAGCCGCCGTCTTCGGCGGGGCGCAGGTCCTCGTCACCGCAGAACGGGCAATAGTAGGGCACCGCTCGTTCCGTCGAGGTCACTGCAGCAGGCTTTCGTCGGCCCGCCCGACCCACTGCGCGAACCGCTCGCCGGGCTCGCGGCCGTCGAGGTAGGCGCGGACCACGCGCTCGACGTAGTCGACCAGCTCGTCGGCGACGACCTTGTGCCCACGCAGCTTGCGGCCGAAGCCGGCGTCGAGGCCGAGCCCGCCGCCGAGGTGCACCTGGAAACCCTCGACCTGGCGGCCGCCGGCGTCGGTGACGATCTGGCCCTTGAGCCCGATGTCCGCGGTCTGGATGCGGGCGCACGAGTTGGGGCAGCCGTTGAGGTGCACGCTGACGGGGTTTTCCAGATCGCCCTGGACGTCGGCGAGCCGCTTCTCGAGGTCGGTGACCAGCGCCTGCGCGCGGGCCTTCGTCTCGACGATCGCGAGCTTGCAGAACTCGAGCCCGGTGCACGCCATCACGCTGCGCCGCCACGGTGAGGGCTTGGTGTGCAGGCCCTGCTCGGCGAGCTCCGTCTCCAGACCCGGCACCTCGGCCTCGGGCACGTCGAGGACCACGAGCTTCTGCTGCGGAGTCAAGCGCACGCGCGCGGACCCGGCGCGTTCGGCGGCCTTGGCCACGGCCAGCAGCGTCTCGCCGTTCACGCGGCCGGCCACGGGCGCCGCGCCCACGTAGAACCTGCCGTCGACCTGGCGGTGCACGCCGACGTGGTCGATCGGGGCGGGCGGCACGTCGGGCGCGGGGCCGTCGAGCAGCGGGCGCTTGAGGTACTTCTCTTCCAGCACCTCGCGGAACTTCGCCGCACCCCAGTCCTTGACCAGGAACTTGATGCGGGCGCGTGAGCGCAGGCGGCGGTAGCCGTAGTCGCGGAAGACGCTGATCACGCCTTCCCACACGTCCGGCACCTCGTCACGCGGCACCCAGGCGCCGAGGCGCTGGCCGATCATCGGGTTGGTCGACAGGCCGCCGCCCACCCAGACGTCGAAGCCGGGGCCGTGCTCGGGGTGGTTCACGCCGACGAACGCGACGTCGTGGATCTCGTGCGCCACGTCCTGCTGGCCCGAGATCGCGGTCTTGAACTTGCGCGGCAGGTTCGCGTACTGCGGGTCGCCGATGTAGCGGCGCTTGATCTCCTCGATCGCGGGCGTGCCGTCGATGATCTCGTCGGCCGCGATCCCCGCGACGGGCGAGCCCAGGATCACGCGCGGGCTGTCGCCGCACGCCTCCATGGTGGTCATGCCCGCGTTCTCGAGCTTCTGCCAGATCGTGGGGACGTCCTCGATCCGGATCCAGTGGTACTGGATGTTCTGCCGGTCGGTGATGTCCGCGGTGCCGCGCGCGTGCGTCTGCGAGATCTCCGCCAGCACGGCCAGCTGCTGCGTGGTGAGCATGCCGCCGTCGAGACGCACGCGCATCATGAAGTAGCGGGCGTCCAGCTCTTCGGGTTCGAGTGTGGCCGTGCGGCCGCCGTCGATGCCTTCCTTGCGCTGGGTGTAGAGGCCGAACCAGCGGAAGCGGCCGCGCAGGTCACCCGGGTCGATCGAGTCGAAGCCGCCGCGGGCGTAGATGTTCTCGATGCGCGCGCGGGCGTTGAGCGGGTTGTCGTCTTTCTTCGACCGCTCGTTGGGGTTCAGCGGCTCTCGGTAGCCGAGCGCCCACTGTCCCTCGCCGCGCTTCTGCCGCGGGCGGCTCTTCGCGGGGGTTTCGCGCGTGGGTGAGGCCATGAGGAGTCCTCCGGTTAGTGGCTCCGGACGCCGCTGAAGTCGTGCCGCTTCGTGGCGGGCAACGGGGGATCGCGGCGGGTCCGGCGCCTGCGGTCCAGCTTGGGCGGGCTGAGCGTGGTGGGCTGGGTCGGGCGTCGGGAGTCAGCGGACAGGCCGGCAGAGCGCGCTCGCGACCCGCAGAAGGTCGACGTGGCGGCGCGCCACGAGAAGGACACCGGCAGGACTCACCGGCCCAGATAACCACGCGTTCAGAACGTGGTTCAAACGCGTCCGGATGGTGGGAGGGCGTTTGCGGGGGGCTTGCGCGTGGGCCGCCGATGTGGGTGGCGGGCCTCGCTGCCTGCGGTTTTGTGCCGCGGAGGGGGTGCTCCGAGCGGCCGTCCGGGTGCGGGCCGGGCCGGGCCGGGTGCCGGTGAGGTTCGTTCGGCGGCCGAACTTCCGCCCGGGTGGCGCGGGGCCGGGCGAGCACCGGGGCGGCGCGAGGGACAATGGACGTCGTGCCTGACGTAGCCGAGCTGCCTGCCGAGACCGGATTGCCCGAAAGCGCCCTGGAGGGGCTGGGGCGGCGGCCGTTCGGCGTCTACGTGCACGTGCCGTTCTGTGCGACGCGCTGCGGGTACTGCGACTTCAACACCTACACCGCCGGGGAGCTGGGGTCGGCGGCGTCGCCGAGGTCGTGGCTCGACGGACTGCGCCGGGAGCTGGAGCTGGCCGCGCGGGTGCTGGGGGAGCCGCCGGCGGCCGACACGGTGTTCGTGGGCGGGGGTACGCCGTCGCTGCTGGGCGCGGACGGCCTCGCGGAGGTGCTGGACGTCGTGCGCGGCGCGTTCGGGCTGGCGCCGGACGCCGAGGTGACGACCGAGTCCAACCCCGAGTCGACCTCGCCGGAGTTCTTCGAGCGGATCCGGGCAGCCGGGTACACGCGCGTGTCGCTGGGGATGCAGTCGGCGACGCGGCACGTGCTGCAGGTGCTCGACCGCGTGCACACTCCCGGCCGGCCCGTGGACGCCGCGCGCGAGGCGCGGGCCGCCGGCTTCGAGCACGTGAACCTGGACGTGATCTACGGCACGCCCGGCGAGCGCCCGGAGGACCTGCGGGCCTCGCTCGACGCCGTGCTGTCCGCGGGCGTCGACCACGTCTCGGCGTACGCGCTGATCGTGGAGGAGGGCACCGCGCTCGCCCGCCGGGTGCGCCGCGGCGAGCTGCCCGCGCCCGACGACGACGTGCTCGCCACCGACTACGAGATGATCGACTCCGTGCTCTCGGCCGCCGGCCTGCGCTGGTACGAGGTGTCCAACTGGGCCACCGGCGACGCGGCCCGCTGCCGGCACAACCTCGGCTACTGGCAGGGCGGCGACTGGTGGGGCGCGGGCCCCGGCGCGCACAGCCACGTGGGCGGCGTGCGCTGGTGGAACGTCAAGCACCCGGCCAAGTACGCGTCGCTGCTGGCCGAGGGCACCAGCCCGGAAGCCGGCCGTGAACTGCTCACGGAACAGGACCGGCACCTCGAGCGCATCATGCTCGAACTCCGTGTCGCGGAAGGACTCGCGCTCGACGCGCTCGACGCCGCCGGCCTCGCCGAAGCCCGCGCCGCGGCGGCGGAAGGGCTCCTGGAACCGTCCGTTCTGGACAGTCGCGGCCGCGCCGTGCTGACGGACCGCGGGCGGCTGCTCGCCGACGGTGTGGTCCGCCGCCTGGCCGGCTGAATTTTCGCTCAGCGGGCATAAACCCGGCGGATGGTTCGTTGGTCGAAGTATCGACGAGCGAGGGAGTCGCGCATGCCGCAGGCGGTCAGGTACAGCGAACACGGCGGGATCGACGTCCTGCGAGTGGAAGACGTCGCCCGTCCGGTGCCCGGGCCCGGCCAGGTGCTCGTGGAGGTCAGAGCCGCCGGGATCAACCCCGGTGAAGCCGCCATCCGCGAAGGCGTGTTCGCGCAGCAGTTCCCCTCGACGTTCCCGTCCGGGCAGGGCAGTGACCTCGCCGGCGTGGTCGCCGAACTGGGGGCGGACGTCGAAGAGATCCAGGTCGGCGACGAGGTCATCGGCTTCGTGCACACGCGGTCCAGCCAGGCCGAGTTCGTGCTGGTCGAAGCCGAAAACCTGACGCCGAAGCCCAGCGGCGTGTCGTGGGAGACGGCGGGCGGGCTGTTCGTCGCGGGCACCACCGCGTACGCCGCGGTGCGCGCCGTGCACCTGCGTGACGGCGACACGCTCGTGGTGTCCGGCGCGGCGGGCGGGGTCGGCTCCCTGGTCGTGCAGCTGGCGAAGCTCACCGGCGCGACCGTGGTCGGGATCGCGAGCGAGGCCAACCACGCGTGGCTGGAGGAGCAGGACGTGCTCCCGGTGGCCTACGGCGAGGGTCTCGAAGAGCGTGTCCGCGAGGTCACCGGCGGCAAGGTCGACGCGTTCATCGACACCTACGGCGACGGTTACGTAGAGCTGGCGCTGCGCCTGGGTGTCTACACAGGACGGATCGACACCGTGATCGACTTCGCCGCCGCGCAGAAGTACAACGTGAAGACGGACGGCAACATGGCCGCCGCGAGCGCCGAGGTCATGCGCGATCTCGCCGCGCTGGTGGACAAGGGCCTGCTCGAGGTGCCCGTCGCGGCCACGTACCCGCTGGCACGGGTGCAGGACGCCTACCGCGAGCTGGAGCGGCGCCACACGCGCGGCAAGATCGTGCTCAAGCCCTGACGAGGCTCTGCAGTCCGCCCACGAACATCGCGAGGGCGAACTCGAAGCGGTCCTTGCTCGTCTCGCCGGTGAAGAACTGCCCGGACTGCAACAGGTTCGGGAACGCGCCGGCCGGCAGGGACCGCATGTAGTCGGCCATCTGACGGCCGCGTTCGGCGACTTCCGCCTCGTCGTAGTCGCCGAACGTCCAGCTGCTCGCCTCGTAGGCGTAGGCCTTGGCGTACAAGCTCAACGCGTCGCCCGCGAACACCGCCTGCTTCAGATCCAGCCCGCCGGCGCGCAGGATCGCGAGCATCGCCTCGCCTTGGCGCAGCGAGTGGGGTGTGACGGGCACCGGCGTGTTCCACGCGACCTTCGCGATGCCGGGGTAGGCCACCATCGCGCGGACCTGCAACCGCACCTGCTCCTTCACCTGCTCGGCCCAGTTCTCGGGATCCGGCTCCGGCACCGGCACGCCGCCGAGCACGGCGTCGAGCATGAGCTCGTCGAGCTCCTCTTTGTTGGCCACGTGCGCGTAGAGCGACGCAGGCCCGGTCTCCAGCTGCTGCGCGATCCGGCGCATCGACACGGCCTCGAAGCCCTCGGCGGCCAGCATCTCCAGCGCCGTCTTCACCACCAGATCCCGTGACAGCAGCGGCTTTTCGGCGCGCCGGCGGGGGCTCGGGCCACGGCGCCACGGCGGGGGCGGGACGGTCATGGGCTGCAGCCTAGACGAATCGGGCCTTGACTCGAACGGTGTTCGCCGATAGAACAGTGTTCGTTGGAACGAACACTGTTCGACAAGGAGCTCGCCATGACTCAGCAGGAAGAAGTCCTCGCCGTGCTCAGCCGGCTCGCAGACGCCTGGAACAGCGGTGATGCCGCCGCGTACGCGAGCTTGTTCACCGAGGACGCCGACTATGTGACGTTCTTCGGGATGCGGCTGCCCGGCCGCGAGCTGATCGAGAGCTCGCACCGCGCGTTGTTCGAGGGACCGCTGCGGGGTTCGACGATCGGGGGCCCCGGCGACGCGTCGGTGCGCTTCCCTCGCGAGGGCGTTGCGATCGTCGTCTCGGGCGGCGGTTCGGCGCTGGACGGGGGTGACGCCGTGGCCCAGGGGCGGGAGAGCACGGTGACGTTCGTGCTGGTCCGCTCGGAAACGGGCTGGCTGATCACGGCGTTCCAGAACACCCGCGTGAGCGATCCGCGCGCCGCGGCGTGATCCGTTCTGCCGGAGCTCCGCGCTACGGTTCGTCCCGTGTTGATCCGTGATGTCCGCCCCTGGGGTGGTGAGCGCAGCGACGTCGAGCTCGCCGGCGACCGGATCGCGGCGGTCCGCCCGCACGACCCGGCGCCTGTGCCCGATGCGATCGAAGGCCGGGGCCGGCTGCTGTTCCCGTCGTTCAGCGACGTCCACGTACACCTGGACTCGACGCGGATCGGCTTGCCGTTCCGTCCCCACACCGGCGGCCCCGGCGTGTGGGCGATGATGACCAACGACCGCGAGAACTGGCGGTCGGCGGAGGTGCCGCTGCCGGAGCGGGCGGCGGGCACGCTGGAGCGGATGATCGCGCACGGCACCACGCGGGTCCGCAGCTACGCCCAGGTCGACGTCGACTGCGGGCTGGAGAAGCTCGACGCCGTGCTGGCCGCGAAGGAGAAGTTCGCGGACCGGGCCGAGGTGCACGTGATGGCGTTCGCCCAGGCGGGGATCCTCCGTGAACCGGGCACGCTGGACGTCCTGGACGCGGCCCTGCGGTCCGGCGCGACGGTGATCGGCGGCATCGATCCGTGCACGCTGGACCGCGACCCGAAGGGGCACCTGGACGCGGTGTTCGGCCTGGCGGAGAAGCACCAGGTCGAGGTGGACATCCACCTGCACGAGCCGGGCCACCTCGGCCTGTTCTCGACCGACCTGGTGCTCGAGCGCATCCGGGCGCTGGACCTGCGCGGCAAGGTGACGATGTCGCACGCGTACGACCTGGGCTCGATCTCCGAGTCGGTGAGCCGCCGGGTGATCGACGACTTCGCCGAGCTGGACGTCGCGATGACCACGGTGGCGCCGTCATCCGCCGGGCAGCTTTCCTTGCTGGACCTCGTTTCCGCCGGCGTGCGGATCGGCCTGGGGGAGGACGGGCAGCGCGACTACTGGAGCCCGTACGGCAACTGCGACCTGCTGGACCGGACGTGGCAGCTGGCGTTCACCCGCGGGTTCCGCCGGGACGAGCACATCGAGCTGGCCTTGGCGGTGGCGACCACGGGCGGGGCCTCGATCATGAGCCACGACGTGCCCCGCCTGGCCGGGGTGGCGGACCGTCCGGGGCTCGCGGCGGGCGACCGGGCGGACCTCGTCCTGGTGGACGGGGAGACGCCGACGAGCGCGGTGATGGACCGCGGCCGGGACCGGACGGTCCTGCACGACGGCGTGGTCGTGTCCGACGGTCTCGCCGTGGTCTGACCGGTGCCGCTAGGCGGGACGGGGGACGGGCGCGTACGGTAGGAGCCAGATTAGGCAAGCCTTAGTGAATGGGTGGTGTCCGATGGCCGATGCTCCGGCGCGCAAGGGGAACCCGGGCGTGCGCTTGTCGGTTCTGCGCAAGGAGAACCTGACCCCGCACATGATCCGGATCGTGGCCGGGGGCGAAGGCCTGCGCGATTTCACGCCCAACGCGTTCACCGACGCGTACGTGAAAGTGATCTTCAAGGTGCCGGGCGTCGAATACCCGGAGCCCTTCGACCTGCAGCGCATCCGCGCGGAGTTCCCGCGCGAGCAGTGCCCGCGGATGCGCTCGTACACCGTGCGGTCCTACGACGAAGCGGCCGGCGAGCTCGTGCTCGACTTCGTGGTGCACGGCGACGAGGGGCTGGCCGGCCCGTGGGCGATGCGGGCGCAGCCGGGCGACGAGCTGCTGCTCGCGGGCCCTGGCGGCGTGTACGCGCCGCGCGCCGACGCGGGCTGGCACCTGCTCGTGGGCGACGAGGCCGCGTTGCCGGCCATCGCCGCGTCGCTGGAGGTCATGCCGGCCGGCGCGCGGGCGCACGTGTTCCTGCTCGTGTCCGACGCCTCGGAGGAGCAGCCGCTGGTGACGAAGGCCGACGCGCAGATCACGTGGCTGCACCGGTCGGCTGGTGCGGACCTCGCGGCCGAGGTGAAGGCGCTGCCGTGGCCGGGTGAGGACGTGCACGCGTTCGTCCACGGCGAGGCCGGCTTCGTGCGCGAGCTGCGGCGGTATCTCTTCGCCGAGCGCGGCGTTGCGAAGGAGTCGGTGTCGATCTCCGGCTACTGGCGCGAGGGCAAGAACGACGAGGCGTGGCGCGAGGAGAAGGCGGCCGAGCGGGCGCGCGAAAGGGCGTAATGTCGCCGGCATGAACGTGGAGACCGACCCGGCTTCGGCGGGGTTCGACGCTGACCGTCTGAAGCGGATCGACCGGCATTTCGACGCCTATGTGGACGACGGGCGGCTGCCCGGTTACCTCGCGGTGGTGAGCAGGCACGGACGCGTCGTCCACGTCGCTTCCCACGGCAAGCGGGACGTCGAGTCGGGCGCCCCCGTGGACCACGACACCATCTGGCGCATCTTCTCGATGACCAAGCCGATCACCTCGGTGGCGGCGATGACCTTCGTCGAAGAGGGCGTGATCGACCTCAACGACCCGATTTCCCGCTGGCTGCCGGAGTTCGCGGCGCCGCAGGTGTACGTGAAAGGCTCGGCGCTGAGCCCGGTGACGGTGCCCGCGACCGAGCCCATCCGCCTGTGGCACCTGCTCACCCACGCCAGCGGCCTCACCTACGGCTTCCACCACACGCACCCCGTCGACACGATCTATCGCGCCGCGGGCTTCGAGTGGGGCACCCCGCCGGGTCTGGACCTCGCCGCCTGCAGCCGCGCGCTGGCGGAGCTCCCCCTCGTCTTCCAGCCGGGCAGCGAGTGGAACTACTCCGTGTCGACGGACGTCCTCGGCCGGCTGGTGGAGGTCCTCGCGGGCAAGCCCCTGGACGAGGTCTTCGCGGAGCGGATCTTCGGGCCCCTGGGCATGACGGACACCGGCTTCTTCACGAAGGACACGGACCGCCTGGCGGCCCTGTACGTCGCGCATCCGCGGACCAAGCTGCCCACCCGCAACGAGGCTTTTGGCTCCATCGGCGTTGCCCGGCCCGACTCGTTCTCGGGCGGTGGCGGGCTGGTCTCGACCGCGGCCGACTACCACCGCTTCACGCAGATGCTGCTGCGCGGCGGTTCGCTGGACGGCGCCCGCATCCTGGGGCCGCGCACGGTCGACCTCATGGCGAGCAACCACCTGCCGGGCCACGTGGACCTGGAGGCCTTCGGGCGGCCGCTGTTCGCGGAGATGCCCTTCGACGGCTTCGGCTTCGGCCTGGGCTTCTCCGTCCTGGAAGACCCGGTCAAGGCCAAAACCCTCTCCAGTCCCGGCGAATACGCCTGGGGTGGCGCCGCGTCGACGGCGTTCTGGGTGGACCCGGTGGAGGACCTGACGGTGGCGTTCTACACGCAGCTGCTCCCGTCGAGCACGCATCCGATCCGGCAGCAGCTGCGGCAGCTGGTGTATCAAGCGATCGTCGACTGAGACTGTCAGGCGGTGCGCCTTTCCGGGCGCACCGCCTGCTTCGTCTCACCCGGCCGGTGAGGTCGGACGGTTCGGGGTCAACGCGATCTCCCCGCGCAGCATGCGGCCGCCGTCGCCGGTGAGGCGGAGGTAGTAGTCCGAGGTGCAGTGGGTGCCATCTTCGTCGAGGGCCCACAGACCGGAGCCGGTGGGGACCATGGAGGCGTCTTCGGCGGTCTTGGCGATCTGGTTGCCCTCGTTGTACTCGTCGAACATCGAGATGTAGATGCCCTGGGCGCCGGCGCGGATCATGTTGTAGAACTGACGCCACATGAAGTCGCCGTGGGCGCGTTGGCGGGCCTGGGTGTCGCCGGGCAGGACGCAGGGCTGGTAGTCGATGCTGTGGGCGGCGCAGTCGGCCTGGTCGCCGACGGTGATGGTGGTGTAGACGTCGTCGGAGTCGCCCGCGTTGCCGATCGCGCCGACCATCCAGGGCGAGAGCGCGTCGAACGCGTGGTACACCTCCGAAAACCCGGCGCGGGTCCCGGAACCGCCGACGCGCCATTCGCGCGGCACGCCGCCGATCACGTAGCAGCCCTGGCCCTTGAACCAGTTCACCACGTCGAGGCACGTGCCGGCGTCCCACGGGTGGTTGCCGTCGTTGAAGCCGAAGCCCCAGATGCAGACGACGGGCTTGCCGTTCTGCCGGGCGTACGCGCTCGACGCCGTGTGCGCCGACATTTTCGCCGTCCAGTCGGCCTTGATCTCCTGCTGCATCGAGGCCCAGCCGGTGACGTCGTACATGAGGTAGAACTTCCGGCCGTACGCCTCGGCAGCGCTGCGTACCTTCTGCGCCATGGCATCCCGCGTCGGTCCCTCACCGCCGGTCGGGTTGAACCGCTGCAGGGCCGCGGTGTCGATGCCGTACTGGCGCAGCCACGAGAAATGCGTGTCCACGGTCTGCTGGTCGTAGGAGGAGAACAGGCTCGCCGGCCGGCCGTCGCCCAGATTCGCGTATGCGCTCGGATACGTCCGCTGGTAGTCGCGCACGTCGGGCCACGACTTGATCCCCGTGTTGGACGGCGAAGGCGCCTGGCCCCAGTCTTGGCTCCAGTGCCACCAGCCGTTGATCGGCGCACCGTCGCCGGCGCAGGCGAACCAGCCCTGGTAGCCGACGGTGATCTTGCCGACCACGTCACCGGGCGGGCTCGCGGCCGCCACCCCGGTCACCGAAGGCCACGCGGCGGCCGCGGCGGCGAGCGAAAAGAAGGTACGACGGGACACGCCCATGGGGAAGCTCCTCGATGCACGGGACAGGAGGTGGCGGCCTCGG
The DNA here is from genome assembly GCF_040678995.1 of Amycolatopsis sp. NPDC049253. NCBI lineage: Bacteria > Bacillati > Actinomycetota > Actinomycetes > Pseudonocardiales > Pseudonocardiaceae > Amycolatopsis > Amycolatopsis sp. NPDC049253. The sequence continues at coordinate 46,868 of NZ_JBFAQX010000044.1, read as the reverse complement.
GCGAGGATACGAATCTTTCACGCGTTTGTATAGCGGGCAGAGACTTTCCATCGATTTGCCGCGAGGTCACGCGGCGAAGTCCCACCGGGTCGCGCCGTGGGGTTCGGTCGTGGCGACGCCCACGGCGGTGTGCAGGGTCAGCGCGTAGACGTGCCACGGCGCCGGCCCCGCGCTGGGCGCGCTGTAGGGCGCGGTGAAGGCGTCGCCGGCCACGGTCGCGGGCCAGCCGCCCGAGCGGTACACCGCGGCGAGGCGGTCCAGGGCAGCCGAATCCGTCACGCGGGCGGCGGTGCCCTCCAACGTCAGGTCCACGCCGGACAGTCGCACGCCGATGCTGCACCACGGGTTCGCCGCGAGCAGGCGTGCCTTCAGGGTGCCCGGGCCGCTGGTGAAATACAGCGCGTTCGAGTCCCAGACGGCGCCCACCCCGGCCGCGTGGGGGCGGCCGTCGGGGCGGACGGTGGTGAGGAAGAAGGTCAGGTCGGCGGTGGGCGAAGGGATGAGGGCGTCGCGGGCGCGGCTCCAGGGGAGTTCGGCGTGGCCGTAGATGTCCAGGTTTCGGGTGCGAGTGGGTTCAGTCATGTCAACGCGTCGAACGGCGGCACCGGGAATCGACAGCCCTAAGCGGTGAGTTTGCCGACGACCTGCCCGCCGTACGCGGCCAGCGTCTGCTCGCGTTCGTCGTGCATCAGGTACAGGGCGAACTGGTTCACGCCCAGCTCCGCGAGCTCCTGCAGGCGCGCGATGTGCGCGGGGGCGGGCCCGAGCAGGCAGAACCGGTCGACGATCTCGTCCGGCACGAAGTCCGTGGACGGGTTGCCGGCGCGGCCGTGGTGGCTGTAGTCGTAGCCGGTGCGGGCGCGGATGTAGTCGGTGAGCTCGTGCGGCACCGGGCCCGAGTCGCCGTAGCGCGCCACCAGGTCCGCGACGTGGTTGCCGACCATGCCGCCGAACCAGCGCAGCTGTTCGCGCTGGTGGGCGAGGTCTTCGCCGACGTAGGCGGGCGCCGCCACGCAGATCGTGATGCCACCCGGGTCGCGGCCGGCGGCGCGCGCGGCCTCCCGCACCGCGCCGATCGTCCAGCGCGCGATGGCCGGGTCGGCGCACTGCAGGATGAAGCCGTCGGCGTGCTCGCCCACCGTCTTCAGCGCCTTCGGCCCGTACCCGGCCATCCACATCTCCAGCCGCCCGTTGCGCACCCACGGGATGCGCACGGCCGTGTCGTTCATCGTGACCTCGCGCCCCTCGGCGAGGTCACGCACCACGCGCATGCAGTCGCGCACCGTGGCCAAAGTGGACGGTGGGTTCCCGACGACCCGGTGCGCCGAGTCGCCGCGGCCGATGCCGCACACCGTGCGGTTGCCGTACATGTCGTTGAGCGTGGCGAAGGTCGACGCCATCACCGACCAGTCGCGCGTGGCCGGCGAGGTGACCATCGGCCCCACCACCAGCGACGACGTCTCCGCCAGGATCCGCGAGTAGATCACGAACGGTTCCTGCCACAGCACACACGAGTCGAACGTCCAGCCGTACCGGAACCCCTGGTCCTCGGCGGCCTCCATCAGCCGCACGACGTCCGACGCCGGCGGGTCCGTCTGCAGCACGATCCCGAAATCCACGACGCACCCTTCAGCTCAAGTATTGGTTGAGTCCGCGCGACAGGAACTTCCCATGGCCGACGGATCCGCTGAACCCGCTGGGCGACACCACGACCCGCCCCCGCGACAGGACAGTGTGGACCTTCCCCGTCAGCGAAAACCCCTCGTACGCCGAGTAATCCACGTTCATGTGATGTGTCGAAGCCGACAGCGTCTGCGTCGCCGCGGGATCGTAGATCACGATGTCCGCGTCCGACCCGGCCGCGATCACACCCTTGCGCGGATACAGCCCGAACATCCGCGCCGGCGTCGCCGAGCACGTCTCGACCCAGCGGCCCAGCGTGATCTCACCCGCGACCACGCCCTGGTGCAGCAGGTCCATCCGGTGCTCGACGCCCGGCATCCCGTTGGGGATCGCGCGGAAGTCGTCGCGGCCGAGCTCCTTCTGGTCCTTGAAGCAGAACGGGCAGTGGTCCGTGGACACCACCGACAGGTCGTTGGTCCGCAGCCCGCGCCACAGGTCCGCCTGGTGCGACTTGTCCCGCAACGGCGGCGACGCCACGAACTTCGCGCCCTCGAAGCCCGGCCGCGCCAGGTCCTCGATGGACAGGTACAGGTACTGCGGGCACGTCTCGGCGAACACGTTCTGCCCGTCGCTGCGGGCCTCCGCCACGGCCGCAAGCGCTTGCGACGCCGAGAGGTGCACGATGTAGAGCGGCGCGCCCGTCACGGCCGCGAGCGTGATCGCCCGCGACGTCGCCTCGCCCTCCAGCTGCGGCGGCCGCGTGAGGCCGTGCTGCAGCGGGTCGACGTTGCCCGCCGCCACCGCCTGCGCGGCCAGCTGGTCGATCGCGATGCCGTTCTCCGCGTGCATCATGATCGTCGCGCCGATCTCCCGCGCCTGCTGCATCGCCAGCAGGATCTCGCCGTCGGTCGAGTAGAACACGCCCGGGTAGGCCATGAACATCTTGAACGAACCGACGCCGGCGTCCACACAGGACTGCATTTCCTTGAGGGTGGAGTCGTTGACGTCCGACATGATCATGTGGAACCCGTAGTCGATCGCGCAGTTGCCGTCGGCCTTCGAGTGCCACTTGTCCAGCGTGGACTGCAACGACGTGCCCTTGGCCTGCACGGCGAAGTCGATGATCGTGGTCGTCCCGCCCCACGCCGCGGCGGTGGTGCCGGTCTCGAACGTGTCCACCGAGTGCGTGCCGCCGAACGGCATCTCCATGTGCGTGTGCGCGTCGATCCCGCCGGGCAGCACGTACTTGCCGGTGGCGTCGATCGTCTCGTCGGCACTGAGCACGCCGGGCGCGGCGACGGCGGCGATGCGCTCGCCGTCCACCAGCACGTCGGCGAGCACCGCGCCCGAGGGCGAGACGACCTGGCCGCCTTGAATCAGGATTGGGCGCGAAGCGCCTGGGTTGAGGGCGGCGGCGGGGGCATGGATGGAGAGCGTGGTCATCAGGCCTCCGTCAGGGGTCCGTAGCTGTCCGGGCGGCGGTCGCGGTAGAACGCCCACAGGTCGCGCACCTCGGCGAGCCGGCCCATGTCGAGGTCGCGCACCACGATCTCCTCCTCGGTGTCCGACGCGGCGTCGCCCACGAGCTGCCCGCGCGGGTCCGCGAAGTACGACTGGCCGTAGAAGTCGTTGTCGCCCAAGGGTTCCACGCCGACGCGGTTGATCGTGCCCACGTAGTACTCGTTCGCCACCGCGGCCGCCGGCTGCTCCAGGCGCCACAGGTACTCCGACAGGCCGCGGCTGGTGGCCGACGGGTTGAACACGATCTTCGCCCCGGCCAGGCCCAGCGCACGCCAGCCCTCGGGGAAGTGGCGCTCGTAGCAGATGTAGACGCCGATGCGGCCCACCGCCGTGTCGAACACCGGGTAGCCGAGGTTGCCGGGCCGGAAGTAGAACTTCTCCCAGAACCCCTTCACCTGCGGGATGTGGTTCTTGCGGTGCTTGCCCAGGTACTTGCCGTCCGCGTCGATCACCGCCGCGGTGTTGTAGTAGACGCCCGGCTGCTCCTGCTCGTACATCGGCACCACGAGCACCACGCCGTGGCGCTCGGCCACTTCCTGCATGAGCTTCGTGGTCGGGCCGTCGGGGATGCCCTCGGTGTAGGAGTAGTAGTCGGCGTCCTGGATCTGGCAGAAGTACGGGCCGTAGAACAGCTCCTGCAGGCAGACGACCTGGGCGCCCTGCGAGGCCGCCTTGCCGATGGCGTCGACGGCGTTGGCGATCATCGAGTCCTTGTCACCCGTCCACCGCTGCTGGATCAATCCGGCTCGAACCAGGTCGCTCACTTGTCTCCTCCTTCTTCACGGGCAGGGCGAGCAGCCAGTACACGACGAACGCGCTGGCGAAGCCGATCACCCAGTTGTAGTCGTAGAGCGGTTTGAGGAACGGGATGAGACCGTCCGCGGGGAAGGGGCCGCCGTAGGCTCCGCCGACGGCGAGCACCGCCCCCACCAGCGTCGCGACGAGGGCGCGCCAGTTCCAGCCCCCGCGGAACCAGTACACCCCGTCGGATGTGTAGAGGTCGCGCAGGCGAAGCCGCGTCCGGTTGATCGCCCAGTAACCGGCCACGAGCACGCCGGCGACGGCGCCGAGCAGGCCGCCGTAGAACCCGAGCCACGCGAAGATGTAGATGCTCGGGTCGGAGTAGAGCCGCCACGGCTGGATCGCGATGCCGAGGATGCCCGTGATCAGGCCGCCGATCGCGAAGGTGATGCGCTTCGGGAAGGCGTTGGAGAAGTCGTAGGACGGGCTCACGACGTTGGCCGCCAGGTTCGCCGAGATCGTGGCCAGCACCAGCGCCACCAGCGCGACGACCACCACGACCGGGCTCGCGAAGCGGTCGGCGAGCTGCGCCGGGTCCCAGATGTCCTCGCCGTAGAGCACGTGCCCGCCCGACGTCGTGAGGATCGCGACGATCGCGATGAACGTCATCGTGGTCGGCAGGCCGAGGATCTGCCCGCGCACCTGCTTGCGCTGGCTGCCGCCGAAGCGCGTGAAGTCCGGCATGTTGAGCGAGAGCGTGGACCAGAACGCGATCATCGCCATCAGCGACGGCGCGAACACCTTCCAGAAGTCCGAACCCCAGCCGAGCTTGCCGCCGTCTTCGAGGATGGGGCCGAGGCCGCCTGCCTTGACGAGCACGTAGCCGAGCAGGATGAGGAACCCGACCGACACGAGCGGGGCCGTCCAGTTCTCGAACTTGCGCACCGCCTCCATGCCGCGCCAGATGATCAGCATCTGCACGATCCAGAACACGGCGAAGCTCAGCCACAGCGTCCAGTGCTGGCCCCACACCACGGTCGAGTCGCGCCACCCGGAGCCGGCGAGGCGCCCGACGATCACGTAGATCGCCTCGCCGCCCACCCACGTCTGGATGCCGAACCAGCCGCACGCGATGAACGCGCGCAGCAGCGCGGCCAGGTTGGCGCCGCGCAGGCCGTAGAACGCGCGGGCGAACACGGGGAACGGGATGCCGTACTTCGTGCCGGCGTGGCTGTTGAGCAGCATCGGCGCGAGCACCACGATGTTGCCGATGGTGATCGTGATGAGCGCCTGGACCCAGTTCATGCCGAGCGCGATGAGCGACGCGGCCAGGGCGTAGCTGGGGATGTTGTGCGCCATCCCCATCCAGAGCGCGAAGTAGTTGTACGTGGTCCAGGTGCGTTTGGCGACCGGGACCGGGGCCAGTTCCTCGTTGAAGAACCGGCTGCCCGCGAGGGACCGCACATCGGCGAGGTCCACGCGGCCGTCGGCGTGTTCGCGTGTCGTCGGCTCCATTGCGGAATCCTGCGCGCCGGTCGAGGGCGGGTGGCAGAGGCAGACTGTTCACGCTTCGCGTGCGCTCGGCGCAGACTGTCGATTGCGCTTCGCCGCCCGGCAGTGCATGACGTGCGTCACAATCTGCCGGTATCTTCCGTGCAAAGTGACCGAAACACGGCGGCAGTTCTCCACAAGATCTCCACAGCTCACCCGGATGGCCTCCACGCCGGTTCCCTAGAGTCGGCGGCATGGACAAAGGGGGACGGCGGGTGCTGGTCGTCGAGGACGACCTCACGATCGCCGCGTCGATCGCCGCCCGGCTGCGGGCCGAGGGGTTCACCGTGGACGTGGCCCACGACGGCCCGGCCGCGGTGGCGGGTGAAGCCGAGTTCGGCCCGGACCTCGTGGTGCTCGACGTGATGCTGCCCGGGTTCGACGGGCTCGAGGTGTGCCGCCGGATCCAGGCGCGGCGGCCGGTGCCGGTCCTCATGCTCACCGCGCGGGCCGACGAGACCGACCTGCTCGTGGGCCTCGGTGTCGGTGCCGACGACTACCTGACCAAGCCGTTTTCGATGCGCGTGCTCAGCGCCCGCGTGAGCGCCCTGCTCCGGCGGGTCGAACGGTCGGCACAGGTCACGGCCCCGGAGCGGATCGTGCTGGGCGACCTGGAGATCGACATCGACCAGCGCCGGGTGGCCCGGGGCGGCGTGCCCGCTCAGCTCACGCCCATCGAGTTCGACCTGCTGGTGCACTTCGCGCGCCGGCCGCGCGCGGTCCAGCCGCGCGAACGACTGCTCAGCGAGGTGTGGGACTGGGACGTGCCGACGGGCGGCGCCGGCACCCGCGCGGTCGACAGTCACATCAAGGCGTTGCGGCGCAAGCTCGGCGCGGACCTCATCCGCACGGTCCACGGCGTCGGGTACGCGTTGGAGGTGCCGGCGTGAAGGCGCTGCTGTCGAAGGCCGTCGACTTCCTGCCGCGGCCGCTCGACCCGATCCGGTCGATCAAGCTCAAGCTGGCGATCCTCATGCTGGCGGCGGGCGCGATCGCGTTTCTCTTCTTCTGGTCCCGCATCGGCTGGCTGCCGCCCGCGACCACGATCACGGCCATGCTCATCGCCCTGGTCACCTCGCAGATCCTGGCCCACGGCATGACGCGGCCGCTGCGCGAGATGACCGCGGCGGCCCGCGCGATGGCCAAGGGCGACTACACGCGCCGCATCCGCGCGACGGCCCGCGACGAGGTCGGTTCGCTCGCCCACGCGTTCAACCAGATGGCCGCCGACCTCGCGACCGCCGACCAGCAGCGGCGCGAGCTGATCGCGAACGTCTCGCACGAGCTGCGCACGCCCATCACCGCGTTGAGCGGCGTGCTCGAAAACCTGGTCGACGGTGTTTCGTCGCCCGACGCCGCGACGCTGCGCACGGCCCTGCACCAGAGCGAACGGTTGGGCCGGCTCGTCACCGAGCTGCTGGACCTCTCGCGGATCGACGCCGGGACGTTGTCTCTGGACCTCACTCGCGTGGACCTGGAGGAGCTGCTGGCCGAGGTCGCCGCCGAGGCGGAGGCCATGGCCGCGGCCACGGGGCGCGGGGTGCGCTTCGACGTGTCGGTGTCGCCGCCGGGCGCGTGCGTGCGGGCCGATCGTGAACGGCTGTACCAGGTCGTGGTGAACCTGCTGGAAAACGCCGCTCGCCACGGCCCCGCGGGCGGCTCGGTGGAGGTCCGCGCGGCCGTGAACGCCGGCGAGACTCGCATCGAAGTCCGCGACGAAGGCCCCGGCATCCCCGCCGCCGACCGCGACCGCGTCTTCGAGCGCTTCACCCGCGGGGAACGCGCCGGCGGTGGCGGGACCGGGCTCGGCCTGGCCATCGCGCGCTGGGTCGTGGAGCTGCACGGCGGGACCATCGCCGTGGTCGAACCCCCGGCCGGCGTCGGGCCCGGCGCGGCGCCGGGGTGCCGGATCCGCGTGACGCTGCCGGCCTGATCTTCCTGGTGCTTCCCTTGAGGGGAGCTGCCGTGCCCGAATATTTGCCAACGCGAACACGGAGGCTGTTTTCGTGACCGAGGAAAAGCCGAGACCGGCCCACGCGGTACCGCCGGAGAACGCGGTGGGTGGGGCAGTCGAGGGGGCTGCCCCACCCGCCGCGGACGCGGGGGCGATCGGTTCGGGAGGCGGCGTCGCTGTTGCGGAGCCGTTCACCCCGATGCTGGTGCGGTCCGCGCCGAAGTCGGCGGTGGTGCCGATGGTGGCCGGGGTACTGCCGGCCGTCGCGGTGGCCGGAGTAGCGACCGCGACGTTGGTGCCGCTGGACCGGCCGGGGATCGGGTGGCTGCTGGCGGCGCTGGTGGTGACGGCGCTGATCGTGGTCGTGGACCGCCGCGCGCGGGAGGAGAAGACGACCCGGCGGGCGAGCGTCGCGTGGGCGGCGCTGGCGCTCGCGCTGGTGGCGGTCGGCGCGGTGCGGGCGTCGGAGTGGCTGTTCGGGTTGTGCGTCGTGGCCGCGCTGGTGGCCGGATCGCTCGCGGTGGTGGGGCCGCGGTCGGTCAACTCGGCGCTCTACGACGCGCTCGCCGTGCCGCTGGAGGCGTTCCACGCGATCCCGTGGGTGGCGCGCGGGCTGCGGGGCCGGGGGACGCAGCGCGGTCGCGTGCTGGGGGCCGCGCTCGGGGCGGCGGCGGTGCTGGCGGTGTTCCTGCCGTTGCTGACGAGTGCGGACGCGACGTTCGCGCACTTCGTCGGAGCGCTGGTGCCCGATCTGCGCGCGGATTCGGCCGTGCGGTGGGGATTCCTGTTCTGCGCCGGCGCCTTCGGCACGGCGGGGGCGTACTACGTACTGGCTGCGCCCCCGCGCCGGGCAACCGACGGCAACCGCAAAGCCCAGGGCGACAGTCTCTTGTGGACGGTCCCGCTGGTGACGCTGGTGGTGCTGTTCGCCGCCTACGTCGTGGTCCGGCTCGTGGAGTTGTTCGGCGGCACGGACTACGTGCTGCGCACCGGTGGCCTCACCTCGGCCGAATACGCTCGCGGCGGCTTCTGGCAGCTGTGCGCGTGCACGGTCCTCACGCTGGGCATCATCGCGCTGGCGTTGCGCTGGGCGCCGCGGGAGACCGCCGCGGAACGGTTGCGGCAGCGGGTGCTGCTCGGGGCACTGGCGGCGCTGAGCCTCGTGCTCGTGGTGTCCGCGCTCAGTCGCATGTGGACCTACCAGGAGGCTTACGGCTTCACCGTGCTGCGGCTGCTCGTGGAGGTCTGCGAGCTCTGGCTCGGCTGCGTCTTCCTGCTCGTCGGGGCGGCGCTGGTCACCCTGCGCTCGTCGTGGCTGCCGCGTGCGGCCATCGCGACGGCCGCCGGCGCGCTGCTGGCCCTCGCGGTCACGAATCCGGAAGCGCTCATCGCCGGCGCGAACCTCGACCGCGCGGAGCACGGGAAACCGCTCGACCTGGCCTATCTGCGCGGGTTCTCCACCGACATCTTCCCCGTGGTCGCCGAACGGCTGCCGAACGCCGACTGCGTGCTGGGGCCGATGCTGCTGCGGCTGGACGACGACAGCTGGCCCGGCTGGAACCTCAGCCGGGCCAGGGCACTGGATGTCGAGCTACCGCCGCCGGGACACTGCTAGAAGCCGAACACGCCCGCGGTCTGGGCGTCGGCCGCGCACTTGTTCGAGAACGTGGCGTGGAACGTGACCGGCTTGCCGTGCCACGTGCCGAAGGCGGCGGCGTCGACCGGCGAGTAGATCATCGTGCAGCGCTGCAGCCGCGGCTTGATGTGGGCGATGTCGCCATCGACGCCGGTGAGGGTGGCACAGGCCGCGTCGGACTTGGGGTGGCTGCCGCCGGCGGGATCGCAGGTGAGCGAAACGGAGCTGAGGCGGCCCGTCGTCTCGTGCAGGCTCAGCTGGAGCGTGGACGCGGGCAGCTGGGGCGCCGCGACACCACTGAGGCCGAGCACGCACGCGGCGATCGGAGCGAAGGAAGAAAACACCATACTTCGGCTATCGGCACCCGGAAGCTGATCACTGTGCTGCACGTCCGGGTGAGTTTTCCTCCCCCGAAAGGGTGGGGTCACCGGTCAGGTCGTGGGCCAGGAGCGCGACGTAGAGCGACAACATCGACTCCGGGTCTTCCAGCCGCACGCCGAGGACCTGCTCGATCCGCGCGAGCTGCTGGTAGTACGCGGTACGCGAGGTGTGGGCCGCGACGGCCGCCGCCGACTTGTTGCCGCCATGGGCGCAGTAGTGCCGCAGCGCCTGCACCAGCCGGCTGCCCGAAGCGGCGTCGCGCTGCAGCAGCGGCCCCAGCTCACGCGCGGCGAACGACGTCACGCGCTCGTCGTCGGCCAGCAGGTGCAGCAGGCCGCGCAGCCGCACGTCGCGCAGCCGGTGCACCGGCCGTTCGGTTTCCTCGCTCAACGCGGCCGCGGCCACCTGCGCGGCTTCGACCAGCGTCCGCCGGGCCTCGGCTGGCCCGGTCACGGTCGTGCCCACGGCGAGCACGGCGGGCGCGCTCGCGCGGGCTTCGTGGATGTCGGCGGCCAGCCGCTGCAGCACGGCGTCGGCGTGCGCCTCGGGCGAAAGGGCGAGCAGGGCCCGCACGCCCGTCTCGTCGGTCGCCACGAGCGCCGACACCTTCGCCCGCCGCGCGGCCAGCGCCGTCGCCTCGGCCAGCTCCCGAAGCAGCAGCGGGGTCGACAGCGACTGCCGCGTGGTCGCCGTGATGCGCGGGCGCACCGCGAGGCCGATCAGCCGCCGCCCGGTCAGCGGCACGGCGAGTGCCGACGCCCGCGCGAGCAGTTCCGCCGCCGGCGCCGGCGAAGCCAGCAGCTCCGTGATCACGGCCCGGTGCGCCAGGCGTTCCAGCGTGTCGGAGTCGCGGGCCACCAGCCGGTGCACGGCCAGGGCCGACGCCGCGCGTTCGGCCACCACGCGGTGGCGGTGCGGCGGTGGTTCCGCGCAGACGAGCACGAGCCGGCCCCAGTCGTGGCCGCGGGCACCGACGACCGTCACGAGCCAGCCCGCGTTCGCGTGGTAGCCCGTGCGTTCGCCGAGCTGCACCACACGCGAGCGCGCCGGCCAGCCCGTGAGCAGCTCGGCGGGATCCGTGCCGGCCGCGTCGTAGGCGAGCACCTCGTGGGCCAGCGTCTCCAGCACCACCGGCTGCTCGGTCAGCCGCGTCACCTCGCCGAGCACCACCCCGGGCTCCGCGCCCGCGACGGTGAGCGCGGTGAACGTCTCGTGCACCCGCTCGGCCGCGCGCAGCTCGGCCACCTGCGCGTCGACGATCAGCCCGTTCACGGCCTCGGTCACGGCGACGTAGCGCGTCTCGCGCGAGAGTGTGATCAGCGGCAGGCCGCGCTGCTCGGCCGCCTCGACCAGGGCGTTCGGCAGGCGGTCGCTCCAGTGCCGGACCAGCTCCACGACCACGCCGGCCACGCCCACCTCGGCGAGGTCGGCGACGTAGCGGGCGAGCGACGGGCCGTCGTCCGGCAGCGCGACGCCGGTGGTGAGCACCAGCTCGCCGCCGCGCAGGAGGTGGGCGATGTCGGCGACCTCGGCCACGTGCGCCCAGCGCACCGGCCGGTCGAGCCCCGCGCTGCCCGCCACGACGTGGGGCCGGCCCTGGCGCAGGGCCGGCAGCGCGAGCACCTCGGACACGGTCGGGTACATCCGGTTCTCGCCCCTCTTTCGCACACCCGCAGGCACAGACTGTACGGCCGGGCGCGGGACTCCGTACACGTTGCCGATGGCGTCCGCGTGGCGCGCGAGCCGAGACTCGGGTGGACAAGCGACCGAGAAGCGAGGAGCCGACGCCGTGACCGACCGCATCAGCCACTGGATCGACGGCAAGCCGTACACCGGCGCGGCCGGGCGCACCGGCGACGTGTACGACCCCGCGACCGGCGAGGTCCGGGCGAAGGTGGACTTCGCGGGCCAGGCCGAGGTCGACCAGGCGGTGGCGGCCGCTTCCGCCGCGTTGCCGGGGTGGCGCGGCACGTCGCTGGCCGGGCGCACGCGGGTGCTGTTCGCGTTCCGTGAGCTGCTGTCGGCGCGCAAGCACGAGCTCGCGAAGATCATCACGAGCGAGCACGGCAAGGTCGAGTCCGACGCGGCCGGCGAGATCGCCCGGGCGATCGAGAACGTCGAATACGCGTGCGGCGCGGCGCAGCTGCTCAAGGGCGGCTTCAGCGAGAACGCCTCCACCGGCGTGGACGTGTACTCGATCGCGCAGCCGCTGGGCGTGGTCGGCGTGATCTCGCCGTTCAACTTCCCCGCGATGGTGCCGCTGTGGTTCGTGCCCAACGCGCTGGCGTGCGGCAACACCGTGGTGCTCAAGCCGAGCGAGAAGGACCCGTCCGCGTCGCTGTTCATCGCGGAGCTGCTCGCCGAGGCCGGGCTGCCCGCCGGCGCGCTCAACGTGCTGCACGGCGACAAGGCCGCGGTCGACGGGCTGCTGGAACACCGGGACGTGAAGGCGATCTCGTTCGTCGGCTCCACGCCCATCGCGCGCTACGTCTACGAGACGGGCACCCGCCACGGCAAGCGCGTGCAGGCGCTCGGCGGGGCGAAGAACCACATGGTCGTGCTGCCCGACGCCGACCTCGACCTCGCGGCCGACGCCGCCGTGTCGGCCGGGTTCGGGTCCGCGGGGGAGCGGTGCATGGCGGTGTCGGTGGTGGTGGCGGTCGACCCGGTCGGCGACGAGCTGGTCGCGAAGATCACCGAGCGGATGTCCCGGCTGCGCGTCGGCGACGGCCGCGAACCCGAGTCGGAGATGGGTCCCCTGGTGACGAAGGCGCACCACCAGCGCGTGACGTCCTATGTGGACGCCGGCGTCGCCGAAGGCGCGGAGCTCGTGGTCGACGGCCGCGGCATCGAGATCGCGGGGGACGGTTTCTGGCTCGGTCCCACGCTGTTCGACCGCGTCGGACCCGGGATGTCGGTCTACACCGACGAGATCTTCGGTCCCGTGCTGTCGGTGGCGCGGGCGACGAGCTTCGACGACGCGCTGAGCCTGGTCAACGCCAGCCCGTACGGCAACGGCACCGCGATCTTCACCGGCGACGGCGCGGCCGCGCGGCGCTACCAGAACGAGGTGGAGGTGGGCATGGTCGGCGTGAACGTGCCCATCCCGGTGCCGGTCGGGTACTACTCGTTCGGCGGCTGGAAGGACTCGCTCTTCGGCGACACCCACGCGTACGGGCCCGAGGGGTTCCACTTTTTCACGCGCACCAAGGTCGTCACCTCGCGCTGGCCGGACACCTCGCACGCCGGGGTGAACCTGGGTTTTCCGAAGAACACCTGATCTCCTGGCCCGGGGCAGCTTCGCGGGGTGCTGCACCCGGGCCAGGTTGGCGAGCGCGCCGGAACGGGCGTAAAGTGAACTGTACGTTCAGTTCACTTCTGAAGGAGAACGTTCCATGGCAGCACAGCCCGCGAAGTCGTCCGGCACGTTCGCGATCGGCGGGGACCTGCCCGTCGTGCGGCTCGGGTTCGGTGCGATGCAGCTGCCCGGCCCCGGCGTGTGGGGCGAGTCTCGTGACCCGGAGGGGGCCGTGCGCGTGCTGCGCAGGGCCGTCGAGCTCGGGGTCAACCTCATCGACACCGCCGACTCGTACGGCCCGTTCGTGGCCGACCTGCTCATCCGTGAGGCCCTGCACCCGTACGCCGACGACCTGGTGATCGCCACCAAGGCCGGCTTCACCCGGCAGGGCCCGAACCAGTGGATCCCCGTCGGCCGGCCCGAGTACCTGCGCCAGCAGGTGGAGCTGAACCTGCGCCACCTCGGCCTCGAGCGCATCGACCTGCTGCAGCTGCACCGCATCGACCCGAAGGTGCCCGTCGCGGACCAGGTCGGGGAGCTCGCCACGCTGCAGTCGGAGGGCAAGATCCGGCACATCGGCCTGTCGGAGATCTCGGTCGAGGATCTCGTCGAGGCCCAGAAGACGGCCACGATCGTCTCGGTGCAGAACCGCTTCAACCTCGCGGACCGGTACTCCGAGCCGCTGCTGGACCACGTGACGAAGGAGGGCATCGCGTTCATCCCGTGGTTCCCGCTGGCCACGGGTTCGCTGGCGGGCCCGGACAGCCCGCTTTCGCAGGTGTCGAAGGAGCACGGCGCGTCGCCTTCGCAGCTCGCGCTGGCGTGGCTGCTCAAGCGTTCGCCGGTGATGCTGCCGATCCCGGGCACGTCCAGCGTCGGGCACCTCGAGGACAACGTGGCGGCGGCCGAGATCGAGCTGACCGACGACGAGTTCGCGGCGCTCAGCGCGGCGGCTTCGCGGTGAGTGTCTGGTTCGTCACCGGCGCGTCGCGGGGTTTCGGCCTCGAGATCGCGCGGGCGGCGCTGGAGCGCGGTGACCAGGTGGTGGCCACCGCGCGCCAGGCGTCCGCCGTGGAGAAAGAGTTCCCGGGCAACCCCTCGGTTTTGGCGGTGGCGCTCGACGTGACCGACGAGGCCGCCGCTTCGGCCGCCGTCGGTGCTGCTGTGGACCGGTTCGGGCGCATCGACGTGCTGGTGAACAATGCCGGCCGCGGTCTGCTCGGCGCGGTGGAGGAGGCGTCGGACGAGGCCGTGCGCGCGGTGTTCGACGCCAACGTCTTCGGCCTGCTCGCCGTGACGCGCGCGGTGCTGCCCGTGCTGCGGCGCCAGCGGTCGGGGCACGTGGTGAACATCAGCTCGGTCGGCGGGTTCACGACCGGCCCGGGCTGGGGCGTGTACGGGGCGACGAAGTTCGCCGTCGAGGCGCTTTCCGAGGCGCTGCACGGGGAACTGGCGCCGCTCGGCGTGCACGTGACGGTGGTCGAGCCGGGCTTCTTCCGGACCGACTTCCTCGACTCGTCGAGCCTGCACCGCGCCGAGGGCGAGATCGCCGACTACGCCGCTTCCGCCGGCGCGACGCGCGCGGCGGCGGATTCGCGCAACCACGCGCAGCCGGGCGACCCGCGCAAGGCCGCCTCGGCGATCGTCTCGGTGGTCGCTTCCCCCTCGCCGCCGCTGCGCCTCCAGCTGGGCGCCGACGCTGTCGCCCGCGTCGAGGCGAAACTCGACTTCGTCCGCGACGAACTTTCGCGCTGGCGCGAGCTTTCGGTCTCCACGGACCATGACTGACGAGACGTCCCTGCGGCCCCGCAGCGCGCGCGCCCACGCGTGCGCGCTGTCGGCCGCGCGCGAGCTGCTCGCCGAAGGTGGTCTCCCGGCCGCCACGGTCGACGCCATCAGCGCCCGGTCCGGCGTCAGCAAGGCGACGCTGTACAAGCACTGGCCCAGCCGCACGGCCCTGGCCGCGGAGGCCTTCGGGCGCGAGATGGCGGACGCGATCCCGCTGCCCTCCACCGGCGATCCGCGGGCGGACCTGGTGGAGCAGGTGCGTCGAGTGAGTGCTTTTTACGCGGGTCCGACGGGGGAGGTCTTCGCGCAACTGCTCGCCGCCTGCGTTACGGACCCCTCGGCGGCCCCGTACTTCCGCGAGTTCTTTTTGGACGGTCGCCGGGCGGCTATTTCCGTTCTGTGGCAGCGATTGGTGGCGAGCGGAATGGCTTCGCCGTCGGTGGACGCCGAGACGGCGACGGACGTCCTGTTCGGGCCGCTGATCTTCCGCCGCCTGACGGGCCACGCGCCACTGACGGTCGCCGAGGCCGACGCGATCTCGTCGGCGGCGTTGGAGGGGTTGCTCAAGCGGGGATGACGTTGATGATCAGCTTGGTCTTCGGGTACAGGCACAGCGTGTTGTTCCGCTCCGGCTTGATCTTCTCCCACGTCTCGAGGTCGGTGGAATAGGTCTTCCCTCCGACTCGGACCTCACACCGTTGCAACGTGTGGGTGGTGCCGGCTTCGAACCGCAGCCCGATCGGGTAGGCGTCCGTGATCGGTGAGCTGCCGAAGTCGTGGGTCCACCCGGTCACCACGACCAGCGGCTTGTGCAGGTCGCGGTAGCGGCGGGCGCACAACACCAGGCAGACGACGGCGAGCACCACGAGGAAGGGGAGCGCGCCGAACGACTCGGCCCGTTGAGTGCCTTCGAACACGTGTGTGGTCGTCGCCAGGACCACGCAAAACACGGTGGTGAGCACGCCGACTGCCAGGGAGAGCCAGAACGTGAAGTTGAGGACGAGACGACGCTGCGACGGGTGGAGACGCCCGGCGAGATTGGCCGCCGCGACCTCCGCCGGGCTGACCGGAGTGGTCACTCGCCCCCGCCTTCTCCGCCGCCTTCGCCGCCTTCACTCTTGTGCTCATTCTCGTAAGCCTCTGAGGCTTCCTTGGAGCGGTCCCGCTGTTCGTTTTCCTGTCGGCGAGCTTCTTCGCCTGCACCGAGTGTGTCGGTCGGCGTCCACTTCGGCACATCGCCGCCGGCTTTCTCCCACTCCTCGGGGTTGAGGAAGCTGCGACCGGGCTCGGTGAACGGCTTGACTTTGGTTTCCAGGAAGTCGTGGCCGGGTACCTTCTCCGCCGCCCCGTCCTTCCAGCCTTCGGCCTTCTCCTTGACCTTCGCGGCCTTCTCGGCGTCGGTGAGCTTGTCCCAGGCGCCGCCGGTCTCCTTGAGGTCGTTGGCCTTCTTCTCGATGCTCACCGCGGCGTCGAGGCTCTTGTCGGAGATCTTGCCCGCGGTCTTGCCGAGCTTGTCGAGGATCTTGGCGGCGTCCTCGATGGCACCCTTCGCCTTGCCCGCGCTCTGGGCCAGCTTGTCGAGCTTCTCCACCACCTGCGCGATGCGGGTGCTGATCTTCTCCGCGAGGATGCCGCCTTCGACGACCGTGTCCGCGATGAACGCCGCAATGGTGCCACCGAAGGTGAACCAGGAGGAGGCGAGCGCGGCGAGCGCCTTGATGATCAGGTTGCCCACGAACGACGAGATCATGTCGCGGATCAAGCCGCGCTCGGTCCCGACCAGCGCGCCGGCGACGTTCATCGCCACCGAGGCGGCCTGGGCCTGTCCGGCCGCACCGCGCAGCGTGGCGACGTAGCCCTTCGCCATGTTCTGGTACGCCTGGCCACCCGCGCTCTGGAACTCCGGGGCGACCTTGGCCGCGGCCTGCTCGTACTGACCGGCGCTGGTCGTGAGCTGCTTCGAGACGTTCGTCCAGGTCACCGCCTTGGCGGTGATCTCTTCGGGGTTGCCCGCCAGCTTGTCGAGCCCGTCCTTCAGGAAGCTGATGTGTTCGATCAGCCAGCCGACTCCCGCGGCGGCCAGCGTGCCGAGCGGGTCGAGCGCCGCGCCCAGGATGTCGAGACCGTCGGTGACGACGTCCACACCCAGGTTGAGCCAGTCGCCGTTGCGGGCGTCGGTGATCGTGGACGCGACGTCGTTCAACGCGCCACTGCCCGCGGTCTGGGCGTTGAGGTTGTCCCATTCGTTGCTCGACGAACCCATGTTCGACGTGAGCCCGGTCGGTGCCTCGCTCGTTGCGACCAGCGGGTTCTCCTGCGTCTCGGTCATGCCGGGAGCTCCTTGCCGAACGAGGTGACCTTGTCCTTCGTGCCCTGTTCGTTCGTGTCGTAGTGGTCGTGCGCCTGCTGGAGCTTGTCGGCGATGTCGTCGGCGGACGACGCGACCTGGCCGATGAAGGCGCTCGCGATCGAGAGGTATGCCTGGAGCGGGAGCGCGAAGACCTGGCCCACGAGGCCGAACGAACTGTCACCGAACGCCTGCGCGGATCCGGTCGCCTCGGCGGCGGTCTTCACCCCCTCACCGATGTCCTGCACCTCACCCTTGTGCGCCTGCAACGCCGTGAGATTGACCTGCTGCGTGCCTGCCATCAGTAGCCCCTCCCCAGGATCGAGCCGCCGTTGTAGTAGTCGTCGTCATCGGAGGGGTCGGCCGCGGGTCGAGCTGGGCGCGAGGGCCGGGCCGGAGGAGCCGGCGGGGCCGGGGGAGCCGGCGGGGCCGGGGGAGCCGGCGGGGCAGGCGGAGGAGGCGGCGCGCCACCATCCTCGTCCCGATTGAAGAATTGTCGCGCTTCCGGCGGCGCCGGCGGCGTCTCCTCGGGGACTTCCGGAGTCGGAATCTGCTCGTCGAGGAATTTCATCGCGTCGCTGTTTTCGCCGATGAGCGGGGCCATGATGGCGTGCAGCTGCTGAGCCGCCTGGACTTGGGCGCGGTGCGCCGTGGCGACGACGGCGGCGGCGAGCGCGCTGCGGCTGATCTCGTCGGCGCGGGGGCCGAAGCTGAGCTGCTGCAGGGCTCCGCTGGTGTTCACGGTCACGGTGACCGCGCCGTCGTTGCTCGTCGCCGTGGCGGCGACGCGCTTGAGGCGCTCCTGGGCCTCCGCGGCTCGCTGTCCGATTTCGGCGATTTCGGGTGCGCGCCCGTTATTGTCCACGACTGCCCTCGGCTCTTGGGGATCCACCACGTTCTTCTGAGGCAGCAAACCGGTTAACGGTTCCCCTAGCAAGCGAAGATTTCATTTGTCCGGTTCGCCGCTATTAATGGGTATTTGCCATTCTTTTACCTTGTGTCAGGCGTCACCCGCGGAGCTCCGAGACACCACCGTGTCCGCCGGGTTGAGCGCCGGGCACTCAGGCTTCCGTAAACTCGTTGTGAGTAGCGGGCCGAAAGCAGGGAGGTGCCGGTGGCGAACACGGACGAGCGTCGCTTCGAGGTGCTGCGCGCGATCGTGGCCGACTACGTCTCGAACCAGGAGCCGGTGGGATCCAAGACGATCGTCGAGCGGCACAACCTGGGCGTTTCGAGCGCGACGGTGCGCAACGACATGGCCGCGCTCGAGGAAGAGGGGTACATCACCCAGCCGCACACCAGCGCGGGGCGGATCCCCACGGACAAGGGCTACCGGCTGTTCGTGGACAAGCTCTCGGAGATCAAGCCGCTCTCCGCGGCCGAGCGGCGGGCGATCACGACGTTCCTCGACTCGGGCACCGACCTCGACGACGTGCTGCGCCGGTCGGTGCGGCTGCTCGCGCAGCTGACCCGGCAGGTCGCGGTGGTGCAGTACCCGATGCTGACCAACGCGGCGGTGCGCCACCTCGAGGTGGTCCCGCTCACACCGGCGCGGCTCATGCTCGTGCTCATCACCGACTCGGGCCGGGTCGACCAGCGCACGGTCGACCTCGGCGACGTGCTCACCGAGGAGAGCGTGCTGCGCCTGCGGACCGTGCTCAACGGCGCGCTCGCCGGGCGCCGGCTCGTCGAAGCCGCCGCGCGCGTGGCCGAGCTGCCCGAGGTGGCGCCGAGCGAGCTGCGCGACAGCCTCACCCGCATCTGCACGGTGCTGGTCGAGTCGCTGGTCGAGCATCCGGAAGAACGCCTGGTGCTGGGCGGCACGGCCAACCTGACCCGCAACGTCGCCGACTTCCCGGGCTCGCTGCGGCAGGTCCTCGAAGCGCTCGAGGAGCAGGTGGTCGTGCTCAAGCTCCTGGCCGCGGCACGCAACCCCGGTGCGGTGACGGTCCTCATCGGCGAGGAAAATGAAGACGAGCAGATGCGCAGCACCTCGGTCGTGTCGATCGGCTACGGCCGGGACGACATGCTGCTGGGAGGCATGGGCATCGTCGGACCCACCCGGATGGACTACCCGGGCACCATCGCGGCCGTCCGCGCGGTGGCCAACTACGTGGGGCAGATCCTGTCCGGCCGCTGACGGCCCGGGCAGAGCAGAAGGAGAAGGCAGAAAACGTGGCGAGGGACTACTACGGGATCCTCGGGGTGGCCAAGAACGCGACGGATCAGGAGATCAAGCGCGCGTACCGCAAGCTGGCCCGTGAGCTGCACCCCGACGTGAACCCGTCGGAGGACGCGCAGCACAAGTTCGGCGAGGTGACCACCGCCTACGAGGTGCTCTCCGACCCGCAGAAGCGCAAGATCGTCGACCTCGGCGGCGACCCGATGGACTCGGGCGCGCGCGGCGGCGGTGGCGGCGACCCGTTCGCCGGCTTCGGCGGACTCGGCGACATCATGGACGCGTTCTTCGGCGCCGCCGGCGGTGGCGGCGGCCGTGGCCGGGGACCGCGCAGCCGCGTGCAGCCGGGCTCCGACGCGCTGATCCGCCTCGCGCTCACGCTCGAGGAGTGCGCCACCGGCGCCGACCGCGAGATCACCGTCGACACGGCCGTGGTCTGCGACCTGTGCCGCGGCGCGGGCACCGCGGAGGGCACCACCACCAAAACGTGCGACACCTGCGGCGGCGCCGGCGAGGTGCAGTCGGTGCAGCGCTCGTTCCTCGGCCAGGTCGTCACGGCCCGCCCGTGCCCGGTCTGCCGCGGCTTCGGCGAGGTCATCCCCGACCCGTGCCGCCAGTGCGGCGGCGACGGGCGCATCCGGGCGCGCCGCAACGTCACGGCGAAGATCCCGCCGGGCGTCGGCGACGGCATGCGCATCCGGCTCTCCGGCCAGGGCGAGGTCGGCCCCGGCGGCGGCCCCGCGGGCGACCTGTACGTGGAGATCGACGAGCTGCCGCACGAGGTGTTCGTCCGCGAAGGCAACGAGCTGCACTGCAACTTCCGCATCCCGATGACCACGGCGGCCCTCGGTGCGACCGTGCCGATCACCACGCTGGTGGACGGCGACTACGAGCTCGACGTCGAGCCCGGCACGCAGCCCAACACCGAGCTCGTGCTCACCGGCAAGGGCATGCCGCGGCTGCGCTCGTCCGGGCGCGTCGACGGCCGCGGCGACCTCCACGTGCACATCGACGTGGTGGTGCCGACCAAGCTCGACGAGGCGCAGCGCGACCTGCTCGTGGAGCTGGCCCAGCAGCGCGGCGAGGAGGTGCCCACGCTGGCGGCCAACGGCAGCAAGCACGGCGGCCTGTTCTCCAAGCTGCGCACGAAGCACCGCTGACCCGTGCCCGACACCACGCTGCCGGTCTTCCTCGCCACCGCCGTGCCCGACCGCGGCTCGGCCGTGCTCGACGGCGAGGAAGCCCGGCACGCCGCCACCGTCCGCCGGCTGCGCGTGGGGGAGCAGCTGGTGCTCTCCGACGGCGCCGGGGCGATGGCCCGCTGCACCGTCGACGCGGTGCAGGCCGGGCGAGACGCCTCTCTCACCCTGACGGTCGTCGAACGCTGGACCGAGGAGCCGCCGGCGCTGCGCGTGCACGTCGCACAGGCGCTGGCCAAGGGCGACCGCGGCGAGCTGGCCGTGGAGCTCGCCACCGAGGCCGGCGCCGACGCGATCGTGCCCTGGCGCGCGGCCCGCAGCGTCGCCAAGTGGGAAGACGGTGCCCGCGGCGACAAGGCACTGGCCCGCTGGCGCGCGACCGCCCGCGCCGCCGCGAAGCAGGCCCGCCGCGCGCACGTGCCCGACGTCATCGAGCCCGTCGGCACCCGAGAGCTCGCCCAGCTGGCCGCCACGATGTCCCGCACGCTCGTGCTGGAGTCCGGCGTGACCAGCCGCCTCACGGAGATCGACCTCCCCGACACCGGCGACATCCTGCTGGTCGTCGGCCCGGAAGGCGGCATCACCGACGACGAGCTCAGCACGCTCGAAGCCGCCGGCGCCACCACCGTCCGCCTCGGCCCGACGGTGCTGCGCACCTCCACCGCGGCCGCCGTCGCCCTCGGCGCCCTCGGTGCGCTGACCGGCCGCTGGAAGTGACCCCGCGGGCACGCCGCGCGTCCGGGAACACGAATGCGGCCACATTTTGCGGCGAGTCATGGCGCGATCACACTCCGGACAGCTACGCTCGTCACCAACGCGTGACACGACGTTTGGGCGCGCCACTGGGTGGGTAACCCAGTTGCGCGCATCAGAAGACCCCGCCGGGCACCTCCCCCCTCGGTCCGGCGGCGGGGCGGGGGGGGGGGGGGGGGCGCGCGCGGGGCCCCCCACCCCGGGGAGTGCGGGTGGTGGTGTGGGTGGGGGGGGTTGTG
>NZ_JBFAQX010000044.1:0-25648 GCF_040678995.1 Amycolatopsis sp. NPDC049253 | reverse complement strand
TGGGGCGGTCACCTGCCCCCCCCGCGGCCCCCCCCCCCCGGGGGGGGGGGGGGGGGGGGGGGGGGGGGCCCCCCCCCCCGCCCCCCCCGCGCCGCGGCATCTTCCTTTGTAGGGTGGGCGCATGAGTGATGCGGAGACGTTGTTCGAGCGGATCATCGCGGGGGAGATCCCGGCGGACGTCGTCCACGAAGACGATCAGACGTTCGCGTTTCGCGATATCAACCCGCAGGCCAAGGTGCACGTCCTGGTGGTGCCGAAGAAGCGCTATCGCAACGTGGGTGAGCTGGCCGCTTCGGATCCGGAGCTGCTGAGCGCGGTGGTGCTCAGCGCCCGCAAGGTCGCGGAGCTCGAGGGCATCGTGGAGTCCGGGTACCGCGTGGTGTTCAACACCGACGGCGACGCGGGGCAGACGGTGTTCCACGTGCACGCGCACGTGCTGGGCGGCGAGCAGCTCGGACTGTTCGGGCGCCACGCCTAAACCGACCTGCGGTGGGCAGTCGCGAGCAAGTAGCATCGGCAACGTCAGAAGTCCGTCAGGCGAAGCAGCAGAAAGCAGGCCAGAGGCCACGTGGCCGGAACCGCACAGGGTGGAGCCGCCCGACCCGACACCACCGCCGGCAAGGCGGCGCAGTCGAAGAACGAGGACGCCACCCCCGTGGCCCAGTCCCGCTTCCCCATCCCCGAAGCCGCCGTCCTGAGCCTGCTCGGCTCGCGTGACGAGAACCTGCGCGTCGCCGAGGAGCTCCTTGCCGCCGACGTGCACGTCCGCGGCAACGAAGTGACCCTCACCGGCGCGCCCGCCGACGTGGCGTTCGCCGAACGCGTCTTCACTGACCTGGTGCAGCTCGCCACCGGCGGGCAGCAGGTCGGCCCCGACACGGTGCGCCGCACCATCGGCATGCTGTCCTCCGGCGACGCGTCCCCGGCCGAGGTCCTGAGCCTCAACATCGTCTCCCGCCGCGGCAAGACGATCCGGCCCAAGACGCTCAACCAGAAGCGCTATGTCGACGCCATCGACAAGCACACCATCGTCTTCGGCATCGGCCCCGCCGGTACCGGTAAGACGTACCTCGCCATGGCGAAGGCCGTGCAGGCGCTGCAGGCCAAGCAGGTCACGCGCATCGTGCTGACCCGTCCCGCCGTCGAGGCGGGCGAGCGGCTCGGCTACCTGCCCGGCACGCTCAACGAGAAGATCGACCCGTACCTGCGCCCGCTCTACGACGCGCTGCACGACATGGTCGAGCCCGAGTCGATCCCGCGCCTCATGCAGGCGGGCACGATCGAGATCGCCCCGCTCGCGTACATGCGCGGCCGCACGCTGAACGACGCCTTCATCATCCTCGACGAGGCCCAGAACACCACGCCCGAGCAGATGAAGATGTTCCTCACGCGCCTCGGCTTCGGGTCGAAGATCGTGGTCACCGGTGACATCACGCAGGTCGACCTGCCCAACGGCCAGAAGAGCGGCCTGCGCGTGGTCCGCGACATCCTCGACGGCGTCAACGACCTGCACTTCGCCGAGCTGACCAGCCAGGACGTGGTGCGTCACCGGCTCGTCGGCGACATCGTCGACGCGTACGAGAAGTGGCAGGCGGTGCAGGACGCCCAGGACCAGCAGCAGGGCGGCTGGAAGGGCAACCGCCGATGAGCATCGAGATCGCCAACGAGTCCGGCGTCGACGTCGACGAGGCGTCGATCGTCTCGGCCGCGCGCTACGCGCTCGACAAGATGGAGGTCAGCCCGCTCGCCGAGCTGTCCATCCTGCTCGTCACGCTCGAGGTCATGGAAGACCTGCACGAACGCTGGATGGACCTGCCCGGGCCCACCGACGTGATGGCCTTCCCGATGGACGAGCTCGACTCGTCGCGCCGCCCCGACGCGCCCGACGCGTCGCCGGCGCTGCTGGGTGACATCGTGCTGTGCCCGGCGTTCGCGAAGGACCAGGCGAAGACCGCGGGTCACGCGCTGATCGACGAGCTGCACCTGCTCACCGTCCACGGCGTGCTGCACCTGCTCGGTTACGACCACGCCGAACCGGCCGAGGAACGCGAGATGTTCGGCCTGCAGAAGCGCATCCTGACGGAGTTCCAGTCGGCCGTGGCCGAGCTGAACCGGAAGAACGCGCAGCGCAACGCCGACGACCGCGTGCTCGGCATCGCGGGCCTGGACGCGTCGGCCGCGCCCGCGGCGCCGAAACCGGCCGAGGAAACCCCCTAGGCAGCGATCATGGGCAGTCCCACGGCACAGCTCGTCGTCGCGGTGGCGCTCGTGCTGCTGGCCGGGGTGTTCGCGGCCGCCGACGCGGCCGTGAGCACCGTTTCGCAGGCCCGCACCGAAGGGCTCGTGCGCATCGGCCGGGCCGGTGCGCGCCAGCTCGCCGCCGTCGTCGCCGAACGCCGCCGCCACATCAACCTGCTCCTGCTGCTGCGCCTCGGCTGCGAGCTCACGGCCACGGTGCTCGTCACCGTGTCGTTCCTCGCCTGGTTCGGCAAGCTGTGGCTCGCCGTGCTCGTCTCCGCCGTGGTGATGGTGGTGGTGAGTTACGTGCTCATCGGCGTCGGCCCGCGCACCATCGGCCGCCAGCACCCCTACCGCGTCGGCACGATCGTCGCCGGGCCCGTGCGCGTCCTCGGCTCGATCCTCGGCCCGCTCTCGCGGCTGCTGATCGTGATCGGTAACGCGATCACCCCCGGCCAGGGCTTCCGCGAAGGCCCGTTCACCTCCGAAGTCGAGCTGCGCGAGCTGGTCGACCTCGCGCAGGAACGCGGTGTCGTCGAGGACTCCGAGCGCGAGATGATCCACTCGGTCTTCGAGCTGGGCGACACGGTGGCGCGCGAGGTGATGGTGCCGCGCACCGAGATCGTGTGGATCGAGCGGACCAAGACCGTGCGCCAGGCGCTCGCGCTCGCCCTGCGCACCGGGTTCACGCGCGTGCCGGTGATCGACGAGTCCGTGGACGACATCGTCGGCGTGGTCAACATCAAGGACCTCATGCCGGCCTACATGGACCCGGACGGCCCGAGCACGGTCGTGGACCAGGTGATGAACCCGGCGAGCTTCGTGCCCGACTCCAAGCGGCTCGACGAGCTGCTCAAGGAGATGCAGCGCACGCACAACCACATGGCGATCGCGGTCGACGAGTACGGCGGCACCGCGGGCCTGCTGACCATCGAGGACATCCTCGAGGAGATCGTCGGCGAGATCACCGACGAGTCCGACACCGACGAGCGGCCCGACGTCGAGGAACTCGAGGGTGGCGCGGTGCGGGTGTCGTCGCGGCTGAGCATCGACGACCTCGGTGAGCTCTTCGGCATCGACCTCGAAGACCACGACGTGGAGACCGTGGGCGGCCTGCTCGCGGAGCGACTGGGTAGGGTCCCCCTTCCGGGGGCCGAAGCCGAGGTCGCCGGCCTTCGGCTGTTCGCCGAAGGGGGCAAGGACCGCCGCGGCCGCATGCGGATCACGTCGGTCGTCGTCCACCCGGCCGACGCGGACGCCGTGACCGAGTCCGGCACCCGCCGGCGCACCCGGGTGCCCCAGCCCGAAGAACGCGACAGGAGAGTCGAACATGCCTGACCTCGAGGCCGAGGACCAGAAGCTCGTCACGCTGGCCCGGTCGTCGCGCGCCCGAGTCGGCGCCGAGGAGGGCGCGGCCGTGCGCGACACCGACGGCCGGACGTACACCGCGGTGACCGTCGACCAGCCCTCGTTCAAGCTCACGGCCGTGCAGGCCGCCGTTGCCGCCGCGCTGTCGAGCGGCGCCGAAGGGCTCGAAGCGGCGGCCGTGGTGACGGGCGACGCGCTGGTGCAGGAGGCGTCGGTGCAGGCCGTGCGCGACGTCGCGAAGACCGCGCCGATCATCCTGGCCGACCCGAAGGGTGACGTCGTCGAGGTGCTGCGCTGATGGCCGACGCGCACCGCTCCGGCTTCGCGTGCTTCGTCGGGAGGCCCAACGCGGGCAAGTCGACGCTCACGAACGCGCTCGTGGGCTCGAAGGTCGCCATCACCTCCAGCAAGCCGCAGACGACCCGGCACGCGATCCGCGGCATCGTGCACCGCGAGGACGCGCAGCTGGTGATCATCGACACGCCCGGCCTGCACCGCCCGCGCACGCTGCTCGGGCAGCGGCTCAACGACGTGGTGCACGAGACGTGGTCCGAAGTGGACGTCGTCGGGTTCTGCGTGCCCGCCAACGAAAAGATCGGCCCGGGCGACAAGTTCATCGCCGCCGAGCTGACGAAGATCGCGCGGCGAACCCCCGTGATCGGCGTGGTGACCAAGACCGACCTGGTGAAGCCCGAGCAGGTGGCCGAGCAGCTGCTGGCGCTGCAGGGCGTGATGGAGTTCGCCGACCTCGTGCCGGTGTCCGCTGTGGACGGTTTCCAGGTGGCGACCGTGGCCGACCTGCTCGTGGCGCGGTTGCCGGAGGGCCCGCAGCTCTACCCGGGTGGCGAGCTCACCGACGAGCCCGAGATGACGCTCGTGGCCGAGCTGATCCGCGAGGCCGCGCTCGAAGGCGTGCGCGACGAACTGCCGCACTCCATCGCCGTGACGGTGGAGGAGATGCTGCCACGCGAAGGCCGCGACGACCTCGTGGACGTGCACGCGTTCCTGTACGTGGAGCGGCCCAGCCAGAAGGGCATCATCCTCGGGCACAAGGGTGAGCGCCTGCGTGAGGTCGGGGCGGCGGCTCGCAAGCAGATCGAGGGCCTGCTGGGTTCGAAGGTATACCTCGACCTGCACATCAAGGTGGCCAAGGACTGGCAGCGCGACCCGAAGCAGCTGCGCCGCCTCGGCTTTTGACCGGCGGCCGCGGGCGGTAGCGTCAGTACCCTCGCCCACCACCGACAGCAGGGGGACGCGATGACCGGCCCGTACCCGCCACCCGGCGGGCAGTACCCGCCGCCGCCGGGCGGTCCGTACTACTACGGCGGCCCGCAGCCGAACTTCCCGCCGCCGCCGGACAACCGGCTCGTGTGGGGGATCCTCACCACGATCTTCTGCTGCCTGCCCCTCGGGATCGTCTCGATCGTGAAGGCCAACGAGGTCAACTCCCTGTGGTACCAGGGCCGCTTCGCCGAAGCGCAGCACGCCGCGGACCAGGCGGGCAAGTGGGCCATGTGGTCGGCGCTGGCGATTCCCATCGCCGTCGTGGCGTACCTGCTGGTGGTGCTGTTCGTGTTCCTGATCGCGGGTACGTCCGCCGGGTTCTGGTCGTCGTGAGCACCGTCTACACGGGAGTCCCGGCGCGGGGCGCGCGAGCCACGGCGCGGGCGCTGTCCGGCCCGGCGGCCGTGGTCGCGGGGCTCGGCGTGTGCTGCGCGGCCGTGTGGCTCGGCGATCCGACGACACCGGGCGGGCCGTTGCCGGTGTGTCCCACCAAGTTCCTGTTCGGCATCGACTGTCCGGGTTGCGGCGGCATGCGCATGGCCTACAGCCTCATGCACGGCGATCTCGCCGGCGCCGTGCACTACAACGCGGTGGCGCTCGTGTTCGTGGTGCTGTTCGCGTGGAGCGGTGTCGCGTGGACCGTCGGCCGGCTGCGCGGACGGGCGGTGCGGTCGTGGCTGCACTGGCGCCGCACGCCGCTCGTGGTGGCGGTCGTCTTCGCGATCTGGTTCGTGGTGCGGAACCTGCCGTTCGCGCCGTTCACCGGTTTGTCGGTCTGAGTTTCCCTTCTCCCGGAACCGTCTTCGCTTCCCGTTCGTCGTACGGGTTTCGGGTCGCCACCCCGTGCGGACGCCTACCTGGGCCGACCGCGTCCGGACCGGGTACGCTCCCGCGCACCGGCCCGTCCTCATCGGACTCGGCCGGTTCTCGCGTGCCACCGCGCGCGGGCCAGGACGAGCGAGGGGGAGAACACGATGACCGATCCCTACGGCGGGCCCATGGGGCAGCCGCAGGGCCAGCCGCCCTTCGGACAACCGCAAGGGCAGCAGCCGTTCGGAGCACCCGGCGGCTTCGGCCAGCAACCGCCTTCGGGCGGGTTCCCCCAGCAGCCCGGCGGTTTCGGGCAACAGCCCGGTTTCGGGCAGCCGGGTCAGGCGCAGCCGGGCTTCGGCCAGCCCGGGTTCGGGCAGCCGCCCGCCGGCGGTTTCGGTCAGCCGCCCGCGTTCGGGCAGTCCGGCGGGTTCGGTCAGCCGAACCCGTACGGCCCGCCTGGTGGCGGCTACGCGAACTGGGGCCAGCGCGCCGGCGCCTACCTGATCGACTTCGGGCCGTTCCTCGCCGCCATCATCATCGCCTTGCTGGTCTCGATCGGGTCGTGGAGCGCCGGGGCGATCATCTACGGGCTCGCGATCTTCGGGAACATCGGCTGGCAGATCTACAACCGCTGGATCACGGCCGGGAACACGGGGCAGTCGCTCGGCAAGCGCGTGGTCGGCATCAAGCTCGTCAACGAGGCCACCGGGCAGCCCATCGGCGCCGGCATGGCGTTCCTGCGCGACCTCGCGCACGTCCTCGACGGCTTCCTCTGCTCGCTCGGTTACCTGTGGCCGCTGTGGGACGCCAAGTCGCAGACGTTCTCCGACAAGATCGTCGGCACGATCGTGGTGCCCGCCGACACCGCGCCCGCGGGGCAGCCGGGCTTCGGCCAGCAGCAGCCCTTTGGCGCCGGGTTCCCGCCCGCCGGGCAGCAGCCGGGCGGGTTTGCCCAGCAGCCCGCCGGGTTCGGGCAGCAGCCCGCCGGCTTCGGCGCGCAGCCCGGGTTCGGGCAGCCGGGCCAGCCGGCCGCCGGCGGTTTCGGCCAGCCGGGTCAGGCGCCGTCGGGCGGCTTCGGCCAGCCGGGCGCGCCGGCCAGTGGCGGGTTCGCGCAGCCGGGCGCCGAGTCGCCGGGCGCGACCGCGTTCGAGCAGGCCGAGCCCACGCAGATGCTCAAGCCGGGCGGCGCCGCCCAGCCCGAGAGCGGCGCGTTCGACGGAGCCGAGCGCACGCAGATGCTGCAGCCGGGTGCGCCGGTCGCGGAAGCGCCCGCGCAGCCCGAAGAGACGCAGAAGATCCAGCCGGGCGAGTTCGGCCGGCCGCCGCAGCACTGACCCGCGAAGCCGCCGCACCGATCGACGGCGCCGAGCCGCGCCCTCGATCGGGCAGTGGTGCGGACCAAGACCCGCGGCGGGGGGAGCTCGCCGGAAGCACGAGAAGTTTGGGGAACCAGTCATGACCAATCCGTACGGTCAGCCGCAGCCGCCCTACGGCCAGCAGCCGTATGGCACGCCGTCCGGCCCGATGCCGACGCCGTATGGCCAGCCGGGCCAGTACGGCCAGCAGGGCCAGTTCGGGCAGCAGGCGCCGTTCGGGCAGCCCGGCTACGGCCCCGGCATGGGGATGCCGCCGGGTGGCGACATCAACGCCATCAAGGAGTACAAGGGCTGGGCGATCGGCTGCATCTTCCTGATGTGGATCCTCGCGATCTTCGCGATCATGAAGTCCAACGAGGTCCGCACCTTCAAGATGCAGGGCAACTACGCGATGGCCCAGCAGGCGTCGCAGACCACGAAGACGCTGTGCCTGATCGCCACGATCATCGGCGGCATCGGCTACGCCCTCGCGATCACGTTCCTCATCATCGGGATCGTCGCGGCGACCACGGTCACCACGTACTGCACCGGCTACTACGGCTGCTGACGCGCTGAACCAGGGTGTCACCGCCCCGGCATCGCCTGAAAGTGGGACGATGTCGGGGTGGTGAACCTCTACCGCGACACCGGAGTGGTGCTGCGCACGCACAAGCTGGGTGAGGCCGACCGGATCGTCACCCTGCTGACCCGCCGGCACGGGAAGGTCCGTGCCGTGGCCAAGGGCGTGCGCCGCACCTCGTCGCGGTTCGGGGCCCGGCTGGAGCCCTTCGGGCACGTGGACGTGCAGTTCTACACCGGCCGCACCCTCGACGTGATCACCCAGGTCGAGACCGTGGACGCGTTCGCGCTGCCGCTGGTCGCCGACTACCAGCGCTACACCGCGGCCAGCGCGATCGCGGAGACGGCCGACCGGCTCTCGGCCGAAGAGGGTGAGCCGGTCCTCAAGCTGTACCTGCTGGTCGTGGGCGCGTTGCGCGCGCTCGCGGGTGGGGAACGCGACGCCTCCCTCGTCCTCGACGCGTTTTTCCTGCGGGCCATGGCCTACGCCGGCTGGGCGCCCGCCATCACCGAATGCGCCCGCTGCGGCCTGCCCGGCCCGCACGCCGCGTTCAACGTGGCCGCCGGCGGCTCGATGTGCCCGGACTGCCGCATCGCGGGGTCGGTGCACCCCGCGCCCGAGGTGCTCACCCTGCTCGAGGCCCTGTTGCACGGCGAATGGCCGGTGGCGGAGGCCTCGCACGGCGTGACCCGGCGTGACGCGTCGGGCCTGGTGGCGGCTCACCTGCAGTGGCACCTCGAACGCCAGCTGCGTTCGCTTCCGCTGGTCGAACGGCGTGCCCGGGAGGCCGTGACACCGGCCAAGTAGGGTCTTGCGCGTAGGAAATTTTCACTCTTCCAGGAGGCGCGAAGTGCTGCGCAGGGGACGCGAGGTCCAGGCGTCGGGGTACGAGCTGCGGGCACCGGATCCGCACCCGTCGGGAGCCAGGCCGCCGGAGATCCCGAAGGATCTCGTGCCGAAGCACGTGGCGCTGGTGATGGACGGCAACGGGCGCTGGGCCAACCAGCGCGGCCTGCCCCGCATCGAAGGGCACAAGCGCGGCGAGGCCGTGATGATCGACGTCGCGAGCGGCGCCGTCGAGCTCGGCGTGAAGTGGCTTTCGGTCTACGCCTTCTCCACGGAGAACTGGAAGCGCAGCCCGGAGGAGGTGCGCTTCCTCATGGGCTTCAACCGCGACACCATCCGGCGCCAGGTCGACTACCTCGGCTCGATCGGCGTGCGCATCCGCTGGGCGGGGCGCCGGCCGAAGCTGTGGGCCAGCGTGATCAAGGAGCTGCAGGTCGCGGAAGAGAAGACCAAGAACAACACGAAGCTCAACATGACGATGTGCGTCAACTACGGCGGCCGTGCCGAGCTGGGCGACGCGATGCGCCGGATCGCCCAGGACGTGGTGGACGGCAAGATCAAGGCCGACAAGATCGACGAGCGTACGATCGCGAAGTACCTGTACCAGCCCGAAATGCCCGACGTCGACCTGTTCCTGCGGCCCTCGGGTGAGCAGCGCACGTCGAACTTCATGCTGTGGCAGTCGGCGTACGCGGAGATGGTCTTCCAGGACACGCTCTTCCCCGACTTCGACCGCACGCACCTGTGGAACGCCTGCCTCGAGTTCGCCAAGCGCGACCGCCGGTTCGGTGCCGCGGTCGACCAGGCGGAAGCCGAGCGCGCGGCCGGGGAAGCGTCGTGAGCACTTCGGAGGCCGCCGACACGGCGGCGCTGCTCGCGCTCGCGCGCGAGGCCCTGGAGCGCTACCTCGACGTGCACGTGGACGACGACGGCGCGATCACCTTCCGCCACGCCGAGGTCCCGTGTGTCATCCAGGCCACGCGCCTGGCCGACGGGCTCACGGTGCTGAGCCTGACCTGCGTGGTCGCGTGGGACCTGCCCGACAACCCCGCGATCGCCGTCGCCGTGGCCGAGCGCGCGGGCCAGGGCCTGTTCGGCACGCTTGGTGTCGGGCACACCGACAGCGGGGTCGACGTGACGTTGCGCTACGCGTTCCCGGCCGAGGGCATGGACCCGTCGGCGCTGGGGACGTTGCTGATGCTCGTGGTCTCCACCGCGTCGCAGCTGCGGACGGAACTGCCGGGGCTGGGCCAGGACTGAGGTCCGCGCCCGCCTTGTCCGGTTGACGGGGCAGCGAACGGTGGATTCGGGCCGAAAACGGTCCTGGTGGTCCCCTCGTGCTGTGTCCCGCTGGGATCGCGCCGGTACGGGCTGGCATCATCGGGCCTCGTGAAAACCCTTGTCGACAACGCGCCCGAGCAGAAACGGCGCGCGCGGCGGATCCGGATCAGCTCGATCGAGATCCTGTGCGCGGTGCTGCTCGTCGCGATCCTCGCGCAGGGCCGGTTGCAGGACCTGTTCGACGTGCCCGCGCTGCGCACCGGCTCCACGGTGTTCGTCGCCGTGTGCGTGCAGGCTCTACCGTTTCTCGTGCTCGGCGTGCTGATCAGCGGCGCGATCGCCGCGTTCGTGCCCGCGCGGGTGCTGGAACGCGTGCTGCCGAAGCGCGCGGGCGCGGCGGTGGGCGTCGCCGGTCTCGCCGGCGTCGCGCTGCCGGGGTGCGAGTGCGCGTCCGTGCCGGTGGCGCGGCGGCTGATCGGGCAGGGGGTCGCGCCGGCCGCGGCGCTCACGTTCCTGCTGGCCGCCCCCGCGGTGAACCCGGTGGTGCTGGTGGCCACGGCGGTCGCGTTCCCGGGGCGGCCGGAGATGGTGCTGGCGCGGTTCCTGGGTTCGCTCGCGACGTCGATGGTGATGGGCTGGATCTGGGCCCGGTGGGGCAAGCTCTCGTGGATCACCGAACGCGCGCTGCGGCGGCTGCCCGACGTCGAGCCGGGGCAGCGGTGGCACGTCTTCGCGGAGACGGCGCGCACGGATCTCGTCGAAGCCGGCGGGTTCCTGGTGCTGGGCGCGCTGATCTCGGCGACGCTCAACGTGCTCGTGCCCGCCCGGTGGTTCGGGGTGCTGGCGGACCAGGTCGTGGTCGGCGTGATCGTGATGGCGGTGCTGGCCGTGGTGCTCGCCCTGTGCAGTGAGGCCGACGCGTTCGTGGCCGCTTCGCTGACCGCGGTGCCGATGCTGCCGAAGCTGGTGTTCCTCGTCGTCGGCCCGGCGATCGACGTGAAGCTGTTCGCTCTGCAGGCCGGCACGTTCGGGAAGTCGTTCGCGGTGCGGTTCGCGCCGGTGACGTTCGTGGTCGCCCTCGCGTGCGCCACGGTGGTGGGCACGATCGTGCTCGGGGGTGCGCGATGAGGCGTGAGACGCAGAACGTGCTGCTGATCCTGCTCGGCGGCGCGCTGGTGAAGATCGCCGTGAACGGCGACTACCTGCGCTACGTCAAGCCCGCGCAGCAGCCGTGGATCATTGCGGGCGGCGTGGTGATGCTGGTGCTCGGCGCGGCCGCGATCCTGCGTGACCTCGTGGCGGCACGGGCCGCGGCGAAGGCGGCGGCGCTCGAGTCCGAGGCGGCCGGCCCTGAATCCCACGAGAGCCACGGCCACGGCCACGTCGGCGACGGCCACGGGCACGCCCACCCCGCGCGCTCGGCCTGGCTGCTGGTGGTGCCCGTGCTCGCGGTGTTCCTGGTGGCCCCGCCCGCGCTCGGCGCCGACTCGGTCACGCGCACCGCGGCGCGCGTGCCGCAGAGCGCCGCGACCACGTCGGCGGCCGCGTTTCCGCCGTTGCCGGCGGGCAAGGTCGTGGAGCTGGCGATGAACGAGGTCGTCACGCGCGCGGGCTGGGACTCCAACGGGACGATGAACGGCCGGACCATCGGCATGTCGGGGTTCGTCGTGCACGAGGGCAGCACCACGCTGCTCGCGCGCCTGGTGATCAGCTGCTGCGCCGCCGACGCGGCACCCGTCACGGTGCACCTGAAGGGCGGGGCCGCCGACCGGTTCCCGAGCGACACGTGGCTGCGGGTCACCGGGCAGGTCGTGCCCGGCACGGCCGACGAGAACAACGGCTACACGCCCGATTTCGTGCCCGCGACCGTCGAGCGGATCGCCGCGCCGAAGGACCCCTACGAGTACTGAGGGAACGTCAGCCCGCGTGCTCGGCGCAGGTGCCCGTGATCTCCACGGTGTGGCTGATGTCGGAGAACCCGTGCTCGGACGCGATCTTCTCGGCCCAGCGCTCCACGGCGGGGCCCTCGACCTCCACCGTGCGCCCGCACACGCGGCACACCAGGTGATGGTGGTGGTGCGTGGAGCAGCGGCGGTAGATGGCCTCGCCGGAGTCGGTGCGCAGCACGTCGATCTCGCCGGCCTCCGACAGCGACTGCAGCGTGCGGTACACGGTGGTCAGGCCGATGCCGTCGCCGCGCTTGCGCAGCTCGTCGTGCAGCTCCTGCGCGGAGCGGAAGTCGTCGACCGTGTTGAGCAGGTCGACCACCGCCGCGCGCTGCTTGGTCGAGCGGCGCCCGGGCACCGGGGCCGGGGTGGTAGTGGGGCTCGGGGTGGGGGCCGAAGCCGAGGTCATGGTCACTTCCCTTCCTGCACGTGGGCGACCGCGTCGACGACGATGTGGGCCAGGTGGTCGTCCACCAGGCGGTACACGACTTCCCGGCCCCGGCGTTCGCCCTGCACCACGCCCGCCGTCTTCAGCACCCGCAGGTGCTGGCTGATCAGCGGCTGAGCGACGTCGAGGGCGTCCACCAGTTCGTGGACGCACCGGTCGGCCTCGCGCAGCTGCAGCACGATGGCGATCCGGACGGGGGCGGCGAGCGCGCGCAGCAGGTCACCGGCGTCGGCGAGCGCGGCGCCCGACGGACCGAGCGGACCCTGCGGTCCCGGGGCGGAACCGGAAGCCTCGAGTGGGCCGGCCGGCACCGTCACCGGGCCACCGGACGTGCCCGTACCGGCCGAAAGTGCGCCCGTGCTGGCCGGTGCCATCGTTGCCTCCCCTTGCGCGCGAAGCCACCGGACGAGCCGGCGGGTTCCGAAGTCGGATGTCATTGTCGACAACGGTCACGGTCATCGTAGTGTTCCCCTCCGTGGCCCCTGTCGGTCACCGGTCACTCACACCGGCCTCACCCGATCGGGTGAGTTCGTCAGGAATCGGCACTTCGGCTTCGCAACCGGTGGCCGACGGTGCAAGGTTGACGCGGGGCGTTTCGTCGCTTCTCGTACGCTGACGATCCGCCCGAATCGAGGCGGAGGCAGTGGGGAGACAATGACTCGTTTCGTGACGAAGGCAGCGATCCTGGCAGTGGCGGCGTTGCCCGCGCTCGCCCCGGTCGCAGCTGCCCAGACTCAGACGACGCAGACCGTGAAGGCCGTGGACGAGAAGACCGGTCCCGTGTCGTTCGCCAACGTGGCGTCGGTGCGGCTGGGCTCCGACCCGCAGCACGGCGGCTCGCTGATCACCGAGACGCAGCGTTCACCGCTCACCCCCGGCCAGTCGAAGCTCGCGGCCGACCGCGTGGCCGTGCCGAAGAACGACGGCGAGCGCTCGACGTTCGGCGGCAACTGGGAGATCGACCTCGGCAAGTTCGGCGACGCGGCCACGAGCCCGTACCCGGCCGGGATCGCGAGCCGCGACCACAACGTCGTCGCGGCCCTGCAGGCCACGAACGTGCCGACGGCCGTCGCCGAGACCAACTACGCCCTGCGCGACAACGCCCGCGGCAAGGCCCGCCCGGCCGACGACACGATGCTGGTGCTGGAGAACGCGCGCAGCGCCACCGACTGCTCGGCCCCGAACAAGGTCACCGGCACCACCACGCTCACCCGGCTCTGGGTGCGCGGCGAGGACGACACGCTGAAGCAGGTCTCGATGCCCGCGGGCTCGGCCTCGCTGAGCGTGAAGAACCTGCGCATGGGCGCGCCCCGGCCCATCGAGGGGGCCGACGCCACCAAGTCGCTCTCGGACGTCGTGGTCTCCCGCGTGTCCTCGTTCGACCAGCTGATCAGGCAGGACGGCTGGCGCAACGGCGACGTCACGGCGCAGGCCGGGTGGCGCGTCGACGTGACCACCCACGTGCGCGACGAGTCGGGCGAGGTGCTGCCGGACGTGAGCACCACGCTGGTGCTCGGCGGCGTGAGCTGCTCGATCCCGAAGAACTTCGTGGCCGTGTCGGGCGGCAGTGGCAACGGTGCCACGGCGACGCAGCCGCCGGTGCCCACCGAGGTCCCGGCGGGTTACCTCGGCACGACCGCCGCTGCTCCGTCGAGCGACTACCGGCTGCCGCTCGGCCTCGGCCTGCTGGTCGCCGGGCTGGTGTTCGGCGGGCTCGCGATCGGGCTGGGCCGCCGGCGCGCGGCGCGCTCGCGCGGCGAGTAGGTCCCCGTGCTGCGCACCGCGCTGGCCGTCGTGTCGGCGGTCGTCGCCGTGCTCGCGCTGGCCGCGGGCGTGGTCGTGCTGACCTGGGGGCCCGCGCCCGTGCCCGCCGCCGCGGCCGAACCCCCGCCCGGCTCGCTGCCGGGCGAGGACGGCGCGCCCGCCGAGCTGCCCGCGGACGGCGCCGCCGTGGGCGTGCAGCGCCCCGGCAGTGTCCGGTTGCCCGACGGGTCCGAGGCCCGGCTCGTGCGCACCGAGGTGACGCGCGACGGGATCCTGCCGATCCCGCGTGGCCTCGGCGACGCCGCCTGGTGGGGCGCGCGCCTCGGCGCGAAGCAGGGCGCGGCCGTGCTGTCCGGTCACGTGAACTGGGCCGGCACCAAGGGACCGTTCGACGACCTGTGGCGCGTGCGCACGGGCGACAACGTGAGCATCGTCGACTCCTCGGGCGGGCGCTGGCTCTACCGCGTGACCGGCGCGGCGACCGTGCGCAAGGAGCAGCTCCCGGCGCAGGCGCCGCAGTGGTTCGCGCAGACCGGGCCGCACCGGCTGGTGCTCGTGACGTGCGGCGGCGACTACGTCGGCGGCACCGAGGGCTACGACGAGAACCGCATCGTCACGGCGAACCTGGTCTCGCGCCCGGACTGAGCGCGATCGGGTGCAACCCCGGCCGCGTCCCGCGGCATGTCTTCCTGCGCACGACACACCGGAGCAGGGAGCACGATGCAAGGGACACAGGACCGGCCCGCGAGGACCAAGTGGGTGCTGGCCGCCGTCGGGGCCGTGGTGGTGGTGGCGGCGCTCGTCGCCGCCCTCCTGATCTTCACGGGAAAGGATGAACCCGGTCTCGCCGGCGGAGCGGCCTCGGTACCGG
The DNA here is from genome assembly GCF_040678995.1 of Amycolatopsis sp. NPDC049253. Taxonomy (NCBI): domain Bacteria; kingdom Bacillati; phylum Actinomycetota; class Actinomycetes; order Pseudonocardiales; family Pseudonocardiaceae; genus Amycolatopsis; species Amycolatopsis sp. NPDC049253. The sequence goes on along the minus strand of NZ_JBFAQX010000044.1, from coordinate 10,854 downwards.
TACCGGCGGTGGGAGCGGGTGCGGCGCGCAAGCAAGCCGACCCCGGCCGGACACCCGGCACCGTGCTGCTGCCCGGCGGGGGAACGGCGAAGCTCGTGCAGGAACCGGTGGGTGACGACGGCGCGCTGGTGATCCCGCAGAGCCTCGCCGAGGCCGCGTGGTGGGGCTCGGGTCTCGGCGCCGACCAGGGCGTCACGCTCTTCTCCGGCCACGTGAACTGGAAGGGCCGCACCGGGCCGTTCGACCAGCTGTGGCAGGTCGAGCAGGGCCAGACGGTGACCGTCACCGACACCTCGGGCGGCCGGTGGAGCTACCGCGTCGACGAGGTCCGCACGATCCGCAAGTCCGGGCTGGCCGCGGAGTCCGCGAAGCTGTTTTCCCCGGACGGGCCCCACAAACTGGTGCTCGTCACCTGCGGCGGCGACTACGTCGGCGGCACCGAGGGCTACGACGACAACCGGGTCGTGACGGCGTCGCTGACGGGCCGGCCCTGAGCCCTGCTCACCTCGCCGGAAGCACCGCGGGGGCGGCCGGATACGCTGAACCTCCTAGTCCAACCGTCCCCGCATGCGTCCGGAGCGTGGAGTGCCCGCCAACACCATCGAAACCGTCGTCAGTCTGTGCAAGCGCCGTGGCTTCGTCTTCCCGTCGGGAGAGATCTACGGCGGCACCAGGTCGGCGTGGGACTACGGGCCTCTCGGCGTGGAGCTGAAGGACAACATCAAGCGCCAGTGGTGGAAGACCATGGTGCAGGGCCGGGAAGACGTGGTCGGTCTCGACTCGTCCGTGATCCTGCCGCGTCAGGTCTGGGTCGCCTCGGGCCACGTGAACGTGTTCACCGACCCGCTGATCGAGTGCCTCCACTGCCACAAGCGCTTCCGCGCCGACCAGCTCGCGGAGGACTACGAAGGCCGCACCGGCAAGAAGACGTCGGAGGACGACCTGTCCGACGTGCCGTGCCCCAACTGCGGCACGCGCGGCAAGTACACCGCGCCGCGCGACTTCAACATGATGCTCAAGACCTACCTCGGCCCGGTCGAGAGCGAAGAAGGCCTGCACTACCTCCGCCCGGAGACCGCGCAGGGCATCTTCGTGAACTTCCTCAACGTGCAGACGGCTTCGCGCAAGAAGCCGCCGTTCGGCATCGGCCAGGTCGGCAAGTCGTTCCGCAACGAGATCACGCCGGGCAACTTCATCTTCCGCACGCGCGAGTTCGAGCAGATGGAGATGGAGTTCTTCGTCGAGCCGGGCGAGGACGAGCACTGGCACCAGTACTGGATCGACGAGCGCACCAAGTGGTACACCGACCTCGGCATCAAGCCGGAGAACCTGCGCCACTTCGAGCACCCCAAGGAAAAGCTCTCGCACTACGCGAAGCGCACCGTCGACATCGAGTACCGGTTCGACTTCAACGCGGGCCAGGAGTGGGGTGAGCTCGAGGGCATCGCGAACCGCACCGACTTCGACCTCACCACGCACTCGAACCACTCGGGTGTGGACCTGTCGTTCTTCGACCAGGCCTCGGGCCAGCGCTACCGTCCGTTCGTCATCGAGCCGGCGGCCGGCGTCGGCCGTTCGATGATGGCGTTCCTCGTGGACTCCTACGACGAGGAAGAGGTGCCGAACGCCAAGGGCGGCACTGACAAGCGCACCGTGCTGCACCTCGACCCGCGGCTCGCGCCGTTCAAGGCCGCCGTGCTGCCGCTCTCGCGCAACGCCGACCTCTCGCCCAAGGCCCGCGACCTCGCCGCGACCCTGCGCAAGCACTGGAACGTCGACTTCGACGACGCGCAGGCCATCGGCCGCCGCTACCGCCGCCAGGACGAGATCGGCACCCCGTACTGCGTCACCGTGGACTTCGACTCGCTCGAGGACCAGGCCGTCACGGTCCGCGAACGCGACAGCATGACCCAGGAACGCATCGCGATCGACAAGGTCGTGGACTACCTGGCGCCCCGCCTGCTCGGCTGCTGAGTTTTTCCGTACGCGGCCCTTCCCCGGATCCCGGGGGAGGGCCGCTGCGTTTTCGCGGGGCCGCGACCCCTGACACCTGTCACGGTCACGACGTGACGCTCGGCCTGCGGACCGACGCCGGAATCCCGGCAGTCTTCAGGGCATGGAAACCACACAGGCCACGCGCGGGGCGCGGGACGTCGCGGCGGGGGCCGCCGTCCGGTTGAGCGGGTTGAAGAAGCACTACGGCCAGGTGCGGGCCGTCGACGGTGTCGAGCTGACGATCGCGCCGGGTGAGGTGGTGGCGCTGCTCGGGCCGAACGGCGCGGGCAAGTCCACCACCGTCGACATGATCCTGGGGCTCAGCAAGCCCGACGCGGGCGAGGTCACGGTGTTCGGCAAGACACCGGGCGACGCGGTGCGCGCGGGGATGATCGGGGCGATGCTGCAGGGCGGTGCCCTGCTGGAGGACCTGACCGTGCGCGAGACCGTGCGCATGGTCGCGAAGCTGCACCGCACGCCGATGCCGCTCGACCAGGCGCTGCAGCGCGCGGGCATCGAGGACATCGCCGACCGGCGGGCCAACAAGCTCTCCGGCGGCCAGAAGCAGCGCGTGCGCTTCGCCGTCGCGCTGGTTTCGGACCCCGACCTGCTGGTGCTCGACGAGCCGACGGCCGCGATGGACGTGGGCACGCGGCGCGAGTTCTGGAAGTCCATGTACTCCTTCACCGACAGTGGCCGCACCGTCCTGTTCGCGACGCACTACCTGGAAGAGGCCGAGGAGTTCGCCGACCGCGTGGTCCTCATGCGGGCCGGGCGCGTGGTCGCCGACGGGTCCGTCGCGCAGGTACGCGCGCTCGCCGGCGGTCGCACGATCCGGGCCGTGCTGCCCGGCGCCGGCGAGGAGACCGAGCGGCTCGTGGCGACGCTGCCCGCGGTGACCGACTTCGAGCTGCGCGGCGAGCGTGTCGCGATCTCCAGCAGCGAGTCGGACGCCACGCTGCGCGCGCTGATGGCCGCCGTGCCGGCGGTGCACGACATCGAGATCGGCGCCGTCGGCCTCGAAGGCGCGTTCCTTTCCCTGACCTCCGAAGAGAACACCGAACCGGGAGCAGCCCGATGAACCCGTCCTACCTCGCCGTCGAGATCCGCCGGCTGTTCCGCTCGATGCGGTTCCTCATCTTCGTCGTCGCCTTCCCCGTGGTGATGTTCCTGTTGCAGGCCAACGTCTTCACGAAGGCGAGCGCCCCGGACCACGCCGCCGTGGTGGCCGTGGTGATGGTCAACATGATGGCCTTCGGCCTCTTCGCCGCGGCGACCACCAACGGCACGCGCCTGGCCCTCGAACGCGCCAGTGGCTGGCAGCGGCAGCTGCGGCTGACCCCGCTCTCGGGGGCGTCGTACCTCGGCGGCAAGGCCGTGTCCGGCATGCTCGTGGGCCTGCCCGCGTTGCTGCTGGTGCCGCTCGTGGCGATCCTCGTCGAAGGCGTGCACCTCGACGGGGCCGGCTGGCTGCGCGTGATCGCGGGCCTGTGGCTCGGCACCATCCCGCTCGTGCTGCTGGGCCTGCTGATCGGCCAGATCGCGACGCCCGAGTCGATGCAGCCGATCTCCATGATCGTGATGCTGGGCATGGGCTTCCTCGGCGGCCTGTGGATCCCGCTGGAGGGCATGCCGGCGTGGATGCAGGACGTGTCGCAGCTGCTGCCCACCTACTGGCTGATCGGGCTGGTGCGCCCGGCCGTGACCAACGAGCTGCTCGTGAGCTTCCCGACCGCGATCGCGGTGCTGGCGGGCTGGACTGTGGTGCTCGGGGCGCTCGTGACCAGGCGATACCGTAAGGACAGCGCCCGGGTCTGACCGGGACGGGAGGGGCGAACGGTGCAGCGCACGAACGAAGAGCCCGCGTCGATCGCGGCCACCCGGTTCAGGTTCGCGTTGAACGACCGGGCCTCCTGGTGGGACGACCCGATGGTCGGGCACCGGGGCGGGCCCAACAAGATCGGCTGGCCGATCTTCGCGGTGCTCTTCCTGCTGCCGTTCCTGATCCCGGCCACGCACGGGCTGGTCGAGAACTCCGACCCGCTGTGGGCGCGGGTGCTGATGGGCGTGCTGTTCTACGGCTACGGCGCCTGCTACGTGATCTTCCCCGTGGTGTTCGGCAAACCGACCAGGATCAAGCTCGTCTTCGGCTGCGCGATGCTGGCGCTGGGCCTGCTGTCGACGCTGCTCACCGACGTCAGCCCGTACATCCTGCTCTACGCCACCGCCACGCTCGCGTTCCTCTTCCCGGCCGGCTGGGCGGCGATCCTCGACGCGCTCGCGTTCGGCGCCGTGGCGATCGTGCTGCTGGCCGGGGGCAAGATGGACGCCGACGGCGGCGACCTCATCTCCGTCGCCTCGATCACGCTGGCGATGTTCTTCATGGCCAACCTCATCCGGGCGATCCGCCGGCTGGAGGTGGCGAACAAGGAGATCGCCACGCTCGCCGTGGCCAACGAGCGCCAGCGCGTGGCCCGCGACCTGCACGACCTGCTGGGTCACAGCCTCACCACGATCACCGTGAAGGCCGGTCTGGCGCGGCGGGTGCTGGAGAGCTCCGGCGACGTCGGGCGAGCGGTCGAGGAGATCCGCGAGGTCGAGGGGCTGACCCGCAGCGCGCTGTCGGACGTGCGGCTGACCGTGTCGGAGTACCGCGAGGTGTCGCTGGCCGCGGAACTCGCCGGGGCGCGCGCGGCGCTGCGGGCGGCGGAGATCGAGGCGGACCTGCCCTACGCGGTGGACAACGTGGTGCCGCAGCTGCAGAGCACCTTCGGGTACGTGCTGCGCGAAGCCGTCACCAACGTGTTGCGCCACTCCGGGGCCAAGCGCGTCAGCGTGCGGTTCGGGCGCGACTGGCTCGAGGTGGAAGACGACGGCGCCGGGGCCGAAGCGGCGCAGGGCAACGGCCTGCGCGGGCTCACCGAACGCGTCGGCGGCGCCGGGGGGACGCTGCGCAGCGGGCCGCGGCCCGGGGGAGGATGGGTGGTCCGGGCGGAGGTTCCGGAACCGGAGCCGCCGGCCGTCCAGGCCGTGCGCGCCGAACCCGCGGGAGGACTTGCGTGATCCGCGTTCTGCTGGCCGACGACCAGGCGATGGTGCGGGGAGCCCTGGCGACCGTCCTGGGTCTGGAGGCCGACATCGAGGTCGTGGCGCAGGTCGGCTCGGGGGACGAGGTGCTGGCCGCGGCGAAGGAGTCGGCGCCGGACGTCGCGCTGCTCGACGTGCAGATGCCCGGCAAGGACGGCCTCGCCGCGGCCGCGGAACTGCACACCGCGTTGCCCTCGTGCCGTGTGATCATCTGCACGACCTTCGGCCGGCCCGGGTACCTGGCGCGCGCGATGGCCGCGGGCGCCGCGGGGTTCGTGGTGAAGGACGCGCCGCCCGAGCAGCTCGTGGAGGCCGTCCGGCGCGTCCACAGTGGACTGCGGGTGGTGGATCCCGCGCTGGCGGCCGAATCGCTGGCGACCGGCGCGAGCCCGCTCACCGGGCGGGAGCGCGACGTGCTCTCGACCGCGCGCGACGGCAGCACGGTCGCGGACATCGCGAAAGCGCTGTTCCTTTCGGAAGGCACTGTGCGCAACCACCTTTCGGCGGCGATCGGCAAGACGGGCGCCCGCACGCGCGCCGAGGCCGTGCGGCTGGCGGAGGAACGCGGCTGGCTCTGACGCCGGGGTGCCCGCGCCGGAATCGCGTGCGGCTCTGAAAAGATGGCGGGCATGAGGACACCACCCACGTGGGCGAACTGGCTGCGCCGCTCCGCGTTCGGCGCGGTGCTCGTGGTGCTCGCCGTCGTCGGCGGCACGGCGTTTCGCGTGTGGCAGGTCGCGCGCGAGAACGACCGCACGCCGGCCGACGTGATCGTGGTGCTGGGGGCCGCGCAGTACAACGGCAAGCCGTCGGACATCTTCACGGCGCGGCTGGAGAAGGCGCGCCAGCTCTACGACGCGGGCGTCGCGAAGACCGTGGTGACCGCCGGGGGCAAGAAAGCGGCCGACAACTTCACCGAGGCCGCGGCCGGCGCGCGGTGGCTGACGCAGCACGGCGTGCCCGCGTCGGCGACGCTGGCGGTCGGCGAGGGCAGCGACACGCTGCGGAGCCTGCGGGCCGTGGCCGACCAGGTGCAGGCACGCGGCTGGCACACGGCGGTGCTCGTGAGCGACCCGTGGCACTCCTACCGCGCGCGGACGATGGCGTCGGACCTCGGTCTCGACGCGTGGACCGCGCCGACGCACAGCGGCCCGATCGTGCAGGAGCGCGTGACGCAGGTCCGCTACATCTTCCGCGAGACGGGCGCGCTGCTGTTCTACGAGCTCACGAAATCGCCGGCCGACGAGCTGTTCGACACCTTCATGGGCTGAACTTCCGCGGGGAATTGTCGGTGGCCGCGCCTAAGCTGACCGGGTGAGCGACGGGTACTCCGAGTACGACCGCGCCCGGGTGCTGGCCGAGGCGCCCAAGGGCGCGGCGCTGGCCGGCGCGCGGCCCGACGGGCGCAGCGACTTCGCGCGCGACCGCGCCCGGGTGCTGCACTCGGCCGCGCTGCGCCGGCTGGCGGGCAAGACGCAGGTGGTCGGCCCCGGCGAAGGGGCCGAGGTCAGCGGCGTGCCGCGCACGCGGCTCACGCACTCGCTGGAGGTCGCGCAGATCGGGCGCGGCATCGCCGAGGAGCTGGGCGCCGACCCGGACCTCGTCGACACGGCGGGGCTCGCGCACGACATCGGGCACCCGCCGTTCGGGCACAACGGCGAGCAGGCGCTCGACGACGTCGCCCAGGCGTGCGGCGGGTTCGAGGGCAACGCGCAGACGTTGCGCATCCTCACGCGCCTCGAACCGAAGTCCCTCGACGACGCCGGCGCGGCGGCGGGCCTGAACCTCACGCGCGCCTGCCTCGACGCGACCACGAAGTATCCGTGGCGGCGCCGGCCGGGGCAGCAGAAGTACGGCGTGTATGCCGACGACGTGCCGGTGTTCGAGTGGGTGCGCTCCCGAGCGCCGGGCGAGCGGCGGTGCCTCGAGGCCCAGATCATGGACTGGTCCGACGACGTGGCCTACTCCGTCCACGACGTCGAAGACGGCGTGCTGGCGGGGCGCATCTCGCTCGGCGTGCTGGCCGATCCGGACGAACGCGCGGCCGTCGCGGAGGCCGCCGCACGGCACTTCTCCACGCTGTCGGCGTCCACTTTGGAGGGCGCGGCCAAGGAGCTGCTCGACCTGCCCGTGGTGGCCGCCCTCGTCCGCACGGCCCCGGACGGCTCGCTACGCGCGCAGGTGGCGCTGAAGCAGCTGACGAGCGAGCTCGTGGGCCGCTTCGCGTCCGCCGCGGTCACCGGCACCCGCAGCGTCTACGGCGAAGGCCCCCTGCTGCGCTACGGCGCCCGCCTCGCCGTCCCGGACCAGGTCGCGGCGGAGGTCGCGCTGCTCAAGGCGCTGGCCCTGCGCTACGTCATGAGCGACCGCCGTCGCCTCGCCATGCAGGACGGCCAGCGCGAGCTCATCGCGCAGCTGGTCGCCGCCCTCCTGCGCCGCGCTCCGGAGTCCCTGGACCCGCTCTTCGTGCCCCCGTGGCACGCGGCCGCCGACGACGCCGCGCGCCTGCGGGTGGTGGTCGACCAGGTCGCCTCGCTCACCGACGCGCAAGCCCACGAATGGCACCGCTGGCACGTGGGCCGGCACGTCTGACCGGTCGCCACCCCACTCGGGACCGGCCGGAGGCGAGAATCGGGGGGAGACGAGGCTCCGGCTGATCGGTTCGGTGCCGCCGGAACCACCCGGTCGGGTACGGTCGCCGCATGGCCGTGGACAGCCACTTGGACTTCACGCTCGCCCTGGGACGCACCGCTGCGGCGGGTGGGGGCGACGCGTGTTTTTCGCCGTACTCCGCGGCCAGCGCGCTGGGCCTGGCGGCCCGGGCCGCGCGCGGGCGGACCGCCGAGGAGCTGCGCGAGCTCCTGGCCACCAGCGAAGCCGACCTCGACGCGCACGCCGCGGTGCTGCGCGACGCCGCGGCGCTCGGCGACGAAGCCCAGCTGGCCGTCGCCAACACACTGTGGGCGTCCGATGCCATCACGGTCGAGAACGTCTTCCTCGAAGAGCTCGTGACCTGGCCCGGCGGCAAGGCCGAGACCGCGCCCTTCACCACGGACCCCGAAGCCGCACGCGGGCTGATCAACACCGACGTGGACCGCATCACCCACGGCCTGATCCCGGAGCTGCTGCCCTCGGGCACGATCAGCGCCGACACCCGCGCCAGCCTCGTCAACGCGCTCTACCTCAAGACCGCCTGGCGCCACCCGTTCCCCGACGGCGCCACGGCGCCCGCGGACTTCCACAGCCCCGGAGCCACCCGCCGGGTGCCGACCATGCACCTCGAAGAGACGGTCGGGTACCACCGGGCCGACGGCTGGCAGGTCGTGAGCCTTCCCGCGCAAGGCGGTGTCGAAGCCGTCGTCCTGCTCCCGGACGGCGACCTCGCACCCGCCGAAGCCGAGCTAGGCACCCAGAATCTCAAGCAGCTTCTCGACAGCCCGAAACGCCGCAAGGTGCGCCTCTCGCTGCCCAAGATCAAGCTCGACGTGCGCACGGACCTCGACGGCGCCCTGCACGCCCTGGGCGTGCACGAGGTGTTCACCCAGGACGCGGACCTCACCGGCCTCACCGCCACGCGCCCGCTCTGGGTCGACAGCGTGGTGCACCAGGCCGTGCTGCGCCTCGACGAGCAGGGCCTCGAAGGCGCGGCCGCCACGGCGATCCAGATGCGCACGATGTCCCTGTCCACGGCCGAGCCGCTCGAAGTCGCGGTGGACCGGCCGTTCCTCCTGCTCGTCCGGCACGCCGGCACCGGCGCGGTGTACTTCTTCGCGCGGGTGGTGCGCCCGTAGTGAGTCTTTTCCAACCGGAAGCGAGGACCGAGCTGATCCCCGCCGTTCCCGGGCCGTCCGCGCCCGCCGCCACGCCGAAGCTGCGCCCTTCGTGGGCCGACGCCGGCATCGTGGCGGCCTTCCTCGCGTTCGCCTTCATCCTGTACGGCGGCCTCTGGAGCGATCTGGGCACGGGCTACCTGTGGAACAGCGCGTCGGACCAGAACCTGTGGGAGTGGTTCTTCGACGTCACCGCGAAATCCGTGCTGCACCTGCAGAACCCGCTCAACTCGGACCTGCAGAACTATCCGCTCGGCGTGAACATGATGGCCAACACGGCCATGCTCGGCGTCGGGATCCCGCTCACGCCGATCACGCTCGCCTTCGGCCCCACGGTCACGTGGGCCATCGCGCTCACCGGCAGCCTCGCCGGGACCGCGGCCGCCTGGTACTGGGTGTTCTCGCGCCACCTCGTCCGGCACCGCGCGGCGGCGGCGATCGGCGGCGCGGTGGCCGGGTTCGCGCCGTCGATGATCTCGCACGGCAACGCGCACCCGAACTTCGTCGCGTGGTTCGTGCTGCCCTTCCTGGCGCTCAAGGTGATCCACCTGGCGCAGGGCCGCAAGCTCGTGCGCAACGGGATCTGGCTCGGCGTGCTGACCGCGTACCAGATCTTCCTCGGCGAAGAGCCGCTGCTGATCTTCGCGCTGGGCTTCGTGATCTTCGCCGTCGCCTACCTCGCGTCGCGCCCGCGGGAGATCAAGGCGATGGTGCGGCCGCTGCTGCTCGGCGGCGGGCTGGCCGTGGTGATCACCGGCGTGCTGGTCGTTTTCCCGCTGTGGTGGCAGTTCTTCGGCCCGCAGAGCTACTCCGGCCTGGAACACGGCCCGGTCGGCAACGACCTCGCCGCGTTCACGCGGTTCGCCACGCAGTCGATCGCCGGCCAGCCGGACGCCGCCGCCGACGTGTCGATCAACCGCACCGAGGAGAACGCGTTCTTCGGCTGGCCGCTCATCGCGCTGATGGTCGTGGTCACGATCTGGCTGTGGCGCGAGGCCGTCGCGCGCTCGCTCGCGATCGCGATGTTCCTCATGGCCTGGCTGTCGATGGGCGTCGAGCTCATGGCGGTGCACGTGGACACCGGCGTGGCCGGGCCGTGGAAGCTGCTGGCGGACCTGCCGCTGTTCGAGTCGCTGCTGGAGTCACGCCTGGCGATGGCGTGCGTGCCCGCGATCGGCGCCCTGCTGGCGATCGCCACCGAGCGCGTGTTCGCCACGGCCGAGACCCTGCCGGACCCGGAAGAGGGCCGGCACCGGCTGCCGCTGCGCCTGCTCTGGGTGGGCGCGGTGATCGCCGTGCTTCTCCCGATCGCGCCGACGCAGCTGCTGGTCAAGGACCGCCCGCCGACGCCGGCCTTCTTCGCCGACGGCACCTGGCGCACGTACGTCGCCCCCGGTGGCACCGTGGTGCCCGTCCCGCTGCCCGGCTCGGGCGAGTCGGAGCCGCTGCACTGGCAGATGGACGCCGGGCTGGCCTACGCGATGCCCGAAGGCTACTTCGTGGGCCCGAGCGGGCCGGACGACAAACGCGGCCGCTACGGCTCCTACCAGGTCCCCACGTCCACCCTCCTCGACCGCGTCCGCGACTCGGGCGAAGTCCAGCCCGTCACCGACGCCGACCGCGACCAGGCGATCAAGGACCTGCGCTACTGGAACGCCAGCGTGCTCGTCCTCATCCCACGCGAGCACGCCGACGCGTACCGCGCCACCGTCGAGCTGCTGCTGCGCAAGCCCGCGCAGTTCGTGGACGGGGTGTGGATCTGGGACGTGCGCGCGGTCACGGCCCGCCGCTAGCTGTGCTGCTGTCGTTGGTGGTTGACAGGTTGGGCGTGGGGTTGGGTCTTCTGGAGCAGCCTCTCATACGGGGTCTGGCCGGCGAGGCCGCCGTGAGGGCGGTGGAAGTTGTAGTAGTCCTCCCATTCCTTGAGTTTCTCGTTGAAGGC